>NZ_AUMU01000012.1 GCF_000430845.1 Chryseobacterium gregarium DSM 19109 | reverse complement strand
TCTATATTATCAATATAAAGTATTTTTCTACCTTTGCGTTCGATTCCTGCTAATTCATTTAAATATTTAGTTGCTGCTTCAACTCCCATTTCATCCAGCTCTTTCGCAAAAGCGGCAACTGCTTTCTTGCTGCCTCTAAAAACTACAAAACCCTTATATTCCAGTCTTGTTATAAAGTTTCCATATGGAACATTCATTCCTGCACCTGTCTGCTGAAAAACAGTCTTCGGTTTCAATCCATGATTCCCTAAAGTTTCTGCTGTTTCTCTACTAAAGCCCAATCCTAAAAATTCTTTAGCTTTAGAGAGTTTGTGCTTTGCGCTTAAAAACCACTTTTCCAACTCATTCCAAACCTGTTGCAGAAAAGTCTTAAAGGCCTTACCTCCTTTTGAGAAAAGTTCCAGTAAAGCACTTAATGCTTTGTATGCCTGATCCTTTCCATACCTTGCGGCGGCTGAAATGCCGGCTCCGACTTCTTTATTTACAATCTCAATAATTTCAGCAATTTTGCCCAGTTTGGCTGCTTTTAAAACCTGTGTAAAAGGTATAAAAAAACTGGCAATAAAAGCAATCCCGCTTCCTGCAATATAAGAAACCCTTACCCAATCATAATCTTCTTTATTGTGAGTTTTACAAAAATCCAGCATTTTATTATACATTTCCGAAGCTGCATTTTCCAAATTATCCCAAAAATCTCCGCCAAATAAAAAATCATAGATATTATCCAAAGTTTCCATGGCCCCCTGAAAGTCATCGGTTGCATTAAAGGGAGCATCTAAAATACTTCCTACGAACTTAAAGATTGAAGATATAAAATCCACCAACCCATTCCATAACCCGCAACGGTAAGCAACCCACATTTGCGTTTTTCCTGCAGGGAAGTTGTCCAATTCATTATCTGTTAATTTATAAAAAGCCTCTACCTCTCTTGTAATGAAATTGTTATAATAACGGATGAATTTTTTTATTGCATTCGCATATTTTTTTATATACTCTTCAAGAATATTCGGAGTAATGTCATGGAGATCCAATCCTTTTTTATCTACAAAAAGCTTATCAAGATCATTCAGTAAATCGTCTGAAATAGTAATCTTTTTGAGAAGGTTATCTTTGTCAAAAAAATAATCTTCACTTTGAGTATCCCAAAAGTCATCGGATATTTTAAGATAATCCAGACCGTTTCCTATCTTATTACAAATCCATCCTGTTGCTTTTGATGTAGAAAAAAAATACAGAAGTCCCTGTTTAAGCGTTGTTAAAATGTTCTCCAGATTTACATTATTCTTTTCAATACTTCCTTTTTCAAGAAGTTCTTTTATTATGTCTGTATCCAGAGCTGTATTCTTTGATAATGAATTCATTACTGAAGAATTAAAGAATCTTTCGTCCAGTTCTCCACCTTTAATGTAAAATTGGTTTCTTACAAATGGAGAAACCTTTGCATAAAGTTTTTTAGGAGAGAAAAAATCTTCATCACCTTCAATAAAAAAATAAATATCGTTTTCTCCTAATTTTGATGCATTGTATGCCTCACGAACCTTATTTCCGTCATCTGAGAAGAAAAAATAAACGGTAAACATCAGTTTTTCATCAGGATCCTGTACTCCATTAAGATTTTTATCAAAAAAAAACATCTAAAGAAGTATATAAATAGCTATCCTTAGTTGTTTTTTTTAAATCATTGATAACCGTGAGATTTCCTTTTTGCTCTATCTGTGCATCTATAAAATAACAATTTTTAATAGGCTGCACTGTTTTACTATTATTTGAAGGCTGTACCTGTAATAAGGGACTTACATTGCTCATGCCTCTTACTGTTTCTCCCAGCCGTATAGGTTGCGAAATGCTGCTTTTGGTACCAAGAAAATCCTGAAAGCTTTTATTATTTTGCTCCATCATCGAAGAAAAGTCTAAAATATTTCCGTTTTGCCAGTCTGCCAGAAGTTCTTTTTGTGAAGCATCATCAAAATCCTGTATTTCATTTAAATAATCCTGAAAATTCATTGTATTTCATTTTTGTATTAAACAACATTTTTCCTGTTCCCCTACTGTGAGGAAGGGGATTTGTATAATTTTCAGAAAAAAATTCTATTACACTTTTAAATTATTGAAGGGCCTTTTTCAGATCAGACAGAGGCAGCTGGGCTACCAATTCTTTCGGATTATCATCTGTGGTCAGCTGAAGAAATCCTTCATTGAGTTCGATGTTGTCAACAAACCGGTCTTTTCCGGAATTAAGCTGGGCATCGGCTATAATTGGAAATTCAGTTTCCGTAACGACATCAGCCGGAACTTCAAACTCGTCAGGATTTTCCTGTGTAAATGGCAATGCCGTAGCCGTTACCAAGCCTGCAGAATCTTTCTGTAAGATGTTCAGGGCAGTCGGAACTGTGCTGATCCATGCTTTACCCTGTTTCAATCCTACCGGTTCACGCATTTCATCAACGATACTCATATACATCGGATCTCCGATAACAGGGACTTCACCGCCATTCCAGATTCTTCCGGTAGACAGGAAGAACTGTACGGCATCTTCAAAGCCTGGATTTACCGTAATGACTACTCTTGCCATACCTGCCTGAAGGAAATTCCTGAACAGCGGGTCGGCACTGTTGGATAAATACATATTCTGCCATTCATTTCTGTTGGCCCAGTAATAAGGGTAAAAGGTATATTGCATGATGGTCCATTCAAAAGCCTGTTCCATAAATTTGGCTAAAGCCGTATACTGATCCATATTTTCATCAAGGATAATACTGAAATCCTGCATGGCTTTGGCATTATTGGTAAGGTTTTTACCCAGGGCAGAATAATCCTGAAGTAAAAATGCGATACAGTTGTGCTTAAGGATGACCCTTTCCATATCACGGTAGAAAACGGAGACTTTTTCCTGGTTTTCTTTTTCCTGCTCTTTGGCGACGGCTTCCAGTTCTTTTTTCTTTTCCTGGAATGCAGTATAGGCTTCCTGATAAGCTTTGATAATAGCATCGAAATTTTCCTGCTTCCACGCATTCATATAGGCATCAGAAAGCTTACAGGTCACTTCAAAATTGAAGTTAACGGAGTCAATATTGGATGCCTGATAGACAAAATCATAGGTGCCGGTAACATTCTGAGGAGAAAATTCTGCAATGCCGTCAATAGAAGTAGAGCCATTGTTAAAAGGCACCATGCCTCCTGCAAAATTGCTGGTATATAAAGTGCTTCCTCCTTTTCTGTTTCTTTCAAATCCATACCACATTTTTACATGGCTTGCCTGATAATTTGCAGGGATATCAATGTTCAAATGCTTATACCCGCCATCGCCATTCAGTTTAATCCATTGCGAGCCGGTAGTGAACTTTTTGGTTGTTTCCATTAATTCGGTCAGCTTGACACCATAGATGCCTGCCCAATACTGTATCTGATCCAATGACGCTGATTTGGGATCTGCCATTGTTCTTGGCCGGGGAGCCGTTCTCGGATCAGCAGGAGCGGTCAGGGTTTCCGTTACGGAGGCTGCGGTTGCGAGACGGTGCAGTTTGGCTGGCTCAGGAATCATGAACTCAAACATGGTACGTTTGCCATAGTTGTAAATCTGATTCTTCATCTTTTTATCCACCCACCGGTAAACACCGATTACATGTTTATCACCATTTCTGTTATCAAAACCATGAGCATTGTTTTCCTCAAACTCTTCAATGATTTTTTCAATCCTTTCCTCAGCTACTTTGGTAAGCAGTCTTTCCGTCGCTTTTTCAGTGATTTCCTGGGATTTTGCAACAGCCTGTCTTATGCTGTTCTCTTTGGCATTATGGGAAGCAAAGCTGCCGCCGACCTGATAGGATTTGCCACCATAATTAAAATGTGCTTCCGCATTGGTATCCTGCTGGATAATGTTGGCCACTTCAGACTGCATGTCATTTCTGGTTGTTGAAGTGGTGTCACTTAAGGTTTCCCTTTCAGTATATTTGGAAGCCGTAGTCTGAATTTCACTTCTTCTCAGCTTCCGGGTAGATTTCTGCTTAAATTCCTTGGCCATTATATTCTCAATATGAGTAACATCTCCCGGAACATACGCATGGGTTGTTTGTACGACCTTCAGATAATCGGCAATGCCCAGTCTTTTTACCCCGAAATATTTAGGAAAGAAAACACCCGGCTGTGGAGTAGGGTTGCCATCGGAACCATCTGTTTTTATTGCCTCGGTATATAAGATTCCGGTATAAGGCTGATCAATAATTATATTCGAGTATTCTAAAGTTGCCTGCTTTCCGTTATTAAAGAAAATCTGAATTTTCAATGATCTGATCACTTTGCCAAATCGATTGACTAAAACAGGAGGAAAGGTCACTTTATTTTCGACAATATTTATATTTGAATAGGTTTCTTCGAAAAGGCCCAGGTCTGTGCTTGCTGAAATCTTTGCTGACCCTAAACCATACGAATTGCTTTCGGCCTGATAATAAAAGGTAAGCGAAGAAGAAGTCTGCGCGATACCTGTATTATAACTTGCTTTAAAATAATAAGTCCTTGAAACAGCCTGAGAAAGGTTGCTTTGAGAATTACTTACCGGCACTAATATATTTCCCAGATTAAGATACTTTTCTTCTTTAAGAGGAGATTTTTGAAGCAGTAATTGAACGGCAGCAGATAACTGTTGATCCAGCTTTTCGAATACTTCTGCATAAGTATCATAAAAGGTATTCATTTCAACGATATAGCTCCCTAGCTGCAATTTTCTTTCAGACAATACTGCAGTATAATTATCATCATAGGTGCCGGCTGCAGGCCTCCCTGCCTTTTTAGTAAATAAATTAACAAATAATTTTAAAGAATCTAAGGAAAGTCCGTCTTTTAAATCTTCAAAGTTAAGTTCATTTTTATAAGTGAGCTGGAAGAGAGGAATGTTTAAGGGCTGAAGGCTTTCGTATAATTTATCAATTTCAGCTTCGGTCATTTGTTCTGTAATCTGAGATTTTATTCGTTCAAGCTGTATATTGTATGCGTCAATCTCTTTTTTGTATCGCTCCTTATATTCCAGATTTGCAGTCTCGTATGCTTTGTTTTTTAATTTTACATAAACCGTTTGAATACTCTGCAGTTCTGATTTTAGTTTTTCAAGGCTTTCCTTTTCAAAATTCAATTTTGATAAGTCGGAGATTTCATTCCCTTCCGCCATTAATTGGTTCTGTACGGATAAAGGAAGATCTGTTGTATCGGCTATTCTTTGTTCTGTTTGAGAAGAATCTCCATTCAAAGTACTGCCAGTACTTAATCCCGGCCCTGAAAGTACTGCGCCTTCATATCCGTCACCGAAAAACTTCATTGGTAATACAACCCTAGCCGTCAGTGCTTTCGCTTTTGTTTTTGCTGTTTCTGGTGTCACCGGTAAAGTGCAGACATATCCGAAGTGAATGGCTTTCAAAATATGAATAAGCGCTTCTTTTACATAAAAGTTCTTTTCTGTAACTATCTGGTATATGAGATTGTCCCATAATTCAGGAATTTTGCTTTGAATGCTGCTATTGTTGTATAAGGTCTTAGCAGTGGCCTCATCAGATGCAGAAAGCGTTTCTTTTCTGGAGATTTTTCTGCCGATTTTTAATGCTTCTGCTAACGTGCTCTGTTCCACAATCAGTTCAGATTCATATCCTTTAGGGGAAAAGTTTTGTGCAGCTCTTTCCAAAGCCTGAAATTTTGCAAGCGCAGAATCTCCGGGGTTAACAGCACTATCAAAAGCACTTGATAAATTAGAAGGCCTAAGAATAAAACCAAAATTTTCCTTTTTGGTTTCCGTTAGCTGCGGGTTTCTTAAGCTTACAAATCTGAAAAGGGTTTGCGAATTGTTTTGTGTGTTTTTTGTTGCCATTTGTATTAATTTTAATTGAATTGTTAACCAGTTTTTATATAATTAAGGGTTAGAGGAAAATGGTTATATAAGAAAAAGGCATAGATGTTTTTCTTTAAGCATTTGTTATCTTTATCGGAAACCAAGTTCTTGCTTACATGATATTTTAAGGGTTGATAATTAGGTCGAAGCAACTTTTTATTAGACACTCAGGTCTTCGGCTTAAGATTTATCCGGACAAACATCAATTTGTTCTGTTTTTGTTTATTTTTAAACACAGTTCCGGCTGTCCAGCATTTTATGAATGGTGAATTCAAAGGGTTCGATAAAATTTTAAAGGATTGTTTTTGTGCTTTATGTATATTTCAAAGGTACTCGTGGACAGCGACAGAACTTGACGTGTTTACGTTTATTTTAATACAGATCTTCTTCAAAGACTTCATTTTCTATGTCCTGGCGGAAGAAGTTTTCAATGTCATTGAGATAATGGTCATAGTCTATCTCTGTATTTTCGATGTCGCTCCATTCTATGGTGTAAAGGTCTTCATCAAAGATGATGTCTGGATTGTGATTTGGTGTTTCCATATGGTATGAATTAGATTGGTTTATGGTATAGGTGTCCGGTAGGAATCTGATTGGCAATTTTAATAGGGTAGTTGTTATATCGGTGTTTTTTATTATGATTCAAATGTACGGGCAGGCAACGACAGAACTTGACGTGAAAAAAAAATAACTCAGGATTGAGTTATTTTAAGAGAAGTCGCTTAATTCTATTTCATCACCCATGAGCATTATAATATCCATCTCAGAAAGCAATGATTTGAGTTTGATGGCGCCCATTTTCAGGTCGTTCTCAGACAAAATATACAGCCATATTTTTTTAATAAAATCTTCGAACGGAAGGTTTTCATCATAGAGCTGTGTGCGGGTCTGGGCGGTCAGTACCAGCAGTTGCTTTACGATTTCCCGGCATTCGCTGATCTTTCTTTCATAAGGAGTAAGTACGGTGAGTACGGAATTCTGGATGTCGTACAGAATTCCGGAAGCTGCTTTTATCTGATTCTTTTTGACATTCACTCCTCTTCCTTCTGTTATTCTTGCGGCAATGATCTTGCTCCTGAAGCCGGCTATTTCAGAGACCTCGCTGATATTATAGGTAGAGAAGATATCTTCCGAAGCTTTCAGCCAGAGCATGATTTTATCGATGAAGTAAGGGTCCTTTTTTTCCAGAGAAGAAACAATACCGGGAAACTCCTGCAGCTTTTCCTTAAGCTGGCTTACGAGAATAAACTGTGATTTTCTCATTATTCAGGAATTAAAGTTTCAATGATATTTCCGTTGATATCTTCGTACCGGGACCATTCCATTCCGGATTCACTTACGCTCATTTTGGCATAAATCAGGCATTTCGGATCCAGGCTCATCAGCTTGCTGGCCTCTACAATGATCTCGTTTTGATCAACCTTTTCGATGACTTTTCTGGCTTCAAAAAGAGTGCGCTCTTTCAGGCTTTTTTGCAGTGTTTCATACTTAACTTCACCCCATTTAAAATTGGGCTGGCCTACACAGAATTCGGTGATATATTCAGGAATGGTATCAAAATACTTTTCTTGTGCCGCAGTTATTGTCAGCGTGTTTTCTTTTCTGATTTTATTGATGACATCATCATAATATATTTCCATGTCGAACAGAAAATTCTTGAGCTCCTTGTCGCTTGATGCATCGGCTGCATTGTAGCCTGTTTTCATTACTTTGATAATTTCGTCATAAGCGAAATCCCTGAGTTTAAGAATGGTTTGGCTTCCTGCTGTGGCAAAAGGAATGGTAAGATCTACGGTTCCGATCTTCATTCTCGGAATCGAAAAGTTTTTCAGCATCTCGTCTCTTGCGTATTCTTTTGCGATTTCCAGGGTCTGCAGATCGGCCATTTTTCGGGCAGAAGCAATTTCAGAAACAATTCCTCCCAGATATTCATTTAATTTTGGCATGATAAAATTTTTTTAGTTAATAAGATGGTAGAAAAGGATGGTTGCTGATGCAACCATCCGAAAAGGTTAATTATTGACTGCGGAAATACTGTCTTCCAGCATATCCATAACTCTTGAAAGTCCGGCCGGCAATTCGTCGTTTACCGCTTTTACATGTACTCCCAAAGTATAGGTTTTTTCGGTGGTGGAAGTGCTGGATGAAGTCTTTTTATATGATGCAGATGCATTAAACTTCACTTTCCAGAACTTGGCACTTAAGCTGGCAGTGCCACTGAATTCGCTGGAAACATTCTGGGTTTCAACAGAGTTTAGTTTAGCGTTGAAATCAATGGTCATTTCATCAATTCTCAGAGCCGGAATGGTAAGCATTGAAAGAAAAGGTACTTTTAGGTTAACTTCCGCATCGATGAACCTGTTGCTTGTAGCCCCACTGGTTGCAGTTGAATCATAAGCCGGATTAGGGACTGACTTTTTGTAATTAAAATCCACATATCTCAAAACGTCGGGCTGTCCGCTGGCTCCGGGAGTGAAACCTACTTCTTTAATAAAGTTGACCTGAGAAATAGATGCGTCATGTTGTGCTTTTACCGCAGCCTGTAACGGACCGCCAATGTAAACGCTGAAATCTAAGCTGTTTAATTCTTGTACTAAATTTGCCATAATTTTAATGGTTTTTTTTAAGGTTAATAAATTGGTTATATACAGTGCTAGCAAACTGTTATTATTAGGGAATACATATCCTGTCCAGCATCTGGGCTGAATCATAAATTTGAAGATATGTTGGGTGTTATAGCCCGGAGATACCGGCTATTGAAATTTCTAAATCACAAACTGAATATTGTAATATATTTTCATGATATTGAGTGACAGGTTATTTTGTTTTGGTTTCTGAATCAAAAGTACTTTGCGGAAGCGACAAAACTTGACGTATAAAAAATAATTTTTAAAAATATATTATTATAAGGTTTTTAGCTTATTTATTATTTTTATAAGTAAAATAGCTTATATTTTATTCCTGATCAGTTTTTGAACGATCTGATTCAGCAAATCTCTGTTATCATCAATATAACTCAGGCCGGCTTGGATCAGACTTTCAATATTAGACCTTCTCACATTATCCATTGCCGGAGAAGCGTTCTTCAATGAAGGGTTGAGCCGGTAATAATTTTTCTGGTTCCTTGATCCCAGAGTCTGAAACATCTGGCCCAGTTGGTAATCCACGGTTTCCGCATTGGCAGACATGAGAATATCGATAATAGGATTCACCCAGCCGATTTTTCCTGCTTTTTCTAGCTTTTTAAAAGAATAAGGTCTTGCCTCAATACCTGTTCCGATAGAAATGATCAGCAGGTCATTCACCGTCGGATAATTTGCTTTCTGATGGTTTTTCATAACTTCTGCAAAAGGAATTTTCCTGGCCTCTGCATAAGCACATAATGCCGGATTATTGGCGAACATGCCTCCGTCAATCAGGCTGAAAATCTGTCCGTACATGGATTTGATCTGGACCGGTGTGAAATAAGTAGGTGCTGCGGAAGTCGCCCTGCAGATATCCCTGACATAAAAATTATCAGTGCTTAAGCGTGCTTTCCAGGAATTAAATATTTTGGACCTTCTGTTTTCTATATCATAGCTTGTTATTAAACATGGTTTTATCAATTCCTTTAATTCTAATTTTCCAAAAAAATCATTCAGGTTTTTTTCAAGTTCTTCCTGAGGTATTTTTTCGTTGATCAATCCAAACGGATTTACGATACGCTCCCAAAAGGAAACCTGGAATATATTGCCACCTTTTTCAGCATATAGTTCCAATCCTTTCTGGATAGAATATTTTGCCTTCCGGTGCTCGTCGGGACATAAAATAATAGATGCAATCAGGCCTCCTGTACTGCTTCCTGCTACCAGGTCGAAATAATCTCCCAGTTTTGCATTCGGGTTGTCATACAACTGCAGCTGCTCTTCTATGTAGCGCAGGATAATACAGGTGATAATTCCCCTGATCCCGCCCCCGTCCAAAGAAAGAATGGTTGTCTTTTTCATTGTTATTTTCTACTTTTTCTTAAGAAATACGCAACAACTTTAGACAAGTAAAACCAATAGTTTTCTGAGAAATTTAACTATTGGTTTTAGCTTTATAATGATTGCTTTTGGTATTTCTTGTAAGCAAAGGTAGGCCGGAGATGCGACAGAAGTCGTCGTGTTAAAAAATAAATTCAAATAAAGGAGAATTATAAAATTACATATCCGTTATGGTCCCTGTTCATTTTAAGCAGGGTTCTCCAGCTTGTTTTTATCAGGCCTTTTTGAGTCTGCATATTCTTTTTTTCAAAATGGGGAAGGTCTTTAAAGGTTTTCCAGTTTCCGCCCCAGTCCCAGCCGTGTCTTGCAAAGATTTTCACACATTCGTACCAGTCTGCGACTTTATCATTATCCCAATCCTTAACAGTATCCCAGCTTGCCGTTTTTCCGTCAATCATTAAACAGATATCTACGGCAAGCCCGTAATTGTGGATGCTTTGCCCTGCTTTGGCATTCGTTACTTTTTTACCGGAAGTGATTCTGCCTATCGCATACAGTTTTTCCTGTTCCTCAAAGCTTCTCAGTCCCTGGGTGATTCTTACTTTTGCCCTTCCGGTTAATGCTTCATCACATTCCTTGATAATCTGCTTCACTTCTTCTCTTACTGTAGGGTGAAGCTGTTCTGTTCGCTGTAAAGTTATTTTATCCATATAATCAGTTTTTGGTGTTCTGGAAAACAAAGATATGACTGCAGTGCGACAAAACTTGACGTATTTAAAATAATTTAATATATTGAAATACAGGCTCTTATTGGTGATGGGATTTTTTTTGGCACAGAAGCCAATCTTACAGTTTATTCATAATAATGCGAAAAACAATACTTACATTGTTCAGTGCAATCAACGATTGAAATACTTAATAAATAGTTGCATGACTTACTCCTTTGGTGAAGGTATCGGATTACAGAGGTTATTTAAAAAAATAAACTTTACTATATTTTCAGTTTCTTGAGTACATCTTCACTGTATTTAAGCATGAATATTTTTATTTAATTAAGAAATTTTATCATTTAAATTTCTGATCTCTTTTCTGATCTCCAAAAACATATCCTGCAAATTATAATTTTTATAATGATCCGGTTCAAAATCTTCGGGGAATATTCCTGAAGCATACTGCCAGATTTCTACAATTTCTCCTAATGGGATATCATACGGTTTATAAAAAGAATTGTCAGCCGCCACAGTGACTGCTCTTTTTTTTCGCTGCTTAAACCTTTTATAGGAAATGCCGTCATTGAGAGTAACAAAAATATAGCTCTTATGCGGCTTTAAGTCTTCAATATTTTCCACATATTTACCGATGATGTAGGAGCCGTCTTTGAACGGCGGCATGGAATCCCCGCGCGCGGGGAATGCCCGGTATTTTCCATTTGCAAGGAATGGCAGGGAGATCTGCTGAAGGCTCTCAATATACTCCGGATCGCTGTATCCCGATAGGTATCCCATGGAAGCTTTTTGTGTAACAATTTCGATGTAATTGTTGCCTTCCCGGTCGATCATCACAGGAAGAACGATCCGGTTATCAGGGAGATGCAGGATATCTTCGAGCGGATATTTCCGGATATCCACAGTAAGGAGAAGGTCGATGCTCAGATTGAAATATTTCGAGATCCGAATCAGTACTTCATAAGGAGGCTCTGACCTTCCGTCCTCATACTTGGAATACCTGACCCTACTCAACAATACAGCATCTGCTGTTTCCTGCTGAGTAGCCTTTCTCTTAGCCCTTAAAAGCCTGATGTTATCTGAAAAAATTGACATTGATACAAATTGTATCAACAAATATACAAAAAATGATACAATTAGTATCTAGTTTTGCATAATGAACCGTGCGATTGTACATATGGACCTGGATGCCTTTTTTGTATCCTGCGAGAGGCGCAATAATGATGCCCTCCGGGGAATTCCTCTGATCATAGGAGGAGGCGACCGTGGGGTGGTGGCCTCCTGTTCCTATGAAGCACGAGAATTCGGAGTGCGTTCT
Organism: Chryseobacterium gregarium DSM 19109; assembly: GCF_000430845.1. GTDB lineage: Bacteria > Bacteroidota > Bacteroidia > Flavobacteriales > Weeksellaceae > Chryseobacterium > Chryseobacterium gregarium. The sequence goes on along the minus strand of NZ_AUMU01000012.1, from coordinate 139,759 downwards.
GCTATGCCTATTCGTATGGCACTCCGACTCTGTCCTGAAGCTAAGGTCATTAAAGGAGATTATGAACTGTATTCAAATCTATCCCATACCGTGACTGAAGCCATCCAGGAAAAAGTTCCGGTAATGGAAAAAGCGAGTATAGATGAATTTTATTTAGATCTCTCTGGAATGGATAAATTTTTCGGCTGTTACCGGTGGACGCGGGAAATTGCTGCAGACGTTACCAAAGAAACGGGGCTTCCGATCAGCTTTGCTTTATCCGCCAATAAAACCGTTTCAAAGATCGGGACCGGGGAATCGAAGCCTGACGGGAAACTACAGATTCCCGAGGTGAATATCCGGTCTTTCTTGAACCCTCTGTCCATCAGGAAGATCCCGATGGTTGGGGATAAAACGTTCCAGCTCCTGTCAAGGATAGGGATACGTACCATCCATACCTTATCCGAAATGCCTGTTATGGCTCTGCAGCAGATGATCGGTACAAGTGGGAAAGACCTCTGGAAGAAAGCTAACGGGATTGATGAGAGTCCGGTAGTCCCATATTCCGAGCGCAAATCCCTTTCCACAGAACAGACGTTTATCAACGATACCATTGATCTCCCGGAATTAAAAAGAATTTTAAACAACATGTCGGAAAAGCTGGCTTACCAGCTTCGGCAGGAAAAATGGCTTACCTCTACGGTGGCAGTCAAGATCCGCTATGCTAATTTCGATACCGAGACGAAACAGAACCGTGTGGCCTACACCTCGGCAGACCATACCTTATCGAAGATAGCGCTGGAACTTTTCAACCGGCTATATACCCGAAGGATGCGGATCCGGCTGATCGGACTTCGGTTCACTGACCTGGTCCATGGGAACCATCAGATGAGCCTGTTTGAAGACACCGAAGAACAGATGAATCTGTACCAAACCATGGACTATCTCAAGAACAGATTCGGGGCCGATGCTGTAGGCAGGGCCTCCGGTTTTGATTTTGAAAAATAACTTTATTATAAAATATTCTTCCTATGTATCTCAATTGCCATTCCTTCCACAGCCTCCGTTACGGAACCATGTCCGTAGAAGATCTTGTACAGAAAGCCAAAAGTCTGGGCATCAAACAACTGGTGCTTACAGATATTAATACGGTTACGGCCATCTATGATTTCAAGAAACAATGCGAAGAGGCAGGCATTAAGCCCATTGCCGGAATGGAAGTCAGGAAAGAAAACAGGGTGCTGTATATCGCCATGGCGCGGGAATTTTCCGGGATTGGCGAAATAAACCGTAGGATTACCGCTCATAACTGCGACGGTGAAGAACTTTCGGAAACGGCTCCGGATTTTGAAAATGTATTTGTCATTTACCCGCTGGACAATATTCCGGCAGTACTAAAGCACAATGAATACATCGGAATCCGGGAAGAAGAACTAAACTTACTGATACGCCCTGAGCTAAAAAAACATAGTTCCAAAATGGTGATCCTTCAGCCGGTGACCTTCAGTTCCCAGAAAGAATACAATCTGCACCTGATCTTAAGGGCTATTGATAAAAATACACTGTTGTCCATGCTTTCGGAACAGGATATCTGCCGGAAATCGGAATACCTCAGACGGGAAAAAGAGATCATCGGAGACTTTCAGTACCATCCGGAAATTATTGAAAACACCCAAAAGCTTCTCGATGCGTGCTGCTTTGAATTTGATTTCGAGAAAGTTCGTAACAGGCAGTACTATACGCGATCCAAAGCCTCTGATCTGAAAATGCTCCGCAGGCTGGCTTATCTGGGATTGGAAAAACGCTACGGCCTGCAAAACAAAGAAGCGCAGGATAGGGTAGAGCAGGAACTGAAAGTAATTGATGACCGGAACTTCTGTTCTTATTTCCTCATCACCTGGGATATTGTCCGCTACAGCAACCGTATGGGACTAATGCATGTAGGAAGAGGGAGCGGAGCCAATTCTATTGTCAGTTACTGCCTGGGTATTACCGATATATGTCCCCTGGAGCTCGATCTTTATTTTGAACGGTTCCTAAACCTTAACCGTAAGTCGCCGCCGGATTTTGACATCGACTGGAGTTGGCAGAACCGGGATACCATTCTGGAATATATTTTTAAAAAGTACGGAAAAGAGCATGTTGCCTTCTGCGGAACCAACGTCAAGTTTAAATACAAATCGATCTTGCGGGAAGTAGGCAAAGTATTCGGGCTTCCTAAGGAAGAACTCGACAGCCTGGCCAACCATCCGGTAGAAACCCATGACCGGAACTCTATCATAAAACATGTTCACCGCTATGGCACCATGCTGGAAAAATTCCCGAACCAACGGAGTATGCATGCCTGCGGGATCCTGATTTCCGAGGAGCCGATTACCCATTTTACGGCACTTGAAATGCCACCTAAAGGATTTCCTATTGTACAATTCGATATGAATACTGCCGAAGATATCGGGCTTGAAAAATTCGATATTCTTTCTCAGCGCGGGCTGGGTACAATTAACGATACCGTTGAACTGATCAAAAAAACCAGAGGGATTACCGTCGATATTCGGGATACTTCACTGTCCAAAAACGAATCAAAGGCGAATGAATACCTCGCGACAGGCAGGACCATCGGATGCTTTTATATTGAATCTCCCGCCATGCGCGGGCTTCTGAGAAGGCTGAAATGCGAAGACTACCGGATCCTGGTGGCGGCTTCCTCCATCATCAGGCCCGGCGTGGCACAAAGCGGAATGATGCGGGAGTATATTTTCAGGCATAACCATCCGGATCAGTTTGAGTATTTCCATCCTGTATTTAAAGAAAATCTCGAAGAGACCTATGGAATTATGGTTTATCAGGAAGATGTTATTAAGATTGCGCAGTATTTCGGGGGGGTGTCGCTGGCTGACGGTGATATCCTCCGCAGGGCGATGAGCGGAAAGGAAAGGTCGATCCAAAAACTGCAGGAAGTTAAGGCCAACTTCTTCAAAAAATGTAAGGAGCGAGGACACTCTGAAGCACTTACCATAGAAGCTTTCCGGCAGATCGAATCCTTTGCCGGGTATTCCTTCTGCAAGGCGCATTCTGCGTCTTATGCCGTGGAAAGCTACCAAAGCCTTTACCTGAAGGTCTATTACCCACTGGAGTTCATGGTCTCGGTGATCAACAACCAGGGCGGATTTTACCGGACTGAGGTGTATATTCATGAGGCCCGGATGTCCGGCGCGAACATTCAGGCACCGTGTGTGAACAATAGTGAACTTCAGACAGTGCTCGATGGCCGGGATATTTATCTGGGGCTGGCCCTGATGCAGGGGCTGGATACCGGAACAATCCAACGGATGATAGAAGAACGGGGATATAACGGGAAATACCGGTCACTGGAAGATTTTATCAGGCGTGTCCCGGCCGGTATTGAAACCGTGCAGACCTTGATATTTATCGGGGCCTTCCGGTTTACCGGAAAGCCTAAAAATGAACTTTTGGTGGAAGCCAGGATGCTCATGGTAAACTTTAAAGCTGAAAGCAGGGGAATGGTGCTGATTGATGAGCCTTTCCAGCCCTATATGCTGCCTGAGTTAAAAAGAGAGCCTTTTGAAGATGCCTTTGATGAAATCGAGATTATTGGGTTTCCGGTTTCCTGCAGCCCTTTTGATTTACTACAGACTTCATACAGAGGTTCCGTATTCGTAAAAGACCTGCCGCAGCACCATAAACGCCAGGTGAAGATGCTGGCCTATCTGATCTCCAGGAAACACGTGCCTACTAGAAAAGGAGCCATGTATTTCGGTACTTGGATCGATGCAAACGGAGAATATTTCGATACTGCCCATTTCCCGGATAGCCTGAAGGAATACGATTTTCAGGGCGGCGGCTGTTACCTGCTGCTGGGAACTGTGGAAATTGATTATCATTTTCCCACCATCACCATCCATAAAATGGCCAAGATGCCGATGATTCCTGATCCGAGGTATGCTTATCATCAGGAAAAACAGTATCATATTCATCAGAAAATCAGGGAAGATGTAAGCATGACCTCACGGAAGCCCTATCCCCAAGCGCAGGAAATTAATCTGCCGAGGCAAAAATTCAGATGATAGCGATCTTTGCGTATACCGCAACTGTATTGTATTTTATTACTGAAGACCAGCGTCTCATCAGTCTTTTTGAAGAAGATACCCAAAACTTGCATTTGCCGGTCATGAAGGCAATGGATGCCATGAATAAGAAATTCGGGAAGGATAAGGTGCGGCTCGGAAGCATGAGCGGAGAAAATACGTTCGGGCGGAAGCAGATGTCTCCAGAATATTAAGCCTTGTTAAAGAACAACACATTCACGGAAGCGAATTTCAGGTTCCATTAAATTATTTATTTCTTTACATACATACATACATACATACATACATACTTACTGGAACAGCTTTACCGTTTCATTCACAAGGAATTTCACCTGATCCGGCCTTCCCCTGTCATTTTTCGGTAGATTATTATAGCTGCCGGTCCTTACGATCACCATATTGTGTTCAGGGACCATAATGATATACTGCCCCTGAAGTCCGAGGAAATAATAATGCTTTACCGGATTGTCATGGTTGATCCAGAATCCCATCCCGTAGATTTCTTTGGATTTTTCTGTCGGAGCCCGCATTTGGTTGATAAAATCAAGGTTCAGAAGCTGTTTGTCCCCAACTTTTCCGTCATTGAGAAATAGCTGTCCGAGCCTGGCAAAATCTCTCGCCGTAGAATGGATACAGCAGTAGGTTTTTTCCATTCCGCTGTTATCGGTGCTCCAGGCAGCATTGTGTTCCATTCCCATCGGGTCCCAGAACTTTTCAGATAGATAGCTTGCCAGTGACTGATTCACCGCTTTTCTTACGGCAAAGCCTAAAAACTGGGTAGATCCGCTTTGGTATTCAAATCTTTCGCCCGGGTTTTCCTTGAAATTCCTTGAAAAAGTTGCTTTGATCAGACTTCTTCCGTAATAGGCTTTTGCATTCGGTAAAAAGGGATTTTTATAATCTTCGTTCCAGTCCAGGCCGGATTCCATCTGGGCCAGATTTTTTAAAGTTAGGTTTTGGGCAAATTCCCTGTGATTGAATTCCTCAAAATAATCTGAAAATCTGTCATCAATACTTTTAATCTTTCCTTCCTCAATGGCCTTTCCCAGAAGCATTACCGTAACAGCCTTTGCCATTGAAAATGAGTTGGTCTGTGATTGCCGGTGATAATCGTTCCAGTATTGTTCATGAACAAGTTTCCCGTTTTTAACAACAATAAAAGATGCAGTATGGGAATGGATTAAATCTTCAATGATATGTTTCGGTAATTCGGTTTTGTTGTATTCAGGGGCTTCGTCCCAGGACATTGGAGATCCTGTGGCAATAATATTGTGGGTGAAAAATTTTCCGTCATCAATATTCGCGCTGGTTTTTCCTTTTAAGTAGGTTTTGGAAATCCCGTTAAAAAGATAACCATATCCCAAAAGATAAAAGAGTGCCGCAGCGATAACGATAAACGTCAGGAAATAAATAAGTAGGATCATAGCAAAGCATCTGTAACAAAGTTAAAATAAATTTGAAAACATGAAATGAAATGATTTATTTTTGTGATTATTTGATATAAATGATGACAAAACTAATATCCTTTTTCCTGCTGTATGCCTTTGCTGTTACTTTCGGACAGGTGTATGAGCCTATTGATACGGCCGATTATGCACAGCGAAGAGACTTCCTTAAAAACTTTTCGGTGAATACTGAAGATCTGATTAAAAAAAGCAAATCTGATTATCCGGGGAAACGGGGAAATGAATTGTCTAAAATTTACAGGGAATTTTCTAAAGAATTTGAAAAGAAGGTAAAAGATAAAGACTTTGTCTTTAATTCTGTGTTTGATGTGCAGGTAAAGAGTCTGATTGCGCGTTTAAGGAAAAATAATCCCCGGATTCCCGAAAACCTGAAAATCCTCATTGCAAAAGACAATACCCCCAACGCCTACTGCTTTGCAGACGGTACTTTTGTAATCAACATGGGGCTTTTTAACTGGCTGAATAATGATGATCAGCTGGCAGCCGTCATTTCCCATGAGTTAGGGCATAAGATTTCAGACCATACCGCAAAAACTTTCCTGGATATGATTGACCAGGACCAGATGGACAGAATGGTGATCCAGAACATCAAGTCGACTAAGGAAAACCGTAACCAGAGAGCTTTTGACATACTGAAAAACAGGGTTTACAGGAAAGGAACCGAAAACAGGAAACAGGAGATGCAGGCAGATTCCCTGGGATACAGTATTTTTAAAAACAGTGAGTTCAAAAAAACAGAGTTCATCAATACCCTGAAAAGGCTGGAAGATTTTGACACCATTTCACCCCGGGAACTGAAGGTGGAAACCTATAAAAAATATTTCAGTCTTCCCAAACAGGAGTTTAAAGAGAAATGGCTGCAGAAAGAGGATTTTTCATTGTATAATTATAACCACTTCAAAGAAAAGTTTAATAAGGATTCATTGAAATCCCATCCTGAAATGATATTAAGGATTAATCATCTGAAGAATATATTTCCGGAACTGAAAACTGAAGCTGCTGATGAAAAAGCAACGGCATCATATGCTGCTCTCGAGAAAACCGCGAGAATAGAAACATTACCGAATTTCTATCATTCTGAAGATTACGGAATCGGTATTTATGCAAGCCTTCAGTTTCTGCAGGATGGGGAAGAGGAAACCTATTACAAAGCCTGGCTCGGGAAATGTTTTGCTAAAATTTATGAGGCCCGGAAAAGCTATAATTTAAACCGGTATCTTGACAGGGTAGATCCTAAAAACCAAAGTGAAAGTTACCGGCAGTTCCTGAACTTTATGTGGAACCTGAGCCTTGATGAAATAAAGAATATTGCCGATTACTATAAAGCTACAGTCTCCTGACCTTTGGTCAGGAGACTGTAGCGATTCTTAATAATTAAGCCTTTCCAGGCGGATCTTGTTAAATTTTTCTTTTTCATTAAACTCCCTCAGAAGGATATAACCTTCTTTACCCACATAAGGAATTACGGTATAAGAATCTTTTTCCGAAATAGGAACGATCTCTTGTTTAAATGTTCCATTGATAAGCGTATTGATAAATAATTTCCAGTTTTTTTCTTTGGTTTCTTTATCTTTTTGTAAATCCCGGTAAAAGAAAACAACATCATTTCCATTATTGATGTATTGTGAGAATAAATAATCGCTTGTCGTTAATGACTTTTCTTTGGCAAAGATTTTTGTTCCTTTTACTTTAAAATCTTTATCTGTAAAAATGTAGACCAGATCTGTAGTTTTAGGAACTCCGTAATTGAAATCTATTTTATATTTTTCAAGAAGAATGCCTACACTCCCGTCTTTTAAGAAGAATACGTCCCGTGGCTGGAGGTGATAGCTTTTTTCAACATAGCCCAGCGCATCGATTCTAGGAATGTAAGAAGATAAATCTGGAATATAATTGATCTTTTGGGTATTAACATCAAAAGTGTTCTTATCAATGACAAGCCTTGCAAAGCCTACCCCTTTTTTATCTTCATAGTTTCTTCCTACCATAACAATTTTATCATCAAAAGTTTTATCGTTATCCAGGCTTCTTGTGGTAGAAGAGAAATTCGTGATGTTGTCAATCGTATCGTCCGAAAGCCCTGAAATAGGCTTCGTTATTACTTCCTTTCCTGTTTTCATGTCCAAAACAAGCAAGGTGAATTCCTTGGTATCGCTGTTTTTTTTCTGCCGGATAAAGTAGATGTTTTTGTCATCTTTTTCCAGCAATGCAAGTTCTTCGGTATTTTTCTTGTCACCGGAGGTGTTGTATCGGTATCGCCAGACTTCGTTTTTGTTTTCGTCAAATTTTATTAAAGAATTATTGTTGACATATTTGCCGTAGTCGTTGAGTTCAATGGCTAGAAAACCGCCTTCTTTGATTTCAAAAACGGTTGAGTAGTAATTATAGCCTTTCGCTTTTTTCTCTTCCCGGTTTTCCTGGCGGGCTGCTTTCCAGTTTTTAGGCTGATTGATTACCTTAAACGTTCCGTTGTCATAGTCGTAATAGGTTTTTTGCTGAATCGAATTGCTTGTCAGATCGATTTCCATGGAACGCGGTGAAAACAATTCACTCATTTTTATTTTAGAATAATCCAAAGAACTCGGACGGAGAATTACTTTTTTCCTGAAGTCTACATATCCCATGTAGGAGCCTGCCGTAATATCTCCTTCAAATTCTTTATTTGCGACGGGATTGAGGTTTTTATCTAAGATGACGTATTCGAATTTTTTTGTTTTGTCACCTGATTTCCCGTAAGAATATAGAGAAACATATCCGTAAAGATTGTCTTGCTCGTCAAATAAAGCATTATCCCCACATGTTCACCGGCAGCTAAAGTGGCCAGATCCTGAGTCTGCGAAAAGCATAAGGCATAAACGAAACCGAATGTCAGTAAGAGTATTTTTTTCATGGTAAAATTTTAGTTTCAAAAATAATGAATTAACCGATATGGTATAAAACAAAAAGCCCTGATTTCTCAAGGCTTTTAATCTATAGTTTAGAAAGTAAATTTCTGAAATTCGTCTTTTCGTCGATGATTCGTCTCAGCTCTGAAACCGGCACCCTTTCCTGCTGCATGGTATCCCTGTCCCTGATGGTTACCGTATGGTCGGTAAGGGAATCGTGGTCAATGGTGATACAATAAGGGGTTCCGATGGCATCCTGTCTCCTGTAGCGTTTCCCGATGGCATCCTTTTCTTCGTAGAATAAGTTGAAATCGTATTTCAGGTCGTTGAAGATTTTTTCTGCATATTCTGCCAGACCGTCTCTTTTCATTAACGGAAGAATAGCAGCTTTAATCGGTGCCAAAGCAGGAGGTAAGGATAAAACCGTTCTTTCCGAACCGTCTTCCAGCACTTCATCTCTTAAACAGTGTGAGAACAGAGCAAGGAACAAGCGGTCTAAGCCAACCGAAGTTTCCACCACATAAGGGACATAATTTTCATTTCTCTCAGGATCGAAGAACTGAAGCTTCCTTCCGGAGAATTCTTCATGCGCCTTTAAGTCGAAATCGGTTCTTGAGTGAATGCCTTCCAGTTCTTTGAACCCGAACGGGAAATTAAACTCAATATCAGCCGCGGCATTGGCATAATGCGCCAGCTTTTCATGGTCATGGAACCTGTAATTATCATTTCCTAACCCTAGAGCCAAATGCCAGTTCAAACGCTTCTGTTTCCACTGTTCGTAAAATTCAAGCTCGGTTCCCGGAGCTACGAAGAACTGCATTTCCATCTGTTCGAATTCACGCATCCTGAAGATGAACTGTCTCGCAACGATCTCATTTCGGAATGCTTTTCCGATCTGGGCAATCCCGAAAGGAAGTCTGTGGCGCGAGGTTTTCTGTACGTTCAGGAAATTGACGAAAATCCCCTGGGCCGTTTCCGGTCTTAAATAAAGGTCCATCGCAGAATCTGCAGAAGCCCCTAATTTGGTTCCGAACATCAGGTTGAACTGCCTTACTTCCGTCCAGTTTTTAGAACCGGTATCAGGATCCGCAATTTCAAGCTCTTCAATTAAAGCTTTTACATCGGCAAGGTTTTCATTTTCCAGGGATTTTGCCAGCCTTGCCAGGATGGCTTCCCTTTTTGAACGGTATTCCAGGATTTTCGGGTTGGTCGCCACAAACTGAGCTTTATCAAAAGCGTCACCGAATCTTTTCGCTGCTTTTTCAATCTCCTTGTTTTCTTTATCTTCAATTTTTAAGCAGTAGTCTTCCACCAAAACGTCTGCGCGGAAACGTTTCTTGGAATCTTTATTGTCAATCAATGGATCGTTGAAAGCATCTACATGGCCCGATGCCTTCCAGATAGTCGGGTGCATCAGGATCGCCGAATCAATACCCACAATATTCTCGTTCAGCTGTACCATCGCTTTCCACCAGTATTGTTTGATATTATTTTTAAGTTCGGCACCGTTTTGTCCATAATCATAAACAGCGGATAAACCGTCGTAGATCTCACTTGAAGGGAAAATAAAACCGTATTCCTTGGCGTGAGAAATCACTTTCTTGAAAACATCTTCTTGCTTTGCCATAATTTTTTTAACGTCTGAAGTGCAAAAATAGGAATTTGGATTCCAATTCCATGACATTCAATAAAAAAAGCAGCTAAAAAACTGCCTTTCTGTATTTTTAAAAGTTATAACTGAGACCGATGCTGTTTCCGCGGATGTCGAGCTTGTAGGAAGTTGCTTTCGCTTCATCAGCACCAGGTTCCTTATTCTGGGTATCTATTGCTTTTTTTAAGTTTTTATCAGCGCTTATGGCAAAAGGGATTCCGATCCCGACAGCTCCCAGTCCGATTCCTATTAATCCCCAGCCTCCGGATTGCTTTTCTTTCACAGCCACTCCGTTATAATATACCGTTTTGTTTTTTGTAATTTCTTTAACCAGACCGAAGCCGATGAAACCGCCGCCGATGGCTCCGAAGATCTGGGATACCGTACTGTTGGTGTTTGCCTTTTTCATGTAGCCCAGCGCTTCCTGGTTGGTGAAAACCTTTTTGTATTCGGAGAATTTGTATTTTTGATCCCCTTTGATGAAAAACTCACGGTTGGATTTCCCCAGCCTCAAAGAGTCGGATTGCTGAGCAAAAGATACCAGAGGGAAAATGCTGCAGAAAAGCACGAATATTAATTTTTTCATGATTGAAATTTTTTTGCGAAAATAAATAAAACGGATATTCTACAACGAATTTTAACCTATTATTTTTTTAGGAGCCGGGAACCTGCTCTCCGCTATATCTTTTGCTTCGCAAAAGGATGCCGCTGCGATCAGGGCTACTGATAAAGAGCGGCATAACCTAATGGTTTTCAAACTCTGTTAGGTTTAATAGATATATTGTCTCAATTTGAGGTAATTTATCGATATTTGTAAAAATCAACAGATTACAATGAGAAAATTCAGTCTTTTACTTTTTACCCTTCTGCTTTTTACTCAGTTCTTGTCAGCTCAGGCCATTCCTGCCGGAAAAGTTGTTACCACTTATATTACAGCAAAAACATTACAGAACACAGCATGGGAAAATCCTACACGGAGAGTTTCAGTATACCTTCCGCCGGATTATGAAAAATCTGCGAAAAGATATCCTGTGATTTATTTCTTACATGGCTTTTTCTGGAGCGATAGCCTCTTGGTAAATAGTGATCATATTAATCATATTTTCGACCGTGCTATTCATTTACAAAAGATAAAGCCTGTTATTGTCGTGATGCCGGATGAAAGCACGGTTTTTAAAGGAAGCTTTTATGCCAATTCAAATTCGTCCGGAAGCTGGTCGGATTTTACTTCAATCGAACTGGTGGATTTTATCGATAAACGCTACAGAACAATCGCTGACAAAGACAGCCGCGGGATCTCAGGTCATTCTATGGGAGGAAACGGAGCTTTACGGAATGCTATCCTTTATCCTGACGTTTTTTCGTCCGTATATGCGCTTTCTCCCGGAGTTCTGGATGCCCGGTATTTTGCGCTGACAGAGATTGAGCTGTATAAAAACTTAGATGCCCTCAAAAAAACAGAGGATCTTTTAAAACCTGAAAACTCCAGGACAAATATTATTATTGCCATCGCAAGAGCCTATAACGGGAATGAAAAAAATCCCCCTTTCTATGCTGATTTCCCTTTCTCGTTCGAAAATGACCAGCTGAAAGCGGATGCTTCCGTTCTGCAGGCAATGAAGAACCATTCAACTTCAGAACTGCCTTTCTCACATTACAAAAACCTTAGAAAATTAAAAGCGATAAAGTTCGACTGGGGAAGGAATGATGAATTCAGACATATCCCGCCTACCTGCATGGATTTCAGCAAAACTCTGGAAATGATGAAGATCAAACATGAGGCCGAAGAATATATCGGAACCCACGGAAGCGAAGTCAGCAAAGAAAACGGAAGAATTGAAAACAGCATGCTGCCGTTTTTCAACATCCATCTGAAGTTTGAAAGTAATCATCAGCCACGGGGATCTCTATAGGTATGTTAGGCAACTATCATTATAAAAAATCTGATATAATATTTTGTGCATTATATTTTATTTTGAGAAGGTAAAGGCAAATAAGTTTATTGCGCGAAGCTGTCGCAGGATTTCATCAGATCTGCCTGCTCATTCCATTCCTTCTTCGTCATTTGAAATAAAGCATAGAGAAAAGCAGATCTTTGCGTTGGAAAAACAGCAAATCAATTAAATATTGTTTAGGAAAATGATACGCAGATAGAACCTTCACTGTAATATCAACCGGAAATTTTTACTTTTGTCCCATGTTAGAAATTCTTTATCGCGACGAGTATCTTATTGCCATCAATAAGCCCAACGGACTGCTGGTTCATAAATCTTTTTATTCCGGAGAAGCGGATGCCTATGCGATCCGGGAATTAAAAAATCAGATCGGGCAATCTGTATACCCCGTTCATCGCCTGGACCGGAAAACTTCAGGAATCCTGCTGTTTACTTTAGATAAAGAAACCCTGAGAATCATGAGTGACCGGTTTGCTGCAAGACAGGTTGAAAAGAAATATCTGGCCATTCTTCGGGGCTGGACGAAAGAAGAAGAAACCATCGATTATGATCTGACCAATGAGGACGGAACCAGGCAGAATGCTATTACCCGTTACCAACTCTTACAGACTGCGGAAATAGACCTGGCATTCGGGGTGCATCAGACTTCCCGATATTGTCTGGTGGAAGCTGTGCTTGAAACGGGGAGGATGCATCAGCTGAGAAAACATTTTAAACATATCCTCCATCCTATTCTAGGGTGCCGCCGTTACGGCTGCAATAAACAGAACAAGTTGTGGCTGGAGAATTTCGGAATGACGAAAATGATGCTCCATGCACACCGATTGGTCTTTAATCATCCCATCAGCAATGAAAAAATTACGCTGAATGCAGTAATAAATGAGGAGTTCAAAAGAGTAGGGGATATCCTGAATTTCGATTTGAGTTTATATTGTTAGTTAATATTAAATGCAATTGCCCATTTCAAGAAGCAATTCATTGGTTTTTCATTCATGTAAATAAATATCATACATCAGGAAACCATTAATTTTAAAATGAGTATTTTTGTAAAACTTTTTTTCAATGTACAAATCGCTTATCCGTCCGGTCCTTTTCAAATTTGATCCCGAAGAAGTTCACCACTTTACCTTTTCGATGCTTAAGAATTTCGGTTTTATTACCCGATTGTTTTTACCGAAACCCATAGAAGACAAGCGGCTGGAAAGAGAAGTTTTCGGACTGAAGTTTAAAAATCCGGTAGGCCTGGCCGCAGGATTTGATAAAAATGCAGTCTTATTTAATGAACTGGCTGATCTTGGATTCGGATTCGTGGAAATCGGAACGGTTACCCCGAAACCACAGGCCGGAAATCCCAAGAAAAGACTGTTCCGGCTGATTGAAGACGGCGGAATCATCAACCGGATGGGATTCAATAATGACGGTCTGCAGACTGCCATTGAAAAGCTGAAAGGCAATAAAGGGAAAATCATCATCGGCGGAAACATCGGAAAAAATACAGACACCGGTCCCGAAAATTATACGCAGGATTACCTGCTGTGTTTTGAAGGACTTCATCCTTATGTAGATTATTTTGTGCTGAATGTAAGCTGCCCGAACGTGGGTAGCCATGCCAAGCTGGAAGATGTGGAGTATCTGAGGGAGCTGATTACGGCCGTGCAGGAAATTAACCAGACCAAAACGGTTCAGAAGCCGGTTTTATTAAAAATTGCTCCGGATTTAAATCACCGCCAGCTGGATGAAATTGTTGACCTGATTGCTGAAACAAAAATTGACGGGGTCATCGTTTCAAACACATCGGTTAACCGGGAAGGCTTAAAAACATCTCCTGAAGCCCTCGCACAGATCGGTAACGGCGGGTTAAGCGGAAAGCCGATTCGTGAAAGGAGCACTCAAATGATTCAATATCTTTCGGACAAAAGCAATAGGGCATTCCCTATTATCGGCGTAGGCGGAATTCATTCAGCCAAAGATGCCATGGAAAAACTGGATGCCGGCGCCAGCCTGGTTCAGCTGTACACCGGTTTTATCTATGAAGGCCCGGAACTGATCAATGATATCAATAAGGAACTTTTAAAAAGATCCGGCCGGTTGCCAGGGTAAATCATTACTGAACTTTAGGAATATAATCCTCAAAAAAATGGATATGACCAGGCATTACCATCGTAATATTATCTGTAGATTACTATTTCGATTTTGTCACCGAAGCATTTTTTACATCTACCGTTAGTGTATAGCCAGCAGATGTTGATGTCTTCTGGATCTTGAAATTCAGGATTTTAGAATCCTTATTTCTTGCCATCTTGGTATCTTCTATATTTTCCAGGCAGCTTTCCGTAAGGTATTCGTCAAAATTTTTATAGTTCCAGTCTTTGGTAAAGTATAAGACCCGGTAGCCCTTTTCTCCGTCACCCGCCCCGCACATTCCGCAGTAATTGAAATTTGAAACTTCTTCAAAGTACAGTAAAACCCTGTTTCCTGAATGATCTGACGCGTAGGAAATCAATTTGTTGCCTCCGGCTTTATTGATGATATCATACGTATTGATCTTTTTGTTGCCGGGAAGGATAAGGTAATTATTGAAACGGTAGATCCTGCTGTCTTTCGTTAGTAACCTGGCCGTCAGATTTTTATTTCCCGTGCTGAAAGTTCCCGAAACATCTTTATCGGCATCCTGTTCCGGGAAAATGAATGTTTCTTTAGGCTTCAGGCTTTCTGCAACATTATCTGTCTGGTTAACGGTTTTTTCGGCAATTTTTTCTTTAAAAAGTTTTGAATTTTTCTTTTGCTGGTCCCCGAAATTATACAGGTAAATCTCTCCCAGGCTGTAAATTCCGGTCAATGGGATTTTCTTCCTGTACTTATCATAATAATACCATCCGTCTACAAAATGCTGATACTGATGACAGTCTGTAATTCCGCTGTAATCCAGCTGCATAGTGATGGGAACGCCGTTGATCTCCCCTTTAAAAACCTGAGATGAATCGGTAACTTCCTTAAGCTCGACTTTTTGACAGAAAAAGAAAGCCTGGCTTAAACAAAAGAGCAAAGTGAAGATTTTTTTCATGGTTGTTTCAGTGATTTGATTTTAAATAAAAAAGTGAGAAATCGTATAAATAATAAGTCCGACCAGCCCGCCGACCAAGGTTCCGTTGACCCGGATGAACTGCAGGTCTTTTCCGACTTCCAGTTCCAGTTTTTCGCTGAGCTCTTTTCCCTGCCAGTTGCCTACCGTAGAGCTGATGAGGTTCCCGAACTGATGCGTGTTCTTTAAAATATACTTATAGGCGGTGACGCGGACCCAGTTGTCAATCTTGTGCTGGAGGCTTTCATTGGTTTTTAAATTCTCTGAAAACTCATCCAGGTTTTTTGAAAGGTATTTCTTTAATGAAGAATCCTCCTGCTGAAGTTCTTCCGTTAATGTTTTCTTGATGGAGATCCAGATGTCATTGGAATATTCATTTAATTTATCAGCTTTTAAAAGGTCGTTTTTAATGTTTCTAAATTCCTGGTCCCATTTCGAATCTTCTTTTAAATCTGTGGAGAATTCATAAATCTTTCCGGTGATGAGGTTCCTGAGTTCATGATCGGGGTCTTCTTCAATTTCCCCGAAAAAATCGGCAAGGCCGCCGGCAATCTTATCGGCAATCTTATGTTCGACAAAAGAAGGAATAAAAGTGTAACTGCCTTTTTTCACACGGTCTTTGATCATTTCATCATTCTCGGTAATATAATTCTTAATCTGTGAAGACAGGCTGGTAATGATTCTCTGGTGGTCGTTCTTTTCCAGGATATAATGGATTCCGTTTCCGACAATGGCGTTAAGTTTAATATCATCCGTCATTTCAGATACTTTTTTGCTGATGAACAGGCTTACGGCAGCATCGTCCAGCTTATTCAGGATATCGAGGACAATATCAGAAAGGTTTTTCATCAGAACTTCCTGGTTTTTTTCTTTTCCTAGCCATTCGCCGACAAAATTTGAGATTTTCAGCTTCTGGATATACGGGCGGATATTCTGAGGGGAAAGAAAATTGCTTACCACGAAACCGCCCAGGTTATCACCAAGCTGCTGCTTGCTGCTTTCTATCAGGTTGGTATGCGGGATCGGCAGGCCCAGCGGATGCCGGAACAATGCGGTTACCGCAAACCAGTCTGCCAGGGCACCAACCATGGCGGCTTCAGAAAAGGCCCGGACATAGCCGATCCAGTGCGAGTTGTTATCCTTCTGCAGAATGGTTGTAATAATAAATAAAATGGCCATCAGAAGGAATAATCCCGTGGCAAAGGCTTTATATTTTCTTAACTGTTTTTTTTTGGCTTCATCATTCATATCGTCAGTATACCACAATGGGTAATAAATTTATATTATACAATTATCCGTCATAATCGTTTATTCATCCGGTCTGGATCCGGAAGTAAACCCGCAGGATTTTGAAAATCAAAAAATTATTGCCCTGCTGACTCACGGTTTTAAACAGATCACTTAAAAATAATTAAAATTAAAGACTTTGGAGCTATTATGGTTTGATTTTAGCTGATAAAAAATTCATTAAGCAAACCTCATGGAAAACGAAGCAAAAAATAATCCATATTATTCCCGGACAGATCACACGAAACTGGATGTTTCCAACGAAGAATGGAAAAAAATATTGGCTCCTGAATTATATGCCATCTCAAGAGAAGCGGCAACTGAACGTCCGTTTACCGGAAAATATAATGAGTTTGATGAGTTGGGGGAATATTACTGTGCCGTCTGCGGAAACCATTTGTTCCGGTCAGATTCAAAATTTTCAAGCAGCTGCGGATGGCCGAGTTTTTTTGAAGCAGATAAAGAAGGCGTATATTATAAGAGAGATACGGCATACGGAATGGAGCGGGTAGAGGTACTCTGTAAAAGATGTGACTCTCATCTCGGCCATGTTTTTGATGACGGCCCGAAGCCTACGGGAATGCGGTATTGTATGAATTCCGTCAGTCTGGAATTTGTTTCTGATACACATGAATAATGAGTTTTAAATCACAAAATCAGTAAGTTAAAGTTTCTTAAATAGCGTTAAATTTTTTAGAGTTATATGGCGTTCACCGTTATGTTTTATACATTTGCAGACTGAAATGTATTTAACATAATATTTTAATGAAAGGAATTTATAGCTTATTAGGTATTGTCTACATGGTAACGACTTCATTTTATCTGTCTCCTAAAAAGGGAAATGAAGCCAATGAAAACAATACAAAAAAGATTGAAAAATTAACCGGCATGAAGTCTGAAAAGGCAGCAGGTACAGGATCTTCATCAGAAGCATTGTATAAATCCATTACGTTTGAAGAAGGGCACGAACTTAACGAAGAAGTTTTCTTTAAAGCCTTAACAGGTTTTGAAAATTTGAAGAAAGCTGGTTTGCTTAATCAGGATGCTCATTTATTAACGGTATGTGATTTTTCCATGTCTTCCAATACGAAGAGACTTTGGGTGATTGACACGGAAGAGAAAAAGGTATTATTCAATTCACTGGTAGCCCACGGGAAAAACACAGGTGAAGAATTTGCAACCAATTTTTCGAATACCAACAGTTCGCTTCAGAGCAGCTTAGGGTTTTACATCACGGATGCTACGTATAACGGCGACAACGGATATTCTCTGAAATTGCTGGGAATGGATAAAGGTTTTAATGATGCCGCTTACAAAAGGGCAATTGTGATGCACGGAGCAGATTACGTAAGTGAGGATTTTGCTGCAGTGCACAAGAGAATCGGGAGAAGCTGGGGTTGTCCTGCGGTTCCGAGAGATCTTACCCAGCCGATCATTAATACCATAAAAGGAAGAAACTGCCTTTTTATTTATTACCCTGATCAGAATTACCTGTCAAAATCAGAATGGTTAAAAGCATAGTAAAAATGCATAAGAAAATAAAAGCAGCCGGTTTGTTCAGGCTGCTTTTTTGTTTTCACAATTACACACTGAAATTCAACGGGTCAATTTATAAAGGTCACAGCTTTTAAAAATGTGGTAAGCAACAGATCTTTAAAGGTGCCTGCATGATAATCCGGATATAAACCATATTGGAAATGGAAGTTTATGTACTATAAATGATGAATAAAAAACCTAATTAAAGGTACATGTCTTGGTGTAATACTTGCAGAACAGATGCTATGGACATACAGATTAAACAAAATAATCATACGAACACCGATACAGAAGACACATCAGGATTTATTCCTGCAATCCGGTTGATCAATACGCCTGACGGCTCATGTACTTTTGAAAAAGGAAAAATCCCTACCTTAAAGCACATGAATACAACGGCATTTTGGCTCAGTAATACAACGGAAGCGTGGGAAAAAGATGAGCATCCCGCTCCACGAAGGCAGTATGTGGTTACTTTAAAAGGAAATATACGGTTTAAAGTAATGGATGGGTCTACATTTATGATTGAGCCGGGAATTATTCTTCTGGCGGAAGACCTTGAGGGAAAAGGGCACAGCTGGGATATGGCTGAAGGCACAGTATGGGAGCGGCTGTATATCCCGATAACAGACGGTGCGGATGATTTTTTTATTCCGGATCAGGATCCTGATTAATTCAACTATAAATATTTTCATAAACTACATAAAAAGCATTCATTTAGACTGCTTTTTATGTATTATATTTTGCTTACTTGAATTTCTTAAAGACCAGTGTTGCGTTATGTCCACCGAAACCAAATGCATTGCTTAAAGCATACTGTATGTTTTTTTCTTTAGCTTCTCCGAAAACAATGTTCAGGTCTTTCGGGATATTTTCATCAATGTTATGAAGGTTGATCGTTGGGGGAATAATTCCGTTTTCAATGGCTTTGATCGAAAGAATGGCTTCGGCGGCTCCGGCGGCTCCGAGCAGGTGGCCCGTCATTGATTTTGTGGCACTGATGTCCAAACCTTTGCTTCCTTTAAATAACTTGTTGATCCCGTTGAGCTCAACCAGGTCTCCCATTGGGGTAGAAGTCGCATGTGGGTTGATATAATCAATATCCTCTGTATTGATTCCCGCTTCATCAAGTGCCAGCTGCATTGCCTTGATGGCTCCGATTCCATCCGGATGCGGTGCTGTCATATGATATGCATCGGCCGTCATGGCTGCTCCAACCAATTCCGCATAGATTCTTGCTCCTCTTGCTTTGGCGTGCTCATATTCCTCAAGAATCAGAGACCCGGCACCTTCTCCCATAACAAAGCCGTCCCGGTCTGCATCATAAGGCCGGCTTGCAGTAGCAAAATCATCATTTCTTGTAGACATTGCTTTCATAATAGAAAAACCGCCGACTGAAGCCGGGGTAACTGCTGCTTCAGAACCGCCGCTGACAATTACTTTCGCTTTCCCTAATCTGATATAATTAAAAGCATCCATGATCGCTGTGTTTCCGGTGGCACAGGCAGAAATAGTGGTATAATTAATTCCCTGAAGACCGAATTTCATAGAGATCATTCCGGAGGCCATATTGGCAATAAACTTAGGGACGAAAAACGGATTAAATCTCGGGGTGCCGTCTCCTTTTGTGAACTCCACCACTTCACTTTCAAAAGTCCACATGCCGCCCTGTCCGGTTCCCCAGATGACTCCTGTATCGAACGGATCCATATTTTCCAGTTCAAGCCCGGAATCTTTAAGGGCTTCCGCGGTAGAGTACATGGCATATTGCGAAAATAAATCGCTCCGTTTGATTTCATTATGCGTCAGATGAACTTTCGGATCAAAATTTTTAACTTCACATGCAAAATGCACTTTAAATTTTTCGGTATCAAAATGGGTGATTCTGTTGGCTCCGCTCACACCGTTGACGCTGTTCCGCCAGAATTCTTCAACATTGTTTCCCAAAGGCGTCACCGCGCCCAGCCCCGTAATAACTACTCTTTTCATTTAACTGTTGGTTTTGAATAAATTAGAGGTTCCTCTTGCAATTAATCTTGTTTTATCTGCATTCCAGATTTCACACTGTGCATTGATGAACTGCTTTCCTCTTTTAATGATTTTCGTTTCGGCTACAATATTATCATTTTCTTTGGCACCTGAAAAATAATCGATGCTGTTATTTACCGTAACGATAAAGGTTTTTTCGTTAAGGGAAAACATGGTTGCGCCGATAACGTCGTCGATAATGGCTGCTGTAACACCGCCATGAAGGTTTCCCATCGGGTTCAGCCATTCTGTTCTTACCGTATACTGAAATTCTATCCTGCCTTCTTCCGCAGAGATGACGATAGGATTCAGCCACCTCATAAAAGGAGAAGGCGATTCGGTAAATTCTTTCCCGACAAAGGACTGCAATACCTGTAATTTATCCATATTTATTTTTCTAAAATCATTGTTACCCCTTGTCCGCGCGCTGCACAAATGGATATAAATCCTTTTCCGCTTCCTTTGTCATTCAGTAATTTGGCTAAAGTCCCTATAATTCTTGCGCCTGTTGCGGCAAATGGATGCGCTGCGGCAAGGCTTCCCCCTTTTACATTCAGCTTATTCCGATCAATTTTCCCTAATGCTTTTTCCAATCCGAATTTTCTAGCCAGATCATCATTTTCCCAGATTTTTAAGGTGGCTAAAACCTGTGCCGCAAAAGCTTCATGAATTTCATAATAATCAAAATCTTCCAGGTTCATGCCTGCTTTTTTCAGCATTCTGTCGGCAGCGAAAACAGGAGCTAATAATAAATTCTGTCTGTTTTCAACATATTCAATTCCTGCCACTTCTGAAAATGTAATGTATGCTAAAACCGGGAGGTTATTTGCTTTTGCCCATTCTTCACTCGCCAGTAAAACCGCGGAGGCTCCGTCCGTAAAAGGCGTCGAATTTCCGGCTGTTAACGTTCCGTTTTGTTTATCGAAGGCCGGTTTTAACGAAGCTAATTTTTCCAGGCTTGTATCACGGCGAAGATTGTTGTCTTTATCTAAACCAAACGCCGGCGTAATCATATCTTCAAAAAATCCTTCATCATAAGCTTTCGCCATATTCTGATGGCTTTTAAAAGCCAGGTGATCCTGATCTTCACGGGAAATCTGATAGTATTTTGCCGTAATTTCTGTGTGCCCACCCATTACCAAACCTGTTTTTGGCTCCTGTCCTTTGTACGGAACCGGCATCCAGTCTTTCAGTTTTGGATGTAAGAGCTGCTTGATTTTTCCGAAGGCGGATTTTTCCTTATTGGCTTTTAATAAAGCTTTTCTTAATCTTAATGAAGATTCAAAAGGAATGTTGCTCATGGCTTCAACACCGCAGGCAATTCCGCTTTCGATTTGTCCCAGAGCAATTTTGTTTCCGATATAGATTGCTGCTTCAATTCCTGTGTCACAGGCCTGTTGCAGATCACAGGCAGGGGTTGCAGGATCCAGCGAAGTATTCATGACGGATTCTCGGATGAGGTTGCTTTCGGAAATATGTTTGATGACCGCACCTCCGGCCACTTCGCCCAACAGTTTTCCTTTAAGGTTATAGTTGTCAATTAATCCATTTAGGGCAGAAACCAGTAAGTCCTGATTCCCATGGTCTGCATACGCTGTATTGATTCTGGCAAACGGAATTCTGTTGTATCCTATAATTGCTACTTTTTTTGTTTCCATATGGTAAAGTTTATGATGGAATAATGTTTAATTCTTTGTCAATAATATTGAGGATTTTATCTAAAGCCCGGTTTAAAAACTTCTTGTTTCCGGTAGTTTTGGATAATAAAATTCCACCCTCAATCAACATAATGAAGAGTGATGCATATTCTTCAGCATCAGCTTTTTTATTGATTTCCCCGTTTTTTTGCCCATCTGAGATAACGTTAGAAACTTTAGAAATCCATTCCTCAAAAGATTTTGTAACCTGCTTTTTCAAATCGGGAAAAGTGTCATCGGCTTCCGTTGCTGCATTCATCAAAGGGCAACCGCCATTTTCAAACACTGTTTTCCAGTTTTTGCGGTAGAAAGTGACAAAAGCTTTTAATTTCTCAATGGTATCAGGAAATTCTTCACCAAGCGATTGAGACATATTTTTTCCAAGCCATCCTGAATTGTATTTGTAGGCTTCAAGAGCAACTTCATCTTTATTTTCAAAATTTCCGTAGATACTCCCTTTCGTCAGTCCCGTGGCTTCTGTGATGTCAGAAAGAGAGGTGGAAGTATATCCTTTGGTATTGAATAAAGCTGCTGTTTTCTCGATAATGAATTGTCTGGTCTTTTCCGCTTTTGACATTTTTCTATGGGAATATTTTACAAATATACAAAAATATACCAATCGGTATATTTTATTTTAAAATTAAATCTGAGGTATTCAATATCTCAGATTTAATTATTATTCATCTTCCGTTTTATCAATCCGGATAAATAATTCAGATTCTTACGGAATAACAGGGATAATTTTATTTTCCAGTTTAAATTACTGAGCCAAAGTAGCTTCTAATGTAATTTCAAAATTGAAAGCTGCACTTACAGGACATCCTTCTTCAGCGATCTTCGCATATTTCTGGAATTCTTCTTCAGAAATTCCGGGAACTTTTGCGGTTAATGTCAATTCGGATTTTGTGATTTTGCCGATACCCGGATCCAGTGTGATAACTGATTTTGTAGTCAATTCTTCAGGCGTGAAACCGGCCTGGGAAAGTTCTGCGCTCAGTTTCATCGTGAAGCATCCGGCGTGGGCCGCTGCCAGCAATTCTTCAGGATTGGTTCCTACACCTTCTTCAAAACGGCTGCTGAAAGAATACTGAGTCTGATTCAGGGTAGTGCTTTGGGTGGTTAAATGACCTTTTCCTTCTTTTACGGTACCGTTCCAAACGGCTGTTGCGTTACGTTTCATAATGTTTTGTATTTAATTATTTAATGTTGTTCTGTTTTGATGACACAAATGTATGGCAGATATTGTTCCAAATCATTAGATAAAAATCGCTAAATATTGTACTTTTTTCCCGGGATATACCTTTTCTGAAATCTGTGGTTTATGCTTCCGGTTTTAGCCGTGAAAATGAGTAGACTTCAAAAATAAGCTTGTGACAAGGATCTGCTTTAGTATAAAGATACGAAAAAGCATGGGTCCGAACACATTAAATATTGGAGCCATGCCTATCATGTTAAGTTCAGATAACTGATGTTTAAATCTTTAAGTCTGTTGCGGTTAATTGGATTAAAAATTTACGTCAAAACCAACATAAACATTAGCTTTCATAACCGGGGCATACACCATGCCGCCGTCAAAATAATTTCCGAAAGGATTTTTAACATCGACAATTGCATTTTTCTGATAATAAGAAGTCAGATTTTCCCCGCCTACATACATTCTGATTTTTTTATTGAAATTTCTGGAAATCTGTGCATTCAGGACAGCATAGGATTCTGAATATGCCGGCAGCTGAAATGCTTCAGGACTGGTTGACGTATCAGGGAGCCTTTGTTTCCCAATCCAGTTTAAAGTCGTATCAAAACTCCAGAATCCGCCTTTATTGTTTTTATCAGTTGCATAAGCGAGATTCACAAAGCCTCTGTTTTTCGCCATAAACGGGATTGCCCGCCTTCCGTCCAGATAATCTGCCTGCACATCATAATATTTATAGGCCAGCCTTACTTCAAAGTTTTTAAAAGGCATAAAATCCCACTGGGTCTGAAAAGAGTGGGCGAAAGATTTTCCGTCCAGATTATAAAATACCAGTTGCTGCGGCGAACGGTCCAGGTCTGCGATGACCTGATCCTGAAAATCTGTCCTGAAAAAGTCGGCGATAACCGTGGATTTTCTTCCGAATATTTTAAACTCTTGCTGCAGGCTGGCTCCGTAATTCCAGGCAACTTCCGGTTTTAAGCCATAAATATTTCCGCCATTCTGTAAAATCTGAATATTTCTATTAGAGGCAAAGTACTGCTGGCTTTCCGCAAAAACATTGGCCGTTCTGAATCCCCTTCCAGCAGAAAGCCTCAGGATTGTCTGGGGAGTGATGTCATATTTGAAATTTACCCTTGGTGTGAACTGTGTCCCTGCCAGATTGTGGAAATCCACTCTTGCACCTGCCACTAAAGTGTATTTCAGTCCGGTGAGTGTATATTCTGCAAAAGCTCCGGGAACGATTTCATTTCTTTTAAAATGATCCGTCAGATACATTTCATCATATCCGTCATACATAAAACTGGCTCCCGCTTTATACTTGTGATTGGTATTCCCGAGAATGCTCTCGAAAATCAGGTTGGAATAATAAGTGTGCTGCTTCCCGGAATAATCCCTCAGCCCGAAAAAGCTGTCCTGCTGATGAAAAGTATACTGGTTCATCCAGCCTAAGCTCTGGTAAGGCTTTCCTTTGAAAACATAACCGGTCTTATTCCAAGCCTGAAACCTGGAAATATTAATCCCGACACCATAAAGTGGCTGTTTATCCTGTGAAATGGTTTTGTCAAAACCGGTCTGTCCGGAAGTTCTTTCGTCTTTAATAAAATTGATTCCGAAATGCGAACCGAATCCTGAATGTTCCAGATCATTATAATTCAGCAGATAAGCCGCATTGATCTGTGTCCCTTTCGGCCGGTCGAGAAAACCGTCATCATTCATATCCGTATTACCGAACGTTCCGTTTCCGTGCAGCAGGAAGGTCTGGGACCATTGGTCATTGATTTTTGAAACACTGGTAATGTTGGCTTCAGCCCTGCCATTGAAATCAGCAAAAAGGTTCAGGGAGGTCTCAGGTTTTTCAGCGTTTTTCAGCAGTTCGGTATTGATCTGGCCGGTGATGCTTTCATAACCGTTGGTCACCGTGCTTCCGCCTTTTGTCAGCTGAATGCTTTCAATCCACCTTCCTGGAATAAAGTTTAATCCGTAAGCCGATGCAAGGCCTCTGATTTCGGGCAATAATTCTTTTGTTAAACTCGTGTATTTCTGGTCTAAACCTAACATTTTCAATTGCTTGGTGCCTGTTACCGCATTGCTGAAGGAAACATCAACCGTGGCATTCGTTTCAAAACTTTCTGATAAATTACAGCAGGCTGCTTTTAAAAGTTCTTTCCGGTCGATATTGAAAACCATACCGGCTTCTTTTTTATTTAAAGAAGTAGCGGCTTTTGAGCCTGTTACGGTCACGCCTTCGATATCTTTTCCTTGGTTTTCCACTGAGGTATGGTCTGCATGCCCTGAATCGGCAGCTTCTTCAAGATGTACTTTCGGATTGGGTTCTCCAAAAGCGATTTCCCTGTCATACAGGCAGCAGGAAGGTAAATTTTTATAGGTTGTATCGCTGGATGTGTACTTTTCATTATCATGCCCTGCCTCTGCAATTTTTTTCAGGATTTTATCTGAAGAGGTCTTTGCCGGATCAAAAGCTAAGGTAACTGACTGTTTTTCCGCATCCCACTCGGCAGTATCTGCACCGGCATTTCGGGCGGCCTTCTCAATTCTTGCCTTGCAGGATTCACAGTTTCCTTTTACATAAAATTCATTCTCTTTTTTTGAATGATGCTCATGTGCGTTTGCGGTTACCGATTGCGGGGCTCTGTTATAGTGACAGCATCCCGGAAGGGCTTCATACGCCGGATCCGGTGCCTTGAATTTTTCATTGTCATGGCCGGCTTCAGACACTTTTTTAAGGATATCATCAGTAGAAATGCTGTTTTCTGTTTCAAGTGTTAATGTTTGTGAATCAACAGAATATGATGCATGTCTGGCTCCTGCTTTTAGGGCTGTGATCTCAATCCTGGCTTTGCACATATCACAGTTTCCTTTTACTTTAAACTGGCTTTTGGAAAGGTTTTGGGCAAATATAGTTTGTGCAGACAGTAAGAATATACCAAGAATAATCCTGGAAATATATAATTTCATTTTGTTTAAAATTTAGATTAATAAAAACTGTTCATTAAGGTATAATGAACCATAATGTTTGTTTGAATTAACCTATTTTAGGCGGTTGCCAGATTTCTTTTAAACGGCCTGAAAGATAAGGATCAGCGTACTGATCATGTAAATTTTTGTTGGCTTTATAGTAGGATATTTCCAGCTGCAGGCTTCTGGAAAACGGAGCTTCAATAAAAGTGAAGCAAAATACACAGACAGAGCAGCAGGTATCATTATTACAGGAAGACGGCTTCTGATCTTTCTGCTGGCTTTTTGAATGTTCTTTTTGATGGTCATTCTTGCAGCAGTCTGTTCCGGAGTTCTCCTTACAGCAGATTTCCTGAATATTCTGAGCATAGAAATTGTCTTTGGGAATCAAAAAAATCCCCAAACAGAAAACAATAGCTATGATCTGAAATAATTTCACTGCTGCAAAAATACGGAATTTATGGCAAAGCTTCACCAACTTTTACAGCACAATTATGCCAGGGCTCCCCGTGAGCCGGGTTTAATGCCGGCTTTTCCCCTGTAGGCGCCGGTGTGGATGCCGGAGGCATATTCTGTGCTACGGTCTGTGCGTGTTGAGCTGCTGCCGGTGCCGGTTTGCTGTTCAGAGGCTGGCCTACCGGGATATCACATCGGTGGCCAGGTTCTCCGTGCGGAGGATTCATTCCTTTTGCCGTTTTCACGGTGGCTGCTTTGCCACTATTATCCACTGTAAATTTTCCGGGCTGTAAGGAATTAGGATCGATCTGTATCGTCTGGCCCTGATTGGCGTTTACAGCGGCATTCTGAGCTCCCTGGTATGTATTTTGTGCCGGAGCAGAACTCAAAGGTTGTCCGACAGGGATGTCACATCTGTGGCCCGGCTGGCCGTGAGGCGGATTCATTCCCGGTGCCGTTACTGCAGCGGCAGCTGAATTCTGTACGCTCTGTATACCTGCCTGATCCAGAAGAGATGTTTTAGAGGTGTTGTTCACTGCTACGGCCGGCTGCTGAACACTGGCTTCTTCTGTTAAATATGTTGCTCTTTCATCTTTTTTGCAGGAGATTGTTGCTATAGATAAGGCGATTAAACCTAAAAGGGTATTCTTCATATAAAACAAAATTAGCAAAACATTTTCAATTGCTTTGCTAATTTTATATTTATCATGACAATGTGCCTTATATTCTTATTTTCAGATCTTTTGTTTCTATGTAATCAGAATAAATGGTCTCCGATATTAATTCTTCACCAAAAGCCTGAATCCTTCTCCGTGAACATTGATGATTTCAAGGCCTTCATCGTCTTTCAGTAATTTACGGAGTTTGGCAATATATACATCCATACTTCTTGCCGTGAAATAATTCTCTTTCTTCCAAATTTTTCTTAATGCTAAATCTCTCGGCATAAAGTCGTTTCTGTGGATGCATAGCAGTTTTAGAAGTTCATTTTCTTTAGGAGAAAGTTTATATTCGTTATCTCCAACCCTCAGCTGTCTCAGCATGGAATCAAAGAAAATATTGCTGATCTTGAACTGTTCCTGCTCTTCATTTTCCAGTGTGGAACTTCTCTGAAGGATCGCTTTGATTTTATATAAAAGCAACTCGGTATCAAACGGTTTGGTGATGTAGTCGTCAGCTCCCAGCTGGTAGCCTTTTAATATATCTTCACGCATATTTCTTGCCGTAAGAAAAATGATCGGGGTATTTTTGTCGATTTTTTTAACATCTTCGGCTAACGAGAAGCCGTCTTTTTTAGGCATCATGACATCGAAAATACAGATATCGAACTCATTCTCCGTAAATTCCTTTAATCCCTGTTCTCCGTCTACAGCGAGCGTCACTTCGAAATTATTGATGGATAAATAATCTTTCAGTACTGCACCGAAACTCTGGTCGTCTTCTACTAATAATATTCTGTTGCTCATAATTTATTCGTTAAAAATTAATAATTAGAATGAACGGGTCACTCTTTTTCTTCTCTATTTGTTTATTTGGTTGCTGTTGTATAATCGTTTTTATGCTAATGCCAAGTTAACTCATCGGCAGTTTTATCGTAAACGTACTTCCCTGTTCTTTTTGGGAATCTACAATGATCAGCCCTTTATGAAGCTCTACGATCTTTTTTACATAAGAAAGGCCTAATCCCTGTCCTTTCACATTATGGATATTCCCGGCTTCTTCCCTGAAGAATTTTTCAAAAATCTTGGTCTTGTTCTGGGTTTCCATCCCCATTCCTTTATCGGAAATTTCAATCACGTACCAATGTCCTTCATTACTTGTTTTTATGGAAATTTCAGGAGCTTCCGGGGAATATTTATTAGCATTGTCAAGCAGGTTCACCAACATATTGGAAATATGGAACTCATCGATTTTAAAGATATAATTCGTGGCGTTGAATTCCTGTTTGAGGGTTCCGTTTCTTTGCTGGATAATCAGGTTGAAAGATTCTGTGGTCCTTCTGATCAGCTCTCTCACGTTGGCTTCTTTCAAAAACAGCCGGACTTCGTTCCTTTCAAGCTTAGACATATTCAGAACGTTTTCCACCTGCTTCTTCATTCTTAAATTTTCCTGTTTGATCAGTTCGGAATAGTATTTAACCTTATCTGGGTTGGTGGCAATCTTATCATTCGCTAATGAGTCGGTTGCCACGGAAATCGTAGCCAACGGAGTTTTGAACTCGTGAGACATATTATTGATAAAATCCGTTTTTACTTCCGCAAGCTTTTTCTGCCTCATCATATAATTAATGGAGATAATATAAATGCCCAGAATCGTCAGCAGTGAGAGGAAGGTTCCCAGAAGCATCGGCCAGTTGTTCATAGCGAGTGAATATTCCTTTTTCGGGAAAACCAGCGCCAGTGTATAGAGCGTTCTTTCTTTGGAATCGGTAAAAAGGGGATAACTGTAGGTACTGTTGTCTTTTTTATCTTTATACAGCTTATTTACCACGCTGGTCAGTTTATTGCTTTTATCGGTAATTCCATATCCGAATGTTGCTGAAATTCCTCTGATCCTTAACTCTTTTGTAATCACGGAGTCCAGGATTTTTTCATCCACCCTTTTGGTGATGGGTAAATTATTGCCGTTAACCTTCACAAATTCCTTCATTGCATAATCGCCGTTTTCAATGTCTCGGTTAAGGTCAGCGGTAAGGAGCTCCCTGCTGGTTGTATCCCTTTTGATCTTATAGGCCGCTTCATCAGAATACAAGGTGGTCAGTTTTAAGGAATCTCCTTTCTGGGAAAGCGGAAGCTGGTTTCTTTCGATAATATTTTTTGAATAGACAATCTGGCGCTGCGTACCGGAGTCTGTAACCTGCTGAATGGCTGTTAAAGATGGCTGGCTGCTGCTGGCAAGAATATTATTCCTGAAATTTTTATTATCAGTATTAAGGTACTTGTCCACTTCAACTTCACCTATAATTTTTGAAGTATTTTCCAAAGCGGAATAAACTTTGGAGGAAAAGTCCTGATCCAAAGCTTCGTAATACCGTTTCAGCCAATAAAACTGCAGTGTTACGAATACAATCAGGGAAATTGTCATAAACACCGAGATTATCGGAATGAATTTATTATTCATGTAGTGTTTTTTATAATTTTTTAAGAAAGATAATGTTAAAATTAATCATTTTATGACTTGCTAAACAAAAAATGAAGCATAAAATTGTATGATTTTTCTTAAAAGAATGTTTTTTAACATTTATTTATTAAACTTTTAGTTATCTTTAATAGAGAAATTTTTCAATCCCGGAGAAGAAATCATCACCCAATAAATAATCAATATGAAATCTGATCTTATTTTCAAAAAAGATTTTAATGCAAACAGTATATATGTCATGGCTATATATCATCCTGATGTATCCAAAGTATGGAATTATTTTACCCAACCGGCTCTGCTGGACCAGTGGTGGGCTCCTAAACCCTGGAGATGTGAAACCGTAGCCCAGGATTTCAATGCAGACGGAGTCTGGCAGTACGCTATGCTGGGGCCGCACGGAGAAAAACATAATGCCCGGATGAAATATGGTGAGATCACTGAACACCGCAGTTTTGATGCCACCGATGCTTTCTGCGATGAAAGCGGAAATCTGGATGAAAATTTCCCCGAGGTAAAATGGCTGGTCGGCTTTACGGGGGTAGAAGAGGGCACTAAAATAACGGTTAATATTCACTTCCGGTCTGAAGAAGAAATGAAAAAGATTGTTGACATGGGATTTGAGGAAGGATTTACAACTGCTCTGAAACAATTAAAAGAACTTTTAACAGGCAGCTAAGCAATAAAAAACCGGAAAGTATAATATTATCTCTTTCCGGTTTTGTTTTTTAGATCAGTTCTTCATCCTGAAAATACTGGATGATGGCTTTTTTCATCAGAATCTGCTGTTCATTGGGCCTGAGTTCAGGGAGTTTTTCCTTCTCTTCAAAATGAGGGTATCCGTCATCGTCATAATGTGAGAATTTATAATATCCGAACGGTTCCAGCAATCTGCAGACTGCAATATGAAGTAAATTGACTTTATCGTCTTTTGTGTATTTCTGCTGTCCGCTGCCCAGTTCCTGTAATCCGATCAGAAATAAATAGGTTTCAATCGGAGCATCTTTTTCAGTATCAAAATTTTCAATAAAAAACTGTTGTATTTTTTGCCAGTATTCTGCGTCGTTAGTCATCTTTTCTGCTTTCTAATTTTAATAAAAACGCATATTCCAGTGCATCTTCCTTTAATGATTCAAATCTTCCGCTTGCCCCGCCATGTCCGGCGCTCATGTCTGTTTTAAAAACCATAATATTGTCATCCGTTTTCAGTTCTCTCAGTTTTGCGGTCCATTTTGCGGGTTCCCAATACTGGACCTGGGAGTCATGAAGTCCGGTGGTGATTAGGATATTCGGATAGCTCTTGGCTTCTATATTGTCATAAGGCGAATACGATTTCATATACTGATAATATTCTTCATCATTCGGGTTTCCCCATTCATCATATTCCCCGGTGGTCAGAGGGATGGTTTCATCCAGCATGGTAGTAACCACATCTACGAAAGGCACCTGTGCCACGATACCGTTGAATAAAGAAGGTTCATAATTCATTACGGCGCCTACCAGCAATCCTCCCGCGCTCCCGCCCATCGCGTAAAGGTGTTTTGAAGAAGTGTAGTTTTCCTGGATCAGATATTTCCCGGCATCAATAAAATCAAAGAATGTATTTTTCTTAAACAGCATTTTTCCGTCTTCGTACCACTCCCTGCCTAAATATTCCCCGCCTCTGATGTGGGCAATGGCATAAATGAATCCTCTGTCCAAAATTGACAGCCTCACATTAGAGAAGCTTGCATCTACCGTATGCCCGTAACTTCCATAACCGTATAGAAGTAGCGGCGTATCTGCCGATTTTTTGGTGTCTTTATGATATATCAGCGAAATCGGGATTCTTGCCTCACCGTCTCTGGATTCTGCCCATATCCTTTCGGAAACATAATTTTCCGGAAAGAATGTTCCGCCTAAAACTTCCTGCTGTTTCAGGAGCTGGGTGGTTTTTTCCTTCATATTATATTCGTAGGTAGAACTTGGCTGCGTCAGTGAGGTATATCCGTAACGTAGAATTTCTGTGTCAAATTCCAGGTTAACCCCGATATAAGCGGTATAGGTAGGATCTGAAAATGGCAGGTAATACGATTCCTGGGTTTTCTCATCGATAATTTTTATCTGCAATAAGCCTTCTTCCCGTTCTTCCAGCACCAGGTAATTTTTAAAAATCTCAAAACCTTCCAATAATACTTCAGGCCGGTGAGGAATGACGTCTACCCAGTTTTCCATCCCGCAGTTGTTGATTTTAGTCTTTACGATCTTAAAATTAAAGGCATCATCCGCATTCGTTATAATATAAAATTCATCTTCATAATGCTCCACCGAGTATTCAAGGTCATCAATTCTCGGCTGAATAATTGTCCAGTCTGCAAAAACATTATCAGAAGGGATAAAACGGTGCTCATCAGAAATGGTACTTGAACTTGCCATGAAAATGTATTCCATTGATTTCGTTTTGAAAACATTTACATCAAAAGTATCATCCTCTTCATGGAAGATCAGGATGTCTTCAGAAGTATCAGTCCCGAGTCTGTGCCTGTATACCTGGAACGCGCGCAGGCTTTCATCTTTTCTGATGTAGAAGACATGTTCATTGTCATTGGCCCAGACTGCCTTCCCGGTCGTATTTTCAATTTTATCAGGAAGTATTTCTCCGGTTCGTAAATTTTTAAAATTAATGCTGTAGATTCTCCGGCTTACATTGTCTGATGAGAAAGAAGCCAGTTCATTATTGGGAGCAACCGCTACGCTTCCCACTTCAAAATAGCTTTCGCCTTCTGCCAATACGTTGACATCGAGAATGATTTCTTCTTCATTTTCTAAACTCTGGTGCTTTCTGCAGAATATAGGGTATTCTTTTCCTTCTTCATACCGTACGATGTACCAATATCCATTAAAGAAATAAGGCAAAGACTCATCATCTTTCTTATAGCGGGCTTTCATTTCTTCGAAGAGCTCTTCCTGAAAAGATTCTGTATCTTTCATGATGAAATCCGTATAGGCATTTTCCTCTTCCAGATATTTAATGACGTCGGGATTCTCTCTTTCATTGAGCCAGAAATAAGGGTCAACTCTTTTATCACCATGTATTTCCAGTACTTTTTCTATTTTTTTTGCTTGTGGAGCTTTCATCTGAATTTAGATTTTTTATGATGACCGGGCTGAACGTCTTTATAAACACTTGATCTTATCGAAGCTTTTTGTGACGTTTCATTCCATATTAATTTCTGGCCAAATTTAATTAAAAAAAAGCCATCTTTCCTGTAGAAAAGACGGCTGTTATATATTTTATATTAGAACTACTTATGAAGTGCCTTAATATATTTTTCCAGTGCCATGGTCATGGATGGGGTTTCTTTTGTAGGAGCCATCAGATTCACTTTTAAACCTGCATCTTCTGCTGCGGCTAAAGTTGTCGTTCCGAATACCCCGATTTTTGTTTCTTCCTGTTTGAATTCCGGGAAATTCTGCTGTAATG
Source organism: Chryseobacterium gregarium DSM 19109 (assembly GCF_000430845.1). GTDB lineage: Bacteria > Bacteroidota > Bacteroidia > Flavobacteriales > Weeksellaceae > Chryseobacterium > Chryseobacterium gregarium. Next base: position 106,862 of record NZ_AUMU01000012.1, on the reverse strand, counting down.
ATTTAATACCTTGAGGGCTGAAGAAAATCAGCATGTCATAATCCTTAACGTTGATATCCGTCAGGTCACTGCAAACTGTTCTGTACATGATCGCCCTTTTCCAGTCTACATTGGAAGCTTCCATAGTTTTTACAATATCCGGACTTAAAACATCCGAAGATGGCAGCAGGTATTTTTCACCCGGGAACTTTTTAAAAAGAGGCAGCAGGTCTGAGAAATTCTTTTCCCCAAAGCTGATCTTTCTTTTTCTGTACACAATGTGTTTCTGAAGATAATTGGCAATAGCTTCAGACTGACAGATATACCGCATCGTATCAGGCACTGCAAAACGCAGCTCTTCAGCTAACCTGAAATAATGGTCTATCGCATTCTTACTCGTGAAAATAATCCCGGTATATTGCGTAAGATCAATTTTTTGTGTTCTAAGTTCTTTGTTATCAGCCCCTTCAACATGGATGAAAGGACGGAAATCAATCTTTATTTTTTCCTTCTTTGCAATATCCAGATACGGAGATGACTCGCTAGGGACTGGTTGAGATACCAAAATAGACTTTATTCTCATCATTGACTTTATTAAAAAAATAATAATTTCCAAAGCAGCAAAAGAGGTGCTATTTGGAGGGTGCAAATATACAAAAATTTATAATACCATTTTTCAGGTAGTATGTTGTTCCTGTGAAATAAATAGAAAAAAACCTTGAAAATGAACACGAAAGAAAAGAATATTATATAATATAAAAACATTTTATCTCTGTCAATGGGGAAATAATAGTGGGTTACACATAGAATGAGTAGCAAAAATGACAGGATAAAATAAAATTTAGTAGAGGTAAAGTAAAAAATAGTCCATTTTTTTCCGTCACCGATACTTTGGAAAAATAAAAATCCAAGTCCAGATTTTATGAGATAAAAAAGCATGACGGCAAGCAAACAGAACCCGAATTTGTTCAGCTGATACCCCAGAATCTGTAGGTCGGCCACATATTTAGGGACTGTAGGAATGTATTGTGAGATTAAAACCGACAGCATAAGAAAGATAATGCAGGAGGTAATTACCCAGCTCGGAAGGTTGTTACTGGCGTCAAAATATTTTTGAAGCAGGAAGTCTTTCAGGTTGGCTTCTCTTTCTACGATGTTCATCATAAAAAGATAAAGAAAGATACAGCCCAGCAATATAAAGATGACCCAGTCGTTATTTTCAGGAATTCTTATTTGGTTGATAAAATGTTGTGATCGTGGCAACGGAAATATTTTTTGCAAAATTATAGATTATTTTGTATAAAATAAAAAGGTTAAATAAACTATCTTTGCACACTGAAATGAAAAAGCTGGTCATCATTCCTACTTATAACGAAAAGGAAAATATTGAAAATATTATTTCCGCAGTTTTTGCATTGGAAGATGACTTTCATATTTTAGTAGTTGATGATTCATCTCCGGACGGAACGGCGGACCTGGTAAAGGATTTGCAGAGAAAATTTCCGCACCATCTGCACCTGTCGGTCAGGAAAGTCAAGGATGGCCTGGGGAAAGCTTATATTCATGGTTTCAGATGGGCCCTAGAATACCAGTATGATTATATCTTCGAAATGGATGCCGATTTTTCCCACAATCCGAATGACCTTCCGAAACTTTATGAAGCCTGCTTAAAGGCGGATATGGCGGTTGGTTCAAGGTATTCGAAAGGCGTAAATGTAGTAAACTGGCCTATGGGAAGAGTGTTGCTTTCTTATTTCGCCTCAAAATATGTGCGGTTTGTCTTAGGGCTTCCGACCCATGATACAACAGCAGGGTTCGTCTGCTTTTCGAGAAGGGTTCTTGAAGAGATCGGACTTGATAATGTTAAGCTGAAAGGATACGGTTTTCAGATTGAAATGAAATTCCGTGCTTTTAAGAAAGGGTTTAATATCGTAGAGGTTCCTATTATTTTTACCAACAGGATATTGGGGGAAAGCAAAATGAACGGAGGGATTATTCATGAAGCCGTTTTTGGAGTGCTGAATTTAAAATGGAAATCGATAATCAACAGGTTATGAAAAAAATAATCTTTGTTTTCATTATGCTTTTTATGGTTTCCTGTGGAGGAAACTATATTGATAAGCCTGAGAATCTTATTCCGCAGGGCCAGATGGCAGAAATCTTAGCCGACCTTGCTATCAATGACCAGGCAACATTCATGTACCCGAATTCCAATCTGGAAGCCGGAACGAGATATGTTCTGAAAACCCATAAGGTAAAACCCGATGACTTTATTGCAAGCTTCAAATATTATGTCATCAGAGAAAAAATGAACGGGATTGCTGAAGACGCACAGAAAATAATATTGGAAAAAGATCCTAAAGCGGATCAATATGTAAAAGATCAGTTAAAGAAAAACGGAAATGTACCGGATTTCGCAAAATAATATTAAGATGCAGAACGTGTTCCATTCGACACAGGCATAAACTGCCATTGGCGGTGAATTAAAAAAATAGACGAATGAAATTTTTTAATATAGAAAAAACCTCGGAAGGGAAGGCTAGGGCCGGCGAAATGACCACAGACCACGGTAAGGTCCAGACCCCGATTTTTATGCCTGTAGGGACAGTTGCCAGTGTAAAGACCGTTCACCAGAGAGAATTAAAAGACGATATAAAAGCCCAGATTATTTTAGGCAATACCTATCATCTGTATCTTCGTCCGGGAATGGAAGTGATACAGGAAGCGGGAGGCCTGCATAAATTTATGAACTGGGATCTTCCCATTCTTACCGATTCAGGAGGGTTTCAGGTGTTTTCGCTTTCGGGAACAAGAAAGATGTCTGAAGAAGGAGTAAAATTCAAATCTCATATTGATGGAAGCGTTCATTTATTCACTCCGGAAAAATCTATGGAAATTCAGAGACAGATCGGAGCCGATATTTTTATGGCTTTTGACGAATGTGTTGCTTATCCTTGCGAATATAATCAGGTGAAAATTTCTATGGAAATGACGCACCGATGGTTGAAAAGATGTATTGATTGGAATGAGAAAAATCCGGAATTATATGGTCATAAACAAAGATTCTTCCCAATCGTTCAGGGGTCAACCTATTCGGATTTAAGGAAAATTTCTGCTGAAGTGATTGCTGAATCCGGGGCAGAAGGGAATGCCATCGGCGGACTTTCCGTAGGGGAGCCTGAAGAGGAAATGTACAGGATCACCGATGAGGTAACGGATATTTTACCTAAAGAAAAACCGAGATATCTAATGGGTGTCGGAACACCGTGGAATATTCTGGAATCAATTGGTTTGGGAATTGATATGATGGATTGTGTGATGCCGACAAGAAATGCAAGGAATGCCATGCTGTTTACCTGGAAAGGGGTGATGAATATGAAGAATGAAAGGTGGAAAAAAGACTTTTCGCCATTGGATGAACTGGGGACAAGTTTTGTAGACCGGGAATATTCAAAAGCTTATCTGAGGCATTTGTTTGTTTCCAAAGAATACCTTGCCAAGCAGATCGCCTCAATTCATAACCTGGCATTTTATCTGGAGCTGGTGAAAGTGGCCAGGGAGCATATTATGGCAGGCGATTTCTATGAATGGAAAAAATCCGTAGTGCCGGTTCTCAGACAGAGGCTTTAAATAAAAGATACAGGCGAATCACACAGGATATAAACAGAAGGATTCTGTAAATTTAAATAAGTAAAACGCATTGAAAAAGAAAGGATGCTGAAAATTATAGACCGGTATATTGTTAGGAAATATCTTGGGACCTTCAGTTTCATGCTGATATTGCTGTCTATAGTAGTGCTCGTCATTGATGTGCAGTCAAAAATTCCAAGAATTGAAAATGCAACTGCTATCGATGCAAAGCTGAATTTGACGTATTTCCTTATTCACTTTTATCCGTTCTGGATTATTAATCTGGTCATGACGTTCCTTTCGATTCTGGTATTCATATCGGTAATTTATTTTACCTCAAGAATGGCCAACAATACGGAGATTGTCGCCATTATAAGCAGCGGGGCGAGTTTTCACCGCTTTGCCAGGCCTTATTTGCTGACCTCCTTATTTATTGCCGTTCTGTCCTTGGGGATCAACCACTTTATTCTGCCATGGGCCAATATTCAGAAAAACCAGCTGGAAGCGTATACCTACAATGCTGCCAATAAAGAAAAAGTTTTAGGTACTGCCCCTGTTTCCGCTCAGCTGAGCAAAACGGAATATATTTTTATCAATTCCTGGAATAAAAGAGAAAAAAGAGGATCGGGGTTCGTGTATCAGAAGTTTGACAAAAATAGAAGGCTGAATTATGAGCTTAAAGCTTCCGATGTATCCTGGGACCAGGCTAAAAAACATTTCGTCCTGAATTCATATACGGAAAAAACCATCAATAAAAACGATACCGAAAAATTGTCAAATGGTTTTGACCTGAAGAAAAGTTACCGGCACGATCCTGAAGAGCTTTTCCCCAATGAACTTCTGGGACAGAATAAAACGACTCCCGAACTTTTAAAATTCATCAGAAGGGAAACGGAAAAAGGAAACAGCAATCTGAATGCCCACTTAAATGAGCTGCATCAGAGAACTTCAATGCCTGTTTCCATTGTAATCCTGACGTTTCTCGCCCTTTCGCTCTCTTCTCAGAAAAAGCGTGGAGGGCTCGGAATTAACCTGGCATTAGGAATTTCCCTGGCGTTTGTCTTTGTGTTCTCATTTGAGGCGTTAAAAGTGGTTTCAGAGAACAAAAGCATGTCGCCGGCATTGGCGATGTGGTTCCCAAATCTGGTTTTTTCCCCGCTTGCTTTATTTTTATACCTTAAAAGAGCTAATCAGTAAAGAAGTTTTATTTCTTTATGGTAGAAAGAGCGAAGACCGTCATTTTCAAGATCAATCCAGATTTCACCGTTTTCATCAGCATTTTTTATAATGCCATTTTGTCTCTCTTTATTAATTTCAAAAACCGAGATCTGATCCTTTCTGAATAAATTGGAATTAAAACGTTCTATAATTTCCTTTTCCGAAGGGGTATTCTTTAATTTTTCAACCAAAAATTGGTTGAGGTCTGCCGTAAGTTCCTCAAGTCCGAAATATTTTCCGGTTTGTGTCAGTAATGATCCTGCATTGGAAACTTCAGGGAATTTTTCCTGAAGTACGTTGATACCCAATCCGATAATGAAATAATTGTTTTGGCTGACTTTTTTCTTTTCGATTAAAATCCCGGCAATCTTTTTATTTTTGAGAATAATATCATTAGGCCATTTGATATTTACGGCAGTATCAGCCAGATTGGCAATGAAATCACAGATGATGATTGCGGTATAATAATTGAACATAAAGTCTGACAGTATAAAATCCCGGGACTTTACCGCAAGCGTATACGCTAAATTTTTATCAGCGGCTGATAACCATGTGTTTCCATACTGGCCCCGGCCACCAGTTTGATTAAATGTGTGTACCGCAATAAAATCTGAATCCTCATAAAGTAAAACCTTTGAAATTTCGTCATTAGTAGAAGAGCACTCTTTAATATAGAATAGTTGACTCATTTAAGAAAACTTTAAGACATTCGGGGGATAAAAGTAAGGCTAAAGTAAAAGAAAAACAATAAATTTGCAGATTATAGTATTTTTTAATGAATAAAACAGCAGAAAAACAAGAATTATTAGATAAAATCGTTGAGGCAATTCAGGATGTAAAAGGTGAAGATGTAATGATCTTTGATCTTTCCAACATAGAAAACTCTGTCGCTGAAACATTTGTCATATGTAGTGGGAATTCCAACACTCAGGTTGCGGCTTTAGCAGGAAGCATTGAGAAAAAAGTGAGGAATGAGTTGAAGGAAAGGCCATGGCACGTGGAAGGTACAGAAAACGCCATGTGGGTTTTGGTAGACTACGTTTCCGTAGTGGTGCACATTTTCCAGAAGCAGACCCGTGAGTATTATGACATCGAGGAACTTTGGGGTGACGCCGTCATTACCAAAATTGAAAATGAATATTAACTTAAAAATTATCAATGAACAATAAAGGATTTAACTGGTTTTTTCCGATTGCGATCATAGCCCTTTTGTTATTTTTTGTTCCCAGCCTTTTGGGCGACAACAATGCAAAATCTATAGATGAGGACGGTTTCTTCAGAGAAATGCAGGCGGGAAAGGTCCAGAGAGTTTTAATAGATAAACAGGCCCAGAAGGCTGACGTATTTTTAACACAGGCTGCTAAGACCGCTACGGTAAAAAAAGATGAAAAAGCAAACCCTTTTTCAAGTTTAGTGATGACTCCGAAAGCGGATTATACCCTTAAATACGGAGAATTACGTCTTTTCTTGGAGAAGTTCGACGCTTTAAAGTTGCAGAACCCGGCCATAAAAACCGCTAAAGATTATGCGGAAGGGGAAAGCCCTTTGATGGGATTCCTTGTTCAGGCATTGGTGTGGATTGCCATCTTGGGATTATTTTATTTCCTACTTTTCAGGAAGATGGGAAGCGGAGGCGGTCCCGGCGGGCAGATTTTCTCTATCGGAAAATCCAAAGCCAAACTGTTTGATGAAAAAGAAAAAATCCAGGTGACGTTCAAAGACGTTGCAGGGTTAGAAGGTGCCAAAGAAGAGGTGCAGGAAGTTGTGGATTTCCTGAAGAACTCGGAGAAATATACGAAGCTGGGAGGTAAAATCCCCAAAGGAGTACTCTTGGTAGGGCCTCCGGGAACTGGTAAAACCCTTTTGGCTAAAGCTGTTGCAGGGGAAGCTAAGGTTCCTTTTTTCTCACTTTCAGGTTCCGATTTTGTAGAAATGTTTGTGGGTGTGGGAGCTTCCAGAGTAAGAGATCTTTTTGCTCAGGCTAAAGTCAAGTCTCCTGCAATCATATTTATTGATGAGATCGATGCCATCGGTAGAGCAAGAGGGAAAAATAATTTCTCCGGCGGAAACGATGAAAGAGAAAATACCCTCAACCAGCTTCTTACGGAAATGGACGGTTTCGGAACTGATACCAACGTTATTGTCATGGCTGCCACCAACAGAGCTGATATCCTTGATAAAGCTTTAATGAGAGCCGGACGTTTTGACCGTTCGATCTATGTTGACCTTCCGGAATTGCACGAGAGAAGACAGATTTTTGATGTTCACTTAAAGAAAATCAAGCTTAGTGATAATGTAGACCGGGAGTTTCTGGCAAAACAGACTCCGGGATTCAGCGGAGCGGATATCGCCAATGTATGTAATGAGGCAGCACTGATTGCCGCAAGAAACAATCATGAATCGGTAAACAAGCAGGATTTCCTTGATGCAGTAGACCGTATTATCGGAGGTCTTGAAAAGAAAAATAAAGCGATCAAGCCGTCTGAAAAGAGAAGAGTGGCTTATCATGAAGCAGGTCATGCTACTATCTCATGGTTGGTGGAACACGCTTCCCCTCTTTTAAAAGTAACCATTGTTCCGAGAGGACGTTCTTTAGGAGCAGCTTGGTACCTTCCGGAAGAAAGGCAGCTGACCACTACGGAGCAGATGCTGGACGAGATGTGTGCAACATTGGGAGGAAGAGCGGCAGAGCAGGTGATTTTCAATAATATTTCCACAGGAGCACTTTCCGATTTAGAAAGTGTGACGAAGAGAGCTCAGGCCATGGTGACCATTTATGGATTGAGCCCGAATATCGGAAATATATCGTATTATGACAGTTCAGGCCAGTCTGAATATTCTTTCGGGAAACCGTATTCTGAAGAAACGGCCAAGAGAATCGATATTGAGATCAAAGGGATCATTGAAACTCAGTACGACAGAGCCGTTCAGATCCTGACGGATAATAAAGATAAACTGGATGCTTTGGCTGCTAAGCTTCTGGAAAAAGAAGTTATTTTCAGAGAAGATCTGGAAGAAGTATTCGGGAAAAGAGCCTGGGACCCGGAATTGACGGAGAAGCCGGTTACCAATACCATTCCGTTATCAAAAGAGCCCCAGGAAGAAATTATCATTAAAGATAAAGAAGGGGAAAATGAAATTCAGGCTCCCGACAGCCCGACTCAGCTTTAAAAACTCTTTTAAAATAAATTATTCAGCCTGACAGTTCTAAATTGTCAGGTTTTTTCGTATTTATAAGTATGTTTATAGATTCCTATTTGATTAATTTTTATATTTTTGTATAAAGATGATTAAAAATAAATTAAGTTGAATTTATTCAAAAGAATTGTAAGCAAACTTACCAGCCAGTCTGAAGAAGAAGAAAAACAAAGTCTGGAAAAACTAGGAGATTCACTGAAAAATGCGGATCTTGACTATAAGTTTGCGCAGTTGTTTACGCATTCAGGAGGCTTTTTTAATTACTGCGCGGATGAGGCTGAGGCACTGCAGACTTTAAACCAGATCATCAAGATAGAAGGGATCGGTAATCTCTTCTGTTGGGACAAAGATCTTCAGAACTTTCTGAATGTGGTAAAAACACCGTATTCTTCCGAGCTACAGAGTACCAATGATGCCAGTTTTATTACCTGTGAATACCTTATTGCCTATGACGGAAGGATCATGCTTTCGCATAACAATATTCTTCATTACCATTCTTCAAGGCTGCCGAATAAAATTATCATCATGGCTAATGTTTCACAAATTGTCAGCAATCTCAATGATGCCATGGGAAAGATAAAGCGGAACGGGAATATCAAAAACCTTACGTCTATCAGCGGAGGGCAGTCTAAAATGGATACCTCTTCCACAACCAATCCGAAACTTTTTTTATTGCTGCTTGAAGATTAGGCATCAACTTTAAATTTAATATCTTGGACAAAAATCTTATTCAAAGAACCCTTTCCGGAATTGTGTATGTCGCCATCATTATTCTCTGCACGACTCCGCTCGGAGCTCAGCTGATCAACGGGATTGCTCCGGGTCTTGTAAAACAGGAATATTTATACTATGGTTTGATTACTCTTTTGTTGGGTGTCGGTTCCTGGGAATGTGTTAAGATGATGAAATTCGGGGATGGCTATGAAAAATGGGTCGTTTTGCCTTTAATCATTTTTATCTTTTACGTTTTTTCCAAAAGGTATTTTCATTTTGATTTTTTCTTTGATTTCAGGATCAGTGAAATTCTTGCTATGCTTTTAATCGTTATTGCGGTTGTTACGCTTTTTAAATATCCCAATGAGCTTTATTATGACAGTGGGAAACTTATTTTTACTGTTATTTATGTAGCGCTTCCGTTCAGTTTTGCGCTGGGTCTTCCTAAATTTTCGAGTTTTGATGACCGGTTTTCCTTGGAGGTGCTGTTCCTGTTTATTCTGATCTGGAGCAGTGATACTTTTGCATACCTCACCGGTAAGTTTTTTGGAAAGCATAAAATGGCTCCCAAAATATCGCCTAAAAAAACCTGGGAAGGTTATATCGGTGGTGTTATCCTAACTCTTGTATTATCTTATTTCATTGAACAGTATCAGCCTGAACTGCGCGGAAACTGGATGGTCGTAGGATTTCTGGTGGCTGCATTCGCTCCTGCAGGAGATCTGGTGGAAAGCCAGTTGAAAAGAAATTTCGGGGTAAAGGATAGTGGAAACATTCTTCCGGGCCATGGAGGTGTTTTAGACCGCCTGGATAGTTTTTTAATCTGCGTGCCTGTCGTATATTTGTATTTTATTTTAGAAAAATTTATATAATCTCATGAAATTACACAGAGAATCAAAAGGAACGATTGCTGTTGCCACCATTTTATTTATTATTGTGGGAGCACTGGCCATTTATTTTCTTGAAATGTGGTCATTGACGATCATTCTGCCGTTATTGGTAATTTACAGTTTGGTATTCTGGTTTTTCCGGGTTCCCAACCGTGATATTCTTGAGCACAAAGAGAATGTTATTGCTCCGGTTGACGGAAAGGTAGTGATGATTAAAGAAGTTGAAGAAAATGAATTCCTTAAAGAAAAAGTGATTCAGGTTTCTATTTTTATGTCTCCTTTAAATGTCCATATCTGCAGATATCCGGTTTCGGGGGAAGTCATTTATAAAAAATACCATCCGGGAAAGTACCTGGTAGCCTGGCATGAGAAATCATCTACAGATAATGAAAGGACAACCATTGCCGTAGAAAGCTTAACCCATCATAAAGTGGTCTTCAGGCAGATTGCAGGTTACGTGGCCAGAAGAATTGTTTTTTATTGTAACGAAGGGGATGAAGCCAAAGCCGGACATGAATTTGGTTTCATTAAATTTGGTTCAAGAATGGATGTTTTCCTGCCTTTGGATACGGAGATTGTCTGCAAAATCGGTGATATAACAAAAGGCGGTCTGGATGTAATTGCCAAAATGAAGGAATAAGATCAGATAACTCAAATAATATAGAAGAACAGCGGACGCTGTTCTTTTGTTTTAAGTGATATTGTCATTGTCTACCGGAAGTCATACGTTTAAATATGAAGTGCTTACAGCGGTGTTTTACAGACAGAGTGGTGAGATTGTACTCTCCCTATATATGCAGAGCTTGAACCAGACCTTATCTGTCAAAGATATATCTGTAGTGGACGTTTCGGTTTATCCCAGCCCCACCTCTGATTATGTAATGATTAAAGGAGGAAAGAAAGTAAGCGGTGTTACCGTTTTATCAATGGAAGGAAGAAAACTGTCTGAAACGGATCATTCAAAAATTGATCTTACCTCTTACCCTGTAGGAACCTATCTGCTGAATATTCAACTGGAAGGTGGATCCAGTTTACGAATAAGATGATAAAAAAATAATTTTTTGCAACAAACCTGTAAAAAAAGAGAAAGCTTATTCGGGCTTTCTCTTTTTTTATCATATCTCGGCAAGGCTTTATACTAATCGAAATTCTGCAGTTCTACCAGTTTATGGTACATGCCTCTTTTGGCAATCAGTTCATGGTGGGTTCCCTGCTCTACAATATTTCCTTTCTCCATGACCACGATCCAGTCGGCTTTCTGGATGGTGGACAGCCTGTGGGCAATAACCAAGGAAGTCCTGTTCTCCATCATTTTTTCCAGCGCATCCTGAACGAATCTCTCTGATTCCGTATCCAAGGCTGAAGTGGCTTCATCAAGGATCATGATAGGCGGGTTTTTCAGTACCGCTCTCGCAATGGAAATCCTCTGCTTCTGACCGCCGGAGAGCTTTCCGCCTGCATCTCCGATATTGGTATCATACTGGTCCGGGAGGTCCATAATAAAGTCATGAGCATTTGCTACTTTAGCAGCAGCTTGAATGTCGTCTAGTGATGCATTGGGCTTGCCCAATGATATGTTGTTTCTGATGGAATCGTTAAACAATATATTGTCCTGTGTTACCAGTCCGAATAACTTTCTGTAGTTCGAAAGTTTTATATTTTTTATATTTTCACCATCCACCAGAATTTCCCCGTTATTGACATCGTAAAAACGGGTAATGAGATTGGTTATTGTGCTTTTTCCGCTGCCGCTCTGGCCTACCAGAGCAATGGTTTTGCCCTTGGGGATTGACAGTGAGAAATTTTTAAGAATATCTCTCTCCTCATACCCGAAAGTAATATTTTTAAATTCAACATTTTTCTCAAATCCTTTTATTTCTTTCGCATGTTTCAGTTCTTTAATATGATAATCTGCATCAAGGATTTCAAAAATCCTTTTGGCCGAAACTTCTCCCTTCTGAAGATTCGATATAGCGGAAGATAAAGCTTTTAGAGGCTGTAATATGGTATAGAATAAAGCAATATATGTTATAAATTCACTTCCGGATAATCCTTTCCCCTGAATTGCAAGCCGGCCGCCGAAATACACAATCATACCTATGGTAATGGCTCCCAGGAGCTCACTTACAGGAGAGGCAAGGGCCTTTTTCTTAAACAAGCGTAAGGAAAGATATCTTATTCTGTTAAGAACATCATCGAATCTTTTCTTGATTTGGGGAGAAGCATCAAAAATCTTGATGATTTTCAATCCCACCAGGGTTTCATCCACAAAAGAATACATTTTTCCGAGTTCATTCTGAGCTTCACCCGTATCTTTCTTCAGGCTTTTCCCGATAATTGAAATTAATGTACCCATGATAGGGAATACAATCAGAGTAAAAATCGTAAGCTGAAAATTGGAATACAAAAGATATCCCATCGTAATAATAATAACGATAGGGGAACGGATGATATCAATTAAACTGTTTAAAATATTAGATTCCACTTCACTGACATCAGACGTTATTCTCGCAAACACATCTCCCTTTCTGGAGTTGGTGAAAAATGATACCGGCAGCTCTAAAATCTTGTCATGCAGCCTGATCCTGAAATCCCTTGAAACACCGGTCCTTGAAAACGTAAGATAAAATTCTGATAAATAGCTGAAAATGTTTCTCAGAAAGAACATTGATATGAACAAAATGCAGGTAATCAATAGGATATATTCTGGTCCCTTTTCAATTTGCAGTTGCTGAATGTTATAATTGAAGCTGTCTTTAAGAAATGTGCCGGCATTGGAAACCCCTTCATAAATAGGCGGGGAATCAATTTTTTTAGTCTCTTTATCAAAAAGGATATTCAAAACAGGCATGAAAAAAAGCATGGCAACGATATTGAATAAAGCATAAAGAACATTAAAGAAAATACCGGCTGCAATAGATTTCTTATACGGAAGTATATTTTCTATCGCTCGTTTATAATAACTCATTAAATTTTAGATTAATCAAACAAAAGTAAGGAAAATTAATAGATCGGACGTTTCTAATCCAGTTTTACTTTATCGTTGTACTTCGGGGTGAAATTCTCAGGAGTTAATTTCTCCAGCGTTTTTCCGAAATTATTAATGATCTGCATCATGTTGGCAAAATCAACAATATTTACATCATCGCTTTCATTGTGGTAGTGGGCTGCTTTCGTCATGTCGACTGTTGAAAGGGAGTGGGCAATAATCTTCTTTTTAACAAAGCTTACATTATCTGACCGGTAGAATAGCTGTTGGGCAGCGTAAGGGTCAGGGTTGATCTTCAGGCCATTGGTGGCATTCTGGTTGAACAATTCATCCAGGTCTGAAAATTCATCACCGGTCATAAACAAAGCATTCTTCCCGAAAGCCGATTCTGTGGCTACCATTTCAAAATTAAAAAGAGCAGCGAGGTTATGATAGATGTTATCCAGATTCTGATCTTTAGAAATGGCTTTTGATCCCAGCATGCCTTTTTCTTCACCGTTGAAGGCCATAAAAACCATGGAGAATTCAGGTTTTTTACTCTTAAAGTAATCGGCGATTCCTACAAGGGTGGTAATCCCGCTGGCATCATCATCGGCACCGTTGTAGATGTTGTCCCCGCTTTTCTTGCTTGTTCCAATGTGATCAAAATGTCCTGAAAAACCGAGATATTGATCTGTTGTTCCTTTTTTGACACCACATACATTGTAAACCGTTTTCCCCTTATACTGAAAAGGAACCAGGTAAGAATTTCCGGTGCAGTAGTCTAAATTGTTTTCTTTAAAAAGCCTGGCAATATACTGGGCGGCATTGTCATTTTCCGGCGTCCCGATTTCACGGCCCTTCATTTCATCGGAAGCCAATGTTGAAAGTACGGTCCTGATTCTCTCTTCAGTAACCTGCTGTGAAAAAGCGAATACGGAGAAGAGTGAAAAAGTAAGGTAGGTAAGTTTTTTCATGTAAATAAATTTATAAACAATCTGTCGCATGTTTACCGGAAATGTTGCACGAAATAATATAAAATAATTTTTTCTCCTCCATCTTTTGAAGATGTGCGTGAATTGTTGACCTAAATGGAAGGCAAACCATTGGGCAAATCCGGAATCTGCACAGGATTAAATAAAAAAACAGCTCCTGAAAAGAAGCTGTCCTTACTCAAAAAATCGTTGTCAGGCTATCGGAGTCGGTCTACCGATTTTACGAGCCTCTCATCTCTTTTGATGTATACGTTTGCAATACACAAACAGATCACCGCAATCAATGGGAAAACCGGCTCAATACCCTTCTCAGGAAACTGAATTCCTCCGGATAAGTTAAGTAACCAGTACGCCAATACACCAATCAACAAAGCGTTTATAATGATGCTGATGGTATTCAGCAAAATTTGTCTTTTTCTGTTCTTATAACTGAACACACTCAGTAATCCAATTAAAACAAGGGCTACACAGGCAATATTGATCACTGGAAACTGATCGGAAATAATCACATCCTGTGCCGTAACAAACAGGAATACCGCAGCCAAAACTGCTAAAAAAGTCCATATGGTCTGTATTCTTTGTAACATTGAATATTTTAATCTAGGCAAAAGTAGCATAAATTTTGCACAATTCAAAAATAAGTGTAGATTTGCATTATACAATGTACTTGAAAATAAAAGTCACCGGACTTACTTTTCTTACTCACAATTAATTACATTTTTTACATAAATATGTTTAACATTGAAACGTTAAGGTCAAAATCCGTAACGGAACTGACTAAAATCTTAAAGGATTTGGGCGTTAAAGTTGCAAGAAACAGCAATGAGAATGATAAAATCTTTGCCGTTCTTGACTTTCAGGCTTCAAATCCTAAGGTTGCCAAAGATTATTTCAGCGCAACTGAAACCAGTATCACTACTGAGGAAACCCCGGCAGAAAAACCTGTAAGAGCACCTGCTAAAAAAGCGGCTCCCAAGAAAACGGTAACCAAGCCGAAAACAGAAACAAAGGCTCCGGCAGAGCAGAAACCAGAGGTTGGAGAAAAAGCAGAGGAGGTAAAAGAACCGATCGCGGAAGCACCTAAAGCAGAGGAAACAAAAGCCGAACCGGCTGCCGCTACGGAAGATTCAGCCGCTGCTGCCAAGAGAAAAAGGAAGAGGGTTACTCCTCCAAATACAGAAAACCCTGAAGTTCCACAAGAGAAAACAGAAGTTCCTAAAAATTCAGAATCCCAGCAATCTGTTCCTGCAGAAGAAAAGCCGAATACTCCCCAGTCTCAGGCCAGGCCTCAAAGAGCGCAACACAACAATCCGCACAACAACGGAAACCAGAACAGAAACCCAAACCAGAACCAGAACCCAAATCAGAATAAGCAGCAACAGCATTCTGAAAGAAGTGATGAACAACAGCAGCACCCGGAACAGAGAAAAGAGTTCAGTTTCGACGGAATGGTCAGTATCGAAGGGGTTTTGGAAATTTTACCGGATAATTACGGATTTTTACGTTCTTCAGATTTCAGTTATATCTCTTCACCTGATGATGTGTACGTTTCTACGGCGCAGATCAGGAATTACAGTTTAAAAACCGGAGATACGGTAAGAGGAATCGTAAGGCTCCCGAAAGAAGGAGAGAAATATTTTTCTTTACTGAAGCCTACGGAAGTTAACGGACGTGATCTGGCATTCATCAAAGATCGTGTTGCTTTTGAATATTTAACACCGCTTTTCCCTGAGGAAAAGTTTAACCTGACGGGAAATAATGCTACGATGTCAACCAGGATTGTTGATTTAATAGCGCCGATAGGAAAAGGACAAAGAGCCATGATCGTTGCCCAGCCTAAAACGGGTAAGACCATGCTGCTGAAGGATATTGCCAATTCTATTGCATCCAACCACCCTGAAGTATATATGATGGTGCTTCTTATTGACGAACGTCCGGAAGAGGTTACCGATATGGAAAGGAGCGTTAATGCAGAGGTTATTGCCTCTACATTTGATGAGGCTGCAGACAAACATGTGAAAGTGGCAAACCTTGTTCTGGCAAAAGCACAGAGAATGGTGGAATGCGGTCATGATGTGGTTATTTTACTGGATTCCATCACGAGACTGGCAAGAGCATATAATACTGTAACACCTGCATCCGGGAAAGTGCTTTCCGGAGGGGTTGACGCCAATGCGCTTCATAAGCCGAAAAGATTTTTCGGGGCGGCAAGAAAAATTGAAGGAGGAGGATCTCTGACGATTATTGCAACGGCTCTTATTGATACAGGTTCTAAAATGGACGAAGTGATCTTTGAAGAATTCAAGGGAACAGGTAACATGGAACTCCAGTTAGACCGGAAAATTGCCAACAGGAGAATTTACCCTGCCATTGATTTGGTTGCATCCAGCACCCGTAGGGATGATCTTCTCTTGGATGAGGTGACTTCCCAGAGAATGTGGATTTTAAGAAAGTACCTCGCTGAAATGAATCCTATTGAAGCCATGGAATTTGTCAATAAAAACATCAAAGGAACTTTGAATAACGAAGAATTCCTGATGTCTATGAATAGATAACGAATTTAATTTTGTTAATATAGAAGCGCGGACTTATGAGTCCGTGCTTTTTTGTTGGAAAGAATTGGAATTTGATGATTTTAAATATCCGTATAATGGTAAGTCTATGTGACTTTACATTAATGGGGTATGGATGTTTTCTGTCATTCGTCTTTAATTCTTTAAGTTACTTAATCGCTCTATGTTAAAGATTTATTAAAATAATACACATTTTTTGAGTTTCGCACAAAATATGGCTAAATTTGAGTAATAACATTAAAAATAAAATTATGTCATTCGAACTACCAAAACTAGGATATGCTTATGATGCATTAGAGCCGACGATAGATGCAAAAACGATGGAAATTCACCATACAAAACATCATCAGGCTTACATCGATAATTTAAATAAAGCCATTGAGGGAACAGAACTGGAAGGAAAAACCATTGAAGAAATCTGCCAGACCGGTACGGATAAGCCGGCGGTAAGAAATAACGGAGGCGGCCATTTCAACCACTCTTTATTCTGGGAGATCCTGACACCGGGCGGAAGCAAAGAGCCTGTAGGGAATGTAAAAGCTGCGCTTGAAAATTACGGAGGGCTTGAGAAGTTCAAAACTGATTTTTCTGAGGCTGCCAAAACAAGATTTGGTTCCGGATGGGCATGGCTGTTAAAAAATAACGACGGTTCTGTTGCCGTAACATCTACGCCAAACCAAGATAACCCGTTAATGCCTGTAGCTGATGCCAAAGGAACTCCGGTTTTAGGTCTGGATGTTTGGGAGCACGCTTATTATTTAAACTACCAGAACAGAAGACCTGACTACGTAGCTGCATTCTTCGATGTGGTGAACTGGGATAAAGTAGAGGAATTATTCAACAAATAATTTTTAAACTATTATAAAATGAAAAGGTTCAGAATACTCTGAACCTTTTTTATTTTAATATCGTGTCGTGTCACTTCCTGAAAGCCCGCTCATCCTTAAGCCGTATTTCCAGTTTACATAGGCAAAAACCTGATACAGTTTGTATTCGAATTTCAGACCGTACTTCTCTCTCGGATCATAATCTATGGATGATTCTATGACGTTCCTGTACCTTCCGGAAGAATTATAAGAATTCCATTCTGTGACCGATAATGTATTTCTGTTTTTCAGATAAGCTTCTGAATACTGACTCATCGGTTTGGCAACTGCATTGAGAAAATAATCAAACTGTGTGTCGATAACGGTAAGATCCCACTCGCCGTCTTCATTTTTAGAGGGTTTCATCTCAGATTTCTCTCGGTCATTTTTAGGTTCAGCCTGTGCTGCACAGCTGAAAGGAATAAAAGAAACCATTAGTATCAGGATTATATTTTTCATATTCATAAAGTTACATAAAAAAGCACTCATCTTGAGTGTCCCGGTTATTTTATGGTTCTTTCTGAAGGACAACAAATGCAGGGAAGTGATCGCTGTATCCTCCTGTAAACTGATCACTGTTCCATGATCTGAAGGGATAACCTTTATAATTTCCTTCTTTATTGACAAGATAAGCAGGTGCAAAAATCTCCGCTTTGTAAACAGAGTATTCTTTTGTCACCTGATCTGAAATCAGATTTTTGGAAACAATAATCTGGTCGAATAAGTTCGGGGCATCCTGATAAGCGAGTGAGGCCACACCTTTCTTATATAAAGGATACATCAGGTTGAGGTAGGGAGTACTCTCACTCAAATCTTTCGGATTTGCCCGGGCCTTTAAATAATTTTTTAAACTTGAGCTGACGGGGTCGTCATTAAAGTCACCCATTGCGAACAGCTTTGTTGCAGGATCTGCGGCTCTTATACTGTCCATCTGTTGTTTCAGCAATGCTGCCGCTGCATTTCTCTTGGGCAAAGAAATAGCTTCGCCGCCTCTTCTAGAAGGCCAGTGGTTCATAAAAAAGGCTACTTTCTCATTATCCAGAAAACCGGTTACCACCAAGATGTCTCTTGTATATTCTCTTTTTCCGTTGTCATTGAAAATCTTAAGCTCTTTTTTTAAAGAATTGGTAGGGGTAAATCTTCTTTTCTGATAAATTAGAGCAACATCAATTCCTCTGTAGTCATAAGAATTGTAATGGATGATTCCATAATCGTATTTTTTAAGAATGGGTTCTTTAACCAGGTCTTCAATGACCTGTCTGTTTTCAACTTCTATCAAGCCTACAATAACCGGTGCTGTTTTAGTGTAACGGGCTCCTATTTCAGAGATTACTTTGGCTTCGTTAGCCAGTTTTGCTTTGTAAATCTTCGTATTGTAGTTTTTTGCGCTCCGTGGAGTGAATTCTGCCGATCCGCTTTGATATCTTACCGCTTTCTTACCTGTTAAATCACCGTCGCTCCAAGGTCCGTCATATTTCTCGGCTTCTAAAAACCTGATGGAGTCCATAGGAATGCTTCTGTGAAAGGCAGGATTCTTTATGTCCTTAGTACCGTCAATATAATCTGCTGAGCGGATGGTATCCCAAAGGTTTTCTACATTTAAAAAACCTACGGTAGCTACTTTTCTCAATTTTCCTTGTTGCTGTGAGAATAACATCACTGAAAAAAGGATGGCAAATAAATCCAGAAATCTATTCATTCTCTAAAGTTATTGTTAATCATATTTGATTTTCAAATTTACTTTTTTTTAACTAATCATGTTCTAAATATTTGTAAATTTAAAACACCATTTGTTGATTTATTAGTGTAGCCATTATTAAATCTTTGTAAAATTAAGAGAACCCAGTGTTAGATAGATTGTGAATTGTGAGTCTTAACTCAGTTTGTATCCCCGAATTTAAACTGTTGAGAATTAACAAGAAAGTATTTTAAATAAATATAATCATGATTAAAAAATTATCATTAGTCTCTTTATTTACTTTGCTCCCGGCATCCTATTACTTTGCACAGACTACAGTTTATGCCTATCTTAAGGATGCTGACGGAAAGCCTGTTGAAAAGGCAGAAGTAGATCTTAAAGGGAAAAGCAATGATGTAACGGCTGACAAAATCGGATATTTCCAGTTTGCAGACCTGATGCCGGGACATTATCAGATTGTGATTACCAAACCGAATTACGAAACAAAAGTAATGGAGTTTGATGTAGCCGACGAGAAGAAAAAGGATTTAGGGATCATAACCCTTTATTCTGCCCTTACAAATGCGGATCAGGGGCTGGCAATTATTGACAGTGACGGCGATGACGAAGACGGTAGTAGCGGACAGGCTTCTACGGTTGGATTATTACAGTCATCTCAGGATGTTTTCAGCAGGATTGCTGCATTTGATCTGGGATTCTATTGGTTCCGGCCGAGAGGAATAGACGGAAGGTTTGGGGAAATCATGTTAAATGGTGTTTCCATGATTAAATCTGATAACGGTACAATTGATTTTGGAAACTGGGGCGGGCTTAATGAAATCACAAGGTATCCTGAAATTTCTTCAAACCATTCGCCATCGGAATATGCATTCGGCGGAAACAGTTCGGTTATTTATAAAAATACCAAAGCCAGTGAATACAAAAAAGGATTTCAATTCACTCAGTCCCTGACAAACAGAAATTACCGAAACAGAACATCCTTAAGGTATAGCTCAGGAATGAGCAGCTCAGGATGGGCATTTACTGCAATGGGAGCGAGAAGATGGGCAGAAGAAGGTATTCAGGAGGGCACTTTTTATAATGCTTACGGCGCTTATTTAGGCGTTGAGAAAAAGTTTAATGATAAACATTCAGTGACATTCAACTTTATCGGTGCGCCTTACAAGAGATCTACCTCCAGTCCAAGTACTCAGGAAGTTTACGGTTACAAAGGAGTCCATTATAATTCTTATTGGGGATATCAGGGCGGTGAACAGAGAAGTGAAAGGGTGAGAAAAGGATTCCAGCCGATCTTTCAGGTTCAGGATTTCTGGAAAATCAGTAAAAACTCCAGCCTCTGGACTACCGTTTCCTATCAGTTCGGGAAAGATAAAGGATCCCGGTTAGATTGGCAGAATGTTCAGAACCCGTCTCCGACTTATTACAGAAATCTGCCAAGTTATTACGATTCAGTAAATCCGGATGCTTCTGTAGAAAATCCTGACGAAACCATGACAACGATTCAGGAGGCCTATCAAACATCTTTAGCAGCATGGAAATCAGGAGATC
This sequence comes from Chryseobacterium gregarium DSM 19109, assembly GCF_000430845.1. Lineage (GTDB taxonomy): Bacteria > Bacteroidota > Bacteroidia > Flavobacteriales > Weeksellaceae > Chryseobacterium > Chryseobacterium gregarium. The sequence continues at coordinate 86,584 of NZ_AUMU01000012.1, read as the reverse complement.
TGAATATTACTCAATTAAATTGGGACAGGCTATACAGGAGAAATGAGCAACAGACTGCAGGTACCTATTATGGGCAGACCGGTAAAAGAGCTTTGTATTATCTGGTAAATGATGTAAGTGACGATAAGATATGGAATGCTGCTGCGCATTTTATCCATAATTTCAACGATACAACAAAATTCTTATTTAATATATCTTATCAGAATTACCGTACGGAACAATACAGAGAAGTTAATGATCTTTTGGGTTCTGATTTTGTCTTAAACAGAGATCCGTTTGCCGCGACAAACCAGCCGAGTAAATCAGGACTTTTTAATCAAGGTGAGGAAAACGTCGCTAAGAGAGTAGGGGATAAAATGACCTATGATTATATTTTCAGAAGGCAGGAAGTGAAAGCGAACCCTGGACTGAAATTCAGAACTGGAGCATTTGATATATTTGTTTCTGCCATGGCTTCTTATTCTTCTTCAAACCGGGAAGGGTTATTTAATCATTATCTGTACAAAGATTCTTACGGTAAAGGAGCAAATTTTAATTACTGGAATTTCGGAATGAAAGGACAGGCTGTTTACAGGCTTAACGGCAGGAATTTCTTTGTGTATAACGGAGCCTATTATTCCCAGGCGCCTTATTTGGAAGATTTATTCATTAACCCGAGAGTCAACGGATCTACAGCACCCAATGTGAAAAATATGAAGGTAAGGGCTAATGACCTGAGTTATATAATTTCTACACCTTTCTTAAAATTAAGATTAACAGGATATTGGGTTGACACAGATAATGAAACAACCGTTCAGAGATTCTTTGCGGACGGCATTCAGCTGAATAATGCTGATGACCAGGGAGACCAGACCATTGTTCAGAGTGCTTTCGTGACTCAGGTGATGACCGATGTGAAAAAAAGAAATATGGGAGTGGAGCTGGGGGCTGATTTGAAAGTTGTTCCGACACTATCAGTTCAGGGTCTGGTAAGCTTAGGGCAATATACCTACAGAAATGACCCGACCACCTATTTTGCTTCTGATGCGGCAGGAACTTTGTCAAATGGTCTTCCGTATTTAAATTTAGGAAAAGCATATATCAATAATTACCGTCAGGGAGGAACTCCTCAGCAGGCATTCTCTTTAGGAGCCCGTTACAACAGTCCCAAATATTGGTGGGCAGGAGCCAACTGGAATTATTTCGATGATAACTATCTTGATCCTTCCGCTTTAATCAGGACCGAATCTTTTGTTCAGAATAATAATTCCGGTACGCCGTATTATAACCTCTCAGAATCTGAACTGAGAAGAGTTTTAGAACCGACAAGACTGCCATCTTCGTTTTTTCTGAATTTGAATACAGGCAAATCCTGGATGATCGGTACATATTACGTGCTGATTTCGGCCTCGGTTAACAATATTTTGAACAACAGAAAATATATTACCGGCGGATTTGAACAGACCAGGAATGCAAAATTCCCGGATTTTGTACAGGATGCTGATAGAGAATTTACTTTATTCGGACCAAAATACTGGTATACCCAGGGAAGATCCTATTTCTTAAACCTACAGGTCAGATTCTGATCAATACCCATTAACTACTTTAATAAAACTATAAAGATGAATAATATAAACAAATATTTAAGCTTGGTAACAGCAGCTGTATTTGCTGTTACATCTTGTGTGCAAAAAGACGAGTGGGAAACACCACCCATCAAGTGCGAAAACAAATTTGCTGAACCGAATACGACGATGACGGCTATTAAGTCATTAGCGCCTGCAGCAGGATATACATTAATTACAACCGATCAGATTTTCGACGGATATGTAATTTCTTCCGATGAAAACGGAAACTTCTACAAAACAATTTCTTTCCAGGATAAGCCGGAAAATCCTACCGTGGGATTACAGATTGAAGTTGACAGAGCAAATAACTATGCCGATTTCCCTGTCGGGGCACACATCAGAATCAATGCCAAAGGATTAAGGGTGGGTCTGGACAGGGGTTCTGTAAAATTAGGATCCGTAGATGATACTTACCCGATCGGAAGGATTCCGGGAGCCTTGTTCAGCAGATATGTTTCCGGAGTCTGTAACGGTAACGGATTGGATATCGCAGCTATGAAGCCGGTGGAATTGGCAACGTTAAAATCAGCAATGGATGAAAAATACATCAATGTATTGGTTAAAGTACCGAACGTACAGTTCGCAGCAGGGGAATTAGGAAAAAAATATATCAATTATGAAAACGGAGCGGGAGTGGATACGGATAGGAGCATCGTTGATCAGGCAGGAAATGCTACTGTCATCAGAAACTCCGGTTTTGCAAGTTTCGGTTCTGCTGCAATTCCTGAAGGTAAAGGAGATCTTACTTTCGTCGTGAGCCGTTATAATGCCAATTGGCAGATGTCGATAAGAGGTACCAAAGATGTCGATTTCAAAGGAAAAAGATTCTTTTTCGAAGGTTTTGATGGTGCTCTTACAGACAGCTGGGAAACGGTGAGCGTTCTGGGAACCCAGGTTTGGAATATTCAGCAGTTTGGTAATCCTAAACCATGCGTGGTAATGAACGGTTTTGCCGGCGGGAACAATGCGAATGAAGACTGGCTGATTTCTAAACCCATTTCATTGCAGGGATTTACGTCTGCCGTGTTATCTTTCGAAACAGACGTAAGATATGCAGGAAATGTCCTTGAAGTTTTTGTAACGGATAGCTATACAGGAAATCCTGCTACAACGGCATGGACGGCATTATCAGCAACAATGGATCCGAACAATGCGTCATTCAATACATGGACCTATTCAGGCGATATCAGTTTAACGTCTTTTGTTAACAAAGAGGTTCGCATCGCTTTCAAATATACCTCTACAACATCAGCGGCAGCCACCTGGGAGCTGGATAATGTAAGGGTAATCGGTAACTAATAATATTGAACACTGTAAAACGGGTTGTCTGAGAAAAGGCAGCCCGTTTATATTCGATAATAAAAGGTTTAAGCAACAAAAAAACCACCGCATCAGCAGTGGCTCGTATCATTTGTTAAATTCTTCTTAGAAAGAAACTTCGTTCGTTTCCTTTCCCCTCTGGAAATTCATCACTTTCTGACTTCCTTTATAAGCAATGGTAACAACATTACTCTGCTTGGGAAAAGTACTCAGGAGGATCGTATTTTTAATTTTTAAGGTATTGATATCTGAAACGCCCCCGGCTTCAAAATATACCCATACAGTTTCTCCGCTTACCTGACTTCCGGTGAAAGTTATTGTTTTCGGCGAACCATTGACATACACATCAAAATTATTGTTTACATATCTTTTTACTTCTGCTTCAAACCCGGCTGTATTCGGATTGATTTTAATAGCATCGGAAATATGACTGGTATTCATTTTTGTGGTAAACTTCAATGTTTTGCTTCCGTCAATATAATCCACTTTGGTCATTGAAGAGAAAAAGTCTACATACGTGAAACTCATTAACACCAAGAGTGTTAAAAATCCTGTAATACATAAAATTTTTTTCATCTTGAATAATATATTTACAATCATGATTGTTTAATTAAAGTGACAAATAACATGCCATTAAAAATTGACGTTAACAGAATACTTATCATAAAATGCCTTGATATGGGCTACTGCTTCATCTGCTGTATCCACCACACGGTAAAGATTAAGGTCATCGGCATTAATCATCTTTTCTTTAAGCAGGGTAGTCTTGAACCAGTCCAGCAGTCCGCCCCAGAATTCCGAGCCTACCAGAACAATCGGGAACTTCCCGATCTTATTGGTCTGAATTAAGGTTAAAGCTTCCGTCAGTTCGTCCAGCGTTCCGAATCCGCCCGGCATTACCACAAATCCCTGAGAATATTTGATGAACATTACCTTCCTTACAAAGAAATAATCGAAGTTCATAGAATAGGATCTGTTAATATAAGGGTTGAAATGCTGTTCAAAAGGAAGATCGATATTCAGTCCGATGGATTTTCCCTGGGCATTGAAAGCGCCTTTATTTCCTGCTTCCATAATTCCCGGGCCGCCTCCTGTAATAATTCCGAAGCCGATTCTCGTAATCTTTTCCGCAATTTCCACCGCCATTTCATAATATTTGCTTTCGGGTTTCAGCCTTGCAGAACCGAAAATAGACACACACGGACCAATTTTAGCCAGCTTTTCATAGCCGTCTACAAACTCGGCCATGACCTTAAAAACCATCCAGCTGTCCTTCATAATGGTTTCATCCCAGGTTTTCTGTCTCAGGCTGTCGTGTAATCTGATTTCATTATTTTCAAGTTCGGGATTTACCAAACTTTCGTCTCTAGTTCCTTCCATTTCCATGGTAAATTATTTAAAGTGTTTCTCGGCTTTTATGATGGATTCGGGTCTTCCTACATCAATAAGGGTGCTGTTGTGCACAAAGCCGTGGATAAGTTCGGTCTGCATCAGGTCCAGATACTCTTCCATTATTGAAAATTTGCCGGTTCTTTTTATCTTATTAAAAATAACAGGATTGATGCAATGAATGCCACTGAATGCTAAAGGTTTAAAACCTTTGTTAAATTCGGCCAGCCTCTGCTCGCCGGTCTGAACATTCAGCCATCCTCTTAAAACCATCTCATCATTGAAAAGCAGCTTTCTTGAACTTTCCCGGTCCGAAACGGCTAATGTAGCGAAATCTTTTATCTTTTTATGATAATTAACCAGGTCTGTAATATTGAGGTCTGTTAAAATATCGGCGTTCAGGATCAGGAAATCTTCCCCGTGATCCAGAAAACGCCTGGCAAAAACAAGGCCGCCGCCGGTTTCCAGCAGCTCATCCGACTCGTTAGAAATCTCTATACAGCATTCAAAATTATTGTTGCGCTTTAAAAATTCTACAATCTGGCTTCCGAAGTGGTGGACGTTGATCACAAAATCCGTAATCCCGAAACTTTTCAGGTAGCGGATATTCCTTTCCAGAAGCGGGATGCCATTCACTGTTGCCAGTGCTTTCGGGTGGTGATCGGTAAAAGGTTTCAGCCGGGTTCCTTTCCCTGCTGCAAAAATAAGAGCCTTCATTTATAATTTATCGCTTATTGTTGATGGATTAAGCTGATGCTGCTCGTCATGGTGAAGGCTGATCTCTACTTGGTCACCGTATTTTTCCTCAATGAAGCGGGTAATTTTAATCGCAGAATATACGGATCTGTGCTGGCCACCTGTGCATCCGAAATTGATCTGAAGGTTTTCAAAACCTCTTTCCAGATAGTTATCGATGTTAATAGAAACCAGGCTTTTAATAAGCTCTAAAAATTTAGGCATATCTGTTCTGGTCTCCAGGTATTCCTGAACACCAATGTCATTTCCCGTCTGGATCTTATATTCTTCCACTCTTCCCGGGTTTAATATTCCGCGGCAGTCAAAGGTAAACCCGCCGCCGTTTCCGGTGTTGTCTTTGGGGATTCCTCCTTTTTTGTATGAGAAACTGTGTATATCGATGTGTAGCATTTTTATTATTTTAAAACTTTATTTTTTAAACTAGTGCGTTTAGTATGCCCGTATAATTTCTGGTTATCATCTTTAATATTCTAACAGCTTAAAATTATCTCAAGGGTTCAAAATGACTTTAATTTTCAATTTTGTTTTCTCCGAATTTAATTGCTGGATGATTCTTGTCAGCTCAGGATAATCTTTCATGTTTTCCCAGGTCTTGGCAAACTCTGCTATGTTTTCAATTCCTTTTTCAAGACTGTCTAAAAAATGATGTTTCTTCTGAATCAGGCCTCTGAAGCCGTAGGCGCCCAGCACCTGTAAGAATCTCATCATTTTAATCGGATTCACCGATTTTTTTAGTTGATTTTGAATCTCTTCCTGATCAAACTGTTTGATATAAAAATTCAGCATTTCATTTTTAAAACTTTTAGGGAAGTTGGCTTTAGCCTGAAAAAGAAAAGAAATCACATCATACATCAGAGGGCCTTCCATTGCCGACTGATAATCGATAAATGAAACTTCATTTTTTTCATTTACCATAATATTTCTTGCCTGAAAATCACGGATCATGATGCCTTTCGGTTCCAGGCTTTCAATAAGGCTTACGATTTCTTTAAATTCTTTCAAAAGAGTAGCCTTATGATATTCCAGTTCGAGAACATCTGCTATGAAATTCTTGAAGTAATACAAATCATGCATTACAGGAAGTTCATCATAGCTTTCATATTCGAAAGTTTTGCTGAAATCTATCTGGTTTTTTGTTGAAGCCTGCAGATGATGTAATTTTTCTAAGGTCTGCTTCACTAACGATTTTATGTTGTCTGATAATCCTTCTTTGGCAATAACCTCCGATAGGGTATGGCTTCCTAAAAATTCCTGGATATACATTTCCCGGTCATCCGAGACTGCTTTTATTCCGGGGGTGTTGAGGTTCAGATCTGAAAAAAGTGCTGAGAAATATAAAAAGCTTTCATTCTCCCGAATATTTTCGTTACAGGTGACAATATACCTTTCACCATTGGATTTCGCCAGAAAATTAACTCTTGCAGAGCCGCTTTGCGCCAAAGTGATCCATTCAGAAACTTCTGTACCGGTATAGCTCTCAAAAAATTGTTTGGCGTTTTCAGCATTCATAGATGAAACAAATATACTAATTTACGCGGTAATGTTTATTTGCCATTATTGAAGGATTTCAAAACGGTTTTGGTATTTACAGAACCAAGCGAATCATATGGCCCGACAAAAATCACAGAAGATTGTGTTCGTATTTCCATAATGATTTTTATTGAGGTCTTTATCTTTCTAAGGGAATAATTTTTCCGGCTGTTTTCACAAAACCTGGATGTTCTCTGGCAGGTTTGGATTATATCTTTTTGCCTTGAGGTAAAGTCTTATTCTGCCGTATGCTTATCCCAATACGTGACATTTTCCGGTGTCCAGACAACTTTTTTCACAAAATCTTTTTCACGGACAGTACAGTCTGAAATCCGGCAGATCGCGCATGAGATCGGCTTGCAGTCGTCCATATGGAAATTGAATTCTACGCTTCTGCTGATATTTTTTGCCAGAAGAACAATCATCTTTTCCATTTCATTGTGTGCGTCGCGGAGGCTGTAGTACCAGGGCAGGGTAATATGGGCATCAATGTGCAGGGAAGCGCCGAACTGCTGGATTTTCATATTGTGCACGTCAATCCACTCGGTCCGTCTGTTCTCTTCCAGGATTTTAATAATCTGGTCTAAAAGATCGCGGTCCTGCTCGTCCATGATCCCGCTCAAGGATTTACGGACGATTTTGTAGCCTACAAATATGATGTAGATCCCGAAGATCAGGGCTACTACAGAATCGAGCCAATAGATTTTCGTAAAATAAACGATAATTAAGCTGATCACTACCCCGAGCGTCGTAACGGTATCCGACTGCAGGTGTTTTCCGGATGAAATTAATACCAGCGAATTTTCCTGTTCGCCTTTTTTAACGGAGATATACCCTAAAAAATAATTAATCACGGCGGTGGCGGCAATGATGGCAATCCCCCAATCCAGCTGATTCAAAACTTTTCCGACCACAAGGCTGTTGATGCCTTCATAGATGATCATGATGCCGGCAATGGCAATCAGGGCTCCCTCGATGCCGGAGGTGACAAATTCCACTTTTCCGTGGCCGTAGGGATGGTCTTTATCTTTAGGTTTTGCAGCAAGGTACAGGGAGTACAGTCCCATAAAGGCACTGATAACATTGACGATACTCTCCATAGCATCAGAAAATACCGCATCGGAATTGGTCATTTTCCAGGCAATAATCTTTCCGATAAAAAGAATTACCCCAAAAACAGCGATCAGTTTCTGAAAGCCTATCTTATCTTTTTTATGAGTTTCCTTCGTATTCATAAGGTTTGATAAAAAAAAGAATCTCACTGTGGAGACTCTTTTTATTTTTGTTAGTTTAAACTAAGTTGTTTGCTACCAGGTATTCTGCGATCTGTACGGCATTGGTTGCAGCGCCTTTCCGCAGGTTATCAGCCACAATCCAGAGATTCAGGGTCTTGGGTTGGGAAAAGTCCCGCCTGATCCTTCCGACGAATACATCATCTTTCCCTTCGGAATACAGCGGCATCGGATATTCATTATTCTTTACGTTATCCATCACCGTTACACCCGGAGTTTCAGACAGGATTTTTCTTACCTCATCAAGATCGAATTCATTTTCAAACTCAATGTTCACACTTTCCGAGTGGCCTCCCTGAACAGGAACCCTTACTGCCGTTGCGGTCAGGTTGAATGTATCGTCTCCTAAGATCTTCTTAGGTTCCTTCATTAATTTAATTTCTTCCTTTGTATAATCATCATCGGCAAAAACATCACAGTGCGGAAGTGCATTTTTGAAGATTGGGTAAGGATACACTTTCGAAACGGAATCATCTCCGGCAATCTCTGAGTTCAGCTGGTCCACTGCTGCCTTACCAGTTCCTGTTACGGACTGGTACGTAGAAACAACCACTCTTTTGAGATCGTATTTTTTATTCAGCGGTCCCAATACCATAACCAACTGGATGGTAGAACAGTTCGGATTGGCAATGATTTTATCTTCTTTGGTCAAAACATCTGCATTGATTTCGGGAACCACCAGTTTTTTGCCGGGATCCATTCTCCATGCTGAAGAATTGTCGATTACCGTGGTCCCTGCTTCCGCGAAAAGCGGAGCAAATTCAAGTGAAGTTGATCCTCCTGCCGAGAAGATGGCAATATCAGGTTTGGCAGCTATAGCGTCTTGCATGCTTACGATTGTAAATTCTTCCTGTTTATACTTCACCTTTTTACCTACGGATTTTTCGGAGGCTACCGGAATCAGTTCTGTGACAGGGAAGTTTCTTTCTTCCAGAATTTTAAGCATAACCTGGCCAACCATTCCTGTTGAACCTACTACAGCTACTTTCATTGATAATTAAAAATTTGTTTATGTTAATATATTTAGGCCCCGAAGACTCTGGTCCAAGGGAAAGCAAATGCGAATAAACCGACTGCAATCAGTCCCATAATTACTACCGCTAAAGAAAGGGTAGGATTGACTTTTACTTTTTTGTAAACGACCGTCATCAGAATGGCGGCGATCAGCATAGAAAAAGGATGTTCCACATACTGGAATCTTGAATAGGAATCACTCATCAGTGTTCCGGAAGATAAGGCTGCTTTTACACCCGGCGAAACCAGCAGTAAAACGATCCCGGCCAGAAACTGAACGTGGAAAAAGATCATGGTAAAAAGGGTGATTTTTTTCAGGAACTTATTTATTTTCCCGCTGAAACCGAACATGGTTGTTAAAAGGGCAATAACGAATAAGGTTACCAAAAGAATTTCCAAATATCCGATTCCTTTATGTGCACTCAGTAAAATTTTGTAAAAATCCATAATCTATTTTCTTTTTTTCTAGTCCACAAATATAACAAAAATCCCGGCGAAAAGCCGGGATGGGTATGTAATAAAATCTAATGTTTTGTTTATTAGAAGTTGAATGATAAGTTTGCTGCCCATGTTCTTCCGAATCCGAAGAATACACGGTTACCGGTTGCAACACCATTATACATTCTACCTGCCTGTTCGTAAGTTTTACCATTGTCAGGATCACCCGTAGTTGTGATTTTATCACCTCCAAAGATGTTTGTTGCACCATCTTGGATGTAAGTAGTATCAAATAAGTTGTAAACGTTAGCACCAATAGTGAAATACTGAGCATTGTTTTTTAACTTTATTTTATAAGTTATGCCAATATCAGTTAGGTTATAGTCAGGTAACTGCACTACTCCTCTGTCTTGGTTTGCAATGTTTGAAAAAGTTGCAATATCAATAGTAGAGTAAAGCTTACCAACATAACGCCATCCTGCATAGATACTTAAATCACTTACTGGTTTCACTGTAAATCCTAATGATGCAGTCATTTGAGGAATACTGTTATTGCTTGTTCCTCCTACTTTTACTTTATCAAGATAAAGAGTTGTTGTATTAGAGTCTCCCGCCACAGTTAAAGGATTATTGTTCCCGTCAAAAGTTGTACCTATTGCATTCCCTTCATAATGATAATCCCCCCAAGAGAACATACCCGTAAACTCTAAGAATTTATTAAGTTTGTAAGTCGCATCAACCTCAACTCCTTGATGGATTTCTGTAATTCCATTCATTTCTGCGTAAGCATCAGTTACATCAGCAACCTGGATTGTTCTTCTTAGAGCTCTATCTTTCCACTGCGTTCTGTAAACGTTAACATTCGCCGTTAAATTTGAGGATCTGAATCCATAGCCAACTTCAGCAGAGAAAATTTTCTCATTAGTCAATTGAGGATTAACGATGTTTAAGTTACTTGGATATACAGTGTTCATAAATGGCTGTTTACTGTAATAACCGATATTAGCAAAAACATTGTGGTTTTCATTAATATTATAGTTGGCACCTCCCTTGATGTTATAACCAAAAATATTTTTGAAGCCTGTTTTTGTGTTTACAGTTTGGCCTTTTATAGTAGTACCGTCAACTAGGAAGTTATCAATTCTTTGGTATCCTTGGTTTGAAACTGAACCCTGTACAAAAGCTGATAAGTTATCTTTTGTATATTCAATCTGTCCGAACCCACTGTACCAGATTACTTCACCATCATTACTGAACCCAATTTGTTCGTTCAAAGGAACTTGTTTCCCTCCAAAAGGATTCCATGAAAGTTTTTGATAATCAGAAGTTTGTGTTACTACGTTTGGAGTAATGTTTTTGTTTGCGCTATCTTTATATCCTGAAGCTCCATATAAATCAGAAATGACCTGATAGTGGTATCCATAGTAATATCTGTCATCTGTACCTACTGAAAAGTTCCAGTTGTCATTAATCTTATGTTGGAAATTTGCTAGAATCCCGTACCAATTGTGAGAATTAATACTTGCTCTACGAATCAATGTAGCTCCGGCACCTGCTGTATTTGGATTTACGGCAGCATTTTCAGCGAATAGTTTATCATAGTTGTAAAGTCCCTGTGCATCTCTGAAGTAAGGTACATTATTTACTAATGTTGAAAGATTCCTTCCGTTTACTCTACCTAGATCAGCCGTTCCGCCGCCTCTACCATTAGACATATATGCTACGGTGCTCAACTTGGATTTATCATTGATATTCCAGTCCCAGTTAAGCATAATAACAGGTTTGTTATAATAGTTTGATCTGTTAGAAAGAGCAACTCTTCTTCCTTCAGCATTTGTATAATATCCCCAGTCTGAATTATAGGTTCTATCAGGAGATCCATCATTATCAGGATTGTATCTGATATAGTCTGCAATAGCAGGCGCATAAGATCTTTGATCATGCCATTGTGGAGCTCCGGTAATTGTAAACTGGAAATTATGTTTTTTATTTGCTTCCCAACCTAATGCAAAATAATATGCATAAGATTCATAGTCAGTATTTTGGATGTAAGTTGCTCCGGATTGTCTGCTCATTAAAAATGAAGAAGACCATCCTTTATCTGATTTACCTGTATTATAAGCAAAAGATGTTTTTAAATAGTCGTTATTACCAACTCCCAGTCTTACAATGCCACCTCTTTTCATATCAGCTGACTTTGTTATGAAGTTCATAGTACCTCCAACAGAAGCGATAGCTAATTTAGAAGAACCCAGCCCTCTCTGTACCTGCATAAAACTTGTTACGTCAGATAATCCAGTCCAGTTTGAAAAATAAACAGTACCGCCCTCCATATCATTTACGGGCATACCATTCACCATTACTGCAATGTTTCTAGATTCAAACCCACGCATAACAATCTGAGAGTCTCCAAAACCACCACCACCTTTTGTAGCATATACGGAAGGTGTTGTGTTTAGTAATTCAACAAGCTCCTGGTTTCCTTGTCTTTCAAGAATCATGGCAGCTTTGATTGTAGATACCGCAACAGGTGTTTTCCTATCTTTAGCGATATCCGTAACACCTCTTAGAATTACCTCTTCAATGTCTTTAGATCTGTTATTTACAGTATCTTGAGTTTGTTGAGCGTAATAAATACTAGCTGTGGATAAAGTAATTATCGCAGTTAGCATTGATTTGTTGATTAATTTCATAATCGTTAGTAATAGTTAGATTTAATTTTCTGCAAAATTGGGGAAATAAAATTTAACTAATATTAACTGTATGTTAATTTTTAACTAATCTTAACAAAATTTAATTGGTTGATTTGCAATGTATTGAATAATAATTGAGATTTCACATGAAAAAAACACATTATTGAATTTTTAATAAATAGACATTATTTTTATTAAAAATTCAATATTATTTCAGGGCTTTAAGGCTTAAATCCATATTTTCAGCAGAATGGGTAAGGGCCCCTGCAGAAATATAAGTGACGCCGGTAGAAGCTATTTCTTTCAGTTGTTCACGGATAATTCCGCCGGATGCTTCAGTTTCACATGCGCCGTTAATCATTTCTACAGCTTTTGCCATCGTAGGCACATCCATATTATCGAGCATAATCCTGTCCACCTTTGCTTTAATGGCTTCTTTAACTTCATCCAGGTTTCTGGTTTCCACTTCAATTTTAAGCTTCTTTTTATTCTTTTTGATATACTCTTTGGCCATCTTCACTGCATTGGTGATGCTTCCGTTATAATCGATATGATTGTCTTTCAGCATGATCATGTCATAAAGCCCGTACCGGTGATTGGTTCCGCCGCCGATAGCCACGGCCCATTTTTCACAGACCCTGAAATTGGGAGTGGTCTTTCGGGTGTCCAAAAGTTTGGTCTTGGTTCCGATCAGCCTTGAATCCCAGTCATGGGTAAGGGTAGCAATGCCGCTCATCCGCTGCATGCAGTTCAGCACCAGCCTTTCCGTGGAAAGAATAGACCTGGCGCTTCCGGTTACTGTAAAAGCAATATCTCCGACCTTTACCGCATCACCGTCTTTTACAAAGGTTTCAACGGTCAGGTTTTTGTCATATGTTTTAAAAATAATTTCAGCCAGTTCCACTCCCGCAAGGATACAGTCCTGTTTTACCAGAAGTTTTGCGCTCTGCTCCAGGTCCTTCGGAATCGTGGAAAGCGTAGAGTGGTCGCCATCCTGAATGTCTTCTTCCAAAGCATTTTTGATGAACTGTTTTAAAACTTTGTCGGTAACGTATGCCGGTCTTTTCATATCGTATGCTTTTAAGCGAGATCTTTATTATAAAATGCACCCTTGTTCTCCGTCATTTCCATGGATTGGGTAATGATGAGGTGGGCAACAGTGGTTAAGTTCCTTAATTCCGATAACTGCGGTGAAAGAATAGAGTAGTGGTAAATTTCATTTACAGCGGCCGCAATTTCCTGATGTTTCTGTAAGGCCATATTCAGACGGCGGTTGCTTCTTACAATGCCGACCAGGTCACTCATCATTTCCTGCAGCTGTTTTCTTAGGTAAGAAATAATCACCATTTCATCCATGATCTTCATGCCTTCTTCATCCCATTCCGGAACAGCTTTTAAATCATCGAAGTTAAAATTGTTTTCATGTAGAAGCGCTACGGTTTTCATGGCGGCATTATGTCCGAATACCAAACCTTCCAGTAATGAGTTTGAAGCCAGTCGGTTGGCTCCGTGAAGCCCGGAATTTGTACATTCTCCGACGGCGAAAAGGTTTCTGATCGAAGACTGCCCGTCCCTGTCCACTTCAATGCCGCCCATCAGGTAATGACAGGCCGGAACAACGGGAATCAGCTGTTTGAAAGGATCAATCCCTTCGTCTTTGCATTTTTTGTAGATATTAGGAAAATGTTCAAGAAATTTTTCTTGATTCATGTCCTTACAGTCCAGACCTACATATTCGTCCCCGGTCACTTTCATTTCAGCGTCAATCGCTCTCGCTACAATATCCCGGGACGCCAGTTCTTCACGCTCGTCATATTTATGCATGAATTTTTCGCCTCTTTTCGTTCTTAATTTGGCGCCGTCACCGCGGACTGCTTCAGAAATTAAAAACAGCATCCCGTCTATTTTACTGTACAGTGCCGTCGGGTGGAACTGGTAATACTGCATATTGGAAACTTTTCCTTTCGCTCTTGCCACGAAAGCAATCCCGTCTCCCGTTGCAATGGTAGGGTTAGTGGTGTTTTTGTATACATGGCCGGCTCCCCCTGTAGCGACCAGTGTTATTTTGGAGGTGATTTTCTTGATTTTTTTAGACTTTTCATCTAAAATATAGGCACCGTAACAGTGGATGTCGCCTTCATTAAGCTCTTTTCCCGGAACATGGTGCTGGGTAATAATATCGATAACATAATGATGGTCTAGGATCTCAATATTTTCACTTTTATTGGCGGTTTCTAGGAGTGCCCTTTCGATTTCAAAACCAGTGATGTCTTTGTGGTGAACAATCCTGTTTTCGGTGTGCCCGCCTTCCCTGCCTAGAGCAAATTCGCCGTTTTTCATGTCGAAATTGGCGCCCCATTCCACAATTTCATTAAACCTGGCGGGAGCTTCTTTCACCACCATTTCTACCACATCGCGTTTGCTTTCACCGTCTCCGGCACGCATGGTATCTTCAATATGTTTGTTAAAATTGTCATTTTTAGAATCTGTCACCACTGCAAGACCGCCCTGTGCATATTTGGTGTTGCTTTCATCTTCATCAGACTTGGTTACGATAATTATTTTGGCATCAGGAAACTGCTCAGAAATTTTTATGGCATAGGAAAGTCCCGAAATTCCGGAACCGATTACTAATACATCCGCTTTTATCATTATGCTTGCTTTAGGTACAAACGTCTAAATTAAATAAATTTAAACAATTTCTCGTCTGGTTTTCTTACTTTTTTCAGGTGCTGAAAATGATCTTCCTCTGAACGATAGCCTAAGGCAAGGGTAACCGTTGCTTTTTCGGTTTCAGGATTGATCTCCAGAATTTCTTCAATGACCTCCTGCCGGAAACCTTCCATCGGGCAGGTATCTATGTTTTCAATGGCGGCGGCATACATCAGGTTAGCCAGAACGATATACGACTGCTTTTCCGCCCAGTTGAAAATATCATCACGGGTTTTCTGAATATGCTGGTCAATGCTGTTTCTGAAAGGATCCAAACTTTCGAGGGGCGTCTCCCGAACTTCCGAAATATGCCTGAAGTATCCATTAAGGTAATGCTCATCCACTGTTTTTTTGGAAACAATAACAATCAGGTGAGAGCAGGTGGAAATCTGTGACGGATTGTAAAAGGCCGGAATTAATTTCTGCTTCATCATCTTGCTTTCCACGACCAGAATTTTATAAGGCTGAAGACCGAGTGAGCTTGCGGACAATTTTCCCGACTCAAGAATATTGTGAAGGGTTTCCCGAGGGACAATTTCCTGATTAAATTTCTTTACGGAATATCTTCTGCTTAAAGCTTCTAAATAATTCATATCACAAATTTAAGAATAGAATACGAATTAAATAAGATTAGGATGAAATATCTCATTCTAAATAGAGGCTGTCTAAAACGTAATAAAAGCTTTTGAAGCTGAATTTTTTAAGGGCAAATAAAAATCTGCATAATCATCATAATCTGCTTTAAATTATCCTGTGAAATAAATTCAAACAGGGTTAAGGTCAAAAAAAGATCACTTCAGATTATCTGAAGTGATCTTTTAAAGTATGCAGAATGGTTATTTACATTTAATCCCTGTTTTTAACAAGTATCCAGCCCGAATACTTTACAGGGGTATTTTTCTTGTCGTTTTCATTCCATGATACGGAAAACCAATAACTTCCTGTAGGAACTTTCCTTCCTGCGATTGTTCCGTCCCATCGATATCTGTTCTCTTTACTGGCGGTATGGATTTTTGCTCCGTAACGGTCAAATATATTGAACATGAGATTTTGTTTTGAGGCCAGTGCTGAATAATCAATACCGTCATTAACACCGTCTCCGTTCGGAGTGATAACATTGATGATATTCGGGACAACAATGGTAATATCAATAGGGTCGCAGTCGTAAGCATCTTTTATGTAGATTTTTGCATCACCTCTCGGAACGTTTTTTAATTCGTTGGAATCCTGCCAGTTGATTCCGTCCAGTGAATACTGGTAAGGCGCAGTTCCTCCCATAGCATATACCGTAACGGTATTGCCGGAAATATCCACACTTGAAATGACGGGCTGCTCCGAAGGGTACACCGTTACCGCCTGAGTGGAAATACATTCTCCGCTTTTAAGCTTAACCCAATAAGTGCCCACTCCTACATTGTTGATTGCCTGAGTGGTGGCCCCGGTACTCCATTCATACCCAGTAAATCCTGGTCCTGCATCCAGTGTTGTCTTGTCTTCGATACAGATAACTTTATCTTCAAGAATATTGGAAAAAACGGGAGAAATAACCTGCAGCGTAACTTTGGCAATGCTGAAGCATCCGAATGTATTGCTTACCCTGATATAAATAACTCCGCTCGGTGCAATATAGCTGATTGGGGTTGCGATTTCGTTAGTCTGGTTTTGAGCATCGGTTAAAGAAGGATAGTATTTTTTGGTAATCCCCGATGAAGTACCTATTACCGGTGCTGTTGTCAGATTAAAGAGTCCTGTGGAAGGATTGGTTTCAATAAAGCAGGTTCTTAACGTAGCGTCTATAGTGGTAACCGTCGGCGCGACTTTTAATGCTATGGTAGCGTCGTTATTATCGCATAATACGGATGAAGGGTCTTTGATAACGACAGAGATGTTGGTATCTGCACTATACTGGAAATTCGAAGGATTGGCAATCGGGGTGCCGCTTCCGGTGATGTAATAGGTAAAATTATAATTGGCCGGAGTAGCCGTGAACTGAGAATTAAATGTAGTCAGGTCAACCGTTGACATTCCTGTAAGATCCGGACATATGCTTTTTGTGATTGCGGCCTGCAGCAAAGGGATTTTGTCTACAAAAACCTTTACATTTTTAATGGAGTGTCTCGATCTGTTTCCTCCTGTAGACGCTGAAAACCCGAAATACCCCACCGTCATGGCTGCGGCATTCCCTGAAGGCGCAAAAGACTGGTTACAGATCAGCGTGCCGTTTATTGTTATTTTCACGATCCAGTTGGCCGGAGCTGCAGGGTCTACTTCTGCAGATACTTCTACGTGTTTGTAGTTGGTTCCCTGAAAAGGAAGGGTGGTATTCATGTCCGGCGAGTGAAAGGAACTTCCCGGAATGTTAAAGTATTCTACGTTGTTGCTGTCGGTGGTGTTGGGAACCTGTCCATAGGCAACGTGTACCTTACTCATTACTGCGGTCGTTGTATTGTTATAAGTGTCAAAACCGGTTATAAAACCGATTGCATTCTGGGAAACCCCAAGACCTGAGCCCAAAACACTGGCTACCGGCGGATTGGCGAGGTACCAGAATGCAATGCCGTCTCCATTGGCCGTTTGGTTGGAGTCCATCCTGAAATCAAATTCCACTCTCCATTTATCACAATATTTTAAGTTGATCGGTTCATTGAGCCGGATTGAGCCGGATTGGTCATTGTTGTCCGGAGTAAGCTGGATAAAATCAGTATTAACAACGGTAGGGGCAACCATCGTCCATCCTGTTGTGTTGACAGGGTTTCCTGTAAGCTGGTAAGTTTGTGAAAACAGCGGGTTGGAAAGGAGGAGTATAAAGAAAAATAAAAAAATATACTTTTTTTTCATGAGATAAAGTTTATTAATTTGAATGGTGTTAGTTAATTGTGAATCTGATCAGTGTCTTTTTCAGATGATTCCTATTTGTTTAATTGAATAAGTAATATCAGTCAGTAATGGTCTGGTTTAATGGCTGCCTATAAAAAAGACCACTCCGCTAACGGAGTGATCTGTAATCTGAATTATTTATTCTATGTTTTTTACCAGTACCCAGCCGTTGTAAACAGTCTGAGTATTGTTTTTATCATTTTCGTTCCACATAATGGTGTACCAGTAAGTTCCGGTCATTACTTTTTTGCCGCCGGCAGTTCCGTCCCATTTGTAATTTCTTATTTTATCGGCTTCATACAGTTTGTTTCCGTATCGGTCATAAATCGTGAAAACCAAGTTTTTTTTGTATGCTAAAGCGGTATAATCAATCACATCGTTTACGTTGTCCCCGTTTGGAGTAATGGCATTAATCAGGTTTGGAACCGTGATCTGTACATGAATTGGGGTACAGGTGTAGGCATCTCTTACATAAACCACCACTTCGCCTCTGGCGAGTCCTGTAAATATATTGGAATCCTGCCAGTTGATTCCGTCCAAGGAATACTGGTAAGGTGCTTTTCCTCCATTTACATTTACGGTAATGGTATTGTTGGTAATATCAATACTTGAAATAACCGGTTGAGGTGCCGGATTTACTTTAACCAACTGTGTGGTCACACATCTCCCTGACTTCAGCTGAACCCAATACTGACCTGCAGAAACATTCTGAATAGCCTGGGTCGTATCACCTGTGCTCCAAAGATAAGTGTCAAATCCTGCTCCTGCATCAAGTGTGGTTTTTGCATCAATACAGATGGTTTTGTCTTTCAATACGGAAGAATAAATCGGAGGCAGAACGATCAGATTTATTTTAACAATAATAAAACAGTTGGCTATATTGGTAATCCTTACATAAACTGTTGATGAGGTTGAAATATAAGCAAGGGAGTTGGAAATCACATTGGTTCCGGCTAAAGCATCAGCCAGGGTGGTGTAATAGGTTTTAGTAACGCCTGAGGCATTCGTCACGTTAGCCTGTGTCAGATTAAATGAAGCGGTCGTGGGTGTATTTCCAATAAAGCAGGATTCGATAGTGGCATCATTTGACACAATGGGAGGGAAGAACGCCAGCGTAATAGCGGCGGATCCTACGCATCCTAACGGAGTGGTCACTTTTACATATACGGTTCCCGCTGCAGAAACATATGCATTGGGGTTCGTAATCGGATTGGTCCCTGCGTTGAGATCAGCAAGGTTTTTATAATAAATTTTGGTTGATCCTGCAGGCTCGTTGACATTTGCAAGCGTGAGGTTATAGGTTGCCGTTCCAGCATTATTATTGTTACAAGCGGTAAGCGTGGCAGGCGTTGCCGTAAACGGAGAAAGGTTCAGCTGTATTTTTCCGTCGGGGTTATCACACAGAACTCCTGCATTATCTTTAATTAAGACAGAAACCGCTGTATTGGCACTGAACTGGTAATTGGTAGGATTCGTAATCGGAGTTCCTGAAACACTGTATGAGAATGTGTAATTTGCAGGGTTGGTAACAAATTGGTTCTGATAAGCTGTTAAATTAACCGTCCCTTGTCCTGTCGTGGGATTCGGACAGAAAGTATCTGTAACAGTGGCCTGGTTGATGGCTACTTTATCTACAAAAACCTTTACATTTTTAATGGAGTGTCTCGATCTGTTTCCTCCTGTAGAAGCCGAAAACCCGAAATACCCTACAGTCATTGCCGCAGCCGCACCTGCCGGAGCGAAAGACTGATTACAGATTAAATTACCGTCGATGGTAATCTTTATAATCCAGTTCGTCGGCGCAGCAGTATCCACCTCAGCTGTTACTTCAACATGTTTATACGTTGTTCCCTGAAAAGGCAGGGTGGTATTCATGTCCGGAGAGTGGAAAGAACTTCCTGCGGTATTGAAAAATTCTACGTTGTTGTTGTCAGTGGTATTGGCAATCTGCCCGTAACCGACATGCACTTTACTCATGACAGCTGTAGTCGTATTGTTGTACGTGTCAAAACCTACCACAAGGCCCACTGCATTCTGGGAGACCCCGAGGCCTGATCCCAGGACACTCGCCACCGGCGGATTTTGCAGGTACCAAAAGGCGAGGCCGTCTCCGTTTGCCGTTTGGTTGGAATCCATTCTGAAATCGAATTCCACTCTCCACTTATCACAGTATTTCAGGTTGATGGGATCGTTCAGCCTGATAGATCCGGATTGGTTATTGGTATCCGGAGTAAGCTGGATAAAGTCTCCTCCTGTCCCTACTACTGTTGGAGAAACCATTGTCCATCCTGTGGTATTTACAGGAACTCCTGTAAGTTGATATGTCTGAGAAATAAGGTGTTGTGAAAAGCACAGCAAAAATCCTACAAACAAAAAAAGGTAGTTTTTTTTATTCATGTATTGAACGCTTAAATTATATGGGTCAAAGATATTAAATCCCAGTCGAATTATATGTATTCAATATTAATTTTACTGAATATGATGGTTATTTTACAATAAATGATAAGCTAAAATAAGAAATGCTGAAAACATTTAATAAGAATTTAGTTTCATTACAAATTAGAATAAGGAATTGTTTTCAAGGCTTTCAAAATACGTATCAATCTCTAAATTGCCTGATGCAGCAGCACTTACGGCGAGTTTGTCACACAGTTCATTTTCGAAATGTCCTGCGTGCCCTTTGATCCAGTGCATTTTTGGCTGGTGTAAATTATACAGTACCACAAATCTTTGCCAGAGGTCAGGATTCTTAACATTTTTCCAGCGTCTTTTGACCCATCCGGCTAGCCAATTCTGGTTAATGGCGTCTGAAACATATTTGCTGTCCGTATAGACATGGATGTCATTATCAGGAGACTTCAGCTTTTCCAGTGCTGTAATCACAGCCAGGAGTTCCATCCTGTTATTGGTGGTTTTCCGGAAGCCTTTAGAAAATGTCTTCTGATAGTTTTTTTCGGGAACACGCATGAGAATTCCATACCCTCCCTTTCCCGGGTTTCCGCTGCAGGCTCCGTCGGTGTATATTTCTATTCTCAAATCGTGTATGGGATTGAATTTTATAATCTGAAATTAAAAAGGAAAATCATCATCGTCATCAAAATCATTCATTGAAGATCCTGACACCTGTGATTTATTGGGCAGATCAAATGCGGCACCGGGCTGGATGGTCGTCTTTATTTTATCAAAGCCGCTTGGCTCACTGGAGCCGAAATTAGAAGGATACCCTCCGATTCCTCCGTCCAATGCCGCTTCCACGTCTGCGAATTTTGCAAAATGCTTTAAGAAAGACAACCTTACATCGGCTGTTGCCCCGTTCCTGTGTTTTGCAATAATCAGTTCCGCCTGGTTTTCAGTCGGGGTTTCCTGTCCTTCTTCGTCATTATCCCAAACGGTAATCTTATAGTATTCCGGCCTGAAGATAAACGATACGATATCCGCATCCTGTTCAATAGCCCCCGATTCCCTTAAGTCGGAAAGCTGAGGCCTTTTTCCCGGACGGGTTTCTACACTTCTTGAAAGCTGGGAAAGTGCAATAACCGGAACATTAAGTTCTTTTGCAATGGCCTTTAATGAGCGGGAAATCATGGAAATTTCCTGTTCCCGGTTCCCGGCTCCCTTTCCGCCACCTCCGGCGGTCATCAGCTGAAGATAATCGACCATGATGATTCGTACACCATGCTGCATAACCAGCCTCCTGCATTTTGCACGGAAGTCAAAGATTGACAGGGATGGGGTTTCGTCAATATATAAAGGGGCATTTTCCAATTCAGATACATTGGAGAACAGCCGCTGCCATTCTTCATCATCCAGGGTTCCTTTTCTTAATTTTTCCGAAGAGATTCTTGTTTCGGAAGCAATCATCCTGGTGATTAGCTGCACTGAAGCCATCTCCAGGGAAAATAAAGCCATTGGTATTTTATGTCCTACTGCAATATTCCTTGCCATTGAAAGAAGGAATGCCGTTTTACCCATCGCCGGACGTGCCGCAATGATGATCAAATCGGAATTTTGCCAGCCGCCCGTTTCCTTATCCACATCACGGAATCCTGAAGGAACTCCGGAAAGGCCTTCTTTGTCCTTGAGGGATTTGATGGTTTCAATGGCCTGCTTTACCAATGAATTGGCGGTGTCAAATCCTTTTTTAATTGTTCCGTTGGTAATTTCAAAAAATGACTGTTCAGCCTTGTCCAAAAGTTCAAAAACGTCTGTGGATTCTTTATAGGATGCATCAATCACATTGGCGGAAACATTGATTAAACTTCTTAAAATATATTTTTCAAGAATGACGCGCACGTGATATTCGATGTGAGCTGATGAACTCACTCCCATGGTAAGGTCAATAAGGTAATGGTCCCCGCCGGCCTGATTTAATTTGTCCTCCTTTTTCAGCGCCTGAATAATGGTCATCAGATCGACAGGCTGGTTGCCTTCGTACAGTTTTAAAATCGTGGAAAAAATTACACCGTGTCTGGGATCATAGAACACCTCCGGTGTTAATAAATCGATAGATTCGTCAAGACCTTTTTTATCAATCAAAAAAGTACCGATAACCAGTCTTTCGAATTCTAATGCATTGGGAGGTAGTTTTCCGTCAGCAATTGAAAGCTCTTTTGCAAAGTTTCCGTTCGTTAATGAAGATAGAGTTTCTTTCTGCGCCATAATGATGCAAAGATAGTTTTTTTGGACAGCAAATTACTAACAATTTACTCTCAATCTCGCTGTGGTACCACAAAGCAGAAATGAAAAATCACCCCAAAACTGAGGTGATTTTTAAGTATCTGAAAATTAATTATTTTATATTTTTTACCAATATCCAGCCGCTGTATTTCGTCGGCGTGCTGTTCTTGTCGTTTTCATTCCATGTGATCGTATACCAATACGTTCCGGTGACGATCTTTTTACCGTTTGACGTACCGTCCCATTTATAGTCTCTCATTTTGTCAGCAGTGTACATCATGTTTCCGTATCGGTCATATATCTTCAGAACCAGGTTTTTCTTATAAGCCAGGGCTGAATAATCAATATAGTCATTGATATTGTCTCCGTTCGGCGTAATGGCATTGATCAGATTCGGAACCGTAACCTGTACCTCAATAGAGCTGCAATCGTAAGCATCTTTTACATAGACTTTGTTTTCTCCTCTCGGAAGGCCTGTAAATACATTGGAGTCCTGCCAGTTTATTCCGTCCAGAGAGTATTTATAAGGAGCCTTTCCTCCGTTTACCGTTACCGTGAATGAATCATTGGTGATCTCAATATTGGTGATTACAGGCTGTACAGAAGCATTTACCTTGACTTCCTGTAATGTCCAGCATTTTCCTGTCTTTAGTTTTACCCAATAGGCACCGGCAGTTACATTTGATATAGACTGGGTCGTTGCTCCCGTGCTCCATTCATAACCGTCGAATCCTGATCCTGCATCTAAAGTCGTAGTATCTTCTATACAGATGATTTTGTCTTTCAGAACAGATGATTTTACCGGAGGTAAAACTTTCAAAGTAATTTTGGCAATGGCAAAACAGCCATTTTCGTTGATTACTTTTACATATACGACTGTGCTTGTTGATATATATGCCGACGGGTTTAGGATTTCATTTGTCCCGGCCTGCAGATCAGCCTGTGTTGTGAAGTATTTCTTCGTGATGCCGGTTTGCGAAGTGATATTGGCCTGAGTCAGATCAAAAGAAGCTGTAGTGACATTGGTGTCAATAAAACAGGATTCAATAGTAGCATCATTTACAGTAACTGTAGGATAAAAAGCTAAGGTTATTTCCGCCTGCCCGGTACATCCCTGTGGCGTTCTTACTCTTACATATACTGTTTTTGGTGCGGCAGAAGTGTAAGCAGCAGGATTGGTGATTTCATTGATTCCTGCATTCAGATCTGCTATGGTAGGATAATATTTTTTCGTAACATTCGTAGATGTAGGATAAACATCCGGTGCCGTTAAATCAAAAACTCCGGTTCCTGCATTATTATTGTTACAAGCTTTTATGGTAGCCGGAATCACTGTTAATGGCGGTAAGAACTGCAATGTTATTTCAGAACTTCCTACACAGCCCTCACTTGTGGTAATTTTTACAAATACAGTTTTAGGTACTGAAGATGCATAAGAAGAAGGGGTCGTAATCTCGTTTGTCCCGGCAGTGAGATCGGCCATGGTCGGATAATATTTTTTGATCACATTGGTAGGCCCGTAAACATCGGCGGAGTTCAGATCAAAATAACCGATCCCTGTATTGTCATAATTGCAGGTATATATTGTTGCATTTTGGACAACGATATTTCCTGACCTGAATTTGAATTTACCAACCTGAAAACATCCGTTAATGGGATTAGCAGGATCGGCAGGGTCTGTATATTTCAACCTGTAATAATAAATGGTTGTTGCATCAACCATAATCGGTGTGGTAATCGGTGCATTGCCTGTAATGGCATCATTACTGGTTAAGTGATAGGATACTGTAAAGTTTGGATTGCCATTAATTATTCCGGAAGATAAAGTGCTGAAATCAAACATTGTCGGTAAAGCGCACTTTAAAATTTCATTGGGATCAGACGGGTTTGCGGCCGGTGACCCTGGTGCAATAAATGGGTTAGGCGTTATGGCCGGATCTGTAAATGCAGATGTTAAAGTTGCTGTTCCTCCCCATGTTAAAGAGAATCCATATGGGTTGCTTGGAATATAGTTGTCAACGAGCAGATAATAGGTTTCTCCTGCAATAACATTCAGTGGTGCTTCCCATTGGGATCCGGTTATGGTGGAGCTTAATCCTGTGGCCCCACTGGTCCCGGAAAAGTTACATCTGATGGCATCGCCAAAATCCCAAGTGGTACAATTGATATTGGGTCCATATACTGCAAAATCATAATCATAGTGCAGTACATTAGGAACTGTATTTGGATCTATTGTGAATTCAATCGTTCCACTGGTGGCAGCAGTAAATACATACCATACTGAATAATGTTCCACATCCAGGCAACTGTTGGCCGTTGCTTCCGGAATGGTGCCGTTGCTGCTTGGGTTATAGGAAATGTTGGAATTTCCACAAACCGGAATTGCTGTAATACAATCTGATTGTGAGAACAGCAGCTGTGAAAAAAACAAAATAGTCAGCAGTAATAATTTCTTCATTAGAAATGATTTTTTATTAAAATATTATTAGACTTATCTATGTGAAAAAAACCGCCTGGGGAAAAAGCGGTTTTTTCTTTAAGGGTTAAGGTTTAATCTCTGTTTTTAACCATTACCCATCCTGAGAACTTAAATGGTGTATTTTTTTTATCGTTTTCATTCCATGTTACAGAATACCAATAGGTCCCGGTAGGTACTTTTTTGCCAAGCGTGGTTCCGTCCCATTTAAACCCGTTGGTTTTATCGGCCTGCCCAACCTTTACCCCGTATCGGTCAAAAATACTTAATATAAGGTTCTGTTTGCCGGCCAGGGCTGAATAATCAATGACATCATTTACTCCGTCCCCGTTTGGTGTAATGACGTTTACCAGGTTTGGTACTATAACGGTCACGGTAATAGGATCGCAATCGTAATCGTCTTTTACGTATATTGTATGATCTCCTCTTGATACATTATTGAAAATATTGGAATCCTGCCAGTTGATCCCGTCAATTGAGTATTTATAAGGAGCTGTTCCGCCTACAACATTTGCCGTAATTGAAGTATCGGTAATATCAATACTTGAAATAACAGGCTGTTCAGAAGGATATACTTTAACGGTCTGTCTGGCAATACAATCTCCGGTTTTAAGTTCTACCCAATAGGTTCCGACGGTAATGTTTGTAATAGACTGGGTTGTTGCCCCTGTGCTCCATTTGTAACCGGTGAACCCAGGACCTGCATCCAGTGTCGTGGTGTCTTCCATGCAGATGATCTTATCTTCAAGAATATTGGAATATACCGGTGGTAATACAATCAGGGTTACTTTAACGACCTTGTAACATCCGTTTCCGTCAGTTACTTTAATGAAGATAACGCCGTTCGGGGCAATATAATTTATAGGAGTAATCTCATTGGTTCCGTTTATAGCATCTTGTACAGAAGGGTAATAATTTTTAACCGCTCCTGCCAGTGTTGTTACCGATGCTGTCGTCAGGTTAAATGAAGCGGTGGAAGGATTCGTTTCAAGAAAGCATGATCTCAGGGTAGCTTCAGTCACTGTGAAATCGGCATAGAAAGCTAATGTAATTTCGGCAACATCGGAACATCCCTGTAAAGTTTCCACTTTTACGTATACTTTGCCTGTAGATGACGTAAAGGTATACGGATTGGTAATTTCATTGGTTCCCGCGTTCAGGTCAGCTAATGTAGGGTAATATTTTTTAATAGCTGTAGGATCAGTGGGAAGAACGTCAGCAGTGGTAAGATTAAATACAGCTGTACCCTGATTATTGTTGTTACATTCAGTCAGCGTTACATCAACAGCTGTGATATTTCCCTGTTTGAATTTGAATGTTCCCGTCTGTTTACACTTACTGATCGCACTGTTTGGGTTAACAGGATCAGCATAGCTGATGCTGTAATAATATACTGCCGTGGTACTTACGGTTTGAGGCGTAACAATCGGATTGTTACCGGTAAGGGCATCATTCGAATTGGTATGATAGCTTACAGTGAAATTCGGATTGCCATTAATAATTCCTGCAGATAAAGTTGAGAAATCGAACACCGCAGGATCGGTACAGATAATTACCTCGTTCGGGCCTGACGGAGTTGGATTCGGTACTCCCGGCGGTATAAAAGGGTTTGGCTGAACCGCAGACGTAAACGGGGAAGACAGCGTAGCGGTGCCGCCCCAGCTCAGTACAAATCCGTTGGTATTGGCTGAAAAGTTATCTACGATCAAATAATATGTTTCACCGGCAATTACATCCATATATTTTACAAAACCATCTCCTCCGGCACCTTCTGTTGTGTCGGTAGCGGTCATGTTAAGGCCCGTTAATCCCGTTCCTGAAGGAGCTGCGTAAGAGCATCTTATAGGAGTGCCGAGACTGCCGCAGGGCTTATTCGGCCCGAAAACAGCCCAGTCATAATCGGCTTGTGCATTCGGGGTGATCAGGAAGGTAAGGGTTCCGCTGGTTGATGCGGTAAATGTATACCATACGGAGAAATGTTCAGTAGAAAGACACCCGTTACCCAAAGGGCTTTCCTGGGTATTCCCAAATCCGCTCGGTGTATAGGAAAGGCTGGAATTTCCACAGACTGCCAAAGCTGAGGTACAGTCTGACTGTGAATATAGCATCTGAGCGAGAATGCTCAGAAAAATAAGTAAAGTTTTTTTCATGAAGGGGAAATTTTACATTACAAATATAAAAAATTATTAATTTTAAATTAAAGTTTTTAAGATTAATTTAATAAAATGGTATTTATGCCTTTAATATTGCATTTTTCTCAATTTAGAATTGGTGCTTCCCACCATCAGCGCGACCAATACCGTCATCGTTCCGCCGAAAACAACTGAACGCACCACGCCAAGCATCTTCGCCATTAATCCGCTTTCAAACTGGCCCATTTCGTTGCTTGACATAATAAAAATTGAATTGACACTCAATACCCGGCCTCTGATATGATCGGGCGTTTTCAACTGAACAATTGTTCCTCTGATTACTACGGAAATTCCGTCCAGCATTCCGCTCAGCATCAGAAGCATGAAAGAAAGCCAGTACAGATGAGACAATCCGAATCCGATGATGCAGAGACCGAATCCGGTAACGGCAATCAGTAAAATCTTACCCTGGTTCCTTCGTAAAGGAATGATTGATAAAATAATAATAATGCACATGGAACCGATATCTGATGCGGCATTCAGTAACCCGAAACCTTCTGCACCCACTTTCAGGATATCTGAAGCATATACCGGAATCATGGCAACAGCACCTCCGAAAAGAACAGCAAACATATCAAGACACAGCGCTCCCAAAATTTCTTTAGTCCTGAAGATGTAAGAAATTCCTTCCCGCATACTTTCTATAACGTTAACATTCTCTTTTTTGTATTCAGAATACTGTTTATTTAACTGGAAAAAGAACAATGAGGCGAAAAATATCAGTAAAATAACCGCTATTAATGTCCATTTTACTCCAAAAAAGCCAATTAAGAAACCTCCGGCTGCGTGCCCGCATACGGAAGAAACCAGAAATGTAGCCTGGTTTAACGTAACGGCACTCGGCAGGTTTTCTTTTCTTACAATTTTAGGGATCATGGAGGGAACAATAGGTCCGATAAAAGCTCTTGCAATTCCGGTAAAGAAAATAACCCCATAAATAAAATAAGTAATCTGATGTCCTGTAAAATGCAGCTCAACATTGAAAAATGCAGGGATCAGCAATAACCCGATCAGGAAAATGTAGGCATAATTACATAATAAAAGCAGTCTTTTCTTTTCATTCATATCAATGACATGCCCTGCGTATAAAGCACAGCTTACTGCCGGAATTACCTCTGAAAGCCCAATTAATCCGATGGAGAAAGGATCTTTGGTTAACTGATATACCCACCATCCCAATAATGTGGCAAGCATTCTGAAGGCTAATACAATAAAAAATCTTCCCGTAAGAAGATTTCTGAATTCAACATTCTGCAATGTCTGTAGCGGGGTGAATGAAATCATTTCACAAAAATACCCTCAAATATTGATTTGAGGGCAGGGTTATCTTATTTTTTTTAAGAGATAAATTAAATAGCGCTTAAAAGATAAAATCTATTTTAGTTATCTGCTCTTGATGAACTTAATACCAATGCTGCCACACCTGCAGCGCCTATGACCACAGCGCCTGCGGTAATTCTTGCTTTCCGGCTGTCTCTTACTGCGGCCACTCCGGATTTAGGAATGGTTACTACTGTGCTGTCTTTTTTTCCGGCAGTTCCGATCAGGTTATCCCCATCAACATTACGGAATAACATTTTTTGATTCTTTGAACCGTCTTTCATCATTACCGTATACATTTTTCCTGCTTCAAGATTAGAGTAATCGTTTTTTGCGGTGTCTTCTGTATATTTTGTGGTGGCACAAGACGAAATCACAAATAACGATGTCAATAAAGATGATTTTAAAAGTACAGATGCTCTCATTATTATTTTTTAGTTTTCCAAATTTATAATTTTTTTCGAATAAACGTTTCCGGAATTGAAAAAATCTGTTTAAAGTTTATGCATTTCCAGTAAATCGGCAATTTTCCTGTCGTTGGCCAGTCTCGGGGTTTTGTTTTGCCCTCCCAATTTGCCCTGTGATTTTGCATATTCATGGAAGGCGGTTTTTTTCAGACGAATAACATGGAGAGGCTGCAAGATATTTCCCGAGATCAGATCATCATAATACGTATTGCGTTTCCGAAGCTGGCTGTCAAGTTCAATTTTAAAGGCCTCCATATTTCTGGGCTCTTTTTCAAACTCAATGAACCATTCATGATGAGGAAGTCCTCCAGCCGGGTTCACCTGAGGAGCGAGATGGAATTCTGTAATCTGTGCCGGAAATTTTTCCAGTGCGGCTTTCATGGCCTCTTCCACTTCAAAGGCAATAACATGTTCCCCGAAGGCTGAAGTGAAATGCTTCGTCCTTCCGCTCACCAGAATCCTGTATGGGTTTTTATCCGTAAACCTCACTACGTCACCGATGGAATAGGCCCAA
This sequence comes from Chryseobacterium gregarium DSM 19109, assembly GCF_000430845.1. GTDB lineage: Bacteria > Bacteroidota > Bacteroidia > Flavobacteriales > Weeksellaceae > Chryseobacterium > Chryseobacterium gregarium. The sequence continues at coordinate 57,310 of NZ_AUMU01000012.1, read as the reverse complement.
AGTCCGGAGTTCGTTGTTAAAATCAGAGCATAGTCTTTATTCAGCTCAACTTCTTTTAACGTTAATCTTCTGGCATCCGGTTTTCCATATTCTTCCAGCGGAACAAACTCATAAAAAATACCGTGATCGGTTAAAAGCAACAGTCCTTCTTTGGTATAATCATCCTGGAATGCAAAAAAACCTTCAGAAGCCGGAAATGTCTGTACGATATCTACGGTTCCTCCCAGAAGTTCCTCCATTTTGTCGCGGTAAGGTTCATAATTGACGCCGCCCGTTACGATCAGTTGGAGATTTGGGAAAATCTGTTTGATTTTCATGCCTCGCTTTTCAATCAGTTTTTCAAAATACATAATGAGCCAGGGAGGTATTCCTGAAATCAGGGTCATGTTTTCCTTCTCTGTTTCCTTAACGATCTTATCTACCTTCGCTTCCCAGTCATCTATCATATTGGTTTCCCAGCTTGGAAGCCTGTTTTCCTGTAAATATTTCGGAATGTGATGGGCCACGATCCCTGATAAACGTCCTGTTTGTATTCCGAAAACTTCTTCCAGTTCAGGGCTTCCCTGCAGGAAGATCATTTTTCCGTTAACGAAATCCGCATTGTTTTTTTTTGCAATATAATGGAAAAGGGCACTTTGGGCTCCTTTTACCTGAAAAGGCATACCTTCCTTAGAGATAGGGATATATTTTGATCCGGAAGTAGTGCCTGATGTTTTGGCAAAATATTCGGGAACATCTGTCCAGAGGATATTGGCCTGTCCTTTCTTTACCCTTTCGATATACGGTTTCAGATCCTCATAGTCTGAAATCGTGACTTTTTCCTGAAAATCTGCGATGGATCTGATGTTTTCAAACTCATGTTCTCTTCCGAATAATGTTTTTTTTGCGGTATTTACCAATGACAACAGCAGTTGTTCCTGGTTTTGTTCAGCGTTTTTTTTAAATTCTTCAGCTTTCCGGACGTGGCTTTTTGCCCAGGCCAATGCCGCCGTTTTCTTTAGGAAGTTTACCATGTCCCAAATTTATAAATAACTGAAGAATCTGTCATCACTTTTTATTGTATACAATAAAAAAACCGATGAATAAATGATCATCGGTTCTTCGAAATTTGATTATGAAAATAACAACTATAAGTTGAGTTTATTTATTTGCTTTGTATCTTTTGTCCGGGGTACCGTCTTTCTTTACATTTTTGTTTTCAGTATACCTTTTATCAGGAGTTCCGTCTTTTTTCATTTTTGCCGGCTGAGGAGCAGGGGCAGGTTTTGCCGTAACCGGAGCCGCAGATTTTACAGTTTTTGCAGTCTGATGAGTAGATGTTTTTGCCATCGGTGCAGTCTGCTGAGCGGTTGCCAAGCCAAGGCCTAATACGATTGACAGGGCAGAAAATAATTTTTTCATAATGAATCGTTTTGTTTTGTTTTTCTTGATTCAAAGGTATACAAAATCCCGACTGAAAATCTAAATTTCAGAAACTTAACTAAAGTTTATCAGAGCTTAAAAAAAGATTAAACCGCTGTTCTAAATATCACTTCTGCATAAGGCCTAATGATAAAAGTATCGACTTCTGATGAAGAGGATTGGGAACAAAATAAAACCTGCTTCCTTAAAGAAAGCAGGTGATGCATTATTATAAAAAATTAGTTTATCTTGTACAGTTGGCTGTCCAGGTCTTACCGTCTTTTATATAAAGAATTTTCAGATCATTATTATCAATTCTGATGTATGAAGTAGCGGTAGATCCTACCATGACCAGAGTGTTGTCACCCTGTTGGTTAAATTCCACTCCGTTCAGGTCTGGAATTCCATTGGAAAAAGAAAAGTTGTATTTGGTTCCGCTGGCAATTTTGGTTACGAATACACTTCCGTCATTAGAGTTGATGTTATCACCACCACCGTTATACGCTACGTTACCTCTGTAAGTCCCTGCAAAGAAGTCATTGTTGGCCGGATCATCATCATCGCTGCATGAAGTAATGGTCGTGACTACAAAAAATGTTAATAGGAACAGGCCTAAAATTCTGATTGCTTTTTTCATAATATTTATTTCTTTTAAGTTTGATAAAGGGAGTTTTTCAAACAATGTGCCATCTTTCTTTTTAAGGGATATTTTAACTTTTTAAATGAAAATTTAGTATTTATTAAGAATAAGAGATGTTGTCGAAATCTTTATTTTCCAGATGAGATTCCAATCTTTTACCGGTTATGATAATTTTATGATCTTATGAGATTTCCATTGAAATCATGTTAAAGAAAAAAATAGCATTATCTTTGTTATAGTCAAAACGATTCCGGGAGCTCCTGAATCGATTTTGCCGTTTATACCCATATCATTTATGCAGTTAAAAACCATCTCTGAAAAGTTTCTTCCGCATCTGCTTCAAAAGGAATTCGGAAAAGAAATTTTTGCCCAACTGGAAAATCACCAACATATTTACGTAAAAGGGAATGCCGGTTCTTCGGTTTCTATTTTTGTTGCAGAACTGTTTCTGACTCAAAAGAAGCACTTACTTTATCTTTTGGATGACAAGGAAGATGCATTGTATGCGAATACGGAAATGGAGAATCTTTTAGGGAAAGACAAAGTATTATACTTTCCGGCCACCCATCTTGAACCTTACCAGGTTGAAAGGACGCAAAATGCCAATCTGGTTTTGAGAACAGAAGTGATCAATAAAATCACTTCAGGCAAATCTCCGAAAATAATTGTGGCCTATGCAGGTGCTTTATCTGAAAATGTTTTAAAGAAAGAAGATTTTAAAGCCATTTCCCATCATATTAAAGTGGGTGACCAGCTGGATTTTGATTTTGTTGATGAATTGCTGAACCACTATAATTTTCAGCAGGCTGATTTTGTTTCTGAACCCGGTGAATTCTCCGTCAGAGGAGGGATTGTGGATGTTTTCTCTTTTTCCAATGAAAAGCCTTACCGGATTACTTTCTTCGGGAATGAAGTGGAAAGTATTAAAACATTTGATATTGAAACCCAGCTGTCTGTAGGCAAAGTGAATGAGCTTCAGCTCGTATCCAATATGAATTTTACGGTGACGGGAAGCCGTGTTTCACTGCTGCAGCTGTTGCCGGAAAAAAGCTTCGTCATTTCTAAAAACGGGATTCTCGGCATGCAGAAGCTAAAAACATTTTATGAAAAATCACTGGAGAAATATGATACGTTAAGCAAAGATATTGCACACCGGTCGCCGCAGGAACTGTTTATTTCAGATCAGGAGTTTTTATTTGATTATAAAAAGTTTAAAACGGTTGATTTCGGAAGTGTCCCTATTGAAGGCTTAATAGAATGGGAAGAGGTAAAAACCAATCAGATTCCGCAGCCTTCTTTTCATAAAAATTTTGAAATGCTGGCTGAAGACCTTGAAGCCAGGCAGGATGAAGGCTATGATACCTGGATTTCTTTTTCATCGGAAAAGCAGAAGGAAAGATTAGAATTGATTTTTGAAGAGCTGGAGCGTGAGCTTCCGTTTAAAAGTTTTACATCCGAGCTTCATGAAGGATTTGTAGATCATGAAAATAAATTTCTGGTGTATACGGATCATCAGATATTCGACCGGTATCAGCGGTATAAAGCCAAAAATGAATTTGCCAAATCCGAGCAGCTTACCTTAAAAGACTTGATGTCATTGAAAATAGGCGATTACATTGCTCATATCGATCATGGGATCGGAAAATTCATGGGATTGGTAAAAGTAAATAATGACGGTAAGATCCAGGAATGTTTCAAGCTGACGTATAAAAACGGTGATTTACTGTATGTAAGTATTCACTCGCTTCATAAAATTTCAAAATATAACGGACCGGAAGGAAGGGAAGTGGTACTGAGCAAATTGGGATCTCCGATCTGGAAATCCTTAAAGCAGAAAACAAAGGCAAAAGTAAAGCAGATTGCTTTCGACCTGATTAAATTATACGCACAGAGAAAAACGGCAAAAGGCTTTGCCTTTACCCCGGATTCTTATCTGCAGAATGAACTGGAAGCAAGCTTCCTGTATGAAGACACACCGGATCAGGAAAAAGCAACCATAGACGTTAAGAAAGATATGGAAGCGGATACGGTGATGGACCGCCTGGTATGCGGGGATGTAGGTTTCGGGAAAACAGAAGTGGCAGTCCGTGCGGCTTTCAAAGCGGCAACCGACGGAAAACAGGTAGCCGTACTAGTGCCTACAACGATTCTTGCTTTCCAGCATTACAGAAGCTTTAGAGAAAGGTTAAAGGATTTTCCGGTAAACGTAGCCTACGTCAACCGTTTCAGGACGGCAAAACAAAAATCTGAAACGCTTGCCGATTTAAAAAACGGGAAAGTTGATATTATCATAGGAACGCATCAACTGGCTGGCAGTTCGGTTAAATTCAAAGACCTCGGGTTGCTGATTATTGATGAGGAACATAAATTCGGAGTATCGGTAAAAGATAAATTAAAAACCCTGAAAAATAATGTTGATACGCTGACCTTAACAGCCACACCGATCCCGCGGACCCTGCAGTTTTCTTTAATGGCGGCAAGGGATTTGTCGGTCATCAAAACGCCGCCGCCCAACAGGCAGCCTGTCGATACCCACATCATCGGGTTTAACGAGGAAACATTGCGTGATGCCGTTTCCTATGAAATTCAGCGCGATGGGCAGGTCTATTTTGTGAATAACCGGATTGAAAACCTGAAAGATATTGCCGGGCTGATCCAAAGGCTGGTTCCGGATGCAAGAGTGATTACAGGACATGGCCAGATGGAAGGGAAGCAGCTCGAAAAAAACGTCCTTGATTTTATGGAAGGGAAATATGATGTCCTGGTTTCCACCACGATTATAGAAAGCGGTGTGGATGTTCCGAATGCCAATACCATTTTTATTAATGATGCCCAGCGGTTCGGGATGGCAGACCTTCACCAGATGAGAGGAAGGGTAGGGAGGAGCAACAGAAAGGCATTTTGTTACCTTATTACACCGCCGTATGATATGATGACTTCTGATGCCAGAAAGCGGCTGGAAGCGATAGAACAGTTTTCAGATCTCGGAAGCGGTTTCCAGATTGCCATGAAAGATCTTGAAATCCGGGGCGCAGGAGATCTGTTGGGTGCCGAGCAGAGCGGTTTTATTAATGAAATGGGCTTTGAGACCTACCAGAAGCTGATGCAGGAAGCTTTGGAAGAATTAAAAGATGATCAGGAATTTGAAAATTTATTTGAAAACGAAGAGGAAAGGAATAAGTTGTTTAAAACGACGAAGGATGTTAATATTGATACCGATCTGGAACTGATGCTGCCGGATGAATATATTTCAAATACGGAAGAAAGGCTGCTGCTTTACCAGAAACTTGCAGAGATTGATAACGAGAAAACCCTTGAAAAATTTGAATCTGAGCTTATTGACCGTTTCGGGAAACTGCCCGAAGAAGCAAAAAATTTATTGAAAAGCGTCAGCCTGAAGTGGCTGGCTTCAGAAATCGGTTTCGAGAGAATTGTAATGAAAAACGGAGTATTCCTAGGGTACTTCCCAAGCAATCCTCATGATAAGTTTTACCAGACCAATAAGTTCAGGCACATCATCAGTTACCTTACTCAGAAGCCCGCAGAAGCCCAGTTGAAAGAAAAATCAGGCAAAGAGGGAAATCAGCTTATGATGAGAAAAGATAATGTGGTGAATGTAAAAGAAGTGAATCAGTTGCTTCAGTCAATCCTTAAAAATGAAGAAAACTGATAATGAGTAGTATTGGTTTTATGATAAGAATTTCATAAAAGAAGTCAGGATGGCTTCAATAATTAATCTGAAAGCATAAGTTTTCAGATTTTTTCATTTTTTGTATGATTAATTAAAAATTCAAAGGAACATTAGGCAAAATAATTTATATTTGACGGCATTAAAAGTAATAATTATGATAAAAAAGTATTTTCTTTCATCTTTGACAGCATTGGCGCTTGCTTTTGTGGTTTCATGTGACAATACAACAGAAGATCCGCCGAACCAGAACAACAATGGCTCAACAGGAGGAGGAACAACGACGATTACAGGTCCGAGGATTTTAAGCAAACTGAAGAGCGGCAATAAGGATTTTGAAGAATACATTACCAATGCCGGAGTCCTTTCCCAGGTTTTTTTAAGAGATGCAGGATCTGATAATACCATTACGGCAACGGTAACGTATACCGGTGATAAAATTACAAAAATCAAATATGTGGATAATGCAAGTTCGCATGTATATGATAATTTATATACCCTTTCTTACACAAGCGGAAAGCTTTCCTCATTCACTATGGACCAAACTGTTTTAGGGATATCCAACCACAGTGATTTTACGGTTTTCTATGATGCCAACGGTCAGTTGTACAGGATTGTTGAAAAGAAGAAATTGGGAGGCAGCACATCCTACACCCATTATACGGAATCTAAATTTACATTCTCGGCAAATAATGTTGCCAAGGTCGACTATACCATTATGCTGATGGAGGGAGCTAATCCTGATCCTTCGACAGCGTCCACCACATCATATGCTTATGGAGATTATGATGCTAAAATAAATCCTTATACCACTTTGCCAAAAGAGTATTGTATGGTGGCCGGCACCCTGTTTCAGATGAATTTTAATATGATCTCTTCAAATAATTATGGGAAAATAACCATACAAAATCCTGCGGGCCCTCCAATCTCGCTTCCGAAAGGATATTTATATGATTCTCAGAATTATCCGGTTTCTGACCAGAGCCAGACCATTAAATACATCTATAAAGCATTATAATACCGATTATCCATTGATAGTTTTATCTGAAAACGAATAAATACATGGTTTTTATTCAAAAAAAAATTATATTTGTGGAAAAATAAATAATCCCTATCGGAATGAAACGACTTTTTTATTTTATTTTACTGTTAGTAGGTGTGGCTACGGTCCATTCTTGTAAAGATACGTTGGATGAAAACGGAGATCCGTTAGTTGACATCAATATGAATACAGGGCTTAACGGCCCGAGAGCATTATATAGAGAAATTACAGATTCAGATACCCTGGCAACGTATTATTATAATGGATTGCAACTGTCTAAAGTGATTACAGACAGTGCCGATTCTGCAGCTAATATTGCGTGGAGCGGTGATAAGATCAGCAGAGTTGATTTCAGAGGCTTTCTTGATCTTGATGGCAATAATAAAATTGATAAAGACAGTATATCATATACTCAGCAGTTTACTTATGGAAATACAGGAAGATTGGAAATTATTTCAGAAAATCGTTCTTTCTATGTGAGAAGTATAACAGCTCCTTATTCTGTCGCCGCACCTGGTCCCCAGACACTTTACAAAAAGACAAAAGCCCTTTATAACTTAAAATATGCTGCAGCTACCGGAAAATTAGATTCTATTATCATGAGAAACGGACCGGATGCACCCGGAACTTCATTTACGGATTATTCAAAAACAAAATATGAGTATTCAGGAGACAATATTTCTAAAGTAACAAAAACTTTCGGGACTATGAATGGAAACATATTTGGTGCGGTAACTGGAAAATGGGGGTATGATTATGGTAATTATGATGCACAGATCAGTCCATTCACTCTATTGCCAAATGCTTATAAAATCTCAAGGCTTTTGTCTGTAGAAAATAAGGACAATGATTTGAAAAACTTCTGGATTCTATCACCGAACAGCCCGAAAAGAATCTCTGCTACAGATCTTACGCAGCCTATTCCTGATCCGTTAATAAAATCAACGGATTATGTTTATGATCCTCAGACTTATATGATCAGGGGATATGGAGTAAATTATATCTATAAACCGTTATAAAAACAATCTTTTTATACATTGATGGCTCAATCTTTCCAAAGATTGAGCTTTTTTATTTTTAATGCTTTAATTTTGCGAAAAATTTCTTCATGAAATATTTGATCGTAGGTCTTGGAAATAAAGGGCCTGAATATGAAAATACACGCCACAATATAGGTTTTAAAGTAGCGGACAAAATAGCGGAAACGCTGGAAGCCTCTTTTAATACTACGAATTTCGGGTGGATGGCAGACGGGAAATACAAAGGAAGAAGAGTACTGGTTTTAAAGCCTGATACCTACATGAACCTTTCCGGAAATGCTGTAAGATACTGGATGCAGAAAGAAAATATACCGTTGGAAAATGTACTGATCATCACCGATGACTTAGCGCTGCCTTTCGGAACATTAAGGTTGAAGGGGAAAGGGTCGGATGCTGGCCATAATGGATTGAAAAACATCAATGAAGTTCTTCAGACCCAGAATTACGCGCGACTCCGTTTCGGGATTTCAGCAGAATTCTCAGAAGGCAGGCAGGTAGATTATGTATTGGGAACCTGGAATGGGGAAGAGACGGAAAAGCTTCCGGAAAGAATTGAGAAGTTTTCCAAAGCAGGTTTATCATTTGTTTTTGCAGGCATCAGCAATACAATGTCTGCTTTTAACGGGAAATAACAGATAAGCTGACTTAATGATCATAAGCAACCTCCCGGACCCGGAGGTTTTGCTATTTGGAGACAACAATATTCTTGATTATTTTTTTCTCAAAATAGTTCTTTTCACTTACTGTAAAATGGTAGTTGTGTTCCTCCTGAAAAAACTCAAGAGGGGTTATCGGACTGCTGTCCGCTTTCCAGGTAATAACAAGTGAAGGCTGAGCACCGGAAATAATCTCTTTTTCGGAAAATGTAAATAAGGTGCTTGGCAAAGGATTGTCCCTATCTTCTTTGATATCAGATTTGGCTTTCGTTGGCTGCAGTTGGGTCATATCTTTTAAAAGCAGAGAAAACGGTTTCCCGATATATTTTTCTTTATTGGTTTCAAATTTTTTAAGATAAGCCAAAGTATCTTTTACCGGTTTCTGGGCCATTAACCATCCGCTTGAAAACAAGAAGGTCCCTATCAGAAATGCATTTGTTATTATTTTCATGAGTTTGTGAATCACGTAATTTTGCAGATCAAAGGTAAGTATTTAATACTGAAATGTCTTATCATGATTAATTGCATAAAAAGCCACCGCATCCGGTGGCCTTCTGATGTACTTTAATTAATTTCCATCCATTTATCTAACTAAACATATTTTACATATGGCTTTCTGATTTCTTGAGCTGAGCTCTACATCGCTCTGTTATGAGTAACTACGATGTGGGAATCTTCATCTGTTTCATAGTCACGGTACGATGTTTTAAAGCCTAAAAGCTCTACGGTAATATCTTCTTCTTTAGCCCTGATATTGGCGAAATCCTGAATCATTTCCAGAACATCCGTTGCGATATAAGAAGTCCCTCTGGCGTCAATCGTGACCGTGGAATTGGGTTTGATGTTCTTTAAAGTCTTTTTAATGGCTGCTTTGTTGAGGAAAGATACTTCTTCTGCAAGTTTGATGACAATGCCGTCTGCATTATTCAGCTTTTCGCGGCTCAGGTAATAGGCCCTCTTCATATTTCCCTGAAGAATATAAAAGACGGAGATGGCCAGACCAATACCTACGCCTTTCAATAAATCTGTTGCCACTACGGCTACTACAGTTGCTACAAAAGGAATAAACTGGAATTTTCCCAAATGCCAGAAGTGCTTGAATGTTGCAGGTTTTGCCAGCTTGTATCCAACTAAAATCAATACTGCTGCCAGTGTTGCCAGAGGGATTAAATTCAGGATTACGGGAATAGAAAGTACACAGATCAATAATAAAAAGCCGTGGATGATTGCGGAAATTTTAGAAGTAGCCCCAGCGTTAGCATTCGCAGAACTTCTTACCACAACCGATGTCATGGGAAGTCCGCCGATAAAGGCACTGATAAGATTCCCGATTCCCTGTGCTTTCAGTTCCAGATTCGTGTCAGTAATTCGTCTTTGCTGATCCAGCCTGTCTGATGCTTCGATACAGAGCAGGGTTTCAATTGACGCTACAATAGCAATGGTTACTCCTGCAATCCATACTTTAGGGTTGGTAAAACCATGGATGTTGGGCAGGGTAATCAGGTTTTTAAAATCGTTCAACGATTGCGGGACAGGCAAAGAGACCAGATGCTGGGGCTGTATGGCCAGTGAACTCCCTGTCATTCTGAAGATCTGATTCATAATAATTCCGCCCACGACAGCTACCAAAGCTCCCGGAAGCATTTTCATCCTTCTCAAAACATAAATTTTATCCCATGCGATAAGGATCGCTACGGAAACCAGTGTGACAATAATAGCTCCCGGATGAACAGCTCCTGATAGTTCCGTAAAATACCCGAAGTTCAATCCATTGTCAAAAATAGATTCATGTCCTTCATAGTCTTTGTCAAATCCCAGTGCATGGGGAATCTGTTTTAAAATAATAATAATTCCGATGGCGGCAAGCATGCCTTCAATAACATTGTTGGGAAAATAATTGGAAATACTTCCCGCTCTTATGAAGCCTAAGATCAACTGCAAAGCTCCTGCTATAATTCCTGCGCAGAGAAAAATGTCAAATGCACCTAAATCTGTAATGGCGGTCAGGACTATTGCTGTTAAGCCTGCTGCCGGACCTGAAACCGAGATATTCGAGTTGCTGATGGTACCTATGACCAAACCTCCTACGATGCCTGCAATAACGCCGGATAAGGGTGGTGCTCCTGATGCCAGAGCAATACCAAGGCAAAGTGGGAGTGCCACCAGAAATACAACAAGACCTGAAGGGAAATTTTCTTTAATGCCTCCGATTAATGATGTTTTTTTCATGATGTGAAAACTGCTGTGAATAGAACTGACCTATTGAGATTCAATAAATCAATATAAAAAAATGAAATTTAATTTTTAAAATACGGATTGTTCCACGATCGAAAAGCTTCGACAGGAATAATAATCAAAAAAGTGTAGTGTAAAAATTATGCTTCCGGAGGAGGAGAAAATACGGATAATAAGGGCGACAGATGAAAAGAATCATCGATCAGTACAAAAGAACTGCCTTCCGTGGAAGGTTCAAAAAACTTCAGATAGTCATAGACATTCAGTGTTTTTGGAAGTGTCTTTTCATAAACAGAAAACGGGGAATAGTGAGAATGAGTTTCTTCTTCGTTAACAATCACATTAGTCTTAGGGATTTCCCAACCGGAAATGACAGCAATGCTCGGCAATGCTGTAAAGTTCAGGATAATCAGTAATGTAATTATACTCCAGAATTTCATATACTCAGTTTTAGAAAAAAAATTATATTTTCTTTCTGCTCATCACCCATTGATCTTCGCTAAGATTATAGATCTTCTGAATATCTTTCAAAACTTTTTCGAAATCAATTTCAAGATCAATAATTTTACCGCTTCTAAGGTCGAAAACCCAGCCGTGAACAATAGGGTATTCCTCAAGGATGTACCGTTCCTGCACACAGGCCATTTTAATAACGTTGATGCACTGCTCAAGGACATTCAGCTCTACAAGCCTGTCATAACGTTTACCTTCATCTTCGATAGAGTCCAGTTCAGTCTGGTGGATCCTGTAAACATCGCGGATGTTTCTCAGCCATGGGTTTAAAATACCAAGGTCCTGAGGCGTCATCGCCGCTTTTACACCCCCGCAGTTGTAATGCCCGCATACCACAATATGTTTTACCTTCAGATGCTGTACAGCGTATTCTATTACTGCCGTTGCGCTCATGTCTAAAGCATTAACTACATTTGCAATGTTTCTGTGAACAAATACTTCTCCAGGCTTTGCTCCCATCAGTTCTTCCGCGGTAGCCCTACTGTCTGAACATCCTATATAAAGATACTCAGGCGTCTGGGTTTTGGCAAGATCTTCAAAAAAGCTCGGATTATCACCGATTTTAGACTCTACCCATTTTCTGTTGTTTTCGAAAATAACTTCGTACGATTGTGACATAAATTAAAATTTTAAGTTTATAATTATTTATTTCGTTTTAAATTATTTCTAAATCCAATAGACTAAATCAATAATACTACAAAAATATAATTTTTGATTAAAAATCGATTATTTTTAACAAAGTTTAATATTAACTTAAAAAATTATAGAAGTTATAAAATCTATTAATAAAGCTGATTATTTACTCACTAATTGTTTCAGATATTCCCCATACCCGCTTTTACCGTATTTTACTGCCGTTTCCAGTAGTTTTTCTTCATCGATGAATTTATTTCTGAAAGCTATCTCCTCAATGCATCCGATTTTAAAGGCCTGCCTCTTTTCAATGACCCTTACAAATTCCGAAGCGTCGTTGAGAGAATCAAACGTCCCGGTATCAAGCCAGGCAGTCCCTCTGTCTAAAACACCCACTTCCAGTTTTCCCTTTTGAAGGTAAACATTATTGATATCGGTAATTTCAAGTTCGCCTCTGGGGGACGGTTTAATATTTTTTGCGATTTCCACGACTTCATTATCATAGAAATATAAGCCGGGAACAGCATAACTGGATTTTGGGTGCAATGGTTTTTCTTCAATGGATACAGCTTTGAAATCATCATCAAATTCCACAACGCCATACCGTTCAGGATCTGAAACATGATACGCAAACACAACGCCTCCGTCAGGATTGGTTTTGTTTTTAAGCAAAGTGCCCATTTCTGATCCGTAGAAAATGTTATCTCCTAAAACCAAAGCTGCTGGATCATCACCAATAAATTGATCCCCCAAAATAAAAGCCTGTGCCAGTCCGTCCGGGCTTGGCTGTACTATATATTCGATATTGCAGCCGATTTGTGAACCGTCACCTAACAGCTTAATAAATCCGGGCTGGTCATGAGGAGTGGTAATAATCAAAATATCTTTTATTCCTGCCAGCAATAGTGTGGAAAGCGGATAATAAATCATCGGTTTGTCATAAACCGGCATCAGCTGCTTGCTGACTGCGATGGTGAGAGGGTAAAGTCGGGTACCGGAACCTCCGGCTAAAATAATGCCTTTCATCTTGTGGTGTGTTATACTTAGTTGTACTGCTTTTCGTAATATTTCTGGTAATCGCCGCTCGTTACATGCTCCAGCCATTCTTTGTTTTCAAGATACCAGTCGATGGTTTTCCCCAAACCTTCTTCAAATGTTATCGACGGCTTCCAGCCCAGTTCTGAATTCAGCTTTGCAGCATCAATGGCATACCGCTTATCATGGCCCGGCCTGTCTTTTACGTAAGTAATCAGTTTTTCGGAATGGCCTGCAGGGTTTCCTAGCTTTTCGTCCATCTGCTTAATTAATTCTTTTACCAAATCAATATTCTGCCATTCGTTGAACCCTCCGATATTATAAGTTTCACCGGTTTTCGCTTCATTGAAAATCTGGTGGATCGCTCTTGCATGGTCGATGACAAATAACCAATCTCTTGTATACTTCCCGTCACCATAAATCGGCAGTGGCTTTTCATTAATGATATTGGAAATACAGAGCGGGATCAGTTTTTCAGGGAAATGGTTCGGACCGTAATTGTTTGAACAGTTGGATACGATAAAAGGCATTCCGTAGGTATTTCCATAAGCCCTCACCAAATGGTCGGAAGCTGCTTTTGAAGCGGAATACGGCGATTGGGGATCGTAAGCGGTTGTTTCTAAAAAGAACCCGGTTTCCCCTAAGCTTCCGTATACTTCATCGGTTGAGACATGATAAAATAAGTTTTGTCTTGGCTCATTCGGAAATCTTCCGTGGGTATGATCAGGATTTAATGTCCAGAATTCTTTACAGAGGTTCAGCAAATTGGCTGTCCCGTTGACATTGGTATTGATGAATGCCATCGGATCGGTAATGCTTCTGTCTACATGACTTTCTGCTGCCAGATGTATAACAGCATCGGGATTGTATTTTTCAAAAACCTTTCTCAGTTCTTCAGGTTTTGTAATATCAGCTTTTTCGAAAACGTAATTAGGCTCGTTTTCGATGTCTTTTAAATTCTCAAGATTTCCGGCATACGTCAACGCATCAAGATTGATGACCTTGGAATCAGGATTATTCTTTACAAATTCTCTTACCACATGGGAACCGATAAATCCCGCCCCACCGGTAATAATGATATTTTTCATCTTTTTAATTTACAATTGTTTTTCGTCCTATGCTTTTATAGTAAAAGCCGTTTTGCTTAGGAATTTCCAGAGGATACATATTTCTGCCGTCGAAAATAACTTTATTATTCATCTTTTTACCCATTAATTCAAAATTCGGATTTTTAAATTCAGGCCATTCCGTAGCAATGAATAAGGCATCTGCATTTTCCAGTGCCTCATACATGCTCTTTGCGTACTGAATCTGATCTCCTAAAACTTTCTGGACATTACTTTCTGCAATGGCGTCATACGCTATTACTTTTGCCCCTTTTTTTAAAAGAATGGCAATGTTGTCTAAAGATGAAGCTTCGCGGATGTCATCGGTATTCGCCTTAAAAGCCAGTCCCCACATGGCAATGGTTTTGCCTTCGATACTGCCGCCGAAATATTTTTCGATTTCAGAAACCAAGATTACCTTTTGAGCTACATTTACATTCTCCGTAGCTTCTAAGATCTGAAAATTGAAATCTTCCTGTTTCCCTGATCTTATTAAAGCTTTGACATCTTTCGGGAAACAGCTTCCTCCGTATCCGATTCCGGGGAACAGGAACCTTTGCCCGATCCTGTCGTCACTGCCCATACCCAGTCTTACTTTGTCTACGTCTGCGCCTACTTTTTCGCAATAGTTGGCGATTTCATTCATAAATGTAATTTTTACCGCTAAGAATGAGTTGGCAGCATATTTCGTAAGCTCGGAAGATTTTTCATCCATGAAAATAATAGGGATTCCGGTATTGGTAAACGGCTGGTAAATTTTAGCCATAATATCTTTCGCTTTATCCGAACTCGATCCTACCACGACTCTTGCAGGATTCATAGAGTCTTCGACGGCAAATCCTTCCCGCAAAAATTCTGGGTTGGAAACCACGTCAAAAGGAATTTGTGTTTCTGAGGAGATTACTTCTCTTACTTTGTCGGCTGTACCTACAGGAACGGTACTTTTATTAACGATAACTTTATATTCCGTCATCATTTCCCCAAGGTCGCGGGCCACCTTCAATACATAGGAAAGGTCTGCGGATCCGTCTTCTCCCGGAGGAGTGGGTAGGGCTAAATAAATAACCTCGCTTTTATCCAGTGCCTCTTTTAAATTGGTAGTGAAAAATAACCTTTCGGACTGAATATTCCTCAGGAACATCTCTTCAAGATTCGGCTCATAGATAGGGACTACACCGTTTTTCATGCCTTCCACCTTTTTCTCATCAATATCTACACAGTATACTGAATTTCCAAGTTCGGCTAAGGTAGTTCCTGTAACTAACCCTACGTAACCTGTTCCTACAATGGTAATATTCAAAATATATATATTTAAAATTCAAGACACAAAAGTAATAAAAATAGCATCATATAGGCTTTTAAGTTAGTGTAAATAAAAAGAACTTATTCACTTGATAATAAGAATGTTTGTATTTTTAATAAAAATTTGTATATTTGCATTGGATTTACAGGAAAAACATGGGAAGGCCTTCGGAAGAAAGCCTTTTTTCGTACGGGTAAATCAAGATTTAAATAACGTATGGAGTTTAGAAAGAAAATTGAAGAATTATTACATGAATTCCTGGCGGCCAGAACAGATTTATTTCTTATAGATTTAAAATTCTCTGCAGGAGACGACATCACCGTAATCTTGGATGGTGATAATGGTGTTTCTTTACAGGATTGTCTGGATGCAAGCCGTGCCATAGAATTCAATATGGATCGTGAAGAGCACGATTTCAGCCTGCAGGTAATGTCTGCCGGATTAAGCGAGCCTCTGGTAACCCAAAGGCAGTTTGCGAAAAATTTAGGAAGAGAAATTGACGTTTTGCTGAATGATGAAACAAAAGTTGAAGGAGAACTGGCAAAAGTGGATGAAGAAAAAATTACATTGATCCTGCGTTACCGTAAGCCGAAAGAGGTGGGTAAAGGAAAGGTAGATGTGGAGGAGGAAAAAGAAATTCCGTACTCTGAGATTAAAAAAGCATTAGTAACGATTAAATTTTAAAAGAAAAAAGAATAAATGGACAATATAGCGTTGATTGAATCCTTTGGTGATTTTAAAGACGAGAAAGGGATCAGTAAGATTGATCTTATGGCAATTATTGAAGATTCACTGAAGACACTTTTGAGAAAAAGATATGATTCGGATGATCATTTTGATGTAATTGTAAACCCTGACAAAGGAGATTTTCAGATATTTTTAAACAAAACCATTGTTGAAGACGATATGTCTGAAGACGATGATCTGGAAATTGAAATCTCTGAAGCAAAAAAAATTGACCCTACCTTCGAAGTGGGAGAAGATTTTACCATGGAAATTCCTGTTGCCCAATTGGGGAGAAGAAATATCCTTACTTTGAAACAGATTTTGGCTACGAAATTGCAGGAACACAACAATGCCATGCTTTACGAGCAGTTTAAAGATAAGATCGGAGAAATTGTAGTAGGGGAAATCCACCATGTCCGTCATAAGCATGTTATTTTACTGGATGATGAAGGAAACGAGTTTATTTTGCCTAAAGAAAATCAGATTCCGTCAGATTTCTTTAAGAAAGGGGAGAATATCAGAGCTATTGTTGAAACGGTAGATTTTAAAGGATCAAAGCCGCAGATTATTATTTCCAGGACTGCCCCTAAATTTTTAGAGAAATTGCTTGAGCTGGAAATTCCGGAAATTCAGGATGGTACGATTATGCTGAAGAAAGCAGTAAGGATTCCTGGAGAGAAAGCAAAAATTGCAGTAGATGCCTACGATGACAGAATTGATCCTGTAGGTGCCTGTGTAGGGGTGAAAGGTTCAAGGATTCATGGTGTGGTAAGAGAGTTGAGAAATGAAAATATTGATGTGATCCAGTGGTCTAAAAACCCTGAGATCCTAGTGAAAAGAGCATTAGGAAATGTAACCATCAATAAAATTGATATTAACGAGGAGGCAAATTACGCATTGGTGTATACTCCGGTTGAAGAAATTTCCAAAGTAATCGGAAAGCAGGGGCAGAATATCAGACTCGCTTCTTGGTTATCAGGATATGAAATTGATGTGTACAGAGAGGCCAGTGAGGATGACGATGTTGATTTGAGAGAATTCAATGACGATATCGAACAGTGGATTCTGGATGAATTTAAGAAAGTAGGTCTTACCACTGCAAAATCAGTACTGGATAAAGAGACTGAGAGTCTGTTAAATATGGTTGATCTTGAAGAAGAAACCATTGAAGATGTGAAACGGATTCTGAGAGAAGAATTTGAAGATTAAAATTTTAATAAATTTTAATAAACAGTAAAAAGGAAATACTTTAATTTTAAGAATTAAAAAATAGTAAATAATATAGATGCCAAAAATTAGATTAAATAAAGCGGTTAAGGAATTCAACATTTCGATGTCCAGATTAGTAGAGTTTTTACAGGCTAAGGGTATCGAGGTTGAAAGCAATCCTAACGCTCAATTAGAAGAAGCGGCATATTCTGCATTGGAGGCTGAGTTTGCCAAGGACGGCGAACAACGTAAAGCTTCCCATGAGGTGGTGATCACAAAGGTTCCGGAAGAAAAACTGGAAATTGAAGAAAAGAAAACCCCTGAAGTAATAAGAGCTAAAGCTAATAAACCAGAAACTAAAATCTTAGGTAAAATAGACTTAGAGCCTAAAAAACCTGAGATTGCAGAAACTCCTGCTCCAAAACCGGAACCTGTGGTGGAAGAGAAAAAAGAAGAAGCTGCTCCTGCGCCTGAAGTAAAGGCGGCTCCTGAAAAACAGGAATTCAAAGTTCTGGATAAAATAGAT
Source organism: Chryseobacterium gregarium DSM 19109 (assembly GCF_000430845.1). Taxonomy (GTDB): domain Bacteria; phylum Bacteroidota; class Bacteroidia; order Flavobacteriales; family Weeksellaceae; genus Chryseobacterium; species Chryseobacterium gregarium. The sequence continues at coordinate 39,557 of NZ_AUMU01000012.1, read as the reverse complement.
TTGTCTCAGATCGAGTCTAGAAACAGACCTGTGAAAAAAGACAAACCAAAAATGGAGGAGAAGAAAGAAGAGGAAAAGCCTGTACAAAAACCGGCTGAACCTGTAAAAGAAGCTCCGAAACCTGTTGCTGAAAAACCGGCCCCAGCACCGGTTAAAGCATCTGAAGTAAAACCGGCTAAACCTGAAGAAGAATCTCAGCCTCAGGAATCCCAAAAGATTGAAACGGTCTACCAGAAACTTGACGGACCTAAAATCGTCGGAGAAAAAATCGATTTAACTCAGTTTGCGCCGAAAGGAGGAGCTAAAAAGAAAAGAAAGAGGATTGAGAAGCCCGGACAGAATCCACAAGGTGGAAACCAACAGGGAGGTAACAACAATAACCAGGGTACCCAAGGAAACCGTCCTCCGGGGCAGGGACAGGGAAACCGTCCTCAAGGGCAGGGTGGCGCTAATCGTCCTGTCGGTCAGGGTGGCGTAAACCGTCCTGCCGGTCAGGCAGGCCAGGCTGGAGGAAACCGTTTCGGGAACAATACCCAGGGAAATCGTCCGCCAGGTCAGGGGGGAGCCAATCGTCCTGCAGGTCAGGGTGGCGGAAACCGTTTTGGAACCAACAGACCGGGGCAGCGTACCATGCCTGTTGAATTAACAGACGAACAAGTTAAAAATCAGATCAAGGAAACCCTTGAGAAATTAACCAATAAAGGAGGGAAATCCAAATCTGCCAAGCACAGGAAAGATAAGAGGAATTACCGTAGAGAACAGGATGAGCGTCAGCAGGAAATCGATGCACAGGACAGAACATTAAAAGTGACTGAATTCATCACTGTTGGTGAATTGGCGAGCTTAATGAATGTTTCTCCTACAGAAGTAATTTCGGCCTGTTTCTCATTAGGGGTAATGGTAACCATGAACCAAAGGCTGGAAGCGGACACTTTATTATTAGTAGCTGACGAATTCGGATTTAAAATCGAATTCTCTGATGCTGATCTTGAAGAAGCAGATTCTGAAGATGATATTGATACAGAGGAAAGCCTGTTAGCAAGAGCACCTATCGTAACGGTAATGGGACACGTAGACCACGGTAAGACTTCATTATTGGATTATGTAAGGAAAACCAATGTAATTGCCGGTGAGTCCGGGGGGATTACACAGCATATCGGTGCTTATAATGTGCAGTTGGAAAGCGGTCAGAGAATTACATTCTTAGATACACCGGGTCACGAAGCCTTTACAGCGATGAGAGCAAGAGGTGCACAGGTTACTGATATTGCGATTATTGTAATTGCCGCGGATGATGATGTAATGCCTCAGACCAAGGAAGCAATTTCCCACGCTCAGGCAGCAGGGGTTCCAATGATTATTGCGATCAATAAAGTAGACAAGCCGAGTGCCAATCCGGACAATATCCGTCAGCAGCTTTCGGGAATGAATATCTTGGTGGAAGAATGGGGAGGAAATGTACAGGCTCAGGAAATTTCAGCAAAATTCGGTAACAATGTGGATACCTTGCTGGAAAAAGTATTGCTTCAGGCTGAAATGCTTGAACTGAAAGCGAATCCGGACCGTGCAGCACAGGGTGTTGTGATTGAAGCCTCTTTAGATAAAGGTAGAGGATATGTATCGACGATGTTGGTACAAACTGGAACTTTAAAAGTAGGTGATTATGTTGTAGCAGGTAAAAATCATGGTAAAGTAAAAGCTTTACTTGATGAAAGAGGGAAAAACCTTGAAGAAGCAGGGCCATCTATTCCTGCAACAATTCTAGGTTTGGACGGTGCTCCTACAGCAGGGGATAAGTTCCGTGTATATGCCGACGAGAGCGAAGGAAAAGCGATTGCCAATAAAAGGGAACAGCTTCAGAGAGAACTTTCGATCAGAACTAAAAAACATACGACGCTTGAAGAATTGGGCAGACGTATTGCTTTAGGTGAATTCAAAGAACTGAATATTATCCTTAAAGGTGACGTAGATGGTTCCGTGGAAGCACTTTCCGATCAGTTACAGAGATTATCAACAGAAGAGATCAGTGTCAATATCCTGCACTCAGGTGTTGGACAGATCACTGAATCCGATATCAACTTAGCGGCTGCGTCAGATGCGATTATTATCGGATTTAACGTTAGAGCAGGAGCCAATGCCAAAGATCTTGCAGACCGTGAAGAAATTGAAATCAGGACTTACTCTGTAATCTATAAAGCCATTGATGAAGTTAAAGAAGCGATGGAAGGAATGCTTTCTCCGGAAATTCAGGAGCAGGTAATCGGAAATGTTGAGATCAGGGAAGTATTCAAAATCTCTAAAGTAGGAACAATTGCCGGATGTATGGTTCTTTCAGGAAAAGTAACCCGAAACTCTAAGGTACGTCTGTTGAGAGACGGTATCGTGAAATTCGACGGAGAGCTTGAAAGCTTAAAGCGTTTCAAAGATGATGTCAAAGAGGTAACGAAAGGCTATGAATGTGGATTAAACCTTAAAGGGTATAATGACATTGAGCAGGGTGACATCTTGGAAGTATATGAAGAAGTTTCTGTGAAGAAAAAGCTTAAATAATTCTATATTCAAAATAATTTAAAACCCGTTTAAAAAAGCGGGTTTTTTTTATGGTATAATTTATAGTAATTCTAAATAGCATTCATGGTGTTACAATAAAAGTGTTAAACATGCTTAGTTAAGCTAATTTTTTGTAACAGTAAAGTGATTTAATAAAAATTAAAACTATAAAAATATGTAAAGCATATAATATTAAAGATTTAAGTCAGTTAAGATATTACGCAATATGAAAAAAAGTTTGTTAGTGTTAATAATTATTAACATATTTGTGGTCTTAAAATATTAAAATTTGTTAATATGAATGTGAAATTAAGTGTATTGAGCGCTGGAGTTTTGTTCTTTTTAGGGCAACTTTCTTATGCACAGACAGTAAAACAAGACACTGTTGCAAAAGAAACTCAGATAGATGAAGTTATTGTTACTGGATACCAAAGAAAGAAAGCTGATGAAATTACACAGGCTCAGTCAGTCGTAGGAGGGGATGAAATTAGAAGAAATACTCCTACCACTTCTATTGGGAATTCATTACAAGGTAGAGCCTCAGGGGTTTATGTGCAAAGTCTTACAGGTCAGCCTGGTTCTGTCGCTACCATATTAGTAAGGGGAGTTGCCGGTGTCGGAGGATCTTCTGAGCCTGCTTATGTTGTAAATGGGATGTATATGACTGCTAGGCAATTTAGTGCAATAAACCCAGCAGATGTTGAATCTATTTCTATATTAAAAGATGCTGCTGCGACTGCTCAATATGGTGCAAGAGGAGCGAATGGTGTTGTTGTTGTTACTACAAAATCTGGTAGAGCTGGTAAAACAGTATATTCATTTGAAACTAAATTTGGTTTCAGTGAGAAATTGAAAGATAATAACTTCAAAATGATGAATTCTAATGAGTTATTAAATTTTCAAAATCAATTAGACTTTTTAGGAGTTACTCCTAATACGCCGGATGATATTGCTGCACTTTCTGCTTTAGATCACAATTGGCAAAAAGATATATTAAGACCATCTTCAATTCAATCCTATTTATTTAGTGCACAGGGAGGATCTAAAGAAAATACTTTCTATTATTCACTAGGATATGACAAGGATACGGGTATTCTTAAAGATATTAATGGACTGGATAGATATACTGGGAATTTTGCTTTTACTAATCAATTAAGTGAAAAGTTAAAATTAGGAATTAATCTTAGTGCACAATATCAAGAAACAGATAATTTTCTGGATAGATATAATACTCAGAATCCTTTTGCCGCAATGTACTTATATGCTCCTTATGAGCCAATTTATAATGCAGATGGAAGCTATAATCAGACAATGAGTGCTGGGTCTAATGTTGTAGAGCAAGTAAGAAACTACCCCCTTCAGGATCAGAGATTAAGAATACCTGTTACTGTATTTGGAGAATATAAGATCATTAATGGCTTGAAATTCAAGTCGAATTTTAATGCATTATATGATTGGTATATGAGTACTAGCTGGTTGAAAAAAGGATCTAATCTCGATTTAACAATTAATGGAGTCCCAACTGGCCAATTAGCTAAGAATTCTTTCTATGGCTTTAATTATACTTGGAATAATTCATTAAACTATACAAAGTCGTTTGGTGAGCACCACTTTGATGTATTGGGTTTTGTGGAATATAATGATAATTTCAATGAAACATTGAATGCAAGTGCTTATGGACTAAAAAGTAGCGAAATAAGTGTGCCTTCAATTACAACGCCATCTGCAAGAAATACTTTCACAGGGACAAAAACAAGAAATACTTTGTTTAGTTTGGCGGGTATTGTGAATTACGATTACCAAGGTAAATATTTGGTTACTGGATCAATTAGAAGAGACGGATCATCAAGATTTGGTGCCAACTCTAAATACGGAACATTCTGGTCGGCAAGTGCCGCTTGGAATATTGCTAAGGAAGATTTCATGAGCGGTGGATTTATCAATGACCTGAAATTAAGAGCTTCTTATGGTACAACTGGTAATGATGGAACTGTTGTTGATTATACAAATGTTACAAATGTAGGGTATGGCCTATATGGTAATAACCCAACTTTATCACCTCTAAATACCATTGGTAATCCTGATTTAAAATGGGAATCTAATGCAATTACTAATTTAGGTGTTGATTATACATTCTGGAATAGAAGAGTACGAGGATCTGTAGAGGTATATCAGAATAAAAGAAAAGATTTTATTCAACTTTTTCCATTTACAACAGAACAGGGAGCTTATCAACAATATTCCAATGCTGGAGATATGACACAAAAAGGTCTTGAAGCAGAACTAAGTGTTGATGTACTTAAAAATAGCAATTTTACTTGGAATTTGCATGCAAACATTTCCTTCCAGAAGAGTACATTAGACAAATTGTCTAACGGGCAGACAGAAAGGAATTTAGGAAGCACATACCTTAAAGTTGGAGAAACTCCTTATGTATTCTATTCTGTCCGCTTCGCAGGAGTTGATTCATCAAATGGGGATGCACTTTATTATGATAAGAATGGTAATGTTACCAATGTTTATAGTGCAGGTGATGCAGTTCCATTAACAGATAAATCACCATTTCCAAAAAGTTTTGGCGGATTTGGAACTACATTTCAGTATAAAGGATTGGATTTAAGCGCTGATTTTACCTATAAGTTAGGTGGATATACTTATAATAATATGTATTATAATGCAGTAGATCCTTTAAGTGCTGCCTCGGGTTATAATGTAGCTCAGGATGCTGCTAATTTCTGGCAAAACCCTGGTGATACAGGAGTATTCCAGAGAGCTGATTCTAATGGGCTAAGAGATTCAGATCAATGGATTGAAAAATCTGATTATTTAAGATTAAGATCGCTTACTTTAGGATATACTTTTGACAAAGATTTCTTTGGTGAAAATGTTCCTTTAAATAAAATACGAATTTATGTACAGGGACAGAACTTATGGACACTTACGAAGTTTCATGGTGAGCCAGAGGTTTCTTTAGGATCTGCAGGATCAACAGCTCTTTTCGTGCCTGGATCATATAATCTTTATACTTATCCTGCTGTTAAAACAATGATGGTAGGGATGCAATTTGAATTTTAATTTAGAACTACTATGAAAAAGAATATAATAAAAATAGGTTTAGCAGTTTCAGTGACTTTAATATCATTTGCTATAACATCATGCGATAGAGAGTTGGATCAAATATCGTATTTAAATGAACCTGAAGACATAGCAATGTCAAGGCCTGAATCTTTCAGACAGGCTTTAGACGGAGCATATACTTCGCTTAAAGCAGTTGGGTACTATAACGGAGATACAGGAAGTCAATTGATTATTGGTGATTTAACTACTGATAATCTTGTGAGAAGCCCTGCTGGAAGGGGAAGTAACTTTGCAGCTTCAAATTTTGAATTTTCTTCTGATAATTCTCAAACAACAGGATTATATACTGCAGCGTATAATACAATCAGTAAAGCGAATTTTGTTTTGAAATATTTGAGTAACGGCGTGCTTAATGGAGCTGCAAAATCAAATATTGAAGCTGAAGCAAGAGCCTTGAGAGCTATTGTTCATTTCGATCTTGTAAGAGCATATTCAAAAATCCCAACACAGTCTTCAGATGCTGGGGCGAGCATGGGAATTTATTATGCTGAAAGTTATGATCCACTTAATGCTACAGCCAGTAGAAATTTAACAGTGAACCAGGTTTATGACAAAATTACTGCTGATTTATTGTTTGCAGTAAACAATATAACTCAAAATGATGCAGATAAGGGAAGATTGAGTAAAACTTCAATTTATGGATTGTTGAGTAGAATATACCTTTATAAAGGTGATTATGCTAAAACAATTCAGTATGGTGAACTTGCTTTAGCAGCTTCTTCAAGTTTAACTTCTAAGGCTAACTTTACTTCAGTTTGGAAATCTACTAACCCAACAACAAGTGTTGATGGAGTATTGTTTCAGGTTTTGAATAGTGCTGCTGAAAATATTACTGTTGGAGTTGCTTATAATCAAACATTAACTTCTGGGATAAGATCTGAATTTGTCGTTGATTATGACTTTTTTAATCAATATACAGCAGATGATATTAGAAAACCTGTTTATTTTACTACATCTTCCTATAATGGTAAGACATATAATAATGTTACGAAATATACTTCCAATGGCGGAGCATCGAATGTTGTGTATGTAAAATACCTTAGAACTGCTGAAGTAGCATTAAACGTTGCTGAAGCAGCTTATAAATCAGGAGATGTGTCCAAAGCATTGACATTACTTAATTCTTTGAGAACTCAAAGATATGGTACTGTTGATGTTCCTTATGTACCGGGTACAGAAACTGGGACAGCGTTAATTAATGCAATCTATAAAGAAAGGAGGCTTGAACTAGCTTTTGAAAATGATAGATGGTATACACTAAAAAGACTTGGTCTATCTGTGCAGAGATCTGGAAAAGGGGAGCAATCAGGTGGTACAGGGACTCCTGCTGTCGCTCAAACTTTAGCGGCCGGTAGTGCAAAATGGCAATGGCCAATACCAATCAATGCAATTCAGCAGAATCCAAATATTCAGCAGAATCCTGGTTACTAATTCAACAATTTTAAATTGAATATTTTTTATCAACCCCGCATGTTAATGCGGGGTTTTTTATTCCCCATTATTTCTTATTTTTGCGTTACAAAATCTAGTATTTAAATTTTACTGTATATGATTTTGTATAACAAGCAATCAAATGAAATACATCCTTTCCCTCATACTCTTCTTCAGCCTTACCGCACAAGCCCAGGTCGTCAACAAAACGGATTCTAATCAGCTTCCTAAAGAGGATACGCTGGTTATCGATTCAGGGAAGAAAGATTCCTTAAAAATCTTCAAGCCGACCATCAATGATTATCTGTATCAGAACCAGTTCTCGGATAAAAAAGTATTTGATACGGTAATGACATTTAATAAAACCTATATCTTTTCACAATATAACAACAGAGAAAATTTTGGGCGGGTCCAGGTGGCCAATATCGGGGCAGGCTTTAACCCTTTGTCTTATGAAGTAAATCCTGAGCAGAACCTGTCAGTATTGCCGGCTCATAAATCGTATGGGATTTTAGGCGTCAATGACATACGTTATTATGATGTGAAAACGCCGACTGCCACTTTCGTTTATCATAATGCGATGAAAAACGGGGCGGCTTTAAGTTCCACTTATACACAGAATATCGGGAAAAGATTCAATTTTGCATTGGAATATACCGGATTGCGTTCACAGGGAGTGTACAGAAACTCTTTGGCGGCAAACAACAATACTTTATTTTCCGGGCATTATGTTTCAAAAAACGGAAACTATGAATTGTTTGCCCATTATCTACATCAGAATGTAAACAATCAGGAGAACGGTGGGATCGCAGTTGACAGTCTTTTCCAGAATGGCAACAGCGATTCCAGAAACCGGCAGAATATGCAGGTGAACCTCGCGTCTTCAAGTTCCCAGTTTTCTTACAGGAGGTACTACCTAACGCATCAGTTTGCTCCGTTCAATTCAGATAAGATTCCCTTTAAAATAAGACATACCATTTCTCATCAGGGGAATAAATATTACTATACCCAGGGGTCGCCGGAAGGGTATTGGTTCGATACTGCGGCAGACCTTGTAAACGGGGCCTCTCTTACTTCAAAAAAATATTCGGATAATTTCAGCAATACCGTAAGCCTGGTTTGGGATAATGAAAAATTCAAGCTTGATGCCGGAGCCCGCTACCAGATGATCAAATTCGGAACTACTGAAATTGTTTCGCCTGATTTCAGCCTTTCGGGTGAAATGAAAGAATCCAGAATCGGGGCAGTCGGAAATTTACAGATTAAGCTTTTCGATAAAGTTCAGGTCAATTCATTCCTTGAGTTTTCAAACGGCAGCCGGTTCGGAACCTATCTGAGAACGGCAAACAACTTAAAATTTGAGCCTGTTAAAGATTACTTTGTCAATGCAAAAGTAAATTTCCAGAGTGCTTACCCCTCATTTAATTATTTGGTTAACAGTTCAGTCTATAAAAACTTCAATTATTATTTACCGGATGCAAAAAACCAGTCGGTTATGGAAATCGGAGGGGATATCAACCTGAAATGGTTCAGGACCGAACTGTTTGCCAATTATTTCAGAATCGAGAATTACACCTATTTTGATGCGGCTGCGATGCCGAGGCAAAGTGAAAGCCCCGTGAATATTTCTCAGATCGGAGGCGATGCTACGTTCAGCTATGGCAAATTCCATTTGAATACAAGGCTGCAGTTCCAGAATTTACTGACGAACAAAGACCTTCTGCCTCTGCCGGGATTCATCGGCCGTGCCAATTTCTTTTTCCAGTCCAAAGCGTTCAAAAATGCTGCAGAAATTCAGGCCGGGCTTAAAGTCTATTATTTTTCAAAATTTGCATCAAGAGCATATTTTCCCGTTCTTAACGAATATATTTTACCCGATGCCAATTCATTTTCCATTGGCGGACAGCCGATCGCGGATATCTACTTTAATATGAAAGTTAAAAAGATGTTCTTCTTTATTGAAGGCCAGCAGATCGGTACCGTTATTTCACAGAACAAAGCATATGCATTTCCAAGCTATCCGGTCTATGATTTCAGGCTGAACCTCGGGATTGTATGGTATTTGTTCAACTAAAATCTATCAGAGTTGAAAACTATTCATAAAATATCATTTCAGGAAATAGAAAGTATTCCCGAATTAGTAAAAGACTTTCTGAATCAGAAGATTGAAGGATTTGAGGAAAATACATTTTCTTCAGATCATTTCAGAAACCAGATTCATATAAAGCAGAACATTTTCACTTCGGAGCAACGGAAGGTGCTTGCGGAAACGTTGGAAAGCCAGATGTCCGGTCTTGAACTTTCTTCAAAACAGAGAGCAAACCTGGAAGATTTGAAACAGGTAAATACATTCACCATTACTACCGGTCATCAGCTGAACCTTTTTTCGGGACCTGTTTTTTTTGTGTACAAAATCCTGCAGACCATTAAAACCTGCTCTTATTTAAAGCAAAACTTTCCTGACTTTAATTTTGTTCCCTTATACTGGATGGCTTCTGAAGACCACGATTTTGCGGAGATCAACCATTTTAAAACGGAAACTTATTATTACGAGATCAATGAGAAACCGGGCGGTGCAGTGGGAAGAATAAAAATCAATGATACCTTCTTCATTTCAGAATTTGAAAAGGAATTTAAAGACTGCGTGTTCGGAACCGAGCTGATCTTAATGCTGAAAGAAGCCTATAAAGCCGGAAATACGCTGACAGAAGCTATTAAAGCTTTAGTCAACCGCCTGTTCTCGGAATTTGGATTGCTGATGATTGACGGGGATTCAAAAGAATTAAAAAATCAGGTTAAGGAAACGTTCAGAGGCGAACTTCTTAATTCGGACCTGTATAAAACATCGAAAGAAAAAGTAGATTTTTTAACGGAGAAGTATGGAAAAGTCCAGGTGAATCCCCGTGAAATTAATTTATTCTATCTTTCTGAAACCAGAGACCGGATCGAGTTTAACGGTGAGAACTACATTATTGTAGATAAAAATATCCGGTTTACGAAAGAGGAAATTTTGAATGAACTGGACAATCATCCTGAAAGATTCAGTCCGAATGCACTGATGCGCCCGGTGTACCAGGAAACAGTCTTGCCGAATCTGGCATATATTGGAGGGAATGCCGAAATTATGTATTGGCTGGAGCTCAAAGATTACTTTACGAAAATCAATATTCCTTTTCCGATTCTGATTCCCAGGAACTCAATGTTGTTTTTAAAGGAAAAAACCATAGGTAAAATTGAAAAGCTGGGTCTCAGGACTGAGGATTTTTTCAGGAACTTTGCGACGATTACCAATAACAAAATGTTAGAAGATAATGCGGTCCTCCGCCTGTTGGAACAGAAAGAAAATCTTTTAATCAGTCAGTTTTCTGAATTGAAAGCCATTGCCGAAACCACTGAGAAATCCTTTGGAAACATGGTGAAGGCAGAAGAAGTAAGACAGCTGAAATCTTTCCGCAGGATGAAAAAACGACTTCTCCACGCAGAAAAAATTAAGAAAGGAGAACTGTTGGAAAGGCTGGAAAATTTGTTCTTAGAAGTGCATCCTTCCAAAAACTGGCAGGAAAGGGTGTACAACTTTAGTGTATTCTTTGCAGACCACGGATATTCATGGTTGGAGACCTGTTTAGAAGAAATGCAAATTGACGAGTCAAAACTAATAATTGTTGCCATTTAATTTTAAAGAAGTATTTTTGTACTTATAATGATCCAATATGATAAAGAGGTTTTTTATTCTGTCCAGTTTATGTATGGTTTTGGGAGTGTCTGCTCAGAAATCGCACACCGTTGTAAAAGGTGACACCCCTTATAATATTGCAAAAAAATACGGACTGACTGTAGACGAGCTGGTAAAGCTTAACCCGTCTGTGAAAGACGGCAAACTGGCCATCGGAGAAGTTTTAAAACTTAATAACGATAAAGCGGCTGCATCAAAGCCAAAGACGGCAGCAGTGCCGAAAACTGTGAATAACGTTCAGTTAGGGAAAATTATCCTTCAGCCAAAACAGACCATTTACGGAATTACAAAGCAGTACCGGATTTCAGAAACCGATCTCAGGAAACTTAATCCTGAGCTGGATTCTCACATGAAGATCGGAGATGAGATTTCATTGCCTCTTGAAAGTATTAAAAAATATGGCGGAAATCAGCAGACGGCAGCTGCTGTGACTGCTCCGGCCACTGAAAAGCCTGTGGAAACAATGATTGAAACTCCTGTTGCAAAAGCTACAGAAGGAGAATATATTGTTCAGCAAAAAGATAATTATTACAGAATTTCAAGACAGTTCAATATTACCAAAGAAGAACTTTTTGCCTTGAATCCCGGCCTGGAAGAAAAAGGGCTGAAGCCAGGCGAAGCAATTAAAGTTGCAAAACCCGGCGGAAAAACAAATACCGGAGCTGATGTTTTTGAAGAAACAGTGAATCCAAAAGCCAAAGTGGACTCCGGAAATGAGAGATCTTCATCTAATGTCACTACAGGAACTGCTGATGACTATGTAACTTACACCGTTTTGCAGGGCGATACGGTTTTCTCTATTGTCAATAAATTCGGAGTTACCATTGATGAACTGATTGCTCTTAATCCTGAACTATCTAACGGCTTAAAAACCGGAATGGTTTTGAAAATCAAAAAAATTGATCCGGCCTATGTCAAGAAAAACGGGGATGCACTAAGTGTTGTTCTGATGTTGCCTTTCGGGTACAGCACCAATGAAACCCAGTACAGAACCATGGCAATGGATTTCCTGACAGGTGCAAAACTTGCCATTGAGAGGAATGCCAGAAACGGACAGAAATTAGATGTCAAAATAGTGGATTCAGGAAATGAAGGATCTTTCCGTAATTCATTGACCCAGATCAAGCCTGATAATACAGACCTGATCATTGGGCCGTTCTTTAAGTCAAATGTGGTCGATGTCTTAGATTTTACAAAGAACCAGAAGATACCTATTGTTGCCCCTTTTGCCAATTCCCCGGAATTGTACAACTACAGCAATCTGATTATTATTGAAACCAATGACCAGACGTATGCCGATAAGATTGTGGAAGAGGTAAAATCTGCATTTTCAGACCAGAAAATTTACATCGTATCCGGTTCTAAAAAAGAAAATGCAAACTATATCAAGGCAGGTCTTGAAAAAAAACTAAAAAATGCCAATGTTACGGTTGTAACTTCTCCGGCAGATATCCAGCTTGACCAGAATATGATGACCGGCCAGTCGGCTCCCGTAATTGCGATTCTTGCAAGTGATAATGATGCGGCAGGTGAAGCTTTTGCCAATAGAGTAATTGTTTTGTCTAAAGAAGTACAGGGTGTAAAAGCATTCAGTATGAATTATTTCCCTGTCTTTGAAAAGAAAGTGGATGACCTCAGCCAGTCCAATCTGGTGTATCTGATGGACCGCAAGATCAATGCAGAAGGAAGCTTTGAAAAAGAAATTCTTGCCGCTTATAAAAGCAAATACTGTAAAACACCGCCTAAATATGCCATCATCGGTTTTGATGTGGTAAATGACATGCTGACCAGAGAGAACAAGAAAGGAGAAATCTTCAGGCAGATCAATAAAGTTCAGACTCAGCTGGCTACAAAATTTGAGTTTGTAAAATCAAAAGCGAACGGTGCTTATATTAATACAGGCTATCGTGTGATCAGGTTGGTTCCATAATCACTGATTGGGTTTTAAAGAATATTGTTAACATTATATTTATATTTGAAAAATATTTAAAGTAATACATGAAAGCACTTGTATTTCCCGGCCAGGGGTCTCAGTTCGTAGGAATGGGAAAAGAATTGTACGATTCCAGAAAAGATATCAAAGATCTGATGGAATCTGCCAATGAAATTTTAGGGTTCGATATCCTTTCAATAATGTTCAGCGGAACAGATGAAGACCTTAAGAAAACTGAGGTTACCCAGCCTTCCATTTTTATACATTCAGTAGCCGCGCTTAAAGCGGTAAACGGTCTCGGTGCCGAAATGGTAGCCGGACATTCGTTGGGAGAATTTTCAGCCCTTGTTGCGAACGGCGTTTTATCTTTTACCGACGGTCTGAAGCTGGTTTCCGAAAGAGCGAAAGCCATGCAGGCTGCCTGTGATGCAAATCCAAGCTCCATGGCCGCTATTCTGGGATTGGATGATGCTAAAGTGGAGGAAATCTGTGCATCTATTAGCGGAATAGTAGTTCCTGCTAATTACAACTGTCCCGGACAGCTCGTGATTTCCGGAGAAACTTCAGCGGTTGAAGAAGCCTGTGTAAAGATGAAGGAAGCGGGAGCAAAAAGAGCTTTACTGCTGCCTGTCAACGGAGCATTCCACTCTCCATTGATGCAGCCTGCACAGGAAAGACTGGCTGCTGCCATCGAACAGACAAAATTCAGGAAAGCAACCATTCCAATATATCAGAACATAACGACGACTTCAGTTTCTGATCCTGATGAAATTAAGAAAAACCTGATTGCCCAGTTAACAGGTCCTGTGAAATGGACGCAGTCGGTTCAGAATATGATTAAAGACGCGGCTGACAATTTCGTAGAAGTCGGACCCGGAAAAACATTACAGGGATTGATCAAAAAAATAGATTCTTCTGTAGATATTGCTTCTGCAATCTAAAATAAAAAGTAATGAGCGGAATATTTTCACCGGGAAAGCTGATGCTTACTTCAGAATATTTCGCCATGGATGGAGCTCTTGTCTTAGCGGTACCTACCAGGCTGGGACAAGAGTTTTATTTTGAAGAAACAGATAACGGGAAATCCCTGATTTTTTGGGAGGCTTATCATCAAAACAAATTATGGTTAAAGGCGGTCATCGATTATAAAAACTGGCAGGTCAGAGAAACCAATATTCCATCAGGTGCCGAATTTATTTTAAAAACCTTAAAGAATGTTCAGGCACTTTCCGAAACCAAATTCAAAAGTAATTTAACCTATCATCTAAAAACCAATCTTCAGTTTCCTGCGGACTATGGACTGGGTAGCAGTTCTACATTAATGACCAATCTCGCAGAATGGGCGGACGTGAATCCTTTTTATCTAAATAAGATAAGCCTGGGCGGAAGCGGTTATGACATTGCTGTAGCCAAAGAGAAATCTGCTGTACTGTATCAGAGCATCCCCGAAATAAAATATGAAAAGGTCAGTTTCAATCCTTCTTTTAAAAATGATCTCATTTTTATCCATCTGAATCAGAAGCAGGATAGCCGGGAAGGAATCAACCTGTATAAGTCAAAAAATAAGTCCCAAAAACGGGTTGATGAATTTTCGGATCTCACAAGAAAAATTTTACTATGTAGCGAATTGGAAAATTTTTCTGAGCTAATGGCAATTCATGAACAAAAAATATCAGATTTTATTGAAATTCCCACAGTTAAGAGCCGGCTTTTCATTGATTGTCCGGTTTTTATCAAAAGTTTGGGAGCATGGGGCGGAGATTTTGTCATGAGCTCAAAATTTGATGGCTTCAAGGACTATTTTTGGGGAAAAGGTTTTAACACGATTTTCGAATGGAAGGAGATAATTAGTTTGTAATCAATTGATTATAAACTGGTATTTTTATTTGCCATTTTGACTTATATCATTATATTTAAACCACTTTTAACAATTAATTAATATTAATTTTATTGGGATCCAAAAAGAAATTGAAAATATAAGTACAATGAAACACGCTAAAATCATCCGGGATTTAGAGAAATTAGGGATTAAGGGAAATTATGAGGTCATTTATAATCCTTCTTATGAAGAATTATATCAGGCTGAAATGGCTCCTGAAAATCAGGGCTTTGAAAAAGCTGAGCTTACGGAATCTGGTGCCGTATCAGTAAAAACAGGAATTTTCACAGGTCGCTCACCTAAGGACAGATACATTGTTCAGGATGATGTTACAAAAGACACGATTTTCTGGGACGGTAAAGTGAATCTGCCTACCACTCCGGAAATTTTTCAGTCTTGTAAAGAATTAGTGCTGAACCAGCTTGCCGAATCCAGGAAAATTTATGTGGTGGATGCTTTCTGCGGAACCAATACCGATACAAGGTTGAAGGTCAGGTTCATCGTTGAGGTGGCGTGGCAGGCACATTTCGTTACCAATATGTTCATCCGTCCTTCTCACTATGAACTGCAAAACTTCGGAGAGCCTGATTTCACGGTAATCAACGGTTCCAAAACTACAAATCCTAACTGGGAAGCCCAGGAACTGAATTCTGAAAACTTCGTCATGTTCAACCTTACTGAAAGACTTCAGATTATCGGAGGAACCTGGTACGGAGGCGAAATGAAAAAAGGAATGTTCGCTATGATGAACTATTACCTGCCGTTAAAAGGCATGGCTTCCATGCACTGTTCTGCCAATGTAGGGGAAGAAGGGGACGTTGCCCTTTTCTTCGGGCTTTCAGGAACAGGAAAAACAACACTGTCCGCAGATCCTAAAAGATACCTGATCGGTGATGATGAACACGGCTGGGACAATAACGGTGTTTTCAACTATGAAGGAGGATGCTATGCAAAAGTAATTGACCTTTCTGCTGAAAAAGAACCGGATATTTTCAGGGCCATCAAGAGGGATGCCCTTCTGGAAAACGTTGTCGTGAACAACGGCGTATCTGATTATACAGACGGTTCCATCACGGAAAATACAAGAGTATCATATCCTATTTATCATATCAATAAAATTGTTTTGCCTTCAAAAGCAGGACATGCCAGCAAGATTGTCTATCTTTCTGCAGATGCGTTCGGCGTATTGCCTCCGGTTTCTGTTTTGGATGAAGATCAGGCACAATACCATTTCCTTTGTGGGTATACCTCAAAGTTAGCCGGAACGGAAAGAGGAATTACTTCTCCTGAACCTTCTTTCTCACCTGCATTCGGTGAAGCATTCCTTACCTTACACCCGACTATGTATTCAAAAACATTGATCGGAAAGATGAAAGAGCACGGTGCAAAAGCGTACTTGGTTAATACAGGCTGGAACGGTACCGGAAAAAGAATTTCTCTGAAAGATACAAGAGCGATTATTGATGCCATTATCGACGGATCTATCGAAGACGCTCCGAAAACAAGAATCCCGATTATGAACCTGGAAGTTCCTACAGAACTGCCGAATGTTTCCAACGGCATTTTAGATCCTAGAGATACTTATAACGATGCTTCCGAATGGGAAGAGAAAGCAAAAGACTTAGCAGCAAGATATATCAAAAACTTCGATCAGTACTGTGGTAATGACGAAGCAAAAAAGCTGATTGCTTCAGGGCCTCAGCTGCAGGAACAGACAACCAACTAAATACATAATAACAAAGCCTTATCCACTGATAAGGCTTTTATTTTAAATTTGATCACAGATTAGATTTAGGTATAATGCAAATGACTGTGATGCTGCAGATAAATTTGCCATTAAAAATATTAAGTTTTTAGACTTAAGATTGCCAATCGGTATCCATCCAGTCCAAAACCGGATAGTACTGCATCAGTACAGGCAGCCGTTACGGATTTCTGACGGAATTCTTCCCTTTTGTAAATATTGCTGATATGGACCTCCACTTTCTGTTTCCGGATATTCCTCAGGCAATCGGCAATCGCATAAGAATAGTGTGTAAAAGCGCCGGGATTAATCACCAGGGCATCAAAATCATCGGTCTGAAGACGGTTGATCAATTCACCTTCAATATTAGACTGGTAATATTGTATTTCGTAAGAAGGAAATAAGGACTTCAGTTGTACAAGATAATCCGCCATAGAAACCGTTCCGTAAATTTCAGGTTCTCTGGTGCCAAGTAAATTAAGGTTAGGGCCGTTTACAATTAAAATTTTCATAATATAAAAATAGAAAGTTTTTTCAATTATACCTTCACTTGTTACATAAGAATTTGTGATCCATATTTTAAAATTCCATCCTGCGGTTGATGGAAAATCTCTACCTTTGTCTATATGAACCTTCTGAAATTTATTCTTGCATTTTATTTCATGGCATTGTCTCTGATGCCTTGTGAAGATGTGCAGCAGCAGTCAGGTTCAGGGCAGATGCCGCTTTCTTTCAATAAAGATGACTCCCATTCTAAAGATAAAGGAGATGTCTGCTCTCCGTTGTGTACCTGCAATTGCTGTCAGATAACGGTTGCTGCCTTTAAAATAAATGATTTAATAGAAGTTCCCCCTCATATTCAGGCATCTTTCTCAAAGAAAATTTTATTCCATACCAACAGTTTTGCCTATCAGGTGTATGATCACATCTGGCAGCCTCCCAAGATTTAATTGTATTGATTTTTGAATTCCTGAACCTTTGTTACAGAGGTGTTCATGATATTTTGCATTTCATTTTATGAATGAAATGTGAATATTTTCAATAAAGTTAATCGATTATCTTTTTGACTCCGTTACCTGAAAATTTTAATCAGTATCCTTTTATGTGCTTAAATACCGTACAGTGTAAACTTAGGCGGTCTCGTGCTAATAGGCAGTCAGACAGATAATCACAAATTAAATCTCAGTTTGTGTTAGATAAAATTATAAAATTCAGCATCAGGAACAAGATGGTCATTGGCTTTATGACCCTGCTGCTGATCATTTGGGGCCTTTGGAGCGCTTCCAGACTGCCTGTTGATGCAGTGCCGGATATTACCAATAATCAGGTTCAGATCATTACGACATGCCCTTCACTGGCCGGACAGGAGGTTGAACAGTTAGTCACATTTCCGATTGAGCAGAGCATTGCCAATATCCCTGATATCGAAGAGACAAGAAGCATTTCAAGATTCGGGCTGTCGGTCATTACGGTTGTTTTCAAAGAAAATGTAGATCTATACTTTGCCCGTCAGCTGATTAATGAAAAATTAAAAGAAGCTGCAGAAGAAATCCCGGCGGGGACCGGAACGCCTGAACTGGCGCCTGTAAGTACCGGGTTGGGTGAGGTATACCAGTATATTCTTCATCCGAAAAAAGGAAGTGGAAATAAGTATGGTCCCAAAGAACTCCGGACCATGCAGGACTGGATTGTCCGCAGGCAGCTCAACGGAACTCCCGGTATAGCGGAAGTCAACAGTTTCGGAGGAGAGGTAAAGCAGTATGAAGTGGCTGTGGACCCCAACCGTCTGAAAGCAATGGGCGTAAGCATTACCGATATTTTTACGGCTTTGGAAAAAAATAACCGCAATACGGGCGGTGCTTATATCGATAAAAAGCCGAATGCTTATTTTATCCGTGGAATCGGGGTTGTCACTTCTTTGGATGACGTAAAAAACATTGCCGTAAAAAATGAAACGGGAGGTGTTCCTGTTTTTGTCAAAGACGTTGCGGAAGTACGTTTTGGAAGTGCGGTCCGTTACGGGGCGATGACCTATAACGGAAAAGTAGATGCAGTAGGCGGAGTGGTCATGATGCTGAAAGGGGCCAACAGCGATGAATTGGTAAAGAACATCAAGGCAAAAATTCCCACGATCCAGAAATCGCTTCCTGATGATATTGTCATAGAACCTTTTCTTGACAGGACCGACCTGGTAGGCAGGGCTATGAAAACCGTTGAAAAAAACTTAGTGGAAGGGGCCCTGATCGTTATTTTTGTTCTTGTCGTTTTCCTGGGAAATCTCCGGGCAGGGCTGATTGTAGCTTCAGCCATTCCGCTTTCTTTGTTATTTGCATTGGGAATGATGAATATTTTCGGGGTAAGTGCCAATTTAATGAGCCTCGGAGCCATTGATTTCGGCTTGATTGTCGATGGAGCAGTTATTATCGTTGAAGCCACCCTTCATCATTTAGGGTTAAGAAAATCAGTACAGAAACTTTCCCAGAAAGAAATGGATGAAGAGGTTTTTCTTTCTGCTTCAAAAATCAGGAACAGTGCCGCTTTCGGAGAGATCATCATCCTTATTGTTTACATCCCGGTTCTTACTTTGGCAGGCGTAGAAGGGAAAATGTTTACCCCTATGGCCAAAACGGTAGGATTTGCTATTCTGGGAGCACTGGTCTTGTCATTGACCTACATTCCGATGATGAGTGCGTTGTTTTTATCTAAAAAAATCTCACATCAAGAGACATTTTCAGATAAAATGATGAACAAGCTTCAGCATCTGTATCAGCCCCTGCTTCAGAAGGCGATTAAGATAAAATATCTCATGGTTTCAGTTACTGTAGCGGTTTTTATCATTACGGTTTTTATTTTTAAAAATATGGGAGGCGAATTTATGCCTCAGCTACAGGAAGGCGATTATGCTTTTCATTGCATTTTACCTCAGGGAAGTTCGTTAAGCCAGAGTATTGAAACCTCCATGCAGGCTTCTAGGATGATCAAAGGGTTTGAAGAAGTAAAAATGGTGATCGGAAAAACAGGTTCTGCGGAAGTTCCGACTGATCCTATGCCGCCTGAAGCTTCGGACTTAATTGTTGTGTTAAAACCTCAGAATGAGTGGAAAACAAAAAAGTCGTACGAAGAGCTCGCCGATGAAATTCTGGAAAAGTTAGAGGTCATTCCCGGCGTGTTTTTTGAAAAAAACCAGCCGATCCAGATGCGGTTTAATGAACTGATGACAGGAGTCCGCCAGGACGTGGCCGTGAAAATTTTTGGTGAAAATTTAGATTCGCTGTCAGTCTATGCAGATAAAGCCGGAAAGGTCATTCAGACAGTTGACGGGGCAACTGCTGCGCAGATTGAGCGGATCAGCGGGCTCCCACAGATCAATGTGGAATATGACAGGACACGGATGGCCAATTACGGATTGAATATCGAAGAGGTAAATGATATTATCAGCACAGCTTTCGCAGGGAAAAGTGCCGGACAGGTTTTTGAGAATGAAAGGCGTTTTGATCTGGTCGTCCGTCTTGACAGTCTGCACCGGACGAATATTGATGATGTGAATAACCTGATGATTGCTACCCTTTCAGGAGCACAGATTCCGCTTTCCCAGGTGGCCGATATCAGCTATAAACTTGGTCCCGCACAGATCAGCCGTGAAGAAGGGAAACGGAGAATCGTGATCGGGTTTAATGTGAAAAACCGGGATGTGGAAAGTGTAGTGAAAGACATTCAGACAAAGTTAGATAAGGTAAAACTGCCGTCCGGCTATTATTTTACGTATGGCGGGCAGTTTGAAAATTTACAGGCGGCAAGCCAACGTCTGATGATTGCTGTGCCGGTCTCTTTGCTGCTTATTTTTATTCTCCTGTATCTTACTTTTCGTTCATTCAAACAGGCTGCTTTAATTTTTACGGCTATTCCGATGAGTGCCATCGGAGGTGTTTTTGCCTTATTGGTAAGAGATATGCCTTTCAGCATCAGTGCGGGGATCGGATTTATTGCTCTTTTCGGAGTTGCGGTCCTGAACGGAATTGTTTTGATCGGGACCTTTAACGAATTGGAAAAAGAAGGAGAAAAAGATATTTTGAAAAGGGTATTTGAAGGAACAAGGGCCAGGCTGAGGCCAGTTTTAATGACCGCAACTGTTGCTTCTCTGGGATTTTTACCGATGGCCATTTCTACGGGTGCCGGCGCGGAAGTACAGAAGCCTCTGGCAACAGTAGTGATTGGTGGTCTCATAACAGCTACTTTCCTTACTTTGTTCGTTCTGCCCTTGTTGTATATTATTTTTAATTCGAAAATTCCGGGGAAAAGAATCGGGTTGAAACCCATAATGCCAGTTCTGATCATCGGATTTCTGCTTTCGGGACAGGTTTTTAAAGCCCAGTCACGGCAGCTTTCGGTTGAAGCGGCAGTGGACATGGCTTTGAAGAACAATTTGGCTTTGAAATCAAAAGACCTAAGCATACGGTCTGCAGAAGCCCTGAAAGGCACGGCAAATGAGCTTCCGAAACTTAATGCTGAGGCTCAGCTGGGACAGTACAACAGCCCGAAATTCGACCAGTCGTTTTCCATTTCACAGAGCATTCCTTTCCCGACTTTGTTTAAAGCGAGAAAAGAACTGGTGGATGAGAATCTTAAAAGCCGGCAGATTGATAAGGAGATAACGGTGAATGAACTGGTGAAGCAGGTAAGAACCTATTATTATCAGATTGAATACCTGCAGTACAACCAGTCAAAATTAAAATATCTCGACAGCCTGTATCAGGATTTTATCAGAATTGTCACGGTAAGATTTAAAGCGGGAGATGTTAAAAAAATTGAAATCAGTACCGCAGAAACGCAGAAAGGTGAAATCAGCCTTCTGTTAAGGCAAAATGAGGTATATCTGCAGAATGCATACAGAAATTTAAACACAGTACTGGATACTTCTGAGGCTTTCGAAATCCCTTTGAACAAAAGCTACAGGCCTTTACACGCAGAAATGGTACTGGACAGTACGTCGGTCGTCAACAATCCTACGGTAAAATCTTTTTATCAGGAAATGGAAATTGCCGAAAAAAATAAAAATGTTGAAAAATCTCAGGCGCTTCCTGAATTCAGCCTCGGTTATACCAACCAGTCATTAATCGGGTTCCATACCGGAAACGGCGGGGAACGGTTTTACAATGCAGGAGACCGCTTCAGCTCCGTAACGCTGGGGGTTGCCATTCCGTTAAGTTCCAGAGCTGCAAAAGCAAGAATCCAGTCTTGGGAATATCAGAAGCAGACGGCAGAAATTAACGCAAAGCAACGGCAGAAACAGCTCGCGGCACAGCTGGAAAATGCCCTGAATCAATATAAGCAGGATATTCAGCAATATGATTATTATATCAGCCAGGCTGTTCCCAATGCGGAAAAAATGGTGAAAGCATCACAATTAGGGTATAAAACAGGAGAAATCTCTTATGTGGAATATCTTTTTGCATTGCAGACCGCAACGAATATTCAATTAAAATACTTAGAATCCATTCAGCAGGTTAATGAATCTGTCATTACGATTAACTCACTCATCAATCAATAATATGAAACTGAAATACCCTATCCTATATCTTCTGTGCATCGCGGCTTTTATAGTAGGCTGCGAAAAAAAAGAAAATCTCCAGGAACATTCTGAACAGGAAACAGAACAAACTGATGGTCATGCAGACAATCAGCCGTCAGTTGTGTCATTGACAGAAGAACAGATCAAAGCTGTCGGAATTACACTGGGAACAGTTGAAATGAAAGAACTGACTTCCACCATCAAAGCCAATGGTTTACTGAGAGTTCCGAACAATAATAAAGCAACGGTAACTTCCCTGTACGGCGGGATTATTAAAACCCTGAATGTCCAGGTCGGAAGCTTTATAAAAAAAGGGCAGGTCATTGCAACGATAGCCAATCCTGAATTCATTCAGTTACAGGAAGAATACCTGATAGCCAACAGCCGGATCACCTATGCAGAACAGGAATACAGAAGGCAGAAGGAACTTTTTGACAATGATGCCGGGGCAAAGAAAAACCTGCAGAACGCAGAGGCGGAGCTGAAAACCTTACGGACAAAAAAAGCATCTCTCCTGAGACAGCTTCAGATGATGGGAATCAGTCCGGGGAAAATAAGCAATAGAAATATGAGATCGGGCCTTGCCATCACAGCGCCCATCAGTGGCACCATCAGCAGCATTTCCGCACAGATCGGCAGTTATGCGGACATGTCTTCACCGGTTGCGGAGATTATTGATAACCATTCCATCCATCTTGATCTTCAGGTGTTTGAAAAAGACCTTCCTAAAATGAAAGTAGGGCAGATCGTCCATTTTAAGCTGACCAATAATCCGGAAACCGAATATGATGCTGCTATTTACAGCATCGGATCTTCATTTGAAAATGACAGCAAAACCATTTCCGTTCATGCGGACGTGACAGGAAATAAAACCGGACTGATCGACGGAATGAACATCACCGGAATCGTAAGCCTTGATAAAACCACTACGCCTGCGATTCCTGATGAAGCCATAGTAGAAGCAGACGGGAAATTCTACCTGTTTGTCAAGACCGATCAAAACCAGGAAGCAGACCATGAACAGCATAATGAAAAACCTGAAAAGGTAACACGGAAATCAAAAACCGTTACCTTTGAGAAGGTAGAAGTGGTAAAAGGGGCATCAGATATGGGCTACACGGCGGTTACTGCTGTGAAGGATATTTCTCCTGCTGCGAAAATCGCTGTGAAGGGGGCATTTTTTATCAACGCAAAGCTCACTAATTCCGGAGAACATGAACATTAACCGATTTACAAAATGAAAAAGGATACCGAAAATAAATTAATTGATAAAAATACCAAGCCTACGAGCATGAGAATTCTGGTCTATGATTTTTTAAGTTCCCAGCAGGCAGCTTTATCACTTTCTGATATTGAAAATTATTTTGAAAATGCAGACCGGACCACCATTTACAGAACATTAAAAACTTTTGAAGAAAAGGGAATTGTTCACAGCATCCAGGAAAACACAACGACGAAATATAAGCTCTGTCATGATGGTTGTGATGAAACGACCCACAATGACCGGCATCTTCATTTTTATTGTAAAATCTGCAAACAGACGACCTGTAAAGAAGATATTTCTTTTTCCGAAAATATCCACACCAATTTCAGGATTGATGAAATACGGCTTTTCGCCAAAGGGATCTGTGAAAAATGCCTGGGAAGTTTGCAATAGTGTTGCATTACATTTGTCTTTAATTTTGACTAAAATAAAATTCAGAGTATGGAAGAATGCTGCAGTACAAAACCGGAAAAGGAACCTCATCACGATCATAATCATGAAGAACACGACCATGACCACTCTCATGATACGGGAGATCAATCTGTTTTACAGATGTTTCTTCCTGCAATTATTTCCTTTGCATTGATGTTGGGGGGCATTATCTTGGACTATTATATCAAACCCGGTTGGTTTACCGGCTGGATCCGTCCGGTCTGGTACTTAATTGCCTATATTCCGGTTGGATGGCCGGTTTTAAAGGAAGCGTATCAAAGTATTATTCATGGCGATGTTTTTTCTGAGTTTTTCTTAATGGGGGTGGCAACAGTCGGTGCATTCGGTATCGGAGAATATCCGGAAGGTGTTGCGGTCATGCTTTTCTATTCGGTTGGTGAAGTTTTTCAGGCCATGGCGGTAACGAGGGCAAAAAGTAACATCAAATCTCTGCTCGACCAGCGTCCGGATGAAGTTACTGTTTTAAAAAATGGAACACCGGAGACCGTAAAAGCAGCGCAAGTAAATATCGGAGCAATTATTCAGTTAAAATCCGGCGAGAAATTGGGATTGGACGGAGAATTATTATCTGAAACTGCTTCATTCAATACTTCTGCGCTGACCGGGGAAAGTAAACCGGATACCAAGATAAAAGGCGAGACTGTATTAGCCGGAATGATTAATTTGAATACAGTCAGTCAGGTTAAAGTAACCACAGCGTACCAGGACAGTAAGCTGAGCAAAATCCTGGAAATGGTTCAGAATGCAACGGCGCAGAAAGCACCGACGGAACTTTTTATCAGAAAGTTTGCAAAAGTATATACTCCGATTGTCGTATTTCTGGCCATTGGAATTACATTGTTACCCTATTTCTTTGTTGAAGACTATCTCTTCAGAGATTGGCTGTACAGGGCATTGGTTTTTTTGGTCATTTCCTGTCCTTGTGCTTTGGTAATCTCAATCCCGCTGGGATATTTTGGTGGAATCGGAGCCGGAAGCAGAAACGGAATTTTATTTAAGGGAAGTAATTTCTTAGATGTTCTGGCGAGTATTCAAAATGTGGTCATGGATAAAACCGGGACGATGACAGAAGGCGTTTTCAAAGTACAGGAAGTTCATTTTAAAAATGAATCTGATAAAGATGAAATTTTGAAATTCGTCAATGCTTTGGAAAGTAAAAGCTCACATCCCGTAGCAACGGCTATTCATGAATACGTCGGTGAAATCGATCATACCGTTCCCCTGGAAAATACAGAGGAAATTGCAGGCCATGGTTTAAAAGCCAGCATTAATGAGAAGGAGTTGTTAGTGGGGAATTTCAAACTGATGGACAAATTCAGTATTGTTTATGATGTTCAGCCTGAAAATATCGTCTATACATTAATTGCCGTTGCCTATGATGGGAAATTTGTCGGCTACCTCACCATTGCGGATTCTATTAAAGCAGATGCCCAATTAACCATTGACAAATTAAAAACACTCCACATAAAGACGACAATGCTCAGCGGCGATAAAACTTCCGTTGTACAATTTGTTGCAGACGAACTGGGGATCCAAAATGCTTACGGTGATCTGCTTCCCGAAGATAAAGTAAATAAAGTCAAAGAAATTAAAGCGAAAAACCAAACCGTTGCTTTCGTTGGTGATGGAGTGAATGATGCGCCGGTTGTTGCTTTAAGTGATGTGGGAATTGCCATGGGCGGACTGGGAAGTGATGCGACTATTGAAACTGCAGATATTGTTATTCAGGATGACAGGCCAAGCAAAATTCCCATGGCTATTAATATCGGAAAGCAGACAAAAAAAATAGTCTGGCAAAATATCATCCTGGCATTTGTGGTAAAGGGAATTGTTCTGGCACTCGGCGCAGGAGGCCTGGCATCAATGTGGGAAGCCGTTTTTGCCGATGTGGGAGTTGCTTTATTGGCGATTTTAAATGCTGTCCGAATCCAGAGAATGAAGTTTTAAACAGTCTCAACAGATTACACACATGGTTGCGAAGCCTCGTCAAGATTTAAAACCTTGACGAGGTTTACGATTAATAATACTATCAAAAGAAAAAGAAAAGAGATCAACAATTAATCTAAACCCATCAACTAAAAAATGACTTTCATCATAAATGCCTCACAAAAACCATTTCTGTAGTATATTTGTAGGAAAGAATTTATAATTGAGGTTTTTCATTTCCATATTCATCATTTTTACCATAGCAGTCCGGCCTGTTTTGCCACTGGTAAATTATGCGGTGAATTATGAATATATTGTAAAAAACCTCTGTGAAAAAAGAGACATCCCACAATCTACTTGTAAAGGAAAATGCTATGTTGAAAAAGAACTGGCCAAAACAGAAAAGCAGTCCAATAACAATCAAAATATAAAAATTGCAGGATTGGATGTTTTCTTATCGAATGAAATCCTTTCTTTTTCTGACACAGTTCAATCAGATATTTCAATAAAAAATTCCGATTTAGATTATATCAATCTTGATACTTCAGAATATTTTTCCCGGATATTCCATCCTCCTTTAGCTTAAAATTTTTTTAAACTGATTCGGGTTTTCGTTTTAATTATTGAATTTGATTAACGGTTAAGATAGGCTTACTGAATGTAAAGCTTAAAGATCGTTTTGATTTTTCTTAATTAATCTTAACTGATTACCTGTTCTTAATGATTTGAAATTAATTCACCAGCATTAAGTTTAGTTTAAAAAATCAGCCAGTTTTCATTCAATACAATTACTAATTTCAATTTAATTCAAATGAAATCAAAAATCATTATAACGGCATTGTTGTCGGTTTCACTGATGGCGTGTGCCCAGGAAACGCCCAAAGTAAAGCATAAAAAAAGCAGTACAGCCTCAAAATCGGATATTAAAAAAGTAAAGTTTGCCAATGCGGAAGATCCGATCTGCCATATGCCGACAGAAAGCGATATGAAAGATACCGCAGTGTATAAAAATAAAACGTACGGTTTTTGCAGTGTGTACTGTAAAGACGAGTTTAAAAAAGATCCGGCGAAATATGTCCAGAAGTAAAAAAGAAAATCATACCAAGCGTAAGGTAATTATTCCGGTTGTAATTATTGCTTTATTGTTTGTAGGAATCGGTGTCGGAATGGGCTATTTTAAAAAGAACCTTTATACCGTGATGAAAGTCCCGGATTTTGAACTGACCGATCAAAACAATAAAAAAATTACCCGTAAAGATATGCTGGGAAAAGTATATTTGGTGGAGTTTTTTTTCAGTAGGTGCCCTACGATTTGCCCGATCATGAATACGAATATGAGGGCCATTGAAAACGAAATCCATAATCCTGATTTTGGAATCATCTCCATAAGCATAGATCCTGAAAACGATACCCCTGCATTACTGAAGGAACATGCCCGGAAAATCGGTGTGAAATCCCCGAACTGGCATTTCCTGACAGGAGACAGGGATTATATCGGGAAAATAGCGGATCAGTTTAATATTTATGTTGGTGACAAAGAAGACGAAAGCGAAAGCCTGAACCACAGCGGAATGATTGCGCTTGTGGACAAAGAAGGCAATATCCGCTGCCGGTATAATAAAGAAAATATGCCGATTCTGTATTACTCCGGGTTGAATTATGAAGATAAGCAGGGCAAGACTCCGAAACTGACAGGAAAATACCATCCCGACAGAGAACTGTTAATTGAAGATATTAAGAAATTGCTCAGATAAAAGGAGAAAAACTGGAAGCCGGGAACTGTTTTAGAATGATATAACATTCAGGCTTCCACCCTTTATCATCCTGACCACAAAACAATTGTTAAACCATAAACAAGACATTATGAAGATTATGAAAGTTGCTGCTTTAAGTGCAGTATTTGCGGCGCAGTTTGCGTTTGCACAGTTCAAACAGACGGCACTGCCTTATGCATACAATGCATTGGAAGGGAATATCGATGCGCAGACCATGGAAATTCATTATTCAAAGCATGCAGCGGCGTATGTGGCCAATCTGAATAAAGCCATTGCTGGAACTCCACAGGAAAAACAGACGTTGTTTCAGCTCATGTCGAATGCTTCAAAATTGAGTCCGGCTGTCAGGAATAACGCGGGAGGGCATTATAATCACGAATTGTTCTGGACCGTTCTTACCCCTGAAAAAAATACGCAGCCATCAGCAAAATTAGCAAAATCGATCAATGAAACGTTCGGAAGCATGGCCGGTTTTAAAGAAAAAATGGCTAAAGCGGGAGCAGACCGTTTCGGTTCCGGATGGGCGTGGCTGTCTGTTGATAAAAACGGGAAATTATTTGTTTCCTCAACGCCTAATCAGGATAATCCTCTGATGGATGTGGTGGAAGAAAAAGGAACGCCTATTTTCGGGATTGATGTTTGGGAACATGCATATTACCTGAAATATCAGAACAAAAGAGCAGATTATTTAATGGCGATCTGGAACGTAACCAACTGGAAAGAAATCAGCAGAAGATACGAAGAAGCGACCGGCAAAAAATAATTCATGAACTTTATTTGCAGCATATTCCTCACTTTATTTCTGGTATTCAGGCCTCTGGTACCCTTGGTGGAATATGCTGTAAATTATGATTATATCTCCGGAGTATTATGTGTCAATAAAAGCAATCCCGAGCTTCACTGTAACGGAAAATGTTACCTGAGCAAAGAGCTTGCGAAAACCAATGATGCCGATTCTTCCCCTTTCAGCAAAACAAAAAATTCAGGACAGAAGATCCTTGATTTTTACATTCTTCCTGATCGTACGGAAATTCAGAATACCGGGAAAATTTTTCTCTTTGATTTCAAGTTCACTTATAAAACAGACTATTCTTTTCTGTTTTTAAATCCTGTTTTCAGGCCTCCCGTTTTTTAAGTTAGTTTTAAATCCTTTTTTAACCGCACGGGTGACATAAGATGAAAATCTACTTGTTACTTCAGATATCATATATTCACTTTAAAATCCAAAGTGTTAAAAACTGCTGTGCCTTTTGTGGTTTAAAAAATTGAATGTATCTGCATTCAAGAACATTTCTATTTTAAAATTTCAACTTAAAAAATCAACAATGAAAATATATAAATTTTTATCATTATTCCTTATTGCCTTTACTTTTTTCACTTTTATATCATGCCAGAACAATGATGAAGAAGAGTCATCAGCACAGACAACCGGAAATCTTCAGATTAAATTTGAAAACGGATTCAATAATCTGGGTGATATTGTTCTGAATCAAACCACACAGACTTCTTCGCAGGGCCAAAAGCATCAGCTATCTGCCTTAAAATATGTGATCAGCAACATCAGCCTGATTGATGAGAACGGAAATGAGTTCAGATACAATGAAAACAATCCCGACAAAGGTGCATTTATCATCGACCAGGCCGATGCAGTCGCGGGTATTGTGCCTGTAAATCTGAATGAGGTCCCGAAAAACAATTATAAAAAGATAAAATTCGGATTGGGAATCAGCCAGAATGCGTATCTGCTGGGACAGGACGGACAGGCAGAATTCTGGAACAAAGCTAAACAGAAAGGAATGTCATGGTCCTGGGCTGCCGGGTATGTATTTGTAAAGCTGGAAGGGAAATACGGAACGGGTTCCCCCGACAAGGAATTTATGAATCACACTGGCAATATGGGCAGTGTAGCGGCAAATGGGACTCCTGATCTTTACCGGGAAATTACGTTGAGCCTTCCGGTAACAGCAAGGGTTACAGGGCAGATTACGCCTTCGGTTCACATTCTTGCAGATTTCAATCAGTATCTGAGTGGCGATACCCCGCTTATTTTGAATGCTGCCAATGATATGATGATGGGTTCAAGCCAGCATCTGGTAGACATGACGAATAATTTAACGAAAATGTTTAAAGTAGATCATGTTCACAATGACTAGGATATTTAAAAGAGGCTTATTTCTTTTAGTTCTCTCAGGTTTTATAGCATGTTCTGATGAGGTAATGCAGCCTTTGGAAAAAGATGAATCCTATCATCTTTCATTTCCGTCATACTTTCCTGAAATGACTTTCGATACGTCAGGAAATCCTGTTACAAAAAACGGGGTGGAACTGGGCCGGAAATTATTCTATGAAGGGCGCCTTTCACGGAATAATACCATCTCCTGCGGTTTCTGCCATATCCAGGAAAATGCATTTACCCATCACGGCCATACGGTGAGCCACGGCGTTGATGACAGGACCGGGATACGAAATGCGCCGCCGGTTCAGAATATGGTTTTTTTTAAGCGGTATATGTGGGACGGCGTGATCCACAACCTGAATGAGCAGCCGGTTATTCCGATTACCAATGAAGATGAAATGGACAGCTCAATGCCGGAGGTGATTTCAAAATTGAGTTCAGATTCAAAATATAAAAAGTTATTCAAAGAAGCATATGGCGATGAAAACATTACGGGAGAAAGGGTTTTGAAGGCATTGTCACAGTTTATGGCAACAATGATTTCTGCAGATTCAAAGTATGACAGATTCAAACAGGGGAAAGAAAACTTTTCATCAGAAGAAAGTCAGGGAATGAATCTATTCCAGCAGAAATGTGCTTCATGCCACAGCGGGGCATTGTTTACCGATGAAAGTTTCAGGAATACGGGAATGTACTACAATACGCAGTTCAAAGATGCAGGACGGTATCGTGTGACCCTGAACCAAAATGACTGGATGAAATTCCGTGTTCCGAGTTTAAGAAATGTAGAATACACCGCGCCTTATATGCACGACGGAAGATTTTATACCCTGGATGCCGTGCTTAATTTCTATTCAGATCAGGTGGAAGACAATCTGAATCTTGACCCGCAATTGAAGCAAAACGGGCACATCGGAATTGCCATGAATGCTCAGGAAAAACAATTTATTATTGCATTCCTGAAAACATTGTCCGATAAAAAGTTTATTACTGACCCGAAATTTGCTGAATAATTTTATTGAATATGAAGAAGATATTTTTAATCATATGCCTGATTTTATTTAATGTACATCAGGCTAAAACAATCACTGACAGCCTCTATATTCCGGATAATTTTCATCCCATGGCTTTGGACGATTGTGATGCCTGCGGCTGTGCTGCCGGAAACGGGTCATCAGGTTTTGAATCTTTACTGAACCCGCAGTTTATCGGAATTAAATACTTTGCCCAGCATTACAAAGCAAAAGAAAATTTGTTTGTAAAAGACCTGACGCAGGACCAGTATTTTAATACGATCCAGCTTTGGGGTAGAATTCCGTTCACTAAAAAGCTGAGTGTATATGCAAGTCTGCCATTTCATTTTCATGAAAAGAAAACGCTGCAGGGAGATATTAAGATTCATGGAATCGGTGATCTGAATCTGATGGGAATTTACCAACTGATGAATTCCAGAGACAACATTCATCAGTTAAACGGCGGAGTGGGAATGAAAGTCCCGCTGGGAAAATTTGATGAGAAAGGAATTTCGGGCGTCAATCCCAGTTTTCAGCTGGGAACCGGAAGCTGGGACTATCAGATGGCTTTGAATTATAAATTCCAGAAAAATAAATTGGCTGTTCTCCTCAATACGGATTACACCGTTAAAACCGAAAACAAGAAACACTACCGTTTTGGGAATCAGTGGAATTATGCCGCAACAGGATTCTATCAGATTTTATCAGGTGAAAAAGTAGTTTTCTCAGGGAAGGCCGGCCTTCAGGGAGAAGTGTATGACCGTAATCAACAGTTCGATGAGGTTTTGCCCAACACGGCAGGAAGTGCTTTGTACGGAAAATTAGGTTTTGAAGCTTCTTATAAAAAGTTTAGTTTGGGAAGTGAAATTATGCTTCCTGCGTATACCCATCTGGCGGGAGGAGATATTGAAGCGAAATCCCGTTTCAGTATTTTCCTGAATGTTGGAATTTAACTTTTATGTATTTTTTAATGCAAAGTTTTTTTGTTAACTCTAAGAAGGTAAAGGTCTGGCAGCGCACTGTCTGATGAATCGAGCATTGTATACTTAGCTTCTTAAAATCAATTTTAATGAATTCCCTTTGCTCCTTAAAATAGTCATAACGGAAATCAGAACTTTGCGTTAAAAATATTTCATTACATTAAAATATAAAATTTATCTGATTGAAAATCATAGAATTAAATTCAATTTTGATTCTATGATTTATTTTCTATCTTTGCCGGAATCTGGTGAGCCATAAAAAGCGCTTAAAAGGGAATCCGGTGAAAATCCGGAACAGACCCGCTGCTGTAAGCTCCACAAAACAAGTTTTTGAAGATAATATCCACTGTTTTTTAATGGGAAGGATTTCAGAAACGGAGTAAGTCAGAAGACCTGCCAGAAGATTTAACGTTTGACGCTTTCGTGGAATAAAGCTTAGGACATGATTGATTTTGTGCAGTATACAGCTGTACTTAGTCGTTATATTCTTATATCCATTAGCGTCATCATTATTCTAAACGAGCTAATGGTAATGGTGACTAGATTTTTTATATCTCAATTTCAGAAGGTTGTTTTCACAGTTTTTGTGTTAGCGGCTCAACTTATATTTTCGCAATCCAAAAAAGATACAACGAAAGAGCAGAACATTGTTCCTGTCAACATTACAAAGAAAAATTTCAAAGAAATTCTTCCGGCCCAGATTTTATCCGGTGAACAGCTCGAAAGGCTGAACAGCCAGTCTGTTGCTGATGCTTTGCGTTATTTTGCAGGAATTCAGATTAAAGATTACGGCGGAATCGGCGGGCTGAAGACCATTAATATCCGGAGCATGGGAAGCCAGCACGTCGGGGTTTTTTATGACGGAATCAGGATTGGAAATGCACAGAACGGAATTGTAGATCTAGGGCGATTTTCCCTTGATGATTTGGAAGAAATTTCTCTGTACAATGGACAAAAAAGCGAAATTTTCCAGCCGGCTACAGATTTTGGGGCTTCGGGATCTGTCTATTTACAGCCAAAAATTCCGGGCTTTAAAGGAAGCCGGAAAACAAACCTTACGGTTAAGTTTAAAAACAGTTCGATTGATTTATTTAATCCTTCATTTCGTTTGGAGCAGAAAATCTCAGATAAAATTTCGGCGAGTTTCAGTTCAGAATTCATGCAGAGCGATGGGGTTTACAGATTCAGGTATAAAAAGAAATATCCTGACGGAACAATCGCCAACGATACCATTGCCAGAAGATTTGATTCTGATATTAAGTCAAAACGTTTTGAAACGGCCGTTAACGGTAAAATGAATGATGGAGAATGGTCATTGCGGGGCTATGGATATTTGTCAGACAGAGGGATTCCTGCTGCGATTGTCAACAACCGTTTCGGAGGCCGCGGCCAGCGGTTAACCGATGAAAACTATTTTGTTCAGGGAAGTTTCAGAAAAAAAATATTCCCGAAATTTGAAACTCAGCTTAAAGCAAAATTTGCTTACGATTATACTTTTTATGCCGATACGCTCTCTACGGAAACGGCTTATCCGGCCCGTAATACCTACATTCAGAAAGAATTTTTTGTTTCTTCCTCCAATTTATATTCTATCACCAAAGATTGGGAGGTAAGCGCCAGTGCCGATTTTCAGTATAATACGCTGAATGCCAATCTGTATAATTTTTCCTATCCTGTACGGTATACTTCTTTGGTATCTTTTGCAACACGATATCAGATAGGAAGATTGAAGTTTCTCGGAAGTATACTGGGAACTTTTGTCCATGAAGAAGTAGAAATGAATGCAAAATCTCCTGATAAAACAGAGTGGACGCCTGCAGCCTATCTTTCTTATAACCCTTTTACAACAAAAAATCTTACAATAAGAGCATTTTATAAAAGGATTTTCAGGATGCCGACTTTCAATGATCTGTATTATACGGTTATCGGAAGTGTAATGCTTAAACCGGAATTTACCAATCAGTACAATATTGGATTTACTTATGAGAAACAGTTTAAGAGCGGAATTCTGAAATTATTGTATGCCAGGGCAGACGGCTATTTTAATAAGGTTGAAAATAAAATCATTGCTGCGCCTACCGGAAACCTTTTCCGGTGGACCATGCTTAATCTCGGAGATGTGGAAATTCTTGGAACGGATGTTCATGTTCAGGCCAATCTGCAATTGGGGAATGTAGTATTAAAGCCCCAGATCAATTATACATTTCAGCAGGCAAGGGACTTTTCAGACAGAAGCGAATCTTATTTTGGAGATCAGATTCCTTATACGCCCTGGCACAGCGGAAATTTTGTGATGATGGCAGATTATAAAGACTGGAGCTTTAATTACAGTTTTATGTACGTAGGCGAACGTTATGACGGTCAGCAAAATAATATTCAGTTCAATTATATCCAGCCCTGGTATACGCATGATCTGTCAGTTCAGAAAAAAATAAAATGGAAAGAGCATCAGTTCAAAGCCAGTTTTGAAGTGAATAACGTGTTCAACCAATACTATGATGTGGTACTGAATTATCCGATGCCCGGAAGAAATTTTAAACTCATTGTAAGTTTTACATTATGAAAAAATTTAGCTTTTATATCCTGATTTATGTATTATTTTCATTGGTTTCGTGTAGAACAGATGAATATATTCCGCAGGAAGAAACCGTAACAGGACTGGCACAACCGGAAAATACGGCGATCAAAGGATTCTATATTCTGAACGAAGGAAATATGGGTAGTAATAAATGTACCCTTGATTTCTTTGATTACACTACAGGAACCTATCACAGGAATATTTATGCAGAGATCAATCCGACGGTGGTAAAAGAACTTGGCGATGTAGGAAATGATATTCAGATCTACGGAAACAAGCTGTATGTGGTGGTGAATGTTTCCAATAAAATTGAAGTGTTGGATGCCAAAACGGCGAAAAGAATCAAAACCATTCCTTTACAGAACTGCCGGTACATGGCTTTTAAAGACGGGAAAGCCTATGCAAGCAGTTACGCCGGACCGGTGGATATTAATCCCAACGCGCCAAAAGGAAAAGTAGTGGAGATCGATACCGTTTCCCTTTCGATCCAGCGTCAGGTTACGGTGGGTTATCAGCCTGAAGAAATGGAAATTGTGGGAAATCAATTATTCGTGGCAAATTCGGGAGGGTATATGGTTCCGAATTATGATAAAACCGTTTCTGTAATCGATCTGAATTCTTTCACTGAAACCCAAAAGATTGATGTGGCGATAAATCTTCACCGGCTGAAAAAAGACAACTACGGAGATCTGTACGTGAGTTCCAGAGGCGATTATTACAATGTTCCTTCAAATTTATTTTTAATAGATGCGGCTACAGGACTGGTGAAAAAAGATTTTCACATAGCGGTAAGCGAAATGACCATTGTGAATGACAAACTGTATTATTATGGCAACGAATTCAATTATAATACACATTCCTCGACAAAAACATTTGGAATCATTGATGTGAAAACAGAGCAGGTTATTTCCAATAAAATTATTGATCAGGAATATGTGGATGCCATCAAAACGCCTTATGGCATTACGGTAAATCCTGTTACAGAAGATATTTACCTTACCGATGCAAGAAACTATGTTTCTACAGGATATGTCTATTGCTTCGATAAAAACGGGCATTTCAAATGGAAAACGGAAGGCGGGAATATCCCGGCACACTTTACTTTTTTATATAAATAAATCAAATCAAAAATGGAAAGAACATTTTTTAATGTTATAAAGACAGTAGTATTTTCAATGGTCCTTCTCGGAACCGCTGGATGTAAAAGTGACCGAGATGAAGACGGATCAAATTTCAACGGATTGGAAGAATATTATACGATTGACCGTTTTAAAGTTTTGAATATCGATCCGAAAACCGGAGGAAATTTTACGTGGAGCATCAATGATTCTATTATTTCCCAGGATCCCCAGTTGGATTTTATCAGTCCGGTAGTGAAAACATATCCTTTGACCTTAAAAATCGAAGGCAACGGGACAACAAAAACCTACAATTCAAAAATTATTGTAAAACAGGAAGCAGGGACCTACAGCAGATACATTTCTGATGTTTTCGATTTCCGACCTGCTGTTGGTCAGTTCATTAACGAAATTCCCGAATACGAAAACGGAAATACTTTCAGCCAGATGCTTCAGAAAGCTAAAGAATCTCTGGTAGGAGGAAATTCCACGATGCTTACTCTGGGCGGTTACGGCGGATACGTGGTTTTCGGGTTTGATCATACCGTTCCAAACATGAACGGGCGGGATTTCAAAATTTTTGGAAATGCATTCTTCGGAAATGCGGCAAGCGATCCCCGTTCAGGTTCTTGTGAGCCGGGAATCATCATGGTGGCCTACGACAGGAACAAAAACGGGAAGCCCGATGATAATGAATGGTACGAAATTGCAGGCAGCGAATATTTTAAAAATACAACGGTAAAAGATTACAGCATCACCTATTTCAGGCCCAATGAAAACAAGGCTCCTGTTCCGGGAAGTGAATTCTGGCAGACTGATGTGGAATATATCAAATGGCAGGATAATCTGGGAAATTTAGGGTTTAAAACAAAAAATACCTTCCATGCGCAAAGCTACTATCCGTTGTGGCTCGGCGATGCTTCTTACAGTTTTACCGGGACAAAGCTGATGAACAATTATTATGATCAGAGTGGTACGGGCGAATACTGGGCAGGAAAATCATACGATTTCGGATATGCCGATAATGCGCCCAATAATGATGACGCATCCAATATCGATATCTCATGGGCCGTTGATAAAGGCGGAAAATATGTAAAACTTCCCGGAATTGATTTTGTAAAAGTCTATACAGGAATCAATCAGGAAGCAGGCTGGCTGGGCGAAGTTTCTACGGAAGTTGCCGGAGCCTATGATTTATATCTTAATTAAAATTCAACAATAAATATTTATAATTAAACTGAAAATGAAAAAGTTTTACCTTTTTATTTTACTTTTCCTGTTTGCATCGTTTACGAATGCTCAGATAAAAGTGCAGGGCGTGCCCCGAAATGATATTCAACTGAAATCTTCTTCGAAGAATCAGGCAGCTAAGAATTTAACTACCACCATTAATTTCTCTGATATCCAATATTGGGTAGGAACAGGGACTAATGAGGCCGCTTTTGTGGTCCAATGGAACGACAGCAAAAACCCTGATGCTTTGGTTTGGGGGTTCAGATGGAACGGAACAGCAACGGGAGAGGATATGCTGAAAGCTATTGCCGCTGCTGACCACCGGTTTTTTTCATTGCTTTACCAGGGAACCTCTTACGGGGCTGCAGTCGGTGGTTTGGGTTTTAATCTGAACGGAACAGAAACAAATGCCCTTTACAAAAACTTAAATGTAACGTATCCATATTATCCGGTCAGTGGAATCGTAAACACAGCGGCGTATGATTTTGATGATTATACCGCTGCAGACGCTAATGATCACTGGCAGTCAGGCTGGATGACCAACGGATACTGGTCATATTGGATAAAAGATCCTACGGATGCAGATTTCGGATATTCTGGAATTGGCGCAACAGGCAGGGTGCTGGTTAACGGATCTTATGATGTTTGGAACTATGCTGCAGGATTTTCAGATCCTCCAATTTCCTCAACTTTAACTCCGGTAGCTCCGTATGCTGCTCCGGCAAACTTTACCAACGGATATTTCATGGTGAACGAAGATTGGTTCGGCCACACCAATGGCTCCGTTAATTTTATTGATAATAACGGAAATGTAAATTACCGAGTGTACAGCAACGTCAATAACAATCAGGCTTTTGGAGCAACCACTCAGTACGGAACGATTTATGGGGATAAATTTTATTTTATTTCAAAACAGGCTGCTGACGGCGGAGATACACAATATACTCCGGGGGGAAGATTAGTCGTCGCCAATGCCCAGACCATGCAGAAAATTGCAGGATTTAATACTATTGGGGGAGGAGACGGAAGATCTTTTGTCGGTGTCAATGAACATAAGGGATACATCGGGGCTTCCAATGGAATCTTTACTTTTAATATTGATAATTTACAGGTTGGAAGCTTAATTCCGACAACAGGTGGCGGAGGTCAGTACACCGGACAGATCGGAAACATGATCAGAACCTCCCAATATGTTTTTGCCGTAAAACAGTCTGCAGGAGTTTTAGTGATTAATCCGAATACGGATACAATCGTTGCAACAATTACGGGTTCTTTCCATTCAATCGTTCAGGCAAAGGACGGAAGTGTCTGGGCCATCCAGGATCAGAAGCTGGTTAATATTCATCCGACCACCTTTGCTACGACGGTTTATAATATTCCGACCACGAAATATATCGGATCCTGGGGAGCCTGGAATGCCGGAAGCTTAACCGCCAGCAGCCAGAACAATTCATTGTACTGGATTAATTCTATCAACAGTTCCATTTCAGGAACACAGATTGTAAAGTTTGATGTGACAACAAAAACCTTTAACGAAAATTTTGCTGCGATACCGGGACAGACGGGAACGTTTAAACAAATTCCATATGGGGCAGCGTTAAGAGTAAACCCGACAACTGATGAATTAATTTTAAATACAACGGAAAGCGGCTACGGGGCCCATTTCCAAAATAACTGGATTCATACTTTCAGCAATACCGGAACCCTGTTAGGGACGAAAGTTCTGAACAGTTATTACTGGTTCCCGGCAATGGCTGTATTCCCGGATAATACGGCTCCTGTAATCATCAATACATTCCCGGCTCAGGTTAATGTAAATGCTACTACAATCATTGATCTTAAAACGGTTATTGCAGACACTGATAATCTGACTGTTGCTACGGTAAAATCGGTAAAATCCAACAGTAATTCCGCTACTGTTTCTGCAACAGTGAATATAAACGATGAATTGGTCCTTACGCCGCTTGCCAACGGAACGGCAAATATTGTAGTAAGTTTCAATTCTAACGGAAAAGTAGTTGATAAAACTTTAGCCATAACAAGTACAGTATCTGTACTGGGAACGGCTGAAGTTAAAAAATTAGATTTCAGTATCTATCCTAATCCGGCAACTGATATTCTGAATATCCGGACTCAGGAGAAGGTCTTAAGTATTTTTGTGTACGATATGTCTGGTAAAGCGGTGAATGCACCGTTCAGCAATGGACAGGTGAATGTAAGTGTGCTTCCGAAAGGGGTGTATATTTTAACAGCAAAAACTGAAAAGGCGGTCTATCAGCAGAAATTGATTAAAAACTAAATCTTTAATCATATATTCAATTTTGTCAGCCCTCACCATTTTATTTGGTGGGGGCTTTTTATGCTCTGATCATTTCTTAAGTTTTTATTCCTATCCCGAAATTTACTATCAAGGCTTGGAAATTATCCATTGGCTTTAATCTTAATGTAAACCTTTTACAAAGATCAATGTCAAAATATTGCTTATTATCCGGGCTTTTGTTACGTGGGTATTTTTAAGGTTATTAATGATTTCTTTTGCTTCGGAATTTGCTGCCAAATGCGCAACCTGCATTGAAAAACAGATCCCTGTTTTCCATATCAGCTCAGCTCTCGTTAAACAGAAAGAAGCTTTTTTAAAGCTTCTCTGATATCATACATGTAAATATTTCCTGAATGGAGCAACGACCGATATGATTAATAGCAAAGAATACTGTAATTAATTGATTGATTACACTTTATGAAAGCATACTATGAAGGATGACCAGAATAAAGATAGATATAAAAATAAAAAAAGAGATCCAAAATGAATCTCTTTAAGTAGCCCGTAGGGGAGTCGAACCCCTCTTACCAGAATGAAAATCTGAGGTCCTAACCGATAGACGAACGGGCCATCTACCAAACTGTAAATAAATCTACAGGGTTAGTGTTTTGTTTTTATAAGTTTACAACTCTTATTCAATTACCCGGTTAGCAGTAATTAAAATTAGTAGCCCGTAGGGGAGTCGAACCCCTCTTACCAGAATGAAAATCTGAGGTCCTAACCGATAGACGAACGGGCCATCTA
>NZ_AUMU01000011.1 GCF_000430845.1 Chryseobacterium gregarium DSM 19109 | reverse complement strand
GCCTATGGGTTACAATAAAACAAGTTCTTATAAGTGCAACAATGGTTTTGCCTTTGTGATGATATTTACCGATAAATTTGTAAAATGTAGATTGTAAAAAGTATGAATGATATAAGTCATTAATACCTGATACAACAATACATTCCTACACTATATACAACCTTTAGGGTGGTTTTAGCGGTGGGGCTCACCTGTTCCCATTCCGAACACAGAAGTTAAGCCCACCAGCGCCGATGGTACTGCGAAAGCGGGAGAGTAGGTCGCCGCCAGTCTTTATCTAAACCCCTCCTTCATCATCCGATGAAAGAGGGGTTTTTTTGTTATGTACTTATCACATACTTCTCATAATAACTATATCTATCTATGACTATCCATCATTCATACATAGATACATAGATAGATAGATAGATAGATAGATAGATAGATAGATAGATAGATAGATAGATAGATAGATAGATAAATAGATAGATAGATGCTTTAAACAATCTCCAAATTTCAGATTTCTCAAACAGTCGTGCATTGTCAGGAATCTCCGTCTCTGACAATTATACCATAGCTATGCTTATTTTCATTTGAAACCTGATTTTCATCCAGCAGTATGTATTAAATTAATTATTTATTTAATCCTCTTCTAAATCAGTCAAAAAGAATATTAAATCCGTTCAAAAAGGTATTCCATATGGTATTCATTACTGCTTATTAAAATAAAAGTTCTCACTAAAGATGGCGTAAGACTATACAGTTTATGAATATTTATATTTAAATCCAGTGAGGATCTGAAATTGTCGGCTTTCCTGTTTCTATTCTTCCTGCAAAATGCCAGACCAGACTTCCCGAAGTAAGTTTCAGATCATACCAGCCTTTTGTTTTATTGAGATTGATTATTATTTTTTCACGATTTTTTTGTAAAGTAATTTTTTTCAGGCTCTTTTCATAAAGATTCTCTACGGTCACTGAATGATTGACCGTAGAGAATCTTTCAAAAACTAGTTCTACTTCATGTACAGATGAAAGATGATTTAAAGAAATTTTTAATTCAGGAACACGATCGCCTTTGAAATTTCTATAGAATCCATTCGGTCCGAAAACTTCATAATCATAGTTTTCAACATGTGCATTGTGAAACAATTCCTGGT
Source organism: Chryseobacterium gregarium DSM 19109 (assembly GCF_000430845.1). GTDB lineage: Bacteria > Bacteroidota > Bacteroidia > Flavobacteriales > Weeksellaceae > Chryseobacterium > Chryseobacterium gregarium. The sequence goes on along the minus strand of NZ_AUMU01000011.1, from coordinate 190,558 downwards.
TTGAATATAATGCATAGGAAAAATAAAAGGTATCATTATTAAAATTTGTTCTGTCATAAATTATTAACGGAACAGCCCTCTCTTTTAAATTGGTCATTTTAATTTTTCCGTCTTCAAGATTTACATGATAATAATAAGGCAGTGCATTTGAAGGTTTAATTCCCTTTTCCTGAATGTTCAGCAATTGATCGCTTAATTCATTTTCATAATACCATTTCAAATTTGGCAGGGGTTTATTTTTCGCTGCATTTATGGTCTTAGTGTAATCTTTTTGATCCAGATAATCCATCTTTGGGATCTTTACACTGGAAGAGTTGAATGCTGAAGTCAAGTCTCCGCAGATGGCTCTTCTCCAATCACTGATATGGTCAACGATTACATCTTTATTAAATTTTTTACGGATGAATTTTTCCAGAAACTGCAGGACAGAGGTGTGGTCTGAAACTTCAGAATTCACAAAACCTCCTTTAGTCCAGGGTGACGCAATAATCATCGGGACACGATACCCTAAGCCAACCGTTCCTTCTGTCCTTTCATAATCCTTCAGCTTTTCCTTTGACATATATTCCTGCTTCTTATTTACATATTCTACACCTTCTTTACCGTTTAGATCTATTGGCTGATTTGGATTCATTGGTGGTGCGAAAGGAACCACATGATCAAAGTACCCATCGTTTTCATCATAATTAATAATGAAAATTGTCTTCTTCCAGGTTTCAGGATCTTTGGTCAAAATATTCAATACTTCAGAAATATACCATGCTCCATACCAGGGTGAGCCGGGATGGTCAGAAAAGTGTTCAGGGGCAATCAGCCATGAAACCAATGGCAGTTTTTTATCTTCCGCATCTTCTCTGAACTGATATAAAACATCACCCTCAGGAACAACCAATCTCTCTCCGTTTTCATCCTGACCGATTTCCAGATTCCAATAATCCGGATCATTGGAATTGGTGGTGAAAGCCTTTTCATGAAGATTTTTTTCTTCCTGTGACAGCTTGGAATAATTATCCGGATGGTATTTGACTTGATCCTCTTCCAGTTCTGCAATCATTCTTTCCAATCTCTCTTTCTGCTCCGGCTTCTTTTCAATTTCATTTTTTAAATAAGAAATAATATTGGGAATATTCTTATAATAGCCTTTTGAAAACTTTACATTAAACTTCGAAAACCATTCAATCGGATTATCGGTGAAATTGCTCAGCCAGGCTTCCTGTTCTCCGGACATCCCTTTCGGAAGGCTGATCTCGTTCTGATAAATTTTCCATGAAACGTTTTGCTCTTCTAAAATTTCAGGGAAACTTTTCCATCTTGCCTGTTTTGCTTTCTCATAATCAATATTCTCATTGAAAACATTGGCTTTTACTTTGCCGTTTTTCTGCTCTCTGATCGTGCCTGACCAAAAGAAAAGCCGGTTTGGAGTGGTTCCCGTTAATGATGAACTGAAATACTGATCAAAAATGGTGAATGCATCCGCTAACTGGTAGTAAAACGGCAGGTCTTCCCGGTTATAATATCCCAACGTCAATGGAATATCTTTATAATCTTTATCATCTGAAGCTTTGGCCTGAAGCCATTGGTCATATTTCCCATTATTAAAGGCCTTTTGCTGGTTTGTCCATGAATGGGGAAGAGAGCTCATCCACGTAGATTTTGTATTCCTTAAATCCAACCGGGCGGGAGCGGCATATTTTCCGTCGTCATTTTTCTGAAAGAAAACAGAATGTCCGTCCTGCTTTGTGAAAGCTCTCTGGTCTAAAAATCCCCTTACTCCTTTTAAAGCTCCGAAAGCATGATCAAAAGAACGGTTTTCCTGCATTAAAATTACCACATGTTCTGCGTCATAAAATGTGGATTGTGCGGCAGGATCAATGGTCAAAGCCTTTACAATGGCAGGGTGTAAGACACTCGAAGTTCCCAGGCCAGCCAATAAGAGGCTTGATTTTTCTAAAAATTCTCTTCTGTTCATTTAATTAATCATAGAAAGTAACTGCAAGTTAAAAGGATTTTTCCTGCGATTGTTTTATTTCATGTTATAATAACCGGACTTTTATTGCAGCCACCACGGTTTAGAATTGATATCGTCATTTGTTATTATAAACAACCAGAGGCATCACAAGATAATTATTCACATCAAATCCGGTAAAATATTGGTTCGGATTCTTAACATACGTTTGATAAAATGCTAAGCTTGCCCTGACTTCACTATCATAGTGGCTTTTTGCGGATCCGGAAATCCAGCCTCTTGCCGTGGCTTCCGCCAGAATAAATTCAAGTTCTGAATAACTTAAATTGAGGAAAGCTCATGGGTAGCGTCTTTGTAAAAACGGTCGTTAACCTTAGAGATTTTTTGCGGTGATCAGGGCAGCGTTGTCAGAATAAGGTGATGTAGGATTACCTCCGTTGTACCCTTTGAAATCCGTAATCGGCTTTCCGGCTTCTTTGCACCTGTTGTCTATAATGCAAAAGTAAACAACCACGAATACTGTCTGTCTTTAAATAAATTGATAAAATAATTTGCTATGTATAAGCTTGAACCATAACCGCTGTTGTTGAACATAGTATACCGGCTGTCTGCATCATTTGCAAATTTCAGCTTTCCATTATCGGCAACAGAGCTCATTAAAGAATGGTTGCTGGCGATGGAAACAAACTCAGTGACTGTATTGTAATTTCCAACCGTTGTTTTCTTGGAGATGGTCAGTATTATATATAGATATACCAACTATTTCCGGCTAAAATCTACTCAAAATTCCCCAGTGGATTTTAATATCATTGAATTTAAAGGGGTTTCCGAATTCATTACCGTTGGAAAGCTGGAAGCTCATCAAACCGATCGGGATGAAGAAATTAAATCCGAGTCCGACGCTGTAGAGCTTCGGTTTTACGTTTAGCGATTTATTGTTCAGCTGGCCGTACTGACCGAAAACATCAAAGAAAGCCTGGCTTCCGATAAGATAACGGTATTCAAGGCTGCCGTAGTAATAAAAATCGGCAGCGAGGGAATTTTCATTGAAGCCCCGCATGGAATTCCAGCCTCCGAAGCGGTAGAGTTCGTTGGCAGAAAAGTCGATCTTTGAATCCATCATGGCGCCCTCCGCTTTTATGTTGAGAAAATGGTTGCCGTTGATATGGTAATTGTGCTCCCCGAAAAAGTAGAACTGGTTCTGCGGAGACCTGATATTGTCTTTCGTATAAGTGGTAGTCAGGTAATCATAGCCCGCGTTGATTCTGGTTTTGTATAAAAAAAGATCGATATCCGTCGGCTCCACCATTTCAAACCAGATCCCGATTCCTTTTTTGTTGTAATCTTTCCCCTGAACATACAGCGTATCGATGATACTTGAGCTTTCAAAAGTTCCTCTCAGACCCAGCTTATTCCTGGCATTGAGATGATAATAGAATGCGGGAAGCGCCTTTACATTGGCAAAAGTAGAATCCTGTCTGAAGATATTTACCTTCATATTCAGCCCTACATTGGATTTGAAAAGATATGGGATATCCGTCTGAAGGTCAAAAGTCTGGCCTTTGTCCGGGTTTCTCTGCCAGTATAGGTTTACGGTTTCAAACCCGTTGAATATATTCCTGAAATTAACATTCAGGGTGCCGTTTAAGGTAAACTTATCCGTTTTATCATTTCCGAAACCGATCACCCCATCGAAACTGTTTGTTTTTTTCTTCTCCATGAAAAGGTAAATACTCGTGGAGTCTTTTGTAAACAGGGTCTGCGGAGGACGTTCCAGTGTGATAAACTGGTGGCTCTGGAAACTTTTATTAATCGCGATAAGGTTTTTATCGTCATAGGTTTTCCCTTTGAATTCTTTTTCCAGATTTTTAATGAATCTTTTCGGGACACTGGTATAACCTTTTACCACAAAACCGTCAATCGTTCTTTTGTTGTTTTTATTAATGTCAAGTTCTACTACAGGATAACCGTTTTTCTGACCTTTGTATTTGGACTTGATCCTGCTGAAGGCAAAACCGTCATCAATATAAGTTTTACTGATTTTTTTCTTGGTAGAGTCTAAATTTTTAGTGAAAAATTCCTTCTGGATCTTTGTGCGCCGGACAATAGAATCTGAAAGGCTGACATAGGTTTCATTAAAGTTTTTTCCTTTGTCATACATAATTTCCGTACTGTCTCCTTTTTTCCTGACTTCTTTCAGCTGAGTGAAAAAATAATTGTTCTGGGCAAGGGAATCCAGGAACTTCACTGCGGCAACAGAATCATTTACTTTTTTCCTGACTTTAGTTTCGGTATCAATAAGGAAATAACGCTTCTTCTGCGCCTGTATGACAACGCAAAATAGGATAAAGAATATTTTTAAAAATAATTTCAAGATGTTATTCTAATGAATGGGGTGGAGCGATCGGAGGATGTTAATAAATCCTTCTGAAATTTCTTTACAGACCTTAGGTCTGGGTTCAGAATAACCAGGCGCTCAAACAATCAACTAATTTTTATCCAATTTATTATATTTCTTCATTAAATTCTCATAGGTTCCCTGTGGTAAAATCCATTTGAGGGGAACTCCGATTTTCTGCCCGAATTTACCGAAATAATAATGAGCTTTCCACTTATTTTTAGTTAAAAGTTTATCGACGTATTCTGCAACTTCCAACGGTTCGGTTCCGTCGCCAACATGAGAATTCATTAAAGCGTGGACTTTATCAAATACATTTTTATAAGGCTCGGAGACTTTTGTCTTCACACGGTTTTCAGCGATGTTGGTTTTGATGTCTCCCAAATGTAGTGAACACACGTGGATGTTCCAGGGATGTACTTCATACCTCATGGCTTCGGTTACTTTATCCAATGCTGATTTTGAAGCCGAATAAAATCCACGGAAAGGCAATCCCATTTCGCTTCCAATACTGGAAACATTGATGATTTGTCCGAATTTATTTTCACGCATTTTCGGCATCACTGCGCTCGTCATCTGAACTGCACCAACCAAATTAAGATTAAATAATTTTAAAATATCTTCTTTTGAAGAATCTTCTACAGAACCTACCATTCCCATTCCCGCATTGTTGATCAGCACATCGATTTTGGTTTCTGTTTTCAAAACTTCTGTGATGGCATTTTGTACTGCATCATTATCCGTAACATCCGTCGGAATAGATCTAAAATACTGACTTTCGGTGTGTTTTCGGCTCAAACCATAAACTTTATGACCTTTCTTCCCGAAATATTCTGCTAATACGAAACCGATTCCTGATGAAGTCCCGGTGATGATTATAGTTTTTGACATTAATTTTAATCTAAATTTTTTGAGTTTATAAAAATAATAATTTCGTCGTCATTAATTTTTGAAAATATTGAATCTCCGTTTTTATAATCAATTCTGTATAATTTCCCTTGATACTTAATCGCATTATCTTCTTCTTTTAAATATAAAAAAGCAAATTTTTTCTCTTCAGTTGAATAAGAATGTTCAAAAAGATCAAACTTTTCAACCAGAATGCTTTCGCTATGAGGAGTTATTCTTTTAGATAAAATATTCCATTGATAAACCCAGCGGTTTGTTGTCAAGAAATTTTTATTTTCAAATTTAATGAAGCAATCCTTTGGATAAATATTTAGTAAATTTTTGTCAAATCTTGCAGTAACAAATTGATAATCCTTCTTTAAAACTAAAAAACTTAATAAAAATAGTATTGAAATTAGTGAGGTCAAAAAAATTAATGCTTTTTTCATTATTCGATAGTAAGTATCCCATCCAAATTCTTCCAAAACATAGGATAAGATTTTTCCACAACATCTTCCTCTTCAATATTCAATTCTTTAATTAAACAGAACGGCGCGAAACTCATCGCCATTCTGTGATCCTGATAGGTTTTGATGGAAATATTGTCTTCCGGTTCGTTGAAACTTATTGATCTGATCGTTAAATCTGTAATCTCAGTTTCAGTTCCTAGTTTCTTTAATTCGTTGTATAAAGCCAACAATCTGTCGGTTTCTTTTACGCGTAAAGTTCCCAGCCCGGAAATTTCAAAAGGAATTTTCAATGCAGCAGCCGTTACACAAAGCGTTTGAGCAATATCTGGACAATTATTCATATCCAGCACAATCTTTTCCGGAAACTGAAAATTTTCAACCGGTTGAAGTGTCAGTTTATGTTCGTCTTCTGTGAAAGAGGTTTTAATTCCGAAGAATTCATTATAAGTTTTTGCAATCGCAGAATCTCCCTGAGTTGATTCTTTGTAAAAACTTTTCAAATGCATGGTTTCTCTTCCCAACGCAGCAAAAGAGTAGAAGTATGATGCAGAACTCCAGTCGCTTTCCACTTCGTAATTTATAATTGATGAATGATCGTTGGTAAAAGGGTCTACTTTGATCATATTTCCTTCAAAGCTGTTGTTTATCCCGAATCTTGTCAGGATATCCAATGTCATTTCAATATAAGATCTTGAGGTAACTTCACCAACTAAATTAATTTCCAGTCCGTTTTCCAGCTTTCCGGCAATCAGAAGAAGGGAAGTGATGAACTGGCTGGATATATTGGCAGGGACATCCACTTGGTTTTGGGTGATTTTCTTTCCTGTAATTTGTAATGGCGGAAAACCTTCGTTTTCCAGATATTCGATTTCTGCGCCTAAGTCTTTCAGGGCACTGACCAGATTTCTGATCGGTCTTTCCTTCATTCTTTTGGAGCCGGTAAGAAGGGTCGTCTTTCCCTCAAAAATCGAATAATAAGAAGTAAGGAAACGCATGGCGGTTCCTGCGTGGTGAATGTCCACCGTTTCTGTATTTTCAGACAGTGCTTTTTCAAGGAGCTGCGTATCCTGAGCATTGGAAAGGTTTCCGATCTGTAGGTTTTTAAATAAACTTTCCAAAATCAACAAACGATTCGAAATACTTTTCGAACCGCTGATCTGTATGGTTTTGTTCTTTATTAATTTTGATTTTTCTAACTTCATTATTCTTCAGGTTTCAGATTCATAACATCAGATTCAGATATTGCCCCTCTGGTTTCTGCAATCTAATATTCAGGATCTTATTTTAATTTTTCATTATTCTGATGCCGGTCTTTATCCCGGTCGGTCTTAATCTTCATCTTTTTGTCAAATGCTTCCTGCAGATTCACTCCGGTCTGATTGGCTAAACATAAGGTTACAAACAGCACATCTGCCAGCTCTTCGCCCAGGTCTTTCGTTTTGTCGCTTTCTTTTTCGCTCTGTTCACCATATCTTCTTGCGATAATTCTTGCCACTTCGCCGACTTCTTCCGTCAACATAGCCATATTGGTCAATTCATTGAAATAGCGGACCCCGATGGTTTTAATCCATTCATCAACTTGTGCCTGCAGATTGGTGATTTCCATTATGATTTATTGTTGATCTGTTGTTCCAGGACGGCAATTTTTGTGTTCAATCTTTTTAATTCGTCTTCATTATCCGCTGATTCTCCGATGTTTTCTGTAAGATCTGCTACGTTTTTGAAGAACTTTCTTACAACAAGGTAGACCAAGATCAATACAATAAAACCTCCTATTTTAACAATATTAAAATCCATATTATTAGTTTGTATATTAGAAATATTGGTAAGCGCCCAAAGTAGGATTAGAAGTTCTTGAAACTCCCGCAATATCCGTAGGAACGGTTGCTGCAACAGCAGTATTTCCTTTTCCGATTGCCGGTGAATTCTGTTTTACCCTCAGATTCATCTGTGCCACAAAGTAGTTGACAAATAACGGATCCTGATTTTTAACCGACTGAATGACACTTGCATTGCTGTCAAACGGGAAACCTGCTTCAGAAGTGCCGGAATATTTTAGCAGACAGTTCTGAAACGTAAAATTGAACATCTGTCCCGGAGTCTGCTCGAAATTCACGGCATTATCACGGTCAGAGTATACAATACTGTTTCGCACATTAAGGATTAATGCTCCCTGCTCTGTTTGTCCGTTTGCGTTTTTCCATTCATTAGTGGCAAAAATCCCGTTCCTGTTGTACGAATTCAATAAATCTGAATAATTAACAAGGGTTGAGTGAATATAATTATGGGTTCCGCCCTTAAAAATTCCGATCGCAGATTCTCCGCAGTTATTCATCACCAGGTTTGCAGCATTTATGGTGGAAGCAACGGCATAAATACCATATTCCTGAAACGTGTGGATGAAAGAATTGTTAATGGTTGCATTCGCCTGCTTTAATTCAAGTCCTTTTGTACCGCCGAACAGCCTTGCATAATTCATGGTAAGGGTAGAACCGGCTTCCATCTTGATGGAATTCCAGTTTTTAGGGATTGTATCATAAGCCGGATCATTCCGGTCTCCACGAAGAACAACGTTATTTGCCAGCGTTCCGTTGATATTTAACTCAGCTCCGGATAAGATTTTCATTCCGCTGTTTTTATGAAAATATACTTTTGTTCCCGGCTGAATATTCAGATTTACATTTTGATCGACCGTTAAGTCCCCGTAGATGATTTTGGCCTTGTTGTTGGTCCAGGTCGCATCAGCAGTGATCACATTAGGGTTAGTTGAGCTTTTAATAAAGAACTCCGCATCCTGGACGACAGAAAATAAAACGACCTTCTGTTCCCCTGCAGGGCTCTGGAATAAAATTTTATCTTCAGCAATGGCTTCCGGGCCGGTGGCTTCCGGGGCAATTTCCACGAAAATATATAAGCTGTCTTTCTTTCTTAACGGAATATCTTTAAAATCATGCCCCGGTTTTCCGTCCACATTGATTTTATATAAAGAGGAAGTGCCTTTTTCAAGATGAATTCTCGGGATCAGGATATCTTTGTCCTCATTATTATATACTTTTACCGCATAGGTTTCGGAACGGACCTGATGATAGACGGTATCGCAGAAAACCGTATCCCTTGAAAAGCTCAGTTCCTGTGAAGGCGCATCAAAACTAATGTCATCTTTATTACATGATACAGCCATGACAAGCACCCAGAAAGAAAAAGCCAGTACTAATTTGAATTTCATCGAAATTAAAGTTTAAATAGATTTCAAATGTAACGAAAATACTTTAATTTTCTTATCTCTAAAAAATTATTGATCAGGTATTTGTATATTTTAAAAAATATTGTATTTTTGCAACCTAAAATCAGCAGAGAAATACCATTACTATTTCGAAAGCAAAAACTTTAATTTTTTTTTAAAAATTGTATTATGAAAAAAGGACTTCACCCAGAAAATTATAGACTTGTTGTTTTCAAAGATATGAGTAACGACGAAGTATTTCTTAGCAAATCTACTGCTGAGACAAAAGACACCATCGAATACGAAGGACAGGAATATCCATTAATCAAAATGGAGATCTCTTCAACTTCTCACCCGTTCTACACAGGAAAAACCAAATTGGTTGATACTGCAGGTAGAGTAGACAAGTTCATGAACAAATACAAAAAATTCGCGAAATAATTTTTTGAGATTAAAATATTTAAAAGCCTTTCGATTTTCGGAAGGCTTTTTTTGTTGTAATTTTGCCAGACTGAATGTTAAACTTTAAACCTAAAAACTGAACGATGCAATTGGTATTTTCAGATGCACAATATTGGGAAGACTTCCTTCCGCTTACCTTTACCCGTCCCGTTGCAGAAATGCGCTGCGGGATCCTCACGTTTTCCGAAAGGTGGCAGAAAATCTTGGAGAATACGGAAGTCTCTTATTTTACGGAAACCTATTTACAGGATAAATTTACAGAACCTGAAAAGACAGAAAGTCTTTTCCTGGTAACGAATTTTTTACCGACTGAAAGTATAATTCTGCAAATTAAAGATTTGAAACAGGGGGAAGCCCTGGTTTATGAAGATGAATTGATTGCTGCAAAAATAAACATGGATGGCTTTTCGCTGCATCAGATTGAAAAAATGACGGATATTAAAGAGGAGCTGGTATTCTTTAAAAAGCCTTCGGATCTTTTTACCTATAATAAAGAAGCCATCGATTTCGATTTTGAGTTATTGACCAAAGGAAGAAATTCACAGGAACTTTCAGCAACCAACGGATTCTTGGGAGACGGGAAAGACCTGTTCATTGAGGAAGGTGCCCAGATTGAATTTTCTACATTGAATACGAAAACCGGAAAAATCTATATCGGTAAAAATGCCGAGGTGATGGAAGGCTGTCATCTTCGCGGGCCCATTGCGCTTTGTGAGGAATCGAAGTTTAACTTAGGCGCTAAAATTTACGGCGCCACAACCATCGGCCCGCACTCCAAAGTAGGCGGGGAAGTCAGCAATATTATTATTTTCGGATATTCCAATAAAGGGCATGACGGTTTTGTAGGGAACTCCGTGATCGGGGAATGGTGTAATCTCGGTGCGGATACCAATTCATCCAATCTGAAAAACAATTACGGCCACGTAAAGCTATGGAGTTACAGAACCAAGGCTTTCGAAGATATGGGATTGCAGTTTGCCGGACTGATTATGGGCGACCATTCCAAAACGGCCATTAATACCCAATTAAATACAGGAACTGTAGTGGGCGTGGCTTCCAATATTTTTAAAGAAGGCTTTCCTCCGAATCTGATTGAGAATTTTTCATGGGGCGGATTTAAGGATGATGAACGGTTCAAACTGGATAAAGCGTACGAAGTAGCTGAAAAAGTAATGGCCCGGAGAAAAGTGCCTTTCACAGAGCAGGATAAAGCTATTTTTAAGTATATTTTTGATACGTATCAATAAAGCATAAAAGAAAACTTCAAAAAAAATGAAGTTTTTTGTTTTTTGATGTAATGAAATGTAAATTCTGATTGTCTTACTTATACAAACAAGCTTATGACCCAGGAAATCTTTAAGGATTCGGTATTTGTTCTCAAAAATGAGATGTATCGCTTTGCGAAAAGGTTTGTCATGAGCAGTGACGAGGCAGAAGATGTAGTGCAGGACCTGATGATTAAATTCTGGCAGAAAAGAGAAGAGCTGGCACAGTTTGGGAACTTAAAATCCTATGCTTTGAAAGCCGTCCGGAATGAATGCCTGAACCGGCTGAAACATCACGATGTAAAGCTGGGTTTTGCAGATATGCAGCTTCACCGGTCAGAATTGTACAGTATGGAAGTGAATAACCTGAAAGAGTATATTATAGGGTTCATTAATCAGCTTCCGGAAAAACAGAAGACAGTGATCCATTTGAAAGATGTAGAAGAATATGAAGTTTCGGAAATAGCGGAAATGCTGGAAATGGAAGAGAATGCAGTAAGAGTCAATCTTATGCGGGCAAGACAGAAAGTAAAAGAACAAATTTCACAACTGATGAGCTATGAGCAAAGACAAATTTCAAGATAAATATAATGAGGTCTTCCAGAATATTAAGGAAGAAAAAATGGACTGGGATTTTGAAGATTTCCTGAAAAAAGCAGAGGGAAACGATGATGAGGTCCAGAATAACGAAACACCCATTATTCCGATAGGAACAAAAGCAAAACCTTCATTCCCGAAGTGGTTCTGGATGGCAGCGAGTGTAGCTTTGATATTGGGTGTAGGCTTTATATTTAACCGGAATCAGAAAAGTCAGATTGAAGACCAGACGCAGTTGGTTGAAAATCAGATTAAAAAACAGAAAAATGATTTCATCGAAGAAAATAACGATCATCAGGAACAGGTAGCTTTCAACCATCCTTCAGATTCTCTTTCGGAAGTTAGAAAGGATTCTGTTTCTCAGGAAAATTCAATCGCTGATAAAGACGTGATGGATGAAATTCTGCCTAAACGAGGCCGGCTAAAGAAGGAAAGGAAGCCCAAGTTTGTAGACAATTCTTCAAATAAGCCTAAAGCTTCAGATCCTGCAGTCTATCAAGATTCTTACGTGATTGTAAACGGAAAGAGAATCGAAAATGTGGAAGAAGCCATTAATGTAACTAAGTATTCATTTCAGATATTTGCAAATAACGTCAGTGAAAAATTAGCACAACCCAAAGTCGTGGACGACGATTATTAATTAACCTTTAACGATTATATATCCTGATCAGGCACGATAATCAAAAATAAAAAATTGACTCATGAAAAAAATATTCATCATATTCGCACTCGCTTTTTCACATTTCTTCAATGTGTATGGACAGGTGAAAGATAAATTAGACCTGCTATTTGAGAAATACCAGGATGTGGAAGGCGTAACTTCCATTAAGATTGCCAAACCGATGTTCGGAATGCTGGGCAGCCTGGATCTGGGAGATGCAGAGCTGGATCAGATCAAACCCCTGCTGTCAAAAATTACAGGGCTGAAAGTTCTGATTGCAGAAAAATCGGGCGATGGAAAATCGGCTAAAGGAATGCAGTTGTCGCAGATCGGCAGAGATATTTCGTCTTACCTGAAAAGCATGAACTACAGCGAAATCATGTCCATGAACAGTGGCGGCGCCAAAATAAAATTTATGTCGGCGGAAGAAAAAAACGGAATTCTGGATGACGTGCTGTTGAGTATAGACAGCGGCGGTGAAGAAAGTATCCTGGTAAAGCTGGATGGCAAACTGTCAATGGACGATATTAGCAGAATCGTGAATTCTTCTGAAACAAAAACCAATCCTGTTACCAATGCAAGAAATAATCTTACTTCTCAGGCAAATTCTTCCTATTTAAACGGGGAATCCAGGAATATCGCAAATTTTTCAGGAATTCAGGTAAGCACAGGAGTAAATGTGATTTTCAAACAGGAAAGTCCGACCAGTGTAAAAGTAACCGCAGATGCGGATAAACTTCAATATGTCATCACCAAAGTGGAAAACGGTATTTTAAAAGTTTATATTGACAACAAAGGCGTAAAAAGCCTGAAGTTTAAAAACTTAAGCGTCAATGTTTCTTCTCCGCGTATGGAAAACATCCAGACCACTTCAGGAGCAAGTTTCATCGTAGTCAATATGATACGGGAAAACAACTTAAATGTCGAGGCTTCATCAGGATCCAATATCAATGGAAAGTTCAATGTGGCTGATAATATGAGCGTATCCGTAGATTCAGGTTCAAACATAAGAGCAGGTGTAACCTCAGGAAAATTTGTTTTCAAAGGAACAAGTGGCTCCAATACAAATCTTGAAGGAACCGCAGGCACCGGAATATTTGAGGTCACCAGCGGAGCCGTGTGCAAGGCAGAAAATTTAAGCGTAAGTAATGCAAATGTGGAATCTTCTTCAGGGGCAAGCATCAGCTTGGAAGTAAAGAATAAACTTAAAGTGGAAGCTTCATCAGGAGCTTCGGTAAAATATAAAGGTAATCCTGAAATCGATTCCCATATCAGTAAAGTGTCGGGTGGGTCTTTAAAACAAATTGATTAAATTATTAACCATGAAAATACTGAAACCTGTTTTTCTAATTATTTGTTCAATGATTCTGATGCAGTCCTGCATCGTTTCTACAGGAAAAGCAAATAAGGCTTACTTTTCAGATTCCGGAAATGATTTTAAAGGAGCGAGATTTACAAGCATCAATGTCCCCATGTTTTTAGCGAAACCGGTTATTAAAAAAGCATTAAGGGAAGATGGGGAAGACCATGAGGAGATTATTCAGATGATCAAAAAAGTATCTAAAATCAAAGTCCTGACCATTGAAAATGGAGACCGGAGCATGCTGAAAGATTTTGCAGACTACCTGAATGATAATAATTATGAAGACTGGGCAACGATAAAGCATGACGGTGACAATGTGAATATCCGGGTTAAACAAAAAGGCGAGACAATCAGAAATATGCTGATTACCGTAAACTCAGATAAAGAACTTGTTTTTGTAGATATAAAAGGGAGTTTTACGGCAGATGATATTTCAAGGATGATTGCTTCAGCAAGGGATAAATAGAGACTTTTATATTCAGATCATATATTAAATTGTATTTTTTACAAATGGCCATTCCGGTTTCGGAGCGGCTATTTTTAATATAAAGTATTGATTGTTAAGTTTTATTTAAACTATTAAAATCAATTTTCGTATTTCAGCAAAATACCTTAATTTTGCAAGAAAGTAAAGATGTCTATTCATAACAAAATTGTAGAGACAGCCATCACTTTCGATGACGTGCTTCTAGTTCCTTCTTATTCTGAAGTTTTGCCTAATCAGGTTTCATTAAAATCAAGACTTACCGACAAAATTACGCTTAATGTTCCTATAGTTTCTGCTGCCATGGATACCGTTACGGAAGCTGACTTGGCGATTGCTTTGGCAAGAGTCGGCGGTTTAGGGTTTATCCATAAAAATATGACGATTGCTGAACAGGCTGCTCAGGTCAACCGTGTGAAGCGTTCAGAAAACGGAATGATTTCAGATCCGGTGACCCTTTCAAAGGATCATACGCTGGCTGAAGCTAAAGAAACGATGGCGAAATATAAAATTTCCGGGCTTCCTGTAGTAGATGCTGAAAATACCCTGATCGGGATCATTACCAACAGAGATGTAAAGTATCAGGAAAACCTTACGATGAAGGTTGAGGAAATCATGACCAAAGAAAATCTGATCACTTCAGATAAAGATACCAACCTTGAAAAAGCAAAAGAAATTCTTCTTAAGAGCAGGGTTGAAAAGCTTCCGATTGTTGATAAGGCTAATAAATTAGTTGGTTTGATTACCATTAAAGATATCGATAACCAGTTAGAATACCCGAATGCAAACAAAGACGAAAAAGGCCGCTTAATCGTTGGAGCAGGTGTTGGTGTCGGTGAAGACACCTTAGACAGAATTGCAGCATTGGTTCAGGCGGGAGTTGATATTATCGGAATTGATTCTGCCCACGGACATTCGAAAGGAGTGCTGGATAAGATTTCCGAAATCAGAAAGACCTATCCTGATCTGGATATCGTCGGAGGGAATATTGTAACCGCTGAAGCTGCAGAAGATCTGATTAAGGCAGGGGCCAATGTTTTAAAAGTAGGAGTAGGCCCCGGGTCTATCTGTACAACAAGGGTGGTTGCCGGAGTGGGAGTTCCTCAGTTATCTGCTATTTATAATGTTTATGAGTATGCCCAATCTAAAAATGTTGCGGTAATTGCTGACGGAGGAATCAAACTTTCAGGAGACATCGTAAAAGCGATCGCTAGCGGAGCCGGAGCAGTGATGTTAGGTTCGCTTTTAGCCGGAACCGATGAAGCACCGGGAGAAGAAATTATCTTCCAGGGAAGAAAATTCAAAACATACCAGGGAATGGGCAGCCTTTCTGCAATGAAGAGAGGCGGAAAAGAAAGATATTTCCAGAGTGAGGCCAAGAAATTCGTTCCGGAAGGAATCGAAGGGAGAGTGCCAAGCAAAGGATCACTGGAAGAAGTGATTTTCCAGCTGACCGGAGGATTGAGAGCAGGAATGGGATATTGCGGAGCCAAAGATATTGAAGCTTTACAAAAAGATACCAAAATGGTAATGATCACCGGAAGTGGATTGAAAGAATCCCATCCTCATGATGTAATCATTACGCAGGAAGCTCCGAATTATTCTTTATAATTATATAAAATTTTTCTGGTAAATATAAAAACCACTGCACAAAAGGCAGTGGTTTAATTTTTTTAAATTATCCTACAATTTCAAATTTTCTATAAAAAATAAAATTTCATAAGCTATTTATGTAAATTGTCTTTGAAATCATCAATCCGATAATCCGTCAGGGCATTTCCTTTTTCAATTTTCTCTTTGGAATAAAGGCGGAAATCATTTTCTGTTTTTTCCAGAAGGTAATCGTAAGGCCCTACCTGAGAAATCAGTTTTACTAGGACCGGAGAAATTTCCAGACAGATAAAGAGCCCCATAATGAAGGTTGCCGCTAGGCCAATGATAGCGGAGTTTTTACCCAGCTCATCCAATGCCTGCAGCCTCGCAGCAAAGCCGTTAAATTTATCCTCAAAAGTTTCTGTAGATTTCCTTTCGGTTTCCAGGTTGGTATAGACCTTTGAGATTTCCTTATCCAGATAGTCCAGCCTTGGTGCCATTTGTTTCTGATAATTTTCAAGATCCAGCCGTCTTTGTTCTTTCAGTTCCTGCTTGCGTTTGGCATTCGGTCCGAAACCTTCCTTGCCGCTGGTCAGTCCGGACTGTTTCCCCAGAATTTCTTTTTCAAGCTCTACCGAGGCGGAGTCATAGGATTTCTGGTATTGAACGGTCTTATCTGAAATCTGTTTTTTCTCCGTTTCAAAAGGGCCGCTCTGCTGAAGGATCCTTCCGCTCATCTCGCCCTGAAGCTGTTTTTTATTCCTCTGAATAATGGTATTCAGCTGCTTGTTCACTTCTTTTTCAAAAATTTTAAGCTCCAGCGGTTTAGAAATAATAATTCCTAAAAAAGTAGCCAAGATCAATCTCGGAATTGCCATAAGGATCTGATTCCACCACGTGTCTGTTTTTTTAATGGAAGACACAATGTACCGGTCGAGGTTAAAAATCATTAATCCCCATAGCAGGCCGAAACCCATTGATGTCCAGATTTCATCAAAAACCGTGTACATGGCGTAGCCGGCGGAAAGTGTGGCAAAGACAGCCGTAAAAAGAACAATACCCCCGATCCCCGCAAATTTGTTCCACTCGCTGGGTGTTTTTCTGAGGATGTGAATGTTTCCTCCGGAGCAGACTATCAGAAACTTCTGAAACCCATTGATCTTATGATGGGCCTGATTTATAGTTTGTTGATTGTTTTTCATTATTGAAAATTTATACAAATGTACTACTAAAAATCATACCAATGCAAAAGATAGTATTATGTTTAACCAAGTATGATGGATGCGACGGTCATTAAATTGAAAATCAATAAATTAAATTTATATTGAAAAAAAATCCTATATTTAGGTATCAATCAAAAAAATTATTATGAAAAATATACTAAGACTTTCAGTTGTTTGCCTTGCATTGACACTGGTTTCGTGTAATAAAGAGAAATCCATTGAGGATGAACTTAAAGAAGCGGCGGCAGGAATGAACAAACTTACACCGCAGGTTATGAATGAAGGCATGCGTCTTGACAGTGTTTCGGCACAGCCAGGGAAAATCTTTAAGTATAACTATACATTAACAGATGATACAAAAGAAAATTTCAGCCCTGAACAAATCGAAGCTTTTAAGAAACAGGCAAAAGAAGGCGCTGTAAAAGTGGTGAAAACATCTGCGGATATTAAGGAATTCCGGGATAATGATGTTACGATGGTTTATTCCTACTATGATAAAAACGGGAAGCCAACCATGGATTTTACCATTACTCCGGCAGAATATAAATAGATTTCTCAATCCGGATTGCTTTATTTACTTCAAACGATCCGGATTCTGTTTTAAAAAACTGTCCCAGCCGGTATATGATTTGGTATCGGCAATGTTACCGGAATTGAAATGATGGCAGACTGCAACAGCCAGTCCGTCAGAGGCATCAAGATATTTGGTGGGGAATTCTTTCAGTTTCAAAAGGTTCTGCAACATTCCGGCTACCTGTTCCTTGCTCGCGTTCCCGTTTCCGGTAATCGCCATCTTTATTTTTTTCGGAGAATATTCTGTAATCGGGATATTACGGTAAAGGCTTGCTGCCATAGCAACGCCCTGAGCACGACCCAGTTTCAGCATACTCTGAACATTTTTCCCGTAAAAAGGAGCTTCAAGGGCAACCTCATCAGGATGGAATTCATCAATCAGTGCCAATGTCTTTTCAAAAATATATTTTAGCTTGGTTTCGTGGTTGGGATATTTTTTAAGGATCAGTTCATGGATGGAAACCATCTCCATATGGCCTTTTTTAACGGAGATTAGTCCAAACCCCATTATCGTAGTCCCCGGATCAATCCCTAAGATAATTTTTTCTGCAATCATTAGAACAAAGATAGGGCTTTCTGTATTTTTCCGGGCAGAAAATTATAAGTATAAAAAATCTGAATTATTTTGATACATAAGAAAATTATGTATAGATTTGCTAGGTATAAAAGATCCCGTATTGAAAAAAAACAGTCTGTATAAAGGAACGCTTCAAAATATTATTCTGAAACTGCTTGCCAAAGAAGTAAAAATGTACGGGTACCAGATTACCCAACGTGCAAAAGAACTTACGAAAGGTGAGCTCGAAATGACTGAAGGTGCACTGTATCCGCTTCTCCATAAACTGGAAGCGGAAGGAATGATCAATTCCGAAATTCAAAAAATCAGCGGAAGAGACCGTAAATATTACCTTTTAACGGATAAAGGGAAAAAAAGGCAGATTGAACAGGAACAGGAAATGCAGAATTATTTATTTAACCTAAACACGATTTTTAATATATGATTACTCAGAACCAGAAACATCAGATTGAAGCATATCTTTACTCAAGAAAGCTATATCACAATCTGCATCTAGAAATAAAAGATCACTTTCTTTCTCAGATTTCTGATGCAATGATGACGTATAATATAGGATTTCAGGAAGCTGGTTTTTTCTTCTGTATGCCACTATCGTACAGTTGCAGATTATGTATCTCAAAACAAAGAGAATCAATGTTTTAATCTAAATATTTATTATTTTAAATCTTAAAAGTAAAAAAATGATATCAAAAGAACAGGAGCAACAGGTCATTGATTATTTAATCCTCCACAGACTTCCCGTAGATATTCTGCTGGAAGTAAAGGATCATATGATAGAACAGCTCTCTGATATTCAGGTGCAGGAAAACCTGAGTTTTGATAAAGCTCTTTTAAAGACGCAAAAGTTTTGGGCGGATGAGTTTAAAATGACAAGTTATTTTATCTTTTATACTGAAAAAATTCCGGTGATGATTAAAAAAATAGTAAAAGAAAAGTATAATGCCATTATTAGGAAATCTCTTTGGTTTGGAATACTGTCGTTTGCCGTTAATTTACTGCTTATTTATTTGTCCGCCGATCAGGAAGTTTATAATGATATTTTCAGACTATATAATTCCCTGTTTGTCCTGATTCCATTTTTATTTTGGATTTTTAGTCCGGAAATGCGGGAATATATAAGAAGAGATTTCAAATATCAGGGAAAGCTGTTTTATACCTTATATCAGCAGAATTTAGGACTATATATAATTTGTGCCAATGTCATGTTCCAGATTATACTGAGGGAAGATCAATATGTTTTTAAATTTTTCAGAACTGAAGATTCAGTGGCATTGCTTCCGTTAATGATTGCACTGCTCATTCCTTTTGTTCTACAGGTAATGATTATTTTTGTGCTCATTAACTTTTTCGAGCATAAGAAATCATTACATAAAATGCGGGATTTCCTGAATCCGGTAGTGGAATAAGCATTACTGATTATAAAGAAACCAAATCACAAAACCAGAAAACATAATCTTCGGTTTCTTTATTTCCTGCAGACTTCGGTTTTGGATACGTCTTCTTTACCGTTTCTCCAATTGTAAACTGAACCGGACTTTTAAAAATCGGGCCGTCAAAAGTAAACGTATGGAATTCCCCGTTTTCGCCACAGGGGTCGACATTTTCCGGTAAATCTTTAATAAAATCTTTATCAATAATTCTTCCTGAAAAACTTCTATCGAGATACGTTTCATTAATGCAGGTGACAATCGTTTTAAAGCCTAAGTCTAAAAATTCATGGATGAGGTCTGTGGTATTTTGTTTCCATAGTGGGAAAACGGCTTCCATCCCGATGGCCCCTAGCTGGTCTTCACGGTATCTGCGTAAATCTTCCAGAAAGATGTCCCCGAAAACAGAATGCGTAACTCCCTGGGATTGTATTTCATTCATGGTTTTGGTCATGATTTCCTGATACTCTTCCATAGAAGGTTCTGCGGGGAGTTCCATTTTAATCAGGGGAAATCCTAAACAGGCTGCCTGCTGTTCCAGCAGTGAAACATGAACGCCGTGCATGGAAATCCTCTGGAATTCTTTATTGATGCTGGTCAGCAGAGCAGTAACTTCAAATTGGTCTTCTTTTAAAATTTTGTATAGGGCAAGCGCAGAATCTTTGCCGCTGCTCCAGTTGGAAATGGCTTTCGGTTTCATTGGTTGATAAAATCTGATTAACAGATTATTTTATTCCTGTACATCTTTCATTTCTGCTTCCGCCTGTACAAGGCCCGCTTTCATGCTGCCTTTGTCAACGGCTTTCTGCCATTCTTTTTCAGCTTTGGTCTTGTCTCCCAGACTGTAATAATAGCTTCCCAGAGCAGTGTGTCCTTCAATCTCACCCATACCGATGATTTTCTGTCCCAGTTTTATAATTTCAGGGTTCTGCTTAAGTTTTTTAGGTTTGTTTTTTAAGATGGCTCCCATGCCGCCGGCATCCTGCATGACCATGATTCCGAATTTCTCCATACAGGCTTTTGCAAGGCCTCTGACACACAGGTCATCTATGGTTTTGGAATAATTGCCCATTGCGCTGTCATCAAACAGCTTGTCAAAATCATTGGATTTGGATTTTGCTCTGGTCTTATGGTAATATTCATCCAGCAGTTGTGCATTTTTTTTAGCCAAGGCATTATCTTTCCTGTTGTTTTCAGCGATGCTGTCTTTCTTCAGGTCCCATTTGGTATTCTGTACCCATGAGGAAATCCCTGTTAAACGGTTTTTAGATATTTTAAATACAAAAACATCCTTATCCGGAAATACCACTACCGAGTCATTCTTTACAAAATAATCACCTTTACCATAGCCTGCAATATCGACTTTCCCGTTACCGTCAAAGGCAAAATACGGATATAAAGTTTCTTTAGCATTGGTCATAAAATAACCCTGTAGATTATTGTCAGCCTCTTGTGCGTTGAAATATCCGCAGGAAATAATTCCTACAAGAAATAAAATAGACTTTGTCATTTGAAATTTTTACGAGAGTAAAAGTAAGAAAAAACCTCAAAGAAATTCCTTGAGGTTGATTTATAATTATTGAAACGGTTGGTCGTCAAAATTGTCCGTCCGGCTATTGACTACATATTTCTTCTGTATTTGCCTCCCACTTCAAACAGAGCGTTGGTAATCTGCCCAAGCGAACAGTATTTAACGGCATCCATCATCACATGAAATAAATTCTGCTGGTTGATGGCTGCATACTGTAATGTTTTTAAAGCGGCTTCGGATTTATCTTCATTCGATTTCTGGAAGTTGTGCAGTGTTTCAATCTGAACCTGCTTTTCTTCCTCCGTCGAACGGATCACTTCTCCCGGACGAACCGTTGGAGAACCGTCTTTCCCAAGAAATGTATTGACTCCGATGATCGGGTATTCTCCTGTATGTTTCAGCCATTCGTAATGCATGGATTCCTCCTGGATTTTTGAACGCTGGTACATGGTTTCCATTGCTCCCAGAACACCGCCTCTTTCCGTAATTCTGTCGAATTCCGTGTATACTGCTTCTTCCACAAGATCCGTTAATTCCTCAATGATAAATGAGCCCTGAAGCGGATTTTCATTTTTCGCCAATCCTAATTCTTTATTGATAATCAGCTGAATGGCCATCGCTCTTCTTACAGACTGCTCAGTCGGAGTGGTAATCGCCTCGTCATAAGCATTCGTGTGTAATGAATTACAGTTATCATAGATCGCATAAAGTGCCTGAAGCGTTGTTCTGATATCATTGAAATCAATCTCCTGAGCGTGCAGTGAACGTCCTGAAGTCTGAATGTGGTATTTCAGCATCTGGCTTCTTTCGTCTGCGCCGTATTTCAGTTTCATGGCTTTTGCCCAGATTCTTCTGGCTACACGTCCGATCACTGAATATTCAGGATCGATTCCGTTGGAAAAGAAGAATGATAAATTCGGAGCAAAATCATTGATGTCCATTCCTCTTGACAAATAATATTCCACATACGTGAAACCGTTTGCCAAAGTGAATGCCAACTGAGAAACCGGATTTGCACCCGCTTCGGCAATGTGATATCCGGAAATAGAAACTGAATAGAAATTTCTTACTTTTTCAGTGATAAAATATTCCTGAACGTCACCCATTAATCTTAAGGCAAATTCAGTAGAGAAGATACACGTATTCTGAGCCTGGTCTTCTTTTAAAATATCAGCCTGAACCGTACCGCGAACGGTTGCGATAGTTTTGGCTTTAATTTCAGCATACGCTTCGGCAGGAATAACTTCATCTCCTGTGATTCCTAATAATTTTAAGCCTAAACCGTTATTCGATGGAGGCAATTCTCCGTTATATTTTGGCCTTTCCAGCCCTTTATCATCGAATTTTGCTTTTAAAGCTTTTTCAATATTTGCTTCAAGCTTATGCTCGGTAATATATTTTTCAACATTTTGGTCGATGGCTGCATTCATGAAAAAAGCCAGCAGCATCGGAGCCGGTCCGTTGATCGTCATTGAAACGGATGTCATGGCATTCACCAGATCAAATCCTGAGTACAGTTTTTTCGCATCATCCAATGTGGCGATAGAAACCCCTGCATTTCCGATTTTACCGTAAATATCCGGTGGTAAAGCAGGGTCCTGACCATATAAAGTCACGGAGTCAAAGGCTGTTGATAAACGCTTGGCATCCATTTCCGCAGAAACGTAATGGAACCTTCTGTTGGTTCTTTCAGGGCCTCCTTCTCCGGCAAACATCCTTGTCGGGTCTTCTCCGGTTCTTTTGAAAGGATAAATTCCCGCAGTGTAAGGAAATCCTCCCGGAAGATTTTCCTGGCCTTTCCATTTGATCAGGTCGCCCCAATCAGTATATTTTGGTAAAGAAATTTTCGGAATTTTTAAATGAGACAGAGATTCCGTTGAGGTTTCCACTTTAATTTCCTTTCCGCGAACGAAATAAGAATAAAATTCAGCTTTGAAAGCCTCTTTTGTGTCATCCCAGTTGTTCAGGAAGTCGATGTTTTCCTGCTGAAGGTCTTTCTCTGCTTTCTGATATTCAGCATCCAATGTTTCATTGGAAAGGAATTTTTTTACGCCTTCAATATGATACATTTTTCTGGCCAGTTCAGCCTGTTTTTCAACGTTGGCGTCGTATTGTCTGTTGTTTTCAACGATTTCAGAAAGGTAACGGACTCTTTTCGGAGGAATGATCGTAATGTCTTCAGACACTTCCTGCTCAACAAAGCCTTGCAGGTTTAAATCAGAAAACTTGTCATTTACTTTTTCGATTAATCTGTTGTATAAATCAGTTGTTCCATGGTCGTTGAACTGGGAAGCTTTCGTTGCATACACCGGCATATCATCCAAAGGGCTTTCCCACAATAAATGGTTTCTCTGGAACTGTTTTCTTACGGCCTGAAGCGCATCAAGAGCGCCTCTTTTATCAGACTTATTTAAAGCCACCAGATCAGCGTAATCCAGCATGTCTATTTTTTCCAACTGCGTGGAAGCTCCATATTCAGGCGTCATTACGTACATGGAAACATCGGCAAAATCAGATACTTCCGAACCGGATTGTCCGATCCCTGAAGTTTCCAGAATGATCACATCCGGATGAGCCAGTTTCAATACATTCAAAGCGGAATGGATGAACGGAGAAACGGAAACATTGTTTTCTCTCGTCGCCATCGAACGCATATACACTCTCGGGTCATTGATCGCGTTCATACGGATCCGGTCACCCAAAAGCGCACCTCCGGTTTTCTTTTTCGAAGGGTCAATGGAAATAATAGCAATTTTTTTATCCGGATTTGAACGGATGAAACGTCTTACCAGTTCGTCCGTCAAAGAAGATTTTCCGGCTCCGCCGGTTCCTGTGATACCGATGATCGGGATATTTAAATCTTTTGATTTTTCGTCAATCGCTTTAACTAAATCTGGCTTTTCTTCTGAGAAGTTTTCAACAGCTGAAATGATTTTTGCAATGCTTGTAGAATTTTCAAAACTGATTAAATCCAAATCACTTACTGTAACCTCTTTTCCTGTCGGAAAATCTGATCTTTTTACCAGGTCATCGATCATGCCCTGTAAACCGAGTTCACGGCCGTCATCGGGAGAATAAATTCTGTCGATTCCGTAAGCCATGATGTCTTCAATTTCTTCAGGCAGGATAACGCCGCCGCCACCGCCGAAAATCTTGATCTGCGGGGAGTTCTTTTCTCTTAAAAGATCGTAAATATATTTAAAATATTCGTTATGGCCGCCCTGGTAGGACGTTAGGGCAATGGCGTTTGCGTCTTCCTGGATCGCTGTGTTTACCACCTCTTCGGCAGATTTGTCGTGGCCAAGGTGGATCACTTCACATCCTGTTCCCTGGATGACACGGCGCATGATATTAATCGCTGCATCATGGCCGTCAAATAATGAAGCCGCTGTAACGATTCTTACTTTATTTATTGGAGTATATTTTTGGGTTTCCATAAAAAATCTAAAAATTTTCTGAATTTTCAAATATAACAATAAAATAAGAACCGGTATGCCGGATTTAATATATTGATTTTTAATTATTTAAATAATTTTAATACCCTATGTGTTTACCATTGGAACAAACATTCGTTTAGAAATGCTAACTAAATTATCTATTTTTGCATCATTATTATATAAAGTATGAAAAAGGCCTTGATGTATTTTGCTTTGGGAACGGTTTTAAGTTTTTTAATCAATTATTTATTTTACAGTTCTGATAACTTGGGCCTTGAAATTTATTATGCGCTGGCTTTCGGGATTGCGTGGGGAGTTGCTTATTATTTAGACACCCCGAATATTACACTGCCCCAAAAATTAGGATTGTCTTTTGCTGCCATGGGAATTCTTGTCCTTGTCGGAACATTGATTTTCAGCCTTGAACTGGCTATTCCTTCTATTCTTAAATTTTCAATGGTTTTTGTAGCGTATTATCTGATTGCGAGTTTCAGGGCAAGCAAATCATTAAGAAAATAATATAAAGTAGGCTGTCGTTATCGTCAGCCTATTTTATATTTAATGAATCATCAGGAAACTGACGACACCCAAGACGGTGACCAAGAATGTAAATGCGAAGAAATTAATGGTAAATAATACAAATCCTATTGCAAGACTTACAACTCCGTGTGCATGGTAAACTCTTCGGTGCGCAATGAAGAAATAGATGATACTGTACAACACCAAAGCGGTTATTATTAAATACAGAAGTGTATTAATTAACCAGAATTCTGTTAAACTTGCCAGATTGATAAGCAGCGATGTGAAAAGGATATTAAGCAATAGGAAAGAGAAATAATGCAATGTAAAGATGCCGTGATCGAAATACCACCATTTTTTCTTGTGATGGAAAATCCATAGAAAAAACGCAAAAAGAGGAAGATAGATGAAAAGAGCTTTCGGAAGGTTGTGGAAAGATATCTCTGTCAGATTTTTAAGTATTTCTCCCTTTGTAACTCCCTTTTCTTTAAGTTCGAAAAATTTATGAGCTACCGGATTTGTAATAAAATCAGTAAAGGAAGGATTTTTTATGGTAGCAGAGTCGTAGGATTTTTTGGTTTTATATCCGCCATAAGCTGTGGAGTGATCTATTTTCCTGTTCATTTCAAAAGTTTCTTCGAAATCATCCATGTCAGCAGAATCAGGAACTAAAGCGCTGAGTTTTTTGATTGTTATCGAATCTTCTTTACTAAGATTTTTCTGGGTCTTGATGCTATCAATTATTTTCTGGGTTTCAACAGATTTTACTTTTTCAAAAAAACTTCTTTCTTTTGGATTCTTTGCTTCTTCTTTATTTTCAAAATTGATATTAAAAGGTGGGAATAAGGCAAACATGAAAAAAGTAATAAAACTGACAAAAATGTAAAGCTTCACAGGAGGGACGAATTTCTGTCTTTTACCTTCCAGATAAGTATTTGTTAATTTCCCGGGTCTGAAAAGAAGATTTTTAATGGTTCCCCAAAACTGTCCGTCGTAATGTGTGAAATCTTCTATGAAGTGTGTAAAAAGATAGTAAAATGGCTGTCTTGTCTGTGTATTTTCCTGTCCACAGTGGGTGCAGAACCTCTCTTCTACGGTATGTCCGCAGTTCAGGCAGTTTTTTTCTTCTCTTATTTTCCCGTGGCTCATGTTTTCAGTTGTTTGGGCAAATATAATTATTTCAGAAAATAAAAGATGACTTTTAATTTTAACAGGGAGTGAACATGGTTTAATCGTTCCTATTTGATTGATTATATGATGGTAAAAGTTTTTATTTATCCGAAATGCTTTTGAATAAATCCTTAATAATGCTGTTTTCAATTCATTAGATATAAATAAGTTTTGCATTCTGAAAATAATTTGTACCTTTGCACACCCTTTTAGGGGAAAATTATGTTTAATCTTTAACTAAAACGTGTGAATACATTAAGTTACAAAACTGTTTCAGCGAACAAAGCTACTGCTAATAAAGAATGGGTTGTGGTAGACGCTGAAGGACAGCCGTTAGGAAGACTAGCTTCTACGGTTGCAAAGATTTTGAGAGGTAAGCACAAAACAAACTTTACACCCCACGTAGATTGTGGTGATAACGTAATTGTTTTGAATGCTGGGAAAGTTACCCTTTCCGGAAATAAGTGGGACGATAAGACGTACATCTGGCATACAGGTTACCCTGGTGGTCAGAAGTCTATGACTGCGGCTGAACTTCAGAAAAAAGATTCTTTAAAAGTATTGGAAAAATCCGTAAAAGGAATGCTTCCGAAAAACAGATTAGGATCTGCATTGTTGAAGAACCTTTATTTATATGAAGGGACTGAGCACAAGCATGAAGCTCAACAGCCTAAAACAATTAATGTTAACGAATTTAAATAATTAATTATGTCTATAGTTCACAAAATCGGAAGAAGAAAAACTTCTGTAGCGAGAGTTTATGTAAAGCCAGGTTCTGGAAACATTACAGTAAACGGTAAAGATGCTACAACTTATTTCTCTACAGACGTGATGGTTTATAAATTAAACCAGCCGTTTATCCTTTCTGAAACTGTTGGTCAGTATGACGTTACCGTAAATGTTTTCGGTGGTGGTAATACAGGTCAGGCAGAGGCTATCAGATTAGGTATTTCAAGAGCTTTATGTGAAATCAATGCTGAATTCAGATTAGCTTTGAAACCTGCTGGTTTACTTACAAGAGACGCAAGAATGGTGGAAAGAAAGAAGCCAGGTCAGAAAAAAGCAAGAAAGAGATTCCAATTCTCAAAACGTTAATTTTCAAGATACAAGATATCAGACTCAAGATACAAGACTTATTTGCCTTTTAATCTTGGCTCTCGGTTCTTGGCTCTATTTTTATCTAAAAAAAATTGCCCGTTACGTTTAGCATCCAAACACTTCTCCCATCTAAAGAAGTTGTTGATTGTTTTAAGAGACGGAAAGTAAACTAACAAAAACAGAAAACATGGCAAAAGCAAATGTAAAAGACCTCTTAGAGGCTGGCGTACACTTTGGTCACATGACCAGAAAGTGGAATCCAAATATGGCTCCGTACATTTTTATGGAGAAAAACGGTATTCACATTGTAGACTTACATAAAACAGCAGTTAAGTTGGATGAAGCGTGCATCGCTTTGGAAAAATTAACTTCTGCAGGTAAAAAAGTTCTTTTCGTAGCGACTAAAAAGCAGGCGAAAGAGGTGGTTGCTAAGCATGCTGCTGAACTTAATATGCCTTATATTACAGAAAGATGGCCTGGTGGTATGTTAACGAACTTCGTTACAATCAGAAAGGCGGTAAAGAAAATGAACTCTATCGACAAAATGAAAAAAGACGGTACGTTCGAAACTTTATCTAAAAAAGAAAGATTACAGGTAGACAGACAGAGAGCTAACTTGGAGAAAAACTTAGGTTCTATCTCTGACATGGTTCGTCTTCCTTCTGCAATCTTCGTTGTAGATATTATGAGAGAACATATCGCTGTAACCGAAGCTAAGAAATTAGGGATCCCGGTTTTCGGTATTGTTGATACCAACTCTGACCCAAGAAAAGTAGACTTCGTTATCCCAGGAAACGATGATGCTTCTAAATCTATCGATATGATCTTAAACATTGTTTCAGATTCTATCAAAGAAGGTCAGTCTCAGAGAAAAGCTGATAAAGAAAAATCTAAAGAAGAAGGAGAAGTAGTATCTGCTGATAAAGATGCTGACTTTGACGGAGAATAATTAAAGATTTTCCTTACCATACAAAAGCCACTGAATCCAAGATTCAGTGGCTTTTTATTTTAGAGAATTATGAAATGTAAGTATCTCTTAATCTTTTACACTTCATTTTTTAATCAATTAACCTGGTTTGAAAGCACCATACTGTAAGAGCTGCTTACCCATTTGGTCTTCTGATACACCATATCGCAGATCATCCCGGAAAAATTATAATTCTGGTTTTTCGGTACCCTTACGGCAGTCATTTTATGGGCTCCGATGGGGACTTTCTTAAAATAATTATTTCCGCTGATGGTCAGTACCATATTGCAGGGGGATTTATTTTCTACCTTAACTGCTGTTTTATCCAGATCTGAAGAACCGTTCAGTATATCCGTTAACACTGCTGCCGTTTCGGATTTATAGGTTTCGATCAAAGCCTGATATTCTCTTTCTGCCTGTGCTGCAGGGGTTATGTTGCTGCCTGTATTTGAAACCGTAGGAGCAGGAGCCGGTTTTCTTACGGGATTATGATAATTTTGTTTCTTAGGAGCTGTACTGCCGCAGCTGTTCAGAAATACTGCTGCCATCACAGAAAAGGAAAGTATTGTTTTCATTTACATAATATCTGAATGTAAATGTAATATTTTTACTTTTTCCAGCAGCCTTTTTCCGCTTCAATAGAATTGTTTTAACTAAAAATTTTCTTTGCCATACATTCTGTCATCTGTTTAAGTGAGCAATCAAATAATAAATAGGCATATAAAAAGGGATGTCATGTAACATCCCTTTTTATAATTTGTCAGAACCTTTAAAGCTTTTATCTAATTAATCCTGAACTTAATATACGTAATTGTTTTTCCTTTGGCAGAGAACAGTTCTTCATAATAGGTTCTAATATCCCTTAAATGGGGAGTACCCGGATCATATTCTGCAGCTCCGTAAATATCATGGTGTGCAGAAATGATTTCATAGCCTGCGCCTTGTAAGAACCCTAATGTATAGCCGTGGAGAAATTCAGAATCTGTCTTTAAATGAATGATTCCGCCAGGTTTCAAGAATTTTTTATACCGGTCAAGGAAATCAGGATGAGTCAGTCTGTGCTTGGTACGTCTGTATTTGATCTGCGGGTCCGGGAAAGTAATCCAGATTTCATCCACTTCATTTTCGCCGAAAAAATGGTCAACGAGTTCGATCTGGCTTCTTAGAAATGCAACATTTTTCATGTCGTTGTCAACCGCTTCTTTGGCGCCGAACCAGAATCTTGCCCCTTTGATATCGATTCCGATAAAATTTTTCTCTGGGAAAGTCTTGGCAAGACCTACCGAATATTCGCCTTTGCCGCAGCCTAATTCCAGCACGATAGGATTCTCATTGTTAAAGAAGTCCGTTCTCCATTTTCCTTTAAGATCAAAGCCGTTTAAGGCTTCCTCCCTGGTCGGCTGAATTACGTTTGGCAATACTTTATTTTCTGCGAACCTTGCTAATTTATTTTTACCCATAAGAAATTTAAAATCCCGCAAAAATAACGAAAATTACACGAATGCTTTATTTTTGACATTAAAAATAGAGAGGCAATGCTTATTTTTTTGAAGAACTCCCTAAAGCAACCATTAAAGGTTTCTGGATGGTCTTTTGTGAAGCGTACTGCGCACCGCAGACGATACTTGTGAACAGGTAATCCCCTTTCTGTACAACAATCGAGTTATCACCCTGAGAGGGTACGGGAAGCCTGTATTTTGTATTGCCGATTCCTTCTATCCGGACGATGATATTACAGTCTGATTTATTCTCAATCATGACAATACATTCTTTGGCATTGGGATCATTATCAAAAAGGGAATTTAGGATTTTTACCGTTTTATTTTTGTGTTCCACGGGATTTTCAGCCATCAACATATTAAATTCCGAAGCTTCTGTATCCGCAATGGCTGATGCCGGCTTTGAAGCTGCTGCTGTAGGGGCAATATAAACGTTTTGAGGATTGCTTGGAGTATAAACCACTGCAGCCTGTCCGGTCTGTAATTCTTTCTGGTATTTCACAATCTGCTTCTGCCGGATCATCGCGTTCATCTCGTCAAAAGATATTTTTGTGGAAGAGCGTCTTTTCAGCAATGCCAGCCAGTCCTGCATTTGTCGGACTTTAGTATCTCCAGGCTTGGCATTTTTAATGTATTCTTTCATCATATCCATCACGCGGGGCTTCAGAACCGACCTGCGGGGATCATCAGGATGAGCATCCCTTAAAAAAGCATTGATCTCGTAAATATTCTTGCTCTTTAATATATTACTGTAATCTTTTCCTTTTGACTGAGCCGAAAGATTCATAAAAAGGAACGCAATAAAAAACAGAAGCAACTTTTTCATGTACTAAAATAATTTAATATACAATATTTTTCAGCCAGCCGGATTCAGGAGATCGGTATTAATAAAATGCGGCGAAAGCAGACCGGCTTTCTGTAATATAGATTTATTGATAAAATTACTGTAATTTAAATAAACAAAAAACAGGCATTATAATTTTCGGCAATACATGTTAAACTGGTGATTTATTTTACCACCTCCTGAAGATGGGAGTTTCTTAACCTACGCTGGTAAATCGGTAAATACTTCTCAATCGGAATCTTTATTGCCTCGAAATTACCGGTCATTATATACGGATCGATATTTTCTGAAGTATATACGAACTGAAGGAAATTATCAATAAGATTTTCCGGGATTCTGAATTTTGTGAAATAATCTTTACCCAGATAGTTTTTGATCTGCGCTACAGAAATATTCATCCGTTCATACGCCTGGTAACGCTGCTTTTTCTTTCTCTCACCGGAAAGGATGTCATATATACTTTCCAGGCTGAAGGTAAGGCCTCCATCCCTTAATCCCGCTACCGGAAGCTGCGGGGGAGTTCCATCGCCTTTAGGTTCAGGCAGACCGATCACTTTCTTTATGGCCAGACCTTTATCTTCTTTTTTCAGGGCATTTACATCATATCTCAGGTTTCCCGTAGGCTTAAATCTGCTGAGGAGAATTTCCTGAATATCATGATAGGCAATTTTCAGCTCAACCAGATTTTTCTGGGTGGTCATCTGTTGGGTAAGCTTAATATCTTTTCTTTCCGTAACGATAGACGTGAAGCGTACAATATCACCTGCATTGGCAGGAAGGTTGAAATCACCGTTGTAATCACTCAGAACCGTTTTCTGTGTGGTGAGATTGGTAACATATACCTGATTGAGGTATAAAACGGAATTGTCTTTCAGAAAAACTTCTCCGGAATAGAGCTGGGCGTTAATTTTTGCCACAAAAACCAACAGCAATAGGGTAAATAGCTTCTTCATATAAGTAAGTGCAAAATTACGTACAATTGCATCAACTTATATCTGGTCCAGGCGCAGGCAGTGGTTAAAATTATATTAAACTTTACTTTAAAACTGTTAATGAATGTTATAAGAATTGTTTAAATAAACAGACTGTTTTTCAATATTATCCTAGAATCAATAATTCTTTACCAGCAGCCAGCTTGAATATTTCACCGTTGTACTTCCTCCGAATTCGGTCCAGCTGATGAAATACCAGTAGGTGGCTGTATTTACGGCTCTTCCGGTAATCTTTCCGTCCCACATATACCGGTTTGTCTTATTGCCCCTGAATATTTCCGCGCCATATCTGTCGAATATTCTGAACTCAATATTATTGTTATCCATTAGTGCTGAATAATCTATGACATCATTATATCCGTCCATATTCGGAGTAATGGTATTGATCAGGTTAATAATAACAAAAGTTCTTGTCACCTCATCACATCTGTTGGCATCGCGAACATGAATGATATGGTTGCCTCTCGGTACATTCATAAAGACATTTGAGTCCTGCCAAGTCGTTCCGTCTAAAGAATATTGGTAAGGAGGCGTTCCTCCGCTGACCCCGACGGTAACGGTATTTCCGTTAATTTCAATCATTGTAATAACCGGAAGCACAGATTCAGTCACGGTGACCGTCTGTCTGTAGGTACAGCCTTCAAAAGTAAGATCTACCCAATAAGTACCTGCGGCAATATTCGTAATCGTAGGTGTGGTTGCTCCCGTGCTCCATAAATAAGTGTCAAAACCGGGGCCCGCATCTAAGGTTGTCAGCGTTTTCGCACAAATAATTTTATCATTTAAAACAGCAGCATGTTTAGGGATTTTTATGGTAATTGTTATCGAAGCGACATTAGGGCAGGCTCCCGGTTTTTCAAATCGTATATAAATGGTCTGGGTTCCCGTTAAGTTCATAGGATTGGTCATCTGAGCCGTGCCGTTCTGTGCGTCTGCCAGGGTAGGATGGAAAGTCGCGGTGACCAGAGGATCAGTTGTGTACTGGCTGATGTAGGCCATCAGGTCGGTGGATTTGATTCCATCTAAATCATCATCACATAAAGTAACTGTATGGGTAGTCTTAATCAGCGGAATTTTAGCACCTATGGTAAATATAAGAGGTTTGATGACAGGCGGACAGCCGTCCGGAGAATCTACCCTGATATAAATGGTTGTCGTAGTTGTATAAGACCAGTTGTTCGGAAGCGTATTGGTGTTTCCGGCATTGGCATCCGTTAAACCGGCATAATATCTTACTCCCGTAAAATAAGCAGGATTACTCAGAACAAGCGGGGTGATATCGGACAGGGTTAGATTTACCACACCGTCTAAATTATCGTCACAGAATGAACCTGTATAATTACCGGCTACTGTTGCGAAAGGATATACATTAAGGGTAATTTGTGCAATGCTTTTACATCCGATATTATTTTTTACAACGGCATAGATGATGGTTCCATTGGTTGCAGGATAAGCTGTTGACGCCGTTATTAATGTGCCGGGATTTTCATTCTGGGCATCCAGTAAAGATGGATAATAAGTAATGGTTACTGGAGAACTGCCGGTAATACCGGCTGTCGTTAAATTGAATATTCCCTGCCCGGAGCCGGTATCACAGGCATTCAGTGTCGCATTATTAACGGTTAAGGTCTGAATGTTAATGGTTACCGTTACCGTTTCACAGTCAGGAAAATCAGGATTGTTGCCGCAGAATGTATAGGTGAAGGTATCTGTTCCTGCCGTTCCGGGGTTGGTTGCGGTATAGGTGATAATACCTGTTGCTGCATTTATGGATGCTGTTCCCGATACCGGCAGGGTAAGAATGGCTATTGTTGAAGGTACAGGAGTCTGTGCAGAGGTTGTAAATGTGGGAACAATGGTTTTCGTAGTACAGACATCATAGGTTGCCGTTGTCAGCTTGGTACAGTTTAATACTTTAAACTGTTCAGTCACCAAAGGCGCGCAGCTCCCCATGGTTACCGAACAGGTGTAATATCCTGCCTGGTTAGGGGTGATGGAGGATCCGGCTGCTCCCGGAATAATATTTCCGTTGAGGTACCATTGGTAGGTGTCATAAATAATCGGATCGACGGTAAGGATAATTCCCGGAATACAGTTTCCGCCGGATTGTAAAATCACGGGCTGGGTCGGAAATCCGGCAAAAAAACCACCATAGCCCACAGCATCACTTCCTGCCGTTATTCCTCCGGTGATGGCCTTAGAAGAAACAATTGTAATCGTTCCTGTTGTATTCGGAATGCCATAAGTTACCCAGTTATTGGTCCCTGTCATATTAAAGGGGCCTGTTGAGGCCGGCGGGGTGATTCCGTTTACCGTAACCACAGCTCCTCTTTCCGTGATCAGATTTAATTTTGTCGGGATATTTAAGATTCCGTTCGGGTTACCGCCGGAATAGACAAAATTTTCATTGATTAAACCGAGCTCATTGATTTGTTTGGGCAGATAACAGTTCAGTGCAGGTATAAAATTAAATCCGCCTGTCGCCACTTCATTTCCCATTGCGTTGGAATCTCCTGCCAACACCTGATAAATATAAGCGTTTTTGGATGTCCTGATGTACAAATTATAATGGCCGTTTCCCTGCAGCTGGTATTTATTGCCCGGAATCATAAAATACTGTCCGATGTTTAAAGTGGCAATAGGGAGTAGCTCATCATTGACCCGTACTTCTGTATTGTTTTCTGTAGCTATTACAAGAGCACCTTCCATATTTGAGGTAATGCTTCCGTTCCCTTTTACCAGAGCAAATTCATTTCCTAACCTGTCCACGGGTACTGCCTGATCCATCAAAATATCCGAACTGTTGGGGTAATTCCCTGCATACTGACCGTTAAAATTTCCGTTTGTAACATTTACGGGTTTACTGGCCACAATCTTGGCACCGATAAAGCCGTCGGAATTTCCGGTATTGCTTCCGATACCGTCAATAATATAAGATTGTCCCTTATTTAAAGTAAACGTCATTGAAGGGGTCGTTGTCCCTGTAGTTCCGTTAGAAAATTGTACGGCAGGCTTATAGCCTGACACAGTAACTGTGGTATTGTCTTCCGTAGCCAATATGCTTGTCATGAAATTAAGGATCGAATTGCTTACCGTGATCGGGGCATTGGCGGCATAGAAAAGTTTACCGGTTGAAGGTATTCCTTTTGAGGTTATAATTTCTGCATGGTTATAAACGGAAAATCTAAGGTTCGCATAAAAAGGGAATTCTGCTTTTACATAGAGCCCTTTCGTGGTCGGGGTAAAAAGGTCGGTTTGCAGTGTGGTAATAATATAGTCCCGCAGGATATCGATTTTCTGTGGATTGCCTTTACTGATGGTTACCGTAGCAATCAGAATGTTATTGTTGTAGATGCTTACGGGAAAAGGAGTGGTGCGGTTGGTGGACAGATACAGCTTTTGATTGGGATTCGGGTTTCCTGTCCGGTCTATCATAGGAGCAAACCAATGTTCTCTGTCCAATTGGGCAAATGCAGAGATAAAAAAATAAAATATAAACAAAAAAGATAGAACTTTCTTCATTCAGATGTTGTATTTATCACAAATTTAATAATAAAAAGTGTTAACTATTTAAAAAATAAACAAAAAACCATGATTTTAAGATCATGGTTTTCAGTGCATTATTAAAGGAAGATTATTCTATGTTTTTTACAAGGACCCATCCGGAATATTTTATCTGGGTCTGCGCTTTATTAGGTTCTGTCCAGGTAATTTCATACCAGTACGTAGCGGTCGGAATTTTCTTACCATACATGGTTCCGTCCCATTTATAGGCATTGAACTGATTGGCCTGGTGTATTTTATTTCCGTATCTGTCATAAATATTGAATATCAAATTTTTCTTATATGCCAATTCAGAATAATCGATATAATCATTTTTATTGTCTCCGTTCGGAGTAATGGCATTAATAAGATTCGGGACAGTCACCGTTACATCAATAGGCTCACAGTTGTAAAAATCTTTTACATAAATGCTGTTTTCACCTCTTGGAAGGTTATCAAAAAAGTTCGAATCCTGCCATTTTATGCCATCCAGTGAATATTGATAAGGAGGTGTTCCGCTGGTCACGGTTACGGTAATGGTATTGTTTTTAATCTCAAGATTTGAAATCACAGGCTGTACTGCAGGAATTACTTTTACATTCTGTGTAGTAAAGCATTCTCCGCTTTTAAGGCTTACCCAGTACACGCCGGTTCCTGCACTGATGGTCTGGGTGGTTTCACCGGTATTCCATTGATAGCCGTCAAACCCAGGCCCTGCATCTAAAGTCGCCTTATTCTCAATGCATATGATTTTATCTTTCAGTACAGTAGAGGATACCGGAGGGATGACGTTTAAAGTAATTTCTGCAATGCTGAAACACCCGTTTGAGTTGATAACTTTTACGTATACTTTTGTATTTGAAGAGATATAAGCGGTAGGGCTGATTTCATTGATCCCGCTGGAAAGATCTGCAAGGGTCGCATAATATTTTTTGATCAGCCCCATTTGTGTCGTAAACCCGGATGTTTCAAGATTGAATACCCCCATCGTAGGCTGTCCTTCAATATGACATGCTCTTATGGATACGTTTTTTACCGTAGGGTTGGGGTCCACGATCAATGTCATGGTTACCTGTTCGCAGCCTACCCCGGTGGCAGGATTGGCGCAGAAGTGATACACTATAAGGTCAGTGCCTGAAAATCCTGGGGTTGGAGTATAGGTAATGATTCCCGTTGCCGCATCAATTGTTACTGTTCCATGCGTGGGCGGCGTTTCGATCTGTTCTGTGCCTAAAATAACCGGAATATTATGATTGGTGAATTTAGGAATAATTGTTTTCTGAGGTTCGCAGATAATTAAGCTTTTCGTAACCTGTTCATAGCAGGATTCTACTATAAAGACGGGTGTTGTTGCAAAACATCCTCCCATTCCTACTTGTACGGTATAGTTTCCTGGCTGCATAGGTGTGTAGGTGTAAGTATTGGCTCCTGGAATAGGCGTTGTGCCTAAAAACCATTGGTAGGACTCAAAACTATCACCTGTTTCCAGTACAGATCCCGGAACACATTCTCCCGTTTTACTGATGGCCGGAACAGAAGAAAATCCGGCAAAATAGCCTCCGTATCCTACTACACCACTTCCTCCTGCAATTCCTGCAGTAACTGCTTTATTAGAAATAATAGTAACATTCCCGGTAACCCCGGTAAGGGAATAAGACTCCCAATCCAGTGTTCCCGTTACATTATAAGGTCCCTGTGCAGCTGTCGGAGTTATTGGTACTCCGCCATTAATGCTGTAAGTAACAGCAGCCCCTTTTTCCGTTAAAATATTGAGTTTAATATTATTGGCAGTCTGGGGGGGGAGCATTTCTATCATTCCGATCTCATCAATTTTTCTTGGTAATAAACAGTTCAACGGAGGTATGTAATTAAAACCAATTGTAGCACTGGTAGTGGCTGTACCTGCAAGCAGCTGATAGACATAGGCATTTTTCGACGTTCTCACATACATATTATAGTGACTGCTCCCCTGATCTATATAGTTGGTATTATTAGGTTCATTTACCCGGTAATGCTGTCCTTCGTTAATGGTAGCCACTTCGACAGGATTGTCATTTACAAAAATTTTAGTATTGTCTTCCGTTGCAACCACCAAAACATCTTCCGTTTTAGACGCGATATTACCGAATCCTTTTACAATAACAAATTCTTTTCCCAGCCTGTCTGTAGGGACAGATTGGTCCATTACAATATCTCCTCCGGTTAATGGAGTTCCGATGTTGTATTCACCCAGAAAATTCCCGTTGGTTATTGATACCGGTTTATCTGAGACTATTTTAGCACCGATAAAACCTGTCTGGTTTCCTGCCTGGTTTCCTTTTCCTTCAATAATATAAGATTTTCCTTTGTTGAGGGTAATCGTTAAAGTCGGAGAAGCTGCCCCGGTAACTCCGTTGGTAAATAAAACGGCAGGAGAGTATCCTGAAACCGTAACGGTTGTATTGTCTTCCGTCGCCAGAATTCCGGTTGTGAAGTTCATTCCCGAACTTGAGTTGGTAATAGGGGCAACAACGGCATAAAATTTATTTCCTATGCCGGCTTTCCCTTTGGATGTTAAAATTTCCCCATGAGCTGGAACTGTAAACCTGAATGTCGCAAAAAAAGGTTTGGTGCCTTTAAGATAAAGTCCCTTGCTGCCGACGGTAAAAAGGTCTGCGGCATTAGAGCCGATCATATCTGCAGCATTAATGTTATACATCTGCGGACTGCCTTTACTGATGGTTGATGTTCCGAGTACTACGCCATTATTATAAATGGTAACGGTAAAAGGAGTAACTGAATCTGTGGAAAGGTATACCGCCTGTTTTGCCGTAGAAGATAAGTTGGAAGCTGAAAAAGGAGCAAACCAATGTTCCGTATCTCTTTGGGCTGATAGATTAATAAACGTAAAAGTAAATAGAAGAATAAAGTAAAACTGTTTTTTCATGGTTATGCAGTTAGTATTAACAAAAGTAAAGTTTTATTTATTAAAAATTGTAAAAAGCATAAAAAAAATACAATTTTTGAGCTGTATTTCTAACAATTTATGATAAATATTGCTATCCTATATTTTTAATGTAGTCCGCTTGAAATATTATTTTCTTTAAATCAATGAAGTAGTTCCACCGAAAATCTCTGTTATAAATGAACCTTTAATGAAAAGCAGATAAGAAACTTAATTACAATAAGCCAGTACGGTTATTGTAAAATTGATTTATGGATGAAAATTAATATCAAGCCAATAAAAAACCCACGATTTGGAAAATCGTGGGTTTGAAGATATTTAAGAATTTTAATTTATGTTTTTAACTAAAATCCAACCGGTGTATTTTATTGGGGTTTTGTTTTTATTTGGCTCATTCCAGTTGATATGATACCAGTAGGTTCCGGTCACTAATTTCTTGTCATAGTGCTTACCGTCCCATTTATAGTTGTTGAATTTATCTCCTGTAAATATTTTATTTCCATATCGGTCATAGATCACAAATGTAAGGTTGTCTTTATAAGCCAGTTCACTGTAATCGATAAAATCATTTTTGTTATCACCGTTCGGCGTAATGGCATTGATCAGATTCGGGACGGTGACTTCCACAGAAACCGGTGTACAGTTATAAGAATCTTTTACATAGAAAGTATGCTGTCCTCTTGTAAGTCCGGTAAATACATTGGAATCCTGCCAGTTGGTCGGTGAGTCCACGGCATACTGATAAGGTGCTTTTCCTCCCGTTACATGAACGGTTACCGTATTGTTGGAAATTTCAATTTCTGTAATCACAGGATCCTGTGCTTTCTTGACACTTACAAACTGTTTGACAAAACACCCGTTATCTTCAAGGATTACCCAATACTCTCCAACGGTTGCTCCTTCCAGTATCTGGGTCGTAGCTCCTGTGTTCCATTCATAAGACTGGTATCCCGGCCCCGCATCAAGATTAGTTCTGCTGTCAATACAGATGGTTTTATCAGTCAGGACAGCAGACCGTTTTGGAGGGATTACCTTTAAGTTCAGTTTGGCTATGGCGTAACACTGATTGCTGTTGAATACCCTTACATAAACCGTTGTATTTCCTGAAATATAAGTATTAGCAATCAATATTTCATTGGTATTGTTGCTGGCATCGACGA
Source organism: Chryseobacterium gregarium DSM 19109 (assembly GCF_000430845.1). GTDB lineage: Bacteria > Bacteroidota > Bacteroidia > Flavobacteriales > Weeksellaceae > Chryseobacterium > Chryseobacterium gregarium. The sequence continues at coordinate 151,684 of NZ_AUMU01000011.1, read as the reverse complement.
ATGTAGGATAATACCTTTTGGTGATGGGGCTTTCTGAAGAAACATCGGCAATGGTCAGGTCAAATTTAGCTTTGGTTTCATCAGTTTCAAGAAAGCATTCGCTCAGTGTCGCTTCATAGACTACTGGGGATGGCAGAAAAGCAAGGGTGATTTTCGCACTTCCCACACAACCTTCGCTGGTGGTTACCTTTACATATACAGATCCTTCTGAAGAAAGATAATTGGTAAAATTGGCGATCGGATTGGTAGATGCAATTAGATCTGCCAGAGTCGGGTAGAATATTTTCACTACCGGGTTATAGTCTGTTACATTGGCTGTGGTAAGGTCAAAGAATCCTTTTCCGTCATACTGACAGGCTTTGATCGTCCTGTCTGTTAAAACGAAAGGAACGACATTTAGATTTAAAGTGACATGTTCACAATCAATAAACTCAGTAGCATTTCCACAGAACTGATATACAATTGTGTCCGGGCCTAAATATCCTGTATTCGGGATGTAGGTAATCTGACCTGTTGAGGCATTCAGCGTAGCCGTTCCGTGGGTAGGGTAGGTAAGTATGGCTACTGTACCTGGTACCGGGGTCTGGGATGTTGTGAATGAGAATGCCGGTGAGATTACTTTGGTTGCACAGACATTTATTGCTGCTGTTGTATTCCTTGTACAAAAGAATACTTTATAAATCGGAGTCGTGATGGGAGGGCATGTTCCCATGGAAACCTTTACCGTATAATTTCCTGCCTGTGTAGGGGTGTACGTTGACTGTGTGGCTCCAGGAATAGCAACACCATTTAAAAACCATTGATACGCTTCGTAACTGTCATCCACTTCCAGTATGATGCCCGGTACACATTCTCCTGCTTTTTTTGAAATAACAGGTATCGAGGAGAATCCTGCAAAATAACCTCCGTACCCAACAGCCCCACTGCCTCCGGCAATACCTGCCGTTACAGCTTTAGTTGAATTTACGGTAACGTTTCCTGTTAATCCCGGGATTGAATAAGATACCCAGGCAGTTGTTCCGTTAACGGGATAAGGCCCTTGTGCGGCGGTGGGTGTTATTGGTGCTCCGCCATTAGCGTTGTAGGTAATGGTAGCACCTGCTTCTGTTAAAATATTTAATTTAATATCCGGACTTGTGCTGCCGTTAAGATCATTAATATATGCAATTTCATCAATTTTTCTCGGGAGGAAACAGTTCAACGGTGGAATATAGTTGTACCCCAATGTGGCAATACTTGTTGCAAGCCCTGCAAGAAGCTGATAGACATAGGCGTTTTTTGAAGTTTTAATGTACATGTTATAATGCCCGTTCCCCTGATCTATATAATTGACATTATTCGCAGGCGTTCCGTTATTAGGGCCATTCACTCTGTAAAACTGGCCTTCATTTAAAGTTGCCACCACAGGGCCGCCGTTAATCTGTACTTCTGTATTGTTTTCAGTGGCAATGATTAATGCATCTTCCATTTGGGCAGTGACATTGCCGTTTCCTTTGACTAAAACGAATTCATTTCCTAACCGGTCTGTAGGCACAGACTGATCCAGGATAATATCTGAACTTAGGCCTACCGGTCCCCAGGAAAACTGACCGTTAAAGTTACCATTCGTTACAGAAACTGGCTTGTCGGCTTCAATTTTGGCGCCGATAAAGCCGGTCTGGTTTCCAGCCTGCGTCCCTTGTCCTTCGATAATGTAAGATTGTCCTTTTTGTAAAGGAAAAGACATAGAAGTGGGAGATGTGCTTCCTGCGGGTACATTAGAAAACATCACGGTAGGAGCATATCCTGAAACGGTAACTATGGTATTGTTTTCGGTAGCTAAGATTCCTGTCGTAAAATTATAAAGGCTATTGCCCGCTTCAGTAATCGGGGCATAAGCAGCATAAAACTTTTTACCGATACCCGCTTTCCCTTTTGATACCAAAATCTCACCGTGGCTGGTAATGGAGAGCCTAAGATTGGCATAATAAGGTTTAGGGCCTTTAGTATAAATACCCTTTGTGATAGGGGTGAAAAGCTGGGACTGCGTCGTGGCAACAAGGTCGGCAGAAGCAGGTAAACCAGGTGCGGGAGTGGTCGCCAGTAAATTAAATATTTTAGGACTACCTTTTACAAGGTTTGTAACTGTGCCAATTACGACATTATTATTATAAATTTCAACATCAAACGGTGTGGTAGAATCTGTAGAAAAATATATCGCTTGAGCGTGTGAGGACATTCCTGCCCTTGACATCATGGGTGCAAACCAATGTTCAGTATCTCTCTGCGCAAAAAGAGTATTAATTGTAAAGAAAACTAATACTAAACTGAGTAGAAATCTTTTCATAGAGTAGAAATTATGATTTCTACAAAATTAACACAATATTTGATATATTGTTAATAAATTATAAATAAAGTTAAATTTTCATTCCTTATTCTTAATTATTATTCATCCTGAATACGAAACTGGTAATTTGGTGTATCCCTTGGCTTATCTTAATAATTACCAGATAAGTTCCTGCAGATTATGATTTCAAGTACAGAATCATTTAATTTTAGTCTTGAAACTTTATAAAAAATTTTTAAATCTTAATTTAAGTTTATTCTCGACGATTTAGATTTTGCAGATTTAAATGCACATGAAAACCTGATTGATTACGATTATCTGTAAGAATTACTTTGTAAAATAAATTGAAGCAGGCTTTATAATCAATAAAGAGATCGTATGTATTGGCTGTAATTATAGCCAATGATATTTTGATTTTATCCCTATTTATTATAGTATGGAATAATTACCGAGTGTAGAAATAAAAATCCCGGTGATTTTCACCGGGATTTTTATTTTAATCTGAAGAGATTATAAGCTTACTCTTACAAATCCTGTTACTTTAAGATCTCCGTTTACAGACTTAACATAGTCTGCTACTGACATACTTCCGTCTTTAATGAAAGACTGGTGTACCAAAGTATTGTCTTTGTAGAATCTCTGCATTTTACCTTTAAGGATATTGTCGATGATGTTTTCAGGCTTACCTTCTTTAGTCAGCAATTCTCTTTCGATCTCCAATTCTTTGTTGATTATTTCCTGGGAAACCATCGTTTCGTCAAGAGCGATCGGGTTCATGGCAGCAACCTGCATAGAAACAGCCTTGGCAGCTTCTGCAGCTCCTTCTACGTTAGCAGAAAGTGCAGTGATGGAAGCGATTTTGTTTCCGGCGTGGATGTATGCGCCAAGGAAAGGACCGTCAAGTCTTTCAAATGCTCCGATCTCGATTTTTTCACCGATAACCCCTGTCTGCTCCACTAATTTCTCAGCCACAGTGATCCCGTGGAAATCCGTAGCCAAAAGTTCTTCTTTGGTAGCAGCGGTAACCGCGATTTCAGCCAATTCGTAAGCCATTTCAATGAATGCTTCATTTTTAGCCACGAAATCAGTTTCGCAGTTTAAAGAAATTACAACACCTAAGGTATTGTCTTCATTTACTCTTGCAAGCACTACTCCTTCAGTAGTTTCTCTGTCCGCTCTGTTAGCAGCTACTTTCTGTCCTTTCTTTCTAAGGATATCTACAGCTTTTTCGAAATCTCCTTCGGCTTCAACTAAAGCTTTCTTGCAGTCCATCATACCTGCGCCCGTTTGGTTTCTCAATTTTGCTACGTCAGCAGCTACTGGTGTATAAGACATATCTATTATTTTTTATATTTAAGATTAGTATTAATTTTTAGCTTAATTTTAAAGCAGTGCAAAGATAATGATTTTAATGATAAACTAAAAAATGACTTTTTGCGTTATTTTATATATTTAATAAAATTTTAAACGTTCAGTTAATGAAAAAAATATTTCTTCTCCTGTTTTTATGCATATTTACCCTAAGCTTTTCGCAGAAAAAGAAAAAAGCGAAATCCAAAGCTATCGTAGAGAAGGAAACAGCGATTATTTATACGGAAAGCGATGCTGAAACCACTGTCGAGGCAAGAATTGTTGCAGGATTCCTGAAACAGAATCCCGGACATGCCAAGACAGACTATTTTAAAAGAAAGCTGATACAGATCATCATGGCCAGCAACTCTCCAGAAGCGAAACCTACAATAAAGCCTCTGAGTGAAGATAAAGTAAAGCAGATGATTCTGGAGAATAACAGCCTCAATAATTCCAAAACGCTGGCGTCCAATACAGGTTCAGCAGCTCCCGCAAGAACGGTAAACTACGCAGCAGTAACAGCAGGATCGGGTAAAAAAACAGCAGTTCCGAACGAACAGAATAAAAGAACAGCTGCCATGCTGACCCATCTTTTTAATAATGATCCGATGGATAAAGAGGCTTATATTAATATTAAGAACAGATCCAAATGCAACCTGATTGTAAAAATCAACGGAAAAAAATATTATAATCTTGATGTTCCGGCGAACGGACAAAACTTTCTGCTGGTAGAAAAAGGGGAGTATATTCTAACAACCATGGTGTGTGACGCCAAATATTCTTCTTTGAAGAAAATCAATAAGGATATTGAAATTGAGTTGAACCTGAGTGAAAATTAAATTCAAAAGATTACTAAAATAAAATAAACGGCTAAGAAATTTTTCTTAGCCGTTTATTTTTTATCCTTTGTATTGGCCCATGGCAATGAATTTGTCCTGCCTTTGAGTTTCCAGTTCCTTTCCTGTGAATTTTGAGAAGGCTTTGATATTCTGAATAATTGAACTTTTCAGATGTAAAAAAGCGGTCTGTGGGTCGTAGTGTGCGCCTCCCAGAGGTTCTTCTACAATTCCGTCAATGAATTTTTCTCTTAAAGCATCCTGGGGTGTAAGATTTAATGCATTCGCAGCATCTTCCTTATGGTCCCAGTTTCTCCAGAGAATTGATGAGCAACTTTCCGGTGCAATTACTGTATACCAGGTGTTTTCCAGCATATAAACTTTATTTCCTACACCGATTCCCAATGCTCCGCCGCTGGCCCCTTCACCGATGATGTAGGTGAAAATAGGCGTTTTCAGCATCGTCATTTCAAAAATGTTTCTGGCAATGGCTTCACCCTGTCCTCTTTCTTCAGCTTCCAGCCCTGGATAAGCTCCCGGTGTATCCACTAAAGTTACTACAGGAATTCTGAATTTTTCCGCAAGCTTCATCAGCCTCAAGGCTTTCCGGTACCCTTCAGGATTGGGCATTCCGAATCTTCTGTGCTGCCTTTCTTTGGTGGTTCTTCCTTTCTGGGTTCCTATGATCATCACCTTATGCCCATCCAGAGTAGCCAGGCCTCCAATCATGGCAGGATCATCAGCGAAATTCCGGTCTCCGTGCAGTTCCAAAAAGCTCCCTTTGTCTACCATTCCACTGATATAGTCTAATGTATAAGGACGATCCGGATGACGGGATAGTTGTACTCTCTGCCAAGGGGTAAGATTAGAATAGATTTCTTTTTTCTTTTCTATGATCTTGTCCTCAATCTGGCTGCATGCTAATTTTACATCAACACCACTTTCTTCCCCTACTAAAGAACAGGTCTGAAGTTGATCTACCAGTTCTTTGATAGGAAGCTCGAAACTTAAATATTCCATTTCTTGAAGTAAATTAAATCTTTCAAATGTATGAAAAATTATGAAATTCTATTTAAAATTATTGATTGCATTATGTATTCTGGAGATACTTTCCTCTTTACCAAGGATTTCGAGGATATCCGGAACGTCCGGGCCTTTCAGTTCTCCCACCAGCGCTAAACGCAAAGGCATCATCACTTTACCCATCCCCAGACCTTTGTTTTCTGCGAAATCTTGAACGGCTTTTTTTATATTCTCTGCATTAAATTCAGCTGCTTCCAGGTTTGAAGCCAGTTCACCTAAAACTGAAGAAGTTTCATCATTCCATGCTTTTTTTGAAGCTTTTTCGTCATAAGCTGTCGGTGCCTCGAAGAAAAACTTTCCGTTTTCATAAATATCGGTAGGGAAAGTGGCCCTTTCTTTCATCAGGTGAATAATTTTCAATAATTTTTCATCTTCAACCGTCAGGTTTACATCGGATTTTTTTAAAATCTGAAGCAGTTCTTCATCGGACTTTAGCTGAAGATACTGATGATTGAACCATTCTGATTTCTCTTTGCTGAATCTGGCTCCGGCTTTATGAACTTTATACAGGTCAAATTCTTTTGTCATTTCATCAATTGACATGATTTCCTTATCATCTGTGGGAGACCAGCCCAATAGGGCAACCATATTGATAAAAGCTTCCGGAAGGTAACCGCTTTCTCTGTAGCCTTTGGAAATGTTCCCTGTTGCAGGATCGCTAAAATTTAAAGGAAACACAGGGAACCCGAACTTATCACCATCCCTTTTGCTCAGTTTTCCTTTGCCTTCAGGCTTCAGGATTAATGAAAGATGGGCAAACTGAGGCGCTTCCCAGCCCATGGCTTCATACAATAAAGTATGCAGGCCTAAAGACGGCAGCCATTCTTCCCCACGGATGACATGGGAAATTTCCATTTCGTGGTCATCAATAATGTTGGCAAAATGGTAAGTCGGCATTCCGTCGTTTTTTACCAAAACCTTATCATCCAATATATTGGTATTTACGGAAGAATTCCCGCGGATGATATCTACAAGATTTAAAGTTCTGTCAACAGGCATTTTAAATCTTACCACGTACGGTATATTTTCATCAAGCAGTTTCTGAACTTCCTCTTCTGAAAGGGTAATGCTGTTTTTTAGACGGTTTCTTGTTTTGTTGTCATAAGAAAACACTTCTCCTCTGGTTTCGTATTCTGCACGGATGGTATCCAGTTCTTCAGCAGTATCAAAAGCGATATAAGCATATTCTGTTTTCAGAATCTGCGCTGTATACCGGTCGTAAATATCTCTTCTTTCGGATTGTCTGTATGGGGCGAATTTTCCTCCCTTTTTAGGGCTTTCATCTGCAATGATCCCGCACCACTCAAGGGCCTCTTCAATATACTCTTCTGCGCCTTCCACATATCTTGCGGTGTCCGTATCTTCTATTCTCAATACAAACTCTCCGCCCTGGTTTTTAGCAAAAAGATAATCATATAATGCAGTTCTTACGCCTCCCAAATGTAAAGGTCCGGTAGGACTTGGAGCAAAACGTACTCTTACTTTCCCCATATCAATTAAAATTTTGGTGCAAATTTACTCAAAATTATGCGTTTTAAGGAGGTTTAATGTTTTGGTTATTGGGTTTTTTGATTTGAATATTTACATTTGTATAAATTAATGAAAAACAACTATGTTAGAAATCGGAGAAAGACCCTGGGGTAGATATTTTGTGCTGGCAGATGAGCCGAATTATAAACTGAAACGGATTGAGGTAAATCCGGGACACAAGCTGTCATATCAATACCACCATAAAAGGCAGGAACAATGGACGATCATTGAGGGGGACGCGACTGTTGTTCTGGATGATAAAGAAATTAAACTGGCCTACGGAGAAAGTATTTTTATTCCGTTAGGGGCAAAACACCGCATGATGAACCTTTCTGAAAAACCTGTTGTCTTCATTGAAGTTCAGACGGGAACTTATTTCGGGGAAGATGATATTGTGAGGATTGAGGACGAATATAACAGGACGATATAAATGACTCAGGATATATCTTTCTTAATCGGTCTGAAGAATAATCTGGAATACACTAAGATTTTTTACGAAAATGTAAGAAAGTTATATCCGGGTGTTGAAATTGTATTTGTGAGTTTTGGAAGTACAGACGGCACACACCGGTGGATGGACAGTTTAAATGATCCGTTTTTAAAATATTATTATTCCGAGGAAAGTAAAACATTATCCGATACCTATAATAAGGCGACAGAGATTTCTACAAAGAAGTTTGTGTGTTTTTTACATAACGACATGGTTCTGGGAAAGCATTTTCTAAAGAATTTATCAGAAGATCTGTCAGAAGATCATGTTAATTTTTATAAAGTTACGGAACCCCCTGTCTTCACCGGAGATTTCCGGGATTGGAAACTGACCCGGGATTTTGGCGATGATATTCATTTATTTGATTTTGAAAAATTTTTCGATTTTGAAAATGAATATATTTCAAATGTTAAGAATTCTACTGCTCCCACATCACATTCATCATTTTTCTTATGTGTAAAAAGGGATAATTTGATTGAGATCGGAGGGCTGGACAATCTTTTCAATCCGATGTTCTGCGAAGATGACGATCTTATTATCCGTTTAAAATTCCTAGGTTTGGAAACTGTTCAGCTGAACAGAGCTCTGGTGTATCATTTCGTTAGCAAAACTTCAAGGTTTTCCAAGGAATATGAAAATAAAACAAAAGCTATAGAAGAGAAATCCCAACGAAATTATATTAGAAAGTGGGGGTCTAAAAGCGGATCAATACCTTTAACGTATGATGTTGGAATAATATTAAATAATGGAAACGTTGCAAAACTTTCTGAACTGGAACCTTTTGCAAAAGTTATCTATACCGATTTTCCTTTTGAAGATTATATAAATGAAGAGCAGGCTCATACCAAATATGATCTAAGAGAAAAGATAAGGCCGATCTCAGAACTTAAAAAACATGACGTAATGGTGCATGTGAATGGAAAAGCTCTGAATGCTAAAACATTAAATTCGATTTCAAATATATCGGCGATTATTACGGAAAATAAAAAAGATTACCTTAACCCGAATCTTTTTCATAAATTTTATTTAAAAATTATAAAGCCATACCGGCCTTTAATTTTCTTTAATCAACCGGAAAGAATTGAAAAATCATTCATCCATAAAGAATTAGAAATTTAATGAAACTGTTAAGAAAGATATTGCCCTTACCTGAAATTTCCTATGGAATTACGGTAAATAATGAAGTTGAAGAAATTACCCAGCTTTTAAATACTTTACTTCCTTTAATTGATAAAGATGATGAGGTGATTGTTCTGCAGGATGTTACCAACAAGAACCGGCAGGTTGCCGATGTTTTAGATAAGTATGGCGATACGATTGTCAGATTGGAAGCCCGTCTTGATGGTGATTTTGCGACCTTTAAAAATAACCTGATAAAAGCTGCGAAAAAGAAATATCTGTTTCAAATAGATGCAGACGAAATTCCGAAAGCATCTCTCCTGAAAGAAATAAAATTTCACCTGTTTAAAAACAGGAAGAAAGATGTTTTTATGGTGCCGAGGGTGAATATTGTGGAAGGAATCACAGACAGCCATATAAAACAGTGGAACTGGCAGGTGAACGAAGAAGGATATATTAATTTCCCGGATTACCAGCACCGGATTTTCCGTCTGAATAAAGGGATTAAATGGGAAAATAAGGTACACGAAAAGCTCTGTAATTACAAAATAATAGCAGGATTGCCATCATCCGATTATTCAATGTGTCTCCTGCACATTAAAGAAATAAAAAGACAGGAACAACAAAATTCTTTTTACGACACGATTGTATAACTGTTTTATGAGTATAAAAGTAATTTTAGATGCCGACGTAATTGCGGATTTCTACAAAGATAACCGGACCGGAATTTTCCGGGTTACCTTTGAATTTTTTAAGGAATTAAGCAATAACAGGGTTGTTGATACATCGTATGCTCATTTAAGTTTATTTAATAATGAGACCACCACAAAAGAACTGGATGATTTTTTTGTGGATAATTCCATAAAAATAAAAGGAGCCAATAAAAGGACTAAAAGAAAATTTCTGCCCTTAAGAAAAGAGAAGATGTTCAGGTATTTCTATAAAAAAATGGGTGTTTTTAATTACAAAAACGACCATTTTGAAAATGTTTTCGAGGAAGCCAATATTTTTCATTCTTTTTATTTTCCTGTTAATGATGAAATCAGAAAATATCCGAATTTAAAAAGGGTTGTGACGGTTCATGATTTAATCCCGATTTTATTTCCCGATCTGCATTTCACGTCAGATCTTATAAAAAAGATTATTGCAAGTATCGGAAAGGATGGATATGCAGTTTGTGTGTCCGAAAATACAAAGAGGGATTTACTCAAGTATGCTCCTCAGCTTAATCCTGATCATGTTTTTGTTAATTTACTGGCAGCTTCAAAATCACTTTTTTATGTTTGTAAAAACGAAGAGAAATTTAATCTGATTAAAATGAAGTATATCCTTCCGGATAAATATTTTCTGAGTGTGGGTACTTTGGAACCGCGTAAAAATGTAGATTTTGTAATTCGGACTTTTTTAAAACTGATCAAAGAAAACGGAATTGATGATTTAGGGCTGGTTCTGGTAGGCGCAAAAGGTTGGGATTACGATAAAATTTTTGACGAATATAATAATGCACAGGAGTTAAAAGATAAAATTATAATTACAGGAAGAGTGCCGGATGAAGATCTTGCAAGTTTGTACAGTCATGCCCACTCTTTTTATTATATGTCGCTTTACGAAGGTTTTGGACTGCCACCTTTAGAAGCCATGCAATGCGGCGTTGCAACTGTTACTTCCAACACATCATCGTTGCCGGAAGTTGTAGGAGATGCCGGCATTCTACTGGATCCCAATGATGAAACAGCATTGTCTCAAACCATGCTGAACCTGTATCTGAATGAATCTTTAAGAGAAGAGTATGCCCGAAAAGGATTAGAGCGCTCAAAGCAATTTTCCTGGGAAAAAAGCGCCAATCAACTCGTTACGATTTATGAAAAAATCAATAATTCATAAATAAGCTTCCCCAATTACTTCAACATTTCAAAAATTTCTTCTTTCTGAGCTTCGATTGAAAACGGATAAATTGCTTTTTCCGAATTGTTGTGAAGGGTATTCCACGTCGATTCGTTGGTAAAGATTTCAATAATGTTGTCTGCAAATTTTTGATAATCTTCGTTGCCTGAGATCAATGCTGTAACTCCGTTTTCCAGAAACATCCCTTCTGCGCCGATCTCAGTGGTTAATACGGGAAGGGTGTATTCCAAAGCCTGCCCGATCTTACCTTTCACCCCTGCACCGAAACGTAAAGGCGAAACCGAAGCAAAACATTTTTCGTAATACGGAATAATATTCTCAACAAAACCTGCGATTTCAAACTTTTCAGAATTCATTTTCTTGATATGTTCGGGAGCTTCTGACCCGATAATTGTAATTTTTAAATCAGGCAGAACTTTCCAAACCAGAGGCATGATGTTATTGTATAAAATTTCAACGGCATCTACATTAGGGTCATGTAAAAAAGTACCGATAAAGAAAATTCCGTCACGCTTTACAAAAGGCGGCATCTCTTCCGGTTTTACTTTTAAATTATGAACATTGCTTACGGTAAACAGTTTGGATTGATCCACAAAAGCCTTCATAAACTCTTTTTCTTTGTCACTGATTACGGCAATTTTATCGGCTTGTTTACAAAGTTCGGTTTCAATGTATTTATAATGAACAAGTTCCTTGGCTCTGGCTTCATCATATTTAATTTCAAGACCTCTTTCCATTCGCAGATAATGAATATCAACCATATCATAAATGATTTTCGCTTTTGGAGCTTTTTCTCTGAAAAATTCTAAATAATGCTCAAAAAGCTCAGGTCTGTGACACCATACAAAATCAAGTTTTGGGATAAGCGCATTGATGAAATGCTTTTTACCTTTCATGATGCCATACTTGCCTATGAATGGAGTATAGACCATGACATTATGTTCATTTAGGTTTTTAATATATTTTTTTGATTCTACTTTTGGAATTGCTTTTCGCCAATCCATTAAGTAGACGTTATAGTGTTTCGCCAGGAATTTTGCAATTTCCGTAATTCTGTTTGATGCAGAATCTTTATCAAATGTCGGAATCTGGCTGTCTACAATCAGTATGTTTTTTTTATTTTCATCAGGAATAATGGTCTTCTCTGATAAAGGATAATGATTTTTTAAATAGATGTAATTTTTTATTTTTCTCTTGATCCCCATACTGTTATAATTTGAATATTTTCTTTGTAAAGCTCCCGACAGTATATTTGTTAATAATGTCCTGAGCAATTTCTACATAATCTGATTCCAGAAATTTTTTAATTTCATCAGGATTTAGATTATTGCTATCTATGACCAAAATATTATCAGGATGATAAAAATCGTAATTTTTCACGGCAATATTGGTCGTTATTAATTTTTTTCGATATCCTAGACTTTCAAAAGTCCTGAAAGAAAGTCCTTTCTGATCCTGTCTTTGAATATCAATCATGGCTTTTGACTGAGAAATAAGTTTCTTGGTTTCCTTGAGAGAAAGATATTCTGTAGTGGAAATCAAATGCGGATACATCAATTTTTCAAACCAAAATAAGACAAAATAAATTTTGAAACCTGCATCAAACAATTCTGTTGAAACTCTGTCAATTTCATCAATTCTAGAATCATAAGATGAAACGTTGAAAATATCATATTTCAGTTCTGCAGGTTCTAATTTTTCATCATAAATAAAATTAGATGTTTCAATAAAATGGTACTTTTCTATATCTTCTTTTTCGTAGGAATAGATTTCATCAAAAAAATGGACTATTTCAAGCTGTTTAGGATATTTTTTACAGCTGTCATAAAAATAAGCAATAAAAGTTTTTGTGTTCTGCTTTAATTCCTTTAATAAAGAAACCTCCAACATATCAGGTCTGATCACAAAAATAATATCTTGTTTGTCCGTAATCTGCTCTAAAATTCGGTTACTGAAATATTTTTTTTTGATGTTGCTTCCGAATAATTTAGTAATCCCGTTCCATATTTTCACAAAAATATTTGGGTAAGTATATTTTATGGTATCGGTTTTAATATCCGTTACCTGAATATTTTTATGGGATTGAAGTTCCTGAACGACAAAATCAATATAACCGTACGCAAAAGGATAAATTAATGTAATTTTCTTTGACGTCATTTCTTAAATATTTCTTTCAGTTTTTCTTCAAATGCAATTTCCTCGTTTAAAACCATTTTTTTGTAAGTTACAAACTGAGAAATATGGATAGGGTAATTTTCTAGAACGTCCTTGATTATTGCAATAATTTCGGGAATTTTATCTTCACTGAAACTGAATTTATAAGTTTCGGGAATCATTAAATCTTCATAAAAAGCAGAAGATCCGTTTTTCCCGGAAATGATACAGCAATCCTGAGATACAGATTCACGCAGCATTTTGTCTCTTCCCGGGTTTTCTCCGAAATCAACATACAGTAAAGATTTTGCCATTAAATCCTGTATCTGACCGGCATTCATATTTTGAATAGCAACCCAATTAAGTTCCGGCGAAGCCTTTATTAACTGAGAAATTTCCTTTTTCCCTTTTCTAGGGTTATATAATATTATTTTATTGGTAAGATCTTTTTGTATGGCTTCTTTATTGGCTAAAAAGCTCGGATTAATATAATCACACACAAAATCTATCTGGTTTTCGGGAATGCCATGATTTTTAATATATATCGAAGAACGATAAGATTGTGCCCATTGGAAAACATTCGGCAAATGCTCAAAATAGTATTCTTTGTCTTTTTGCGGATAGAATAGTTTTGTAAAAAAGCTCTGCCTTTTTATTCTGTGATCCATTAAAATTTTATAAAAATCCACGCTCAGCCACCAAATTACTTTTTGGCTTTTGGGATATTTTTTCACCAAAAAAGTCATGGATTCCGGAATAATCAAAATGTTTTGCGATTTGTCTTCAACATCGGCTATTTCAGTCGTTTGATAAACATTATAATTTTCGGGCTTTGCATTTTTTTTTTCAGGAATGTAATGCATGAATACGTTTTTAACCTCAAGACGATATAATTTATCAGCCAATTGATGTAAGGCTTCCGGGCCTCCGGTTACGCTGTTTGGAGGACAAAATATGATGATTTTAGATTGATTGGTATAGGTAATCATGAGGTTAATAGTTCTAAATATGATAACGGCTTTAATGTAATTTAAAAACTACATTTATCCAATTTTCAATTGTGTATTTATAGTAAACGGCATCATCGATTTTTTCATAAGACGATTCAAAAAAAGACCGGTCCAGATTGGTGCAGGTTTCATTTAAAACCAAAATATTGTTCGGGTTGTAGAAATCGTAACTCTTAATGTATTCATTATCAGTGATGATCTTTTTTTCTAATGCCATTGCTTCGAAAACCCGGAAGCTCAGGCCGTGCTGATTTTCCCGTGTAAGATCCAGCAAGACTTTTGAATTTTTATAATATTCAGGAAGTTTTTTATGACATATTTTTTTGACGCTGAAGATAATATGCAACTGTTCAGGAATAGGGATGAATATGTTTTTTAACTGATGTTTCCAGCCTTTTTTTCCAATCACCATAATCTGGAATTTAAGATTGAGTTCAATCAGTTTTTTTGCAAGCAGCTTGATCATTGAAATTCTTTTGTTGTCGTAAGAGGTGACATAGAAAAGATCCATTAACGGATTTTGAACTTCATTTCTTAAATGAGGAAGATAAATATAATTGGTCAGTTTTTCAAAATCGTTTTTTCTGCTGTCTGCAATATCAAAAGAGAAAATTTTATCGAACAGATCAAGTTTTTCGTTTTCTACAGCGAATCTTTCCAGGCTGTCATAAAGATAGGTAATAAGCCGATCTGTATATTTTCTTATGTTTTCTAAGGTTGATACATCAAAAGTGTCGGGATTTAAGACTAAAATCTGATCCTGATGGCCAAGCTGTTTTAAAGAATCCAGAACAAATTTCTGCCGCTTTTCAGTTTTCAGATTTTTGTTGAGGAAGATTTTACTTACCGCATTCGTAGCCCTTTCACTAAAATTGGAATGGGTAACATCTCCTATTTTAATGTGATGAGCATCAATGCCTTTTGCACGTAATGCTTCCACGATGTGCTCGTCATATCCCCAAAAATCGAAACTAATTACACAAATCTTCATTCAATCAATTTTGTACCTTTCTTAATGATTCATAAGTCTCAAAGACGCTTAATGACTGGAGGTACGAAAGCTGGTAACCTTCTTTTCCGTCCAGAATACCTAAACGCAAAATATATGCCTTAAAGAATTTGAACGCGGTTTTGGAGTATTGGGTTAAAGGATTGAACTTTTTTCCTTTTGCGGCAAGTTCCTGACCCTTCAGTACTCCGTAATGAATCATTTTTTCTTTATAAGACTCATAATCATTAACGGAAAAATGAAGAAGTTTATTTTTCAGTTCACCGATGTTTCCATTGACTTCCAGGGTTTCGTGAACTTTTTTTCCCTCTGCATATCTTGCTTTTGATTTTCTGAACAGTCTTATATTTTTATCGGTTTGTGTTCCTGAATAATGAACAGGCTTTTTGGCAAAGTAAAATTTCCTGTAAAAATAATATGCATCTTTCTGTTTTGCCTTATTCAGCTCTTCTATAATTTCTTTTCTTAACGCAGGCGTAATCCGTTCATCTCCATCAAGAAACAGCACCCAATCATTCTTTGCTGCATCCAGGGCCAGATTTCTCTGTTTAGTAAAATCCTCAAACGGATGCTGAATGATTTTTACTTTCGGAAACTTTTCTGCAATCTCTACGGTTTTATCAGTACTGAATGAATCGACAACAATAATTTCCTCACAGAAATCGAAGCACTCAAGTACTTCCTGCATGTTTTTTTCTTCATTATGTGTTATGATTAAAGCGCTTACATCCATCACAACGTTTTCTGTCATCCCAAATTGGTTTTATCTGTTTCCGAAACAGGTGTTTATACTTCAAAGATAAGTTTTAATTTAAAATGCATCAGTTAATCTTGTCCTCTATGTAAATCCTTTACGGGTCGTAAGAATTTTTAGCGGCAGATAATTATCCTCTTACCGATTCTGAAAGCAAATCAAAAAGCCGAATTTTCCAGAATTAAACATTAATTTAATCTTCTTCTTGTAATGAATAACGGTAGAGAAGTACCTGTTATTGAAATTCTACAATCGTTTTTTCAATAATTTTCACACACTCCATCAACTGTTCTTCCGTAATTACCAATGGCGGAGCCAGTCTGATAATGTTTCCGTGGGTAGGCTTGGCCAAAAGCCCGTTTTCTTTTAATTGAAGGCAGAGATTCCATGCTGTGGAACTTTCAGGGGAATCATTGATTAAAATGGCATTTAATAAACCTTTTCCTCTCACTTTGGTGATCAGTGAATTTTTTTCTATGATTTTTTCAATTTCAGATCTGAACAGCTGACCTAATTCTTCAGCCCTTTCAGAAAGTTTTTCTTCTTTCACAACCTCTAAAGCAGTAATGGCTACTGCACAGGCAATCGGGTTTCCTCCAAAAGTGGAACCGTGCTGCCCGGGTTTGATGACATTCATGATTTCATTGTTGGCCAAAACCGCTGAGACAGGATACATTCCTCCGGAAAGGGCTTTCCCTAAAATCAGGATATCCGGCTGAACTTCTTCATGATGGCAGGCAATTAATTTTCCCGTTCTTGCAATTCCGGTCTGTACTTCGTCTGCAATGAACAGGACATTATGTTTTTTACAAATGTCTGATGCTTTTTTCAGGAAACCTTCATCCGGAACATACACTCCTGCTTCACCCTGAATAGGTTCTACCAGAAACGCGGCAATATTTCCGGCTTCCCGGTTTAAAATGTCTTCTAAAGCGGCAATATCATTATACGGAATTTTAATAAAACCGGGTGTAAAAGGCCCGTAATTCTGGTTTGCATCCGGATCATTGGAGAAAGAAACAATGGTGGTTGTTCTTCCGTGGAAGTTATTTTCGCATACAATGATTTTAGCTGCATTTTCTGAAATTCCTTTGACCTCATAGCTCCATTTTCTGGCTAATTTTACTGCAGTTTCCACTGCTTCAGCTCCCGAATTCATAGGAAGAACTTTGTCAAACCCAAATAGGCTGGTGATCTTTTTTTCGTATTCTCCCAAATTTGAATTGTAAAAAGCTCTTGATGTCAAAGCTAACTTCTTTGCCTGGGTTACCAAAGCTTCTACGATCTTAGGATGGGAATGTCCTTGGTTGACAGCAGAATAGGCTGAAAGGAAATCATAATATCTCTTGCCTTCCACATCCCATACGAAAACACCTTCCCCTTTGTCTAAAACTACGGGAAGAGGGTGGTAGTTATGGGCTCCATGTTTATCTTCAAGTTCAATGAAATATTGTGAATCCTTAAATGTTTCTGCTGTTGACATATATTTTAATTTCGGCAAATTTAAGTATTATAAATGAGATGGCTCAACAGAAACGAAATACTGGAAAGTACACTGATGTAAGAATGTTCAGGCTTCAGGAAAAAATGTTTCAGAAATTATTACTCATTAAAATCCTGTAGGCAGATATTATATCTACCTACAGGATTTATAAATTATTATAGTGCTAATATAACCTGGTTTTTAGCGAGATATTCATCAACATATATTTTTAATGCTGCTTTTTTAATCGGATCTTTTACTAAATCATAAATTGCAACCAAGCCGTTGCTGCCAAAATCCACTAACACTGAATTTTCTTTTGTAGAAGTACTTTGCCATCTGGAGATATCAATTTTCGGTTTTTCCTGATTAAAGCTGAAAATTCCGGCCATCGCCTCAGAAGTATTTCCTCCTCTGGTTCTGTAATAAAGCTTTTTATCATAATTCATAGACGCTTCTAAAGCATCCGTATCATGTATATTTAAAGAATTTGCAGCTGTTTTTACTCCGAGTCGTGCAGCACGCTCACGGTCAGGATTTGTTGTTTTCGCCTGGAAGATAACATCAATTTTTGCTCCTGTGTAGATATCGGTAGTTACATGAGTTCCATAGTCATTAACAATTTGTTCAGGAGTTTTGGACTGGATATCCTGCGAAAAATTAGAAGTTATATAATTACTCAATAAATCTGCAGTAGCGTTGAACCGATATCTTTTTTGTTTTATTATAACATTATAACTGCCATAAATATATTCGGAGTTAAAATTTTTACCGTTTACCAATGCTGAAGTGAAAGGTGATGAAATGGTTTTACCATAGATGTTAAAAAGTTCTGTTGCCACAACTTTTCCGGAAAGTACTTTTGAATAAGCTGCTGCATCTTTTCCATATGCTTCTACATATTCTTGAGATAGAATATTTCCTTCATCCAGTCTTGAAGGTTGCTCAGCTTTAAATTTATCAGTATCAATTACTTTTAATCCTGTAGCATCTGCATTGGCATATTCTTCCGTAACATTATAACTGTATCCTAAGGCATTATAATATCCGAATTGCTTTGAATTTTCAGATATCGGAAGTTGAGTGTGAGTATAGTTTTCAATGTTGTCTTCGATATTCGTTTCATCTGCTGAGCATGACAAAAGTGATAGTGTTGCCAGTAAGCCGAAGCTTATAATAGTTTGTTTTTTCATAGTCATATTTGAGAAATCAAAATTAACGTTAAATCAATTTTAATGAGGAATATCAGATGCTGATAAAAGTCATATATATTATTAATAAACTGTCCATAATAAGGCTGTTTACTAAATTTATGGTAAACAATTTAGTAATTGTCATATTTTTATTGAGTGCAAAATCTTCAATAAGTTTTGCTATGTAGTTCCAATTTAAAGAATAAATCTTAGCACAAAATTACCTGATTATATCCTATGGAAAACAATAGGAAATAATAAATTAGATTTACTGAAGATTTCAAGTCATTTGATATATTGATAACTAGATTGAATACTCTTGTAATGGACATGTTTTCATAATTATTGAATGTTTACTTGATCAATAAATGCACAGATGTCAGTCATGCTTTTGTCTTATTTTTTTTGGTGTTGTTTTCGCCATTCCGTTATATTCAAAGGTTGATTGTCTGGTCCGCAAGAGCCATTATATTCACATTCTTCCACGAAATATTCATCATAATCGGCGTTATCCCACCATTCTTTGAATTTTGGGAGCCCGAAATAATTATTTTTTTCTAAAATATCAATATCTTCCTGACTTAGAAAAAACCGTAACCTTCCCATTATTTTAGCATTACTGTTATAAGAAGGGTTATATTTATACTGTTCTGCAGAATAAGATAAATTGGCCATTATTTTTATTCTTTCTACTGGTGTCAGATTCTCATTCTGAGATATTTCTTTATTACCTAAATATTCCAAATAATCTTTAATATTATCCAGAATAAATCTATTTTCTGAAGAATCATTTGGAATATATAATTTTTGCAATAATTTAAATGTGTTGGCATGTAATCTTACATTCCCATCACAGTCTTTTATCCAGAATAATTTGCCATAGTCTGATGGATTATTTTTGTCAAATTTAGTTTTTTCAATTACCCATTTTAGCAGTTCTGAATCGTTAGTATATCCAAAAGTTTTTACCAATCTTTCCATGAAATATTGATCATTGAGAATAAGCCATTTGTAATGGGCTTTACTGCCATTGAACAGATACATGTTACGGGCAACTAATGTCTGGATGTTTTTTTTGCGTTGTTCTTTCAGATTGGAAATATCTTTCCATAAATATTTTTTCACTTCATTGCCGCTTGCATCTTTGTAGGTTTTCGAAAAAGTGTTCTCTTCTTGTGCTGTCTCATTATATGATTTCTGATAATCAATAATGCTTGGAATGGGGTGGAGATCAGTAATGAAGTTTAAATTCTTTATAATAAATATTCCGTTATTTTCCGCATCATTAGGGAGGTAATTAAAAGACCGGTCACATTGATATAGAAAATTAACATATATAAAATTGTTGGCTGATTTTGGATCAATAATCCTGTTAAATATCTGTTTTATTTTAGTGTTAAATTCTTCATCACTAACAGGCTTATAACCATTGTCTGCAAGAAGTTGACTCAATATCGGTATTGTTACCTCCAAATCTTTTTCTGAATACTGATACGGATTGTCAAAGGAAGGTTTTCCGTACTCTAATTGTTTTTTCAGCATGGTATTAATGTCTTGATCAGGTTTTAAACTATTCGTGCTTTGTTGGATATTTGTATTGCTGGCCTTTTTTTCCTGGCATGAACCCAAGAATGATAAGATAAAAAGTAAGCCAATTAAAAATCTATTTTCCATTTTAATTATTTTATTGTTCAGATCCTTTTGTCCCCGGATTTCCTTTATATTCTGGTAGGTTATAATCTGCTTCTGTAATTTCATAATTTTTAGGGACTACATATGCAAAATAGTCAGAAATATTATAAGACACGCAATACAGTTTTTGTGATTGGTTTCCTCCTAATATAACGACTTTATCTCCCTTTTTGCCTGCTACAAATCCCACATGGCCTCCTCCGGATCTTGTTTTTACAGCAATAGCTCCATATACAGGTTTTCCTAAATCTTTTCCTTCTGCCCAATTGGCCCATTTTAAAGCTCGTACGGCATCGTATCCTTTATCTGTTGTAACTCCTTCATATCCGTAATGTTTCATGATCCAGTTGATAAATGCTGCACACCATGCGATATCTGTCTCATTTTTTGTACCATCTTTCATCTGGCTTTCATAAGGTGTGCCGTCAAAGAATTTTTGAATTTCTTTGTTACTGCCGGTTTCGACCAGATTTCTTGCTTCTTCTTTCCATACCAATTCCATCCATGGAGCTCTTCCTTCAAGGTTTGGTAATATAACCTCTTCTCCATTACAAACATTTTTATCATACTTAAACCATGCTTTTAGTTTTTGCAAAGCTTTCTTGCGCCCTGCCCATCCATTAGGAGGTCTCTCAAGTCTGTGGGATAGAGAATATCCATTCAATATTTTTCCTTGCAGGAAAAAATACTTCTCCTCTTCCTGTTCCATTAATAGTCCCAGTTGATTAAGATTTTTTCCAAGGCCTTTACTGAAATAACTGCGTTTCCATGCTATGGTTTCTTTAAGTTCTTGAGAATATGTCTTTTTAGGGTTGAGTTCCCATAAAGGGACTTCTTTATAATTGAATATCCAGCCTCCTACATCTACAGTATGGTGTAGATTTGTGGAAATAAGGTCTGCATTACTGTTAAGAAATTTGTTTTCATCTGCATATTTGGCTTTTCCATAATCTTTATAAGGTCCGGGATTGTTATAAAAGCCTGTTCCGTCATCAGTTCCCGTAATCTGAAGAATACCTCTTCCCTTGTAGGTACTTTGGCTAGATAAATTGTTGCTGCTGAATTCTTCCTTACTCTGTACAAAAAAACCTGTTTCTTCTGAAACATTGGCCAAAAAGGAAATTTTTTGCATACATCGGTTAATTCCGTTACCCTTAAACATCATATTCACCTCTGCAGTTAAACTTTTAATTGTTTTATCTGTTATGCCACACTTTTCTTTAATTCCTTTCCATATTTCAGTACCACCCGTCATTGTTTTAATGAGATCTTCCATTTCTGTTTCCGTAAAATCTCTATTACAATAACATGTTTTTTGTTTTCTCACCTCCGCCATTTCCACCACCACCGGCATCACATCATTATCAATAGCTTCCGGTGTCTCTTTCTGAGAAACTTTCAGACAGCCGGCCTCATAGAAGATAAACTGTTTTCTGAGTTCCAGCATTTCATCCTGTGTAAAAGGAGTACCATCTTTTTTATGAGCTTTTATACCCAACTTTTCCATATCCTCAGTCCGTACCAGATCGGCAGGAAGTGTATTATTTATCGTGATTTGGATTTTTTCAGCTTTCCAGATCTTTTTATGGGGATCGGCGGGATCTTTCAGTTGCCTTGAGACCTGTGCAATATAATAATCGAAGTTTTTAGGCGGGGTTTTCCATTCTTCTTTGGCGGTGAAGGAAACTTCTAACAGTCCGTCTTTACCTGTTTTTTCTTCCTTGTAGGTCTCTTTGCTTTCGTGGGTATAGACAATGTGGTCTTTTTCATTAAGGTCTTCTTTGAGAACTTCTTTGAAAACATCAACTTTCAAAACTTCTTCAGTCATATTGACTGTGTGTACCCAAATTTTATGGCTTTTCCCATAAAAAGTCTGTTCGCGCTGTATCTCTTTTCCGTTTTCTGTAGAAAACATAACAGATACAATTTTCTGTTCAGAAGTAATGATAAGCTCTTCATTAGAATCCAAAACTTCCAAATAGGTCGTATGGTCATCTATGACAACGGGCCGTGTTCCTGCGATGGAAATACTCGCTGGAAGCACTACATCTGTTGAGGTACCTGCCTGCAGTTCTATAGTAAATACCAGGCGGTATTTGGGTGTGGGGTTATCTGCTGTTTTGGGAATGGCAGCATCCAGTTTTTTCTTATATTCTTCGGTGGTATTTATCAGGAAAGAAGCCTTGCCTTCATTGTTAAGCGTTATGCTTTTTTCTTCCAGCATGTATTTCTCTTTTTCCTTGTAGAAGTCATCGCCTTCTCCTTTTACCCATACTTTTACTTTCAGGGTCTGATTCTGAAGTCCTTCAATTTCTATGAAGCCATATGTATCTTCTCCAAAACCGGTTTCTGTGCGCTTCACACCTGTTCCATATGCCCAGAGCGCTCTTTTAATAATGGGTTCGGAAACCTTTATTTTAGTATCAATTTTTTTATTATCCGTATGATCTCCTGTTAAATAAGCAGCAATGGTAAATTCCCCAAGCTCATTGAATGTAAGCGTTCCGTCTCCGTTGTCGGTAACGTTTTGCGGGACTTCTATTTTTATCGCTTCATTTCCTGCCAGTTCTGCAATTCTTGCCGTAGCGGTGTACTTTACTTTTGTTCCTTTGGGGATGTTTCCTGCCGGAAGCGTAAATTTATCAATTACGTTTTTAATGATCTCAAAATGGAATGTGTCTGATCCTGTAAATGCAGGCTGTTTCCCGACTCCGACCGGACTGGCATAGGCTTCCAGAACATATTTCCCCAAATAATCTCCAGTGGAGAGCTGTGCATCCTGGCTGAGAAAAGCATCAGCTCTTTTATTAATTATGGCGGTTTTGAAAGAAGTTGAACTTTCAAACGCCGCTATTCTTCCTTTTCCTTCTTTTTTCAGATACCAGTGCACTGTTTTTCCGACGGCAGGAAGATAAACCACATTGAATTTGGAGGCCTGTACTTTAAGCATGTCCCCGGATCGGAGCAATCCGGATTCTCCGCTGACTCCCATCACGCCTAATGTATTTTCAATTTTGATTTCCACAGATTCGGGTTTAGGGTCATTGGGATCTGTAAATGCTTCGACAGTATATTTTCCGGCATTTTTAAAACTGAGGGTTGCTGTTCCTCCGATTCTTGCTACGCCGACAAGATGAGGTGAAGCGGTCCCGGAATGACTGTTATGGAGTACTGTTGTGCCCTGTTTTATCCGCCACTGTGCTGTATTGGTCAGAGGCATAAAAGTATTTCCGTTCAGGATTTTCATCTGATCAGCACTTGTGTTCAGCTTGTATTCTACGGATACGGGAATTGGGATGTTAACCAGGGTAGAAGTCCCCGGAATGACAATTTTTTTGACGAAATCTTTTACGACTTCAATGATGATCGCACAGTTTTTATCACCTGCTTTTTTGCCGTAGGCTTCAATCCTGTATTTTCCTTCCGGAAGGCTGTCAAAAGTCTTGCTTAAGGATTGGTTGAAAACACTTCCCAGGCCAATGAATGTTTTCACTTTGTCTTTAATGTCTTCCCCTTTGAAAAGAGCCCATATGATTTTTGTGGCATCGCCTTTAAACTGGGCGTTCAGGGTAAGATTGTCGGCAGAGAACGGATTTAAAAAAGAAGTTAAAGGATTTTTTTGCAGTTGCACATAATAATAGGTTCCGGTTGGTTTGGCAACAGGAATGGGGAGCGTCATTGAAATGGAATTCACTGATGTCGTGGCGGAAGACATGCCTGAGGTTTCCCATTGAGGCGAGGCATTGGCCACATAGAATTCGTCTGCTTCTTTCACGTTGATCTGCGAAACGTTGTTAGCCTGTCCGGTCGTAGCAAACGCTATGGTTCCCGGAATGCCATATCCCGGGCAGGCAGCTGTAGAAACATCCAGCAGTATTTTCATACTTTTATTGAACTCTACATTTTCGTAATAATCTTTATACTTAAGGTTGCATTTTCCTTTGCAGGGATATGTTTTACCGTCCGAACCCTTGCAGTTACCAAAGCCGTTTCCTCCGCCGAAGCTTTCGGCTTTATCATCCAAGTAAGTAGCCACGGGCTTGCCTTGTGCAAAATATTTGTTTTTGCCGAGCTTCTTTTTCTGGCTCTTTACTTCCATCGGAACAGCGGTTCCTTTGGAGTTATTGGTTACGGAACTGCTGCAGTATGCGGTAGCTCCTTCTACAATGATAAATCCTTTATTCGCCATATCATGTGTTCATAAACTTATGTAATGCTGCTGGTCTCCTGGTATAATATTTTATCTCCGTCTGACAGGATAAAATTTGCTTTCTTTTTTGCATACTGCTTTTTCTGAGAACTGTACTGCATTTGTATAGACAGTTCTGCTGTATATAATCCGTTCTGCCGTGAATATTTTTTATTTATTTCTTCTCTGATATTATCCGGCACTGTTGTTTCCGAAGTGAAAAAAGCCTCAAAACCATAGTCTCTTTTTTCTGCTCTGATGATTCCGTTACATTCTATACTTCCTATTCCTTTGATATTCCATGCAATAGATTCCTGGTTCTTGCCTCCGTTGTCTATGTAGGAAGGCATAAAAAGCAGAAGATTCCAGAAAGGCTCTTTCAGTTTATTTTTATAAAACAGCACCTCGTCCTCGAAAGTTGTGAGATACTGATTTCTGAATAGATCACAGTTTTGATATTTTTCGTGAATACCTTCTGTCTTCTGTTTCCAGCTTTCTATATTTTTCTGATGATCCGCAGCATGTAAGAAAAGCCCTTTTTCATCTACTTTTATTTTTACCGGGTAAGAACTCTTTTCCAATTCGTAAAGAATTTCCATAAAGTTGTTTTCAGAAGGCAGGGGAGCGCTTTCTATTTTCTCTATCAGCCAAGTCTTTGTCTGGTCTTCATTTTCAGTTTCCTGCAGGGTAATTTTATATGATGAATGGAAGCCCTTGGTTTCGCTAAACCGTATTTCAAGCATATTTTCTACCTGATACGTGTGCACGTCTGATGAATATTTTTGAAAAGGTCTTACCGGGTTTTCTTTCATGACTGTTATTAATATTTTAATATTATTGACAGTTATTCAACACAATCTCTTCTGGCAGATCATGAAGGTATATTTTTTCTGTTGTGCCTCCATTACATTTGCTTACATAATAATTAGCGATATAGTCTTCTTTGTAATGGGATATTTCTTCACTTGACAATCCTCCGGAATTTTCCTTATGTGTAATAAAATAAGAGGTGTTGTTTGTTTTTTTATAAAATACAAAGTTAAGTGAAACTGTATTTTTTTTTGTGAGAGGCCTATTGTTTTGAAGCTGATTCCTGACATATTGAATGATCTCAGTTTTCAATATGTTATCTGAAGCATCAGGATGGTCTATCAATACATAATAGGAGATCTTCACATCATCTTGATAATAAGAGTTTGTAAAGGTCATGTGATCCAGAGGGATAAATTCATTCTTTTTCTGATCACAACTTATAGTCGTGAAAAGAAGAAAGAGAATGATAAAAATCTTTATGGATTGTAAATGTTTCATTTTTTCGTTGTTATAGATAAATGTCCTTATTGACAAATTATTTATGATCAATATTCGCCAGGTTTTTTCCTTCCTATATTTCTGAGATGATCTTCTCTTTCTTTTTCAGCTCTTCTTTTATTTTGCCGTTCCGCTTTTCCAATAGAAATACTTTCTTTAAATGTCTTTTCAAATTCCACTTTGGTGATGAAAGGTTTATAGCCCCTGATATGTTGCAGGATAAACCAGTATCTGAATCCAAGCAGATAATAGTATTTTTTTTCTATATCCGGCATATCAAGACCAAAATGGTCATATAAAGTTATTTTATAGGTAGCATCATAATTTCCATTGCCTGATTTATTAAACTTTGTTAGCTTCACTTCGTATGCCCACGTGTCATTCATACAGATGGTAAGCCCTCCTAAGAATGTATCTTTTAATGTTGAAAACTGTGGATGTCCCCAACCCCGGTTTCCAAATTTTCCAATTTCGTTATCTGTAAAGTATATGGTATCATCTTCAATAGAAGCAATATTTCCGTGGCTTTTTTTAACTCTGTCAGCAATTTCATCTTCTATGCTGATACAGAACCTTTTACTTGAAGGATGCTCCTGCACACTCTTTGTCAGAATAGGATTAGTATACTCACCGCCTTCACTTCTTCTGAATTTTTCAATCATATCCAGTGCAACGGTTTCCAGTTCTCCTACTGAAAAAAGATGAGTGACCATTCGTTTAAAGCCTGTCCATAGTTCTTCATCTGTCTTATTGCTGATCTCTGCTTTAATCCAGATTCCCTTGCTTTCCACATCCTGCAGAGTGTATCTTGACGGATATTGATTGGATACTCCCAAGCCATAGCATAAATCATCTGCCATATTAACTCCCTGCCTGTCTTTGCCCTTGACTTTAAATCGATCGATATAAACAGGAAGCGGATTATTTACTTTTACATCCACACTTGCCTTATCAATCGGGTTTTTAAAATAGGCATAAGCACGCATATCATAGCAAGGCAGCTTCACCTGTATGGTCTGCGTATTTCCTTCCAGGGAAGAATAATCTACAAAGAAAGGAATAGAGGCTCCATTGATCTTCAGTTGCCACAAAAGCTTTTTGTATTCACTTTTTGATGCAGATCTGTTAAATGTTGCTCTGAACCAATGTTTTTGTCCTTCTTTGGGTTTATTTATTTTACCGCTATTGTCATCAAGTGGGCCTTCCACTTTTGTTACAAGCAAAGTATTGTCTTTCTTACTCTGGTACTCATCTAATTTTTTGCCGCCCTTTTTACCATAAAAGGTATTTTCCTGCGGTGATTTAAAATCCAATGCACCTTTGGAAGCATCTTTTATGATGTGTTCTGCTTCCTTATAAGATTTGCCAAAGACATTCCGTATAATATTTCCGCCTTCGCCAGCCATTTTACTGCATTTTTACTTGTTTGCCGCTGTTGATATTAACTTCCTTGGCACTTTCCACATTAATCGCATCTTTCGTACTGATGTATGAACCGGCTTCCATGTTTTCCGTAATGTTTTTTGCCCGGGAACTTCTGCCCGCTTCTGCCGTTTCAATAATGTTGCTGGCGGTCAGGTTGTAATCGTCGTTGGCGGTCTCTGTAATATCCTCGCCGGCCATAATGTTTACGTTTCTCTGTGCCGAAGCAATGATATTGCGCCCTGCATTGATCTGTACATTCTCTCCTGCAGTAAGTGTCATGTTTTTAGGAGCATTTACCGTAATATTGCCTTTTCCATCCATTAAATAGGTATTGCCGCTTGGGTCTTCTATAAAAATGCTTCCTTCCTGGTCATTAAATATTACCTTATTGCCACTTCTGGTCTGAATGGATTTAATATGATTATTCAGTCCGCCGCCCAAAGCTACCTGTCCATGGAACATTCCGCCCATGGCGAAAGGAAAATCAGGATGTTGGTATTCAAATCCTACCATAACCTGGTCTCCCACTTCAGGAATGGCTACAAACCCCCGGTTCTGGGTAATGGCATCTGTTCCGCCTGCATCAGGGCTCATCATTCTGATAAAATGAGTCGTATCAGGATTTCGCTGCCAGTTAAATTGTACCTGGATCCTTCCCTGGTTCATAGGATCGGTATTGGAAATTACAGTGGCTATTTGCGGTTGTGCATCGGGCATAATAAAATCCGGTTTAGGCATAAATCCTGTCCCTTCAGCCACGGCCTCGAAACTTCCTGTATAATATCCTCTGGCATTGACTTCATGAAGGACTTCTGTAATAGTTACCTTGGTAAAATAAGAGGTTTCAACCGTATCTGGTTTACGCATTTCAATATCTGCACAACATCCCGGATAAAGAAACGGAACCGTAGTGCTTCCTGAGACGGTAAAAACTTCTACAGCAGCACTTCCTGCAGCACTTTTCTGTGAATCATCGACATCCATGATCATATTGGCATTAACCGGAGCAGGGGAGAGGGAACGTGTTTTGAATATATTGCGATTCAGTTCATAAGCCTGGGCCGGAATTTCTCCCGGGTGCCTGATGTTATTTTCACTGCCTTCCATTTTAGTGTGACTGCTGCTGTTATATCCGAAAAATTCAGGTTTTGTATGTACGGCTTTCAGTTCTACCTGTACATCGCTTACATTGCTGCCATAAATAAGGCGGACCGGTTTTTCAGAGGGCGGAAGTTTTCCGAAGTGGAGGATCTCTCCGTCATAATAAAACTGTTCGCCATAGGCTTCTGCAGTTCTTGCAAGAAAATTGTAATGCGTCTCGTTATACTGTGAGCTGTAGTTGATATAACTTTTATTCTGGGGTTCAACCCGGTAGTCGAATTTCGAAGAGCCTAATGCTTCTTTAATGATCTTATCTGCAATAATTCCCGTGTTGACAGACTGGGTACCACCAAAACTCTGGGTATGGGGAGCGGAGTCCATCAGGATGGTTGGGCTCTGGCCCTTCAGGACGATATTGCCGAGGCTCATCTTTTCCTGGCTGAATGCGGCTTTGGTAATAACTCCCACAAAAGTTCTTTCAGGACTTTCATTTTCGTAATCTTTATATTTAAACACGACGGTGATCCGTTTTCCTAAAAACTGGCGGGCTTCTTCAAGATTATGGTTCTGTGTTGCCCCTAAAGAGTCATGAGCGAGAATAAGTTCAAAATGGTGATGCCGTCTTGCACTCTGCTGTAATCGGAAATGTTTAAAATGATTGACGGACTTTCCTTCTATCACGATATCTAATTTTACCACACGATTAATCCCTGAAATATGGTTCCTGGAGATCTTATCTGCATTGGCAGGATTTTTATAGTGATTAGGGCGGAATGAAAAATTACTGTTTTCTTCCATGATGTTGGTGTTTTGGTGTTAACTAAAAACCGGATAATGTAATCCTATATCATCATCTGCCTGTATTTTATTAGATTAATAAATAAGACAGGTATTGCAGTCAAAGAACAGAACAGCATCCCTCATGGGGTTTACCGTTCTGTCTGCTGTTTTTTATTATTTGGGTAGGAATTGTGAATTATTAAGAGGTAGGCCATTCTCCCCTATAAGAAGATGTTCCAAGCTCGATTTGCTCTGCGCTGACAACAAATGTAATATACATGCTGTTTTCGTCAACGGCGTCAAAGTCCAGTTCATGCTGGATGACATATCCGTTTTCCCATTTCAAAGTCGTTAATGTTCCTTCTTCATGAGATTTGTTGAATGTAACTTCTCCGGTGGTCGGTTTGTATTTTCCGTTAAGAAGGCTTTCCAGAATATCTGATTTTTCCGTAGCTTCCACTGTAATCTTGATCAGTGCATCAGAAGGGTCTGATGCCACTCTTCCTGATACGTCTGTAGAGCGGGATACACTGTAGTTAAGTTTTAGCAACTTCTGTCCTTCTCCACCGTTGAATTTTAAGATTCCTCTTGAATTTTTTTCTGCCATGATAGTAAATTTTAATTATTAATATTTTGTGATGTGGTATTTGTATTATCAAAAATAGAAGTAATTATGTTATGAGTGGCACCAAATAAAAGAAACTTTGAAAAGTGTCGTAGTTCTTCGACTAACAATTGTTAGGTGAATTGCGCAGTGTAAATCAGTAATTTATAGATTGATGGTCAATGTTTAATAATTCAAGCCGGCAAGAAATTGAAAATTACGGGTAACATTTTTTTGAAAAAAATATAAAAAGGGAATAAAAAAACTGCCCCGAGCTGAGGCAGTTTAAAATGTATAAGTAAATAATCTTAATGATTATCATATTTTCTGTCCATGACAAAACCCTCCATGAATTTTGTCGTATAGTTTCCAGACAGGTAATCTTCATCGTCCATCAGCTGTCTGTGGAAAGGGATGGTGGTTTTTACCCCTTCAATATAAAACTCTTCCAAAGCACGTCTCATTTTTGCAATGGCTTCATCACGGGTTTGGGCCGTCGTAATCAGTTTTGCGATCATCGAATCATAATTGGAAGGAATTGTATATCCGGAATACACATGAGTGTCCACTCTTACGCCGTGTCCGCCGGGAATATTTAATCCGGTAATTTTTCCCGGTGAAGGTCTGAAATCAGCATACGGATCTTCCGCATTGATTCTGCACTCGATGGAATGTAACTTCGGATAATAATTGATTCCTGAAATCGGAGTTCCCGCCGCCAGAAGAATCTGTTCTCTGATCAGATCATAGTCAATTACCTGTTCTGTAATCGGGTGCTCTACCTGGATCCGCGTATTCATTTCCATGAAGTAGAAATTTCTGTGCTTGTCCACAAGGAATTCAATAGTTCCCACGCCTTCGTAACCAATGAATTCGGCAGCTTTTACAGCCGCGTCACCCATTTTCTCACGAAGCTCATCAGTCATAAACGGAGAAGGTGTTTCTTCCGTTAATTTCTGGTTTCTTCTTTGTACGGAACAATCTCTTTCAGAAAGGTGGCAGGCTCTGCCGAACTGGTCACCGGCAACCTGAATCTCAATATGTCTTGGCTCTTCAATCAGTTTTTCCATATACATGCCTCCGTTTCCGAATGCTGCTACGGCTTCCTGGATTGCGGACTCCCAGTGGTCTTTAAGGTCTTCAGCTTTCCATACGGCTCTCATCCCTTTTCCGCCGCCGCCTGCAGTGGCTTTGATCATTACCGGATATCCTGTTTCTTCAGCGATTGTTACAGCATGCTCATACGATTCGATCAATCCTTCAGAACCAGGTACACAAGGTACGCCGGCTGCTTTCATGGTTGCCTTTGCATTGGCTTTGTCTCCCATTTTTTCGATCTGTTCAGGAGTGGCACCGATAAATTTAATACCGTTTTTCTGGCAGATTCTTGAGAAGTTGGCGTTTTCAGATAAAAATCCGTAACCCGGGTGTATAGCATCTGCATTGGTGATCTCCGCTGCTGCAATAATATTGGGGATTTTCAGATAGGAATCTTTACTCATTGCAGGTCCGATGCAGACTGCCTCATCGGCAAACCTCACATGAAGGCTGTCTTTATCGGCAGTAGAGTATACCGCAACGGTCTTGATCCCCATTTCTTTACAAGTACGCAGAATACGCATTGCAATTTCGCCACGATTGGCAATTAATATTTTTTTGAACATCTTCTTAAATTTGAAAATTAGATAATTTGAAAATCAGATCATGTTATTTTGAATGTAAGAAAAATCTAACATCTAATGTCTAACATCTAATTTCTAAATTAAGACGGGTCTACCAAGAATAACGGTTGGTCATATTCTACCGGAGTAGCATCATCCACTAAAATCTTAACGATCTTTCCGCTTACTTCAGCCTCGATCTGGTTGAATAACTTCATTGCCTCAATAACGCATACTACTTTACCGTTGGAAACTTCGTCACCAACATTGATGAATACTTCTTTATCCGGGGACGGCTTTCTGTAGAACGTCCCGATCATAGGAGATTTAATCGTTACATATTTACTGTCGTCAGATGCTGCTTCAGCCTTTTCAGCCGGCGCAGGTGCAGCAGCCTGTGTAGGGGCACCCGTCATCTGTTGAGGTGCCGTATGGTAAACTGCAGGCTGAGCATAGGTTACTTCACTGCCTGCTAATGGAGTTTTAATAGTGATTTCGAAATCTTTAGTTTTGTATTTTACTTCAGAAACTTCTGCCTTAGATACAAACTTGATAAGATTCTGTATGTCTTTAATGTCCATAAATTTGATATTTGATTTGTTGCCAAAGATACCAAAAAAACATAAAAAACAACAAAAAACCGTCAAATTTTATAAAAATCAGACGGTTTTTGTATTAAAACGAGTGTTTTTCAGTGAAAAACGGACTCTTAATTTTCTTCAGTAGCAGCTACTTCTTTTTCCAATACTACTTTTCCTCTGTAGTATAATTTCCCTTCATGCCAGTGAGCCCTGTGGTACAGGTGAAGCTCTCCTGTTGTTGCATCTTTAGCCAATTGAGGAACTACCGCTTTGTAGTGAGTTCTTCTCTTATCTCTTCTTGTGGACGACTGTCTTCTCTTTGGATGTGCCATTTTCTGATAACTTTTTTAATTGATGAGTGATGAGATTCACCATCTCATCATTAAACTATTTAATTTTTATTCTTTAAATTTTTTAACGCGTCCCATCGGGGGTCGCTCTTGTATTCTTCTTCTGTTTCTTTCGGGCTGAACTTATCCAGTATAGCCAGATCTTCATCGCTTACCTCCGGTGATACTTTCTTCATAGGAATGGAAAGTACTACACTTTCATAAACCAATTGGGATATATTGAAAGCATGGTCATTGGCAGGTATTGTAATAACATCTTCTTCGCTGTCATCATACTCCTCTCCGAATTTCACCAGAACCCTGATGTCATTTTCAACAGGATGATCGAAATTTTCGGTGGTAATATCACAAACCAGTTCTACCGTTCCCATAACTTTAATATCAAATTCCAGAAAAGTAGAATGCTTATCTAATAAAACATCTGCTGTAATCCTGGGATTTGTAAATTCCTGTTCAGTATCAAACAATTGAAAGAACCCTTTATCTATCTCAAGTCTGAACTCGTGCTTGCCGGCCTTAAGTCCGGAAAAGCTGATATCATAGTTTCTTAACCTGTCCATAAAATGAGTGTGCAAAAATATGCAATTTTTTTATAATAACAAATAAATTTTATAACAAATAAGTTTAAAGTAGGTATTAAAGAATTAACCCTCAGTTTCCTGCGGCAGATCTTCATCTATTCCGTTGTCTACAGCTACTTTTCTTAGCTGCAGCCGGTTGTTCATCAAATCGTTGTATTCGCTCCTGTTTTTAAAGATTTTAATGGCTGTGAAAATAGCTTCGCTGAAACTCTGCTCATCTGCAATTCCTTTACCTGCAATATCATATGCTGTTCCGTGATCGGGGGAAGTCCTGATAAATGGAAGCCCTGCGGTATAGTTTACTCCCTCTTCATAAGCAAGGGTTTTAAACGGTGCAAGACCTTGGTCGTGGTACATGGCCAGAACGGCATCAAAACTTTTGTATTTGCTTGGCTGGAAGTAGCTGTCGGCAGGAAAAGGTCCGAAGGCAAGGATCCCGTTATCGGAAAGCTCTTTAATAGCCGGGCTGATAATTTCAATTTCTTCGTTCCCGATCACCCCGCCGTCTCCTGAGTGCGGATTTAACCCTAAAACGGCAATTTTCGGCCTTGAGATGTTAAAATCTTCAATCAAAGTCTGGTTCAGGACCCTGATCTGTTTTTTTATTTTTTCCTTGGAAATGTTTTCTGCAACCTGTGCAATAGGAATATGGTGCGTTAATACAGCCACCTTCAAATCTTCGGTTACCAGAAACATCAGCCCTTTTTTATTGAACTTTTCTTCAAGATATCCTGTATGGCCCGCATGCTTGAAGCCCATTTTTACCATTTCATCTTTATTGATAGGAGCGGTAACCAAAACATCGATTTCCCCTTTTATCAAAGCTTCTGTTGCCGCTTCCAGAGAGTCAATGGCCATTTTGGTAGATTCTTCAGTAGGCGTTCCCAGTTCTACTATTGAGCTTTCCTTCACCAGGTTAACCATATTTATTTTCCCTTCCTGTGCCTGTGAAGCTTCATTGATATAGTTGAAATTTAGGGGAAGCTTAAAAATGTTTTTCTGATACGTAAATAATTTTCCCGAACCAAAAATTACAGGGGTAAAAAAATCTGTAATGGTTTTGTCTGACAGGGATTTCATGATGATTTCAGGACCGATGCCGTTGAAATCCCCGATTGAAATTCCTACTCGTACCTTATGGTTGTTTGGGCTCATTTTGATTATCTTTGAAGATTAATAAACTACAAATTTAGCAAAAAATAATATGTTCACAGGAATAATTGAAGCAGTTGGAATAATTGAGAAGATTCAGGAGAACGGAAGCAACATTGATTTTACTTTGTCCTGCCCATTTACAAATGAGTTAAAAATTGATCAGAGCTTAGCCCATAACGGCTGCTGCTTAACAGTTGTAAAAACGGAAGGCGATCAATATACCGTAACGGCAATCCAGGAAACGCTGGAAAAGACCAACCTTGGAAAATGGGAGTTGGGAACCGTCGTGAACCTTGAACGCTGTATGAAAATGGACGGAAGGCTTGACGGTCATATCGTGCAGGGACATGTTGATAAAACGGGAGAGGTGCTGAGTATTGAAAATAAAGACGGAAGTTATTATATTACCATTGCCTATAATGCCGATGGAAATTTTGTAACGGTGCCCCAGGGTTCCATTACGGTAAACGGGATCAGCCTGACGGTTGCAAAGAGCGAAGAAAGTCAGTTTTCTGTGGCCATCATTCCCTATACCTGGGAATTTACAAATATGAAACATCTTAAATCCGGAGATAAAGTTAATTTAGAATTTGATATAATTGGTAAGTATATTGCTAAGTTAATTAATAAACAGAATGTCAATAAGTATGTATAAAGGATATAGCTTGAGAAACCGTGTCTTTTTTGGTTTCTTATTGGTATGTCTTTTAAGTGTAGTGGCTTCTTCACTGGTTCCTTATTTTGTGTTGAGAAAAAATTCTGTCCAGAACAGCAGGATTGATATGCAGGAAAAAACGGGTGCCGTAATAAGGTACCTGGATTATGCGGTAAGCCGGACGCGAGTGCAGACCGGAGATCTTAAGGAAGTGCTGGGGAATAAAATTTTTGAAATTGCGGATATCAACCAGCATGATATCGTCTTATATGATTTAAAAGGTAATTATCTTCTCTCCAACAAAGAAGAAAATCTTATCAGCCAGAAAAAAATTCCGGTCAATATCGTAAACAGGATATTGTCTACCAAAACAAGATTTGATATCAAAGGATATGATGCGGCCAAGGATGCGATGCTCACTTCTTCGTATCTGCTTTTGAAAAACAATGATCTTGAACCTATTGCTATTGTTTACATTCCGCTCTACCATAATGAATCTGCCTATTTCGACCTTCTCAATATATATGTAAAATATATCGCCATTGTAGATATATTTCTGATACTGTTCAGCGTCTGGTTCAGCTGGGTAATGTCCAACAGTCTGGCAAAAAATATTACTAAATTCTCCGATATGATCACCCGTATTACATTATTTGAAAATGAGATGCGCCCCATCAGATATTATAAAAATGATGAACTGAATGCGCTGGCAAGGGCTTACAACAGGATGATCCTTCAGATTCAGGACCAGAAAGAAAGGCTCCGTTTCAAAGCTTCTGAAGAGGCGTGGCGGGAAATGGCGAAACAGGTGGCTCATGAAGTAAAGAACCCTTTGACACCGATGAAACTGACCATTCAGAATTTTGAAAGAAAATTTGACCCTGCAGATCCTAATGTCAGGGAAAAAGTAAAGCAGATGAGTAAAACCATGGTTGATCAGATTGATGTAATTGCTACTGTAGCGTCTGCCTTTTCCGAATTTGCTAAACTTCCCGAAAAGAATAATGAGACCATTAACCTGAATGATGAAGTAGAAGATATCCTTCGGGTCTTTAATGACGGTGGTATTTTTATGCATGCCAACAAAAGCAACATCATGATTAATATGGATAAGATTTATCTTTCCAGGATTGTCACCAATCTTGTGACCAATGCCAGGCAGGCAGAAAGCGAAGAGCGGAAATTGATGATTAATGTAGATATAGAGCAGCATCAGCGTAGGGTTATCATCTCCGTTCAGGATAATGGAATAGGAATTCCTGAAAATATTTACGAAAGGATTTTTGAACCGAATTTTACTTCTAAAAATAGCGGAATGGGATTGGGCTTATCAATGGTGAGAAAAATGGTGGAAGATTATAAAGGGGAAATTACCGTAAAATCCGAAGTCGGGAAGGGCTCAACATTCACCATCACTTTACCGACCAATTTATAGTGAAACCTTTTATATTCAAACAATTTGAAATAAGGCAGTCGGCAGACGTATTCCGGGTAGGGACAGATGGTGTTCTGCTGGGGGCATTAGCAGATATTAATGATGCTGTCAAAGTACTGGAAGTGGGTACGGGCACGGGTTTGATTTCATTAATGCTGGCCCAGCGAAACCCGCAGGCAGAATTTTTAGGACTTGATATCAATCAGGAAGCGGTAGAACTTACCCGGCTTAATTTTGAAACTTCTCCGTTTAAGCCAAGATTAAAGAATATCCGTCAGGATTTTAAAACTTTTACCCCGCAGGGAAAATTTGATCGCATTGTAACCAATCCTCCATACTTTGAAATTTCCGGTTCCGACAGAGATAAAATTGCAAGGCAGACCGTTGAGTTAAATTTCAGTGAATTAATTTCCAAATCTTCAGAACTGCTTTCGGAGCAGGGTGTTTTTTCAGTGATTATCCCCGTAGAAGCCGGAAACGAATTTATTAAAATAGCACAGGATAATCATTTAATTTTAATCCGGAAAATCAATGTCAAAGGAATTGAAAATTCTAAAGTCAAAAGGCTGGTTCTTGAGTTTTCATTAACCGGAAAACCATTGGAGGAATCTGAATTCATCATAGAAAAAAGTCCGAGACAATACTCGGACCAATATCTTGAACTCACTAAAGAATTTCATGTATTTAAGAGATAGAAGTTAGAGATTAGATTTCAGAAGTAGTGATTTCTTAATCTCTATATTTCTCAATCTTTTAATTTTTATTCAAACAATTCTGCGGTATCCAGCACAGAGACCTTTCCGTCCTCACATCTGATGGCCTCTCCCGGGAAGTTCTGGATCATATGGTAATCATGGGTTGCCATCACTACGGCAGCTCCGTTTTCAAGGGCCACCTGTTTAAGAACGGTCATGATTTCATTTGATGTTTCCGGATCCAGGTTTCCTGTCGGCTCATCCGCCAAAATCAGGTCGGGGTGGTTCAGTAAAGCTCTCGCAATCGCGATACGCTGCTGTTCACCGCCGGAAAGTTCATGGGGCATTTTATGCTTTTTGCTCTTCATGTTCACACTCCCTAATACTTCATTGATCCGGTCTTCAATTTTTACCTTGTCGCTCCAGCCTGTGGCTTCAAGGACGAATTTCAAATTTTTTTCAACTGTTCTGTCGGAAAGTAATTGAAAGTCCTGAAATACAATCCCTAATTTTCTTCTCAGGTTAGGAATATCTGAAGCTCTTAATTTTGCCAGATCAAAACCCACCACGGCTCCGTGTCCTGAAACCAACGGAATGTGCCCATATAGTGTTTTCAGCAATGAGCTTTTCCCGGAACCTGTTTTTCCGATAAGATAGCAGAATCTTCCTTTTTTAATATTCAGATTCACATCAGAAAGAACCGTAAAGTTCTTCTGTGCAATTTTTGCATGCTGAAGGGTGATGATATTATCTCCTGATATATTGGTATGTGGCATAATTCAGTTTTAATATGGCTTTTTCTAAGAAATTTTTCAGAATTTAAAAATAGGAAAAAGAAGGTGAATAACCTTTAATTTTGGCAAATTTTAACAACAAAAAATGCCTGAAAAACTTCTTTTCAAGCATGATTTGTATATGATAATAATAAAGATTATCTCTTAGCGCGTGCTGCACTTACAGTTAAACTCTTTCTGCCTTTAGCTCTTCTCGCAGCCAAAACCCTTCTTCCATTTGGCGTAGACATTCTTTCTCTGAAACCGTGTTTGTTTCTTCTTTTTCTTTCTGATGGCTGGAACGTTCTTTTACTCATTACTATATGTTTAAATCGTAATTATCTATTATTTTTCAGGTTGCAAAGATATGGTTTTTTTTAAAAGTTGCAAACTTTAGCAAATCTTTTTTTAATTATTAATATCTTTTTTATGGCTTACAGGCTCAAAACCCATGACCGGATGAAATTGTATATCGGCAACAAAAATACGGATGATTTATCTAAAAGCTTTATCTTTGGAAACTCAAATTTAAAAAAATAAACATCATGATGTTTACACCTGCAGAACTTTTAGAAATCAATACCTTACTGATCCCGGAAAATAAAATAGTAATTCTTACGCACTATAATCCTGATGGTGATGCTGTTGGTTCCAGTTTAGGGTTAAAACATTATCTGAAAGCCAAAGGAATCCATGCTGAAGTTATTGTCCCGAATGACTTTCCGAAATTCCTGAAATGGATGCCTGAAGCCAAGAAAACGCTTATTGCAGACTACAAAAGGAAAATTGCTTCCGACCTGATCAGTGAAGCGGATGTTATTTTTTGCCTGGATTTCAATTCACCTTCAAGGATCGGAGTGCTGGGAGACTGGCTGACCCATGCACGGGGTAAAAAGATACTTATCGACCACCACCAGCAACCGGAGCCGTTTGATTATGTCTATTCAGACACTGTTATTCCGGCAACCTGCCAGATGATTTATCATTTTATTGAAGCAATGGATGATGAAAAGCTGGTGAATAAAGATATTGCCGAATGTTTGTATACGGGAATTATGACTGATACAGGAGGATTCCGTTTCCGTTCCACCAGTGCCACCACCCACAGAATTGTTGCTAACCTGATAGAAAAAGGGGCAGATCCTGCCATGATCACTTCCAATACATGGGATACCAACACTGTTTCCCGTCTTCAGCTGCTCGCTTTGATCTTAGGAAGAATCGAGGTCGCAAAAAATGGTAAAGTGGCCATTTTATACCTTACCAGAGAAGAATTGAAAGAGTACGGTTTCCAGAAAGGCGATACGGAAGGCTTCGTTAACTACGGATTAAGCATTCTGGGCGTAAAAATGGCTGCATTTTTCATGGAAGACCTGTATGATGATTTTATTAAGATTTCTTTCCGGAGCAAGGATGATATGGATGTCAACCAGTTTTCAAGAAAATATTTCAGCGGGGGAGGGCATATTAATGCAGCCGGAGGAAAATCCCATGAATCATTGCAGGAAACCATTGAGACTTTTAAAAGCAGGATAGAAGGAGAGGACCATTTATGATTTTCGGGATACAAAATCTCACTTAATGCGTTTTTAAAGACCAGAACTCATAAAATCCTTGAATATCCTTTTTCTTCGAGTTCTTTACACGTATATTCATAAGTTTCCTGAAACATCACATCAAGAAATTTTTTGTTGAATAGGCTGAACTTCGTCATTTTGGGCGGATCTAAAAAGATATCACATGATTTCGCCTTGGAATATACCGATTTGGCAATCGCTAAATGGAGAATCCGGTCGAATTCCTTCATCAGGCTCATCTTTTCCAAGCTGTCATAGCTGATGGAATTAACATGTGATGCAATTAAAAAATCACATTTGTCTATAATAGGTTCAATCGGCAGGTTGTCTAAAACCCCGCCGTCAACGTATATTTTTTCTCTGATTTTCACCGGCGGTAAAATAAAAGGAACGCTGGACGAAGCCAGCAGCGGGGTGAAAAGTTCGCCTTCTGAAAAAAAATCAACAATGCCATGGGTCATTTCCGTAGCTGCTACATAGACCGGGATTTTCAGAATCCTGAAATCATCTTCCGGAAAATAGTCATGAAAAAGCTGTAGAATAAATTTTGAGCTGAAAATACCATTCTTGGTAAGCCTTAAATAGGATCGTGAAAAAAAAGTAGTCTTTTTGACAATATCCATCATCTCATCAGGGGTTTTCCCGAAAGAATAAAAGGCTCCGACAATTGATCCTGCACTGGTCCCCGAAATAATATCCGGCTTCAGGTTATATTCTTCCAAAGCTTTCAGGACTGCGATATGAGCAATCCCGCGCATGCCTCCGCCTGAAAGTGTCAGACCGATGACCGGTTTCTTTTTTTTGAAAGTGAAAATCCCCATGAAAACAGTTAGATACGACTAAGATACAAGATTTTTGATAAAACCTGACTAAGGCTCATCGCATTCGGAGTCTATTTTTATGAAAAGGGAATTGAACTTTTTATACATTTTTTCATCATGTTCAGTCTTTTTAAGACCGTCATTTGCGCAGTTGCCCCATCCGAAAGTAATTAAATCCACAACTGCATAATCTTTTTGATCAGGTGAGCTGAAATGTTCTTCAAATTCATTCATGATTTTCTGCGGGTCACTGTTTCTTTTGCTCATCGCTTCACGAAGTTTTCTCCATTCCTCAATCATTTGCGGTCCGTCTGAATGCAATGCTTTTGCGAAATTTTCGCAGTTTTTCGAAAGTTTATGATGAAGCAGGATGGAAGGGTTTGAAAAAGCCTGGATCTCAGTCTTTCGGAATTCATATTCGTCCGTAAGTTCCTGCAACTTCCGGGTTTTTATATTTTCCCAATAAGGATCTCTGACTACTTTTAAATTTTCTAAAACTTTTTTCTGCTGTGTAAAATCTTTATCAAGCTTAGCTAAGATTTGATCTTTTTCAGTTCTTACTTTCTGAAGGTCATTGAGATTGAAAACCGAGGGTGTGCTGAGTAATGCACCGCCCATCTGGAACCAAAGTTTATAGGTATCCTCCAGTTCTTTTTTAGAGTATTTGTCCAGGTTAAAACGGCCTTTATTTTCACAAAGTTCAGTAGCGAAAATAAATATTTCCTCTTTGTTTTGTTGCGTGTTAACCGAATCTTTCCTTGTATTTCCGGAAACAGCTTCTGAAGGATTATTCTGCTGCATGGTTACCGTGGAGCTCTCTTTTTTGCAGCCTGAAATAATCAGGAAAACGGCAGGTAAAATATAGATCTTCATAACAGGTATTTAAAAAACTAATTTTTTGGGAAGATTGTGAAGGAGTTCCGTATTGATGATTTCTGCACAGATAGCAGGTTTTTCCCAGTGTCCGTTGTGCCCGCAATCCAGGACATATGATTTGATATTGGTCCTATCGGGAAGTTTCTTGATAAGCATGTCTGTTTTTACGGCATGGTCATGTTTTCCTGCGAGGATTAAAATTTTCGCATCAAGATTTTCAATAACATGTTTCTTGTCGGTTCTTGCCACCATACCCTTTACAGAAGCCAGCGCGCCGAGATTATTAGTGGAAAGGGCCACTTTCAGTGCCGTTTCAATTTTTCCTTCCAGAATGTCCCTTTCATTCGGATTGAATAAATTCGGGATTCCTGCTCTGGCATAATGGGGAAAAGAGTCTTTTATAATCCGGTAGCTTTTAATCCGCTGTTCTTTTTTCTCTTCATCATCCGGAAAATAAGTGGAGAAAAATAAGGTCAGGCTTTTAAGATATTCAGGGTGCTTCTCGGCAAATGCCAAAGAAACATATCCTCCCATCGAATGGCCCAGCAGGTGCACTTTGTCTATATTCTGATCATCCAGTACCGTTTTTACTTCTTCAGCCATCAGTTCCATTGTCTGAACTTCAGCCATGATTTCAGACTGCCCATGCCCCGGAAGGTCAATCTTTAACAAAGAAAAATCTTCGGAAAGATGAAGTTCCATATCGTTCCATATCGTAAGGTTTTCCATGAAGCCGTGAAGCAGCACCAGGATTTCTTTACCGTTCCCTTTTCTTTCAAAATTCAGCATAATTTAATAATTAAAAGTGGATATCAATGTAATCAACAAATCCTGAACCATTGACCATATCCTGCAGCCTGAAAGTTCTCCCACCGTCTTTTGACAGAAATGTTTTGGTGCCTTTTCGGGTATATGGTTTTCCGCCGTCGTTTTCAGAAATGCTTTGGGTGATTTCCCCGGTGAAATTCATATATTTATCGGAAACAGCCGCCATGACACCTTTAATCTTCAGAGAATTTTTTCCTGAGCTGACGCTGCCTGAAACATTATAATGATCTGCTTCACCATCAATTTTTTCAAAACTTACAGATCCCGGGTTTTTGATCAGGTTATGGGTGAATGTATGAGTACCGCTGAAATCCTTGAACCGGTTTTTAGATTTAATACGGTCATTTATTTTTGTTCTTGCAGCATTGATGGAATCTACAATCTTTGTGCTGTCAGCAGGGTTCTGATTGGAAGATGCTTCTTTTTGAGTACATGAAACCAGAAGAGCTGAGAATGCAGCTGCAGTTAAAAAGTTTTTCATTGAATAAAATTATGTCCAAAAGTAAATAAAAAAAGGGCATTCTGAAATGCCCTCTGATATTAAACTTGCTTAAACTTTTATTATTTAATTAATTCTTCATATACTTTCTTTTCCCACGGTTTGATATCTGTTATCCCATAACGTTCTTTCTTGGAAATCGAAACATTATCCAGAACGTCTACGAAATTTTTATAATTGGCATCATCTGTCGGCTCAATAATAATGGTAAAAACCTCTTTTTTCGGAGCGTTGTTATACGCTTCAGAAATAATTTTAGTAATATTGATTCCGCCGAAATCAGTTTCTTTTAAATTGTTTTTATTTAATTCATCTTTATTGCTTTGATGATAAAAAACACGATTGTCCTTACCCAGAATAAAAGTAACCTGGTTTTTATCTTTTACGTCATTATGAGGTGACTGTGGTCCTTTTGCCGGCAATCCCAAATCCATTACATTAGGTTTTGTGAAATTGGTAGTAAACATAAAAAAGGTAATCAGTAAAAATCCCAAGTCTACCATCGGAGTCATGTCCACACGGATTAATTTTTTTTTCTGCCTGCCTGTGTTCTGTTTCTCTTGTGAAATGATTTCTGCCATAGTTTTTGTTTTTAAATATTAAATGATTATTTAATAAAGGTGAAGATATCGCCTATATTAATTGATTTTATTGCAAATTTTATACCTAAAAATATGAATGTATATTAATTTTATATTCTTTAAATAGTAGTTTTAATATCATCTTAAAAATCAGGCCATAAAAAAAGCCTTACCAGTTAAATGATAAGGCTTCCGCTTTTATTTAGGAGGCGTTATTTATTTTTTTTATAAAAATTGACACCACATTCCAGGAACTTTTTAAAATCTTCCTTCGGCATATATCCCGAAACCGGCGTATTGATTACTTTTCCGTCCGGTGTTATAAGTACATAATGCGGCTGGGAATTGTTGTTAAAGTTCACCTGCTGAAACAGGCTCCAACGGTCACCGATGGTTTTTACCTTTTTTACCTGTCCGTCGCCCAGATCAATTTTTGTTTTCTGGTCTTCAGGCAGTTCTTCTTTATCATCAACATATAGAGAAGCCAGTACAACGTCGTTTTGAAGAATCGGCAGAATATCAGCTTCGCTCCAGACGAATTCTTCCATTTTCCTGCAGTTTTCACAACCGTATCCTGTAAAGTCAATTAAAATCGGTTTGTTTTCTTTTTTGGCAAGCTCTACAGCGGTAAAGAAATCATGTTCAGGATGCATTCCCAGGATTCCGTCTTTTTCATCATGGAAATAGCTGACATTCAGCGGAGGAAGGATTCCACTTAAAAGCTGCAGCTTAGGACGGTCTGAAGGAATTAATCCCTGAATTAAATAGATGACAAATCCTAATCCCAGAACGCCTAAAATCTTTCTGGCGACTGAAATTTTCGGTTTTTTATCATCATGCGGAAATCTGATCAGTCCGAATAAATACAGAGTCAATCCAAGGGCCACAATAATCCAGATGGCAATGAAAAGCTCTCTTTTTAACAGGAATGTTTTAGAAACCAGGTCTGCTTTGGATAGGAATTTCAAGGCTAAAGCCAACTCCACGAAACCTAACACCACTTTTACCGTATTCATCCAGCCTCCTGATTTCGGAAGGCTCTGCAATGCCTGAGGAAACAGGGCCAGCAATCCGAAGATGATAGCCCATGCCAGTCCGAAACCGGCCAGTGCAAAGGTCAGCAGCATCGGAACGTTGGTGGATCCTGTTACGGCACTTCCCAGTAAGCTTCCTAAAATAGGGCCCGTACAGGAGAACGAAACAATAACCAGCGTTAAAGCCATAAAGAAAATACCGATGATACCACCGGCTTCTTCTGCCTTTGAAGATTTATTGGCGATTGAGCTCGGCAAAGTGATATCATAGTATCCGAAAAAGCTTCCTGCAAAGAAGATAAATATGATAAAGAAGGCAATATTAAGCCATACGCTGGTGGAAATCTCGTTAAAGACATTCCCTGCAATTCCGTCAATAATATGGAAAGGAACGCTTAATAAAACGAAAATCAGGAGAATGAAGAAACCATAGATCAAAGCATCCCTTTTGCCCTTGGCCTTGTTTTTATTGCCTTTGGTAAAAAATGAAACCGTCAGCGGAATCATAGGGAATAC
Source organism: Chryseobacterium gregarium DSM 19109 (assembly GCF_000430845.1). Lineage (GTDB taxonomy): Bacteria > Bacteroidota > Bacteroidia > Flavobacteriales > Weeksellaceae > Chryseobacterium > Chryseobacterium gregarium. The sequence goes on along the minus strand of NZ_AUMU01000011.1, from coordinate 107,722 downwards.
GCATGGTGTCAGCAAAGCAATCAGCCCTCCGATGAATCCAAGGAACAGGTAGGTCCAGTAATTCTCGTCCACTTTTGTTGCGGCTGTCCCGCAGTCGGTCAGGGGTTTCTGGAAATCAATGGATCCTATTTTTAATTGTTTCGGGTCCAGCTTTGAAGTTTCTGTAATGATAACTTCATCCTTTGTAGGATTTACAGCAACCGTTTCCGCTGTTTTTACAGAATCTTTTGCTGGCTCTGCTGTTTCCGCTGTCGCAGCTTCTTCAGTAGCACTCTTTGGGGCAACCTGTTTGTTGAACTCTAACGTATTGGGAGCTAAGCAGACACGGTCGTCACAGGTCTGATAGGTGATTTCAGCAACCACATCTCCGGGTTTGGCTCCATCCTTTAATTTAAATTTCTGTTTAAAGCCGGCTGTATTGGAATAATATACAATATTTCCTCCGAAAGCTTCAGAAAACTCTTCATGCTTTTTGCCGGTTTCCGTAAATTTCCCGATCAGTTCAATATTCTTCCCTGAAACTTTATACTCAGTCGGAATTCCCGTATCTTCCGGAATATCTTTGGAATAAATATGCCAGCCGCTTTCCATGGTTGCATTCAGCACGGCTTCATACTGGTTATTCCCTAACTCGTTGATTGTAAACTTAAATTTTACAGGATTTTTGATTTGTGCATTAATTCCCGCTGCCAAAAACAGCAGGGCTAATAAAAACCACTTTCTAAATTTCATTTTTGATTTTATTAAAAATTTTGAGAATGTTGTCGGTCTTCTCATCCCCTGCATATCTCCGGTCCTGCCTGTAAGGAATAATTCCGAGGACGGAATTTTCACGGTCAGCCAGAACCCATATTTTTTGCCTCGCTAAAATAGATATTTTTTCGTCCCTAAAAAACTTGGAGACTTTCTTTTTCCCCGAAAAACCGTACGGAAAAAATTCATCACCATCCTGCTGCCGCCTTAACCGCAAAGGAAAGCGGAGTTTTCCGGCATCAAAAGACCACTCAAACGGTTTATTGATTTCTTCAATACCTTTATTATCTTCGAGATTAAGAAGGGTTTGGTTTTCAGAAAAGTCAAAATTTTCAATCAGAACAATTTCTTCTTCTGTATTCTGCCTTTCGGTATCTGGCCTTTTCCTGATCACCAGTTCGTTCCGGTCAATAATGAGCTGGTACTCTTTCGAAAAAAAAGAGCTCCCGTTTTCAGCATTAAAAATTTTGGGAATTTCTCTTTCTTGATTAAAACCGTATTTTTTTAAAATTTCAAATTTTACAAAGTCACTTTCCTGAGCCAGTTTTTGTCCGGATAAAATTTTATCAGGTACATCGGCAATAGAAATCCGGTTTTCAATCTCCTGAATCTGTTCCTGAATAAAATCCCGGGTTTGGTTTAAATAGGATAAACTTTTCCCGAAATTCTCCATAAAATGGTCATTGGTTTCCAAAAGTTGCGGAACAATGCTGTTTCTGATCTTATTTCTTAAGTAATCATTTTTCTGATTGGACAGGTCTTCACGATATTCTATGTTGTTTTTCTCAGCGAAATTATAAATCTCTTCTTTGGTGAAATTTAAAAGAGGGCGTACTATAGCATTACTGCCCGCCGGAATTCCGCTCAGACCGCTAATTCCTGCTGCTTTGGAAAGGTTGATAATAAATGTTTCCAGTTGGTCGTTCAAATGATGGGCGGTTGCCAAAAAATCTAAATTCTCTTTTTCCTGGACCTGTCTGAAAAAACGGTACCTTAATTCGCGTGCCCAAAGCTGAATGGAGTTGCCCGGCCTCTGGTCCTTTTCAGAAACTTTGTACAGATGAAACTTGATATGGTTTTTTCTGCAGAAATCTTCTACTACTTCCTGGTCCTGATCCGAATCCCTGCCCCGGAGCCTGTAATTTACATGGGCAATCTGAAACGCATACCCTTTGTCCCGAAGCTCATTAAACAGATAGGCCAGAACCATAGAATCGACTCCGCCGCTCACCGCAAGAAGATAGCTCCGGTGTTCGGGAAGATGAATAAGATGGTTCAGTTGTTTTTTTAGGTCTGACGGCTTCAACATGGATGCTGAGAATTTCTTTATGCAAAGATAACCGATATAATTAAAATGAATTTTTTACCTTTGGACCGTCTAAAAATGATTATTTATGAAAATATTTAAAATCTTAGCAGTATCTGCAATGGTGTTGGGAATGACATCTTGTATCAGCAAAAAGCAGTATGATGCATTGAGCTCAAATTACAAACAGTGTATTGAAAACGTAGGGGAAAGACAGAGGGAAATTCAGGATCTGAAATCCCAGAATTCTGCTTTGTCGAGCGAAAACGGTTTGCTGAAAAGCCAGCACGACGCTTTGAAATCTTCATTGGATGCCTGTCTTTCGAATACAGGGAAAAGTTCGGCAAATATCGATAAGTTAGTGGGAGAGATCAATTCCTCAAACTCTTATATCAAACAGTTAATTTCAAGCAATGCCAAAAATGACAGCTTAAACCTGGCTTTATCTAACAAGCTGAAAAGATCTTTGGATAACGTAGAGGACGGCGATGTTCAGGTAAAAGTGCTGAAAGGAGTGGTTATGATTTCACTTTCGGACAAAATGTTATATAAAACCGGAGATTACAATGTATTGCCTGCCGCTCAGGAAGTGCTTGGGAAAGTGGCTAAAGTAATCAACGATTATGATAAATATTCCGTCCTGATTGAAGGGAATACGGATAATGCTCCTTTAAATTCCCCGAATTTACCGAGAGACAACTGGGACCTTTCTGCGTTGAGAGGGGCTTCTGTAGCTAAAGTTCTGCAGACTCAATTCGGTGTAGATCCGGCAAGAATTACAGCAGGAGGGCGTTCTGAATTTAATCCTAAAGCAACCAACATGAGCGTTTCCGGAAGAGCTGAAAACAGAAGAACGGAGATTATCATCATGCCTAAGCTGGATGAGTTCATGAAACTGATGGACATTACGCCAAAGAAATAATTTAAAACAACATTCAATCAATAAAAATAAATCCCGGACTGATTCGGGATTTATTTTTTTATCAGAGAGGCTATTTCTGCATCATCTGTATTTTTAATTTGAAGGATGTTCTGTATTAATCCTCCTTTTTACCTATATTTAAGTAATTTTGAATCGCAAAATTAATAGAATGAGCTTTTTTGAAGAAAAAAATCCGGAGATGGACCGGTATTTGGAAACACATGCTTCTTCGGAACCTGAAATTCTGAGGAAATTAAGACGGGAAACCTATCAGAAAACAACGCAGCCGCATATGATTTCTGGTTATCAGCAGGGAAGGTTATTAACCATAATTTCTCAGATGATCCGGCCGAAAAATATTCTTGAAATCGGGACTTTTACCGGATATGCCACGCTCTGCCTTACGGCAGGCCTTACCCATGACGGGAAAATAACAACGCTGGATGTAAATGAGGATTTAGCCTATCTTCCTGAAAAATATTTTGCCGAAAGTGAATATTCCGCGCAGATTGATTTTAAGCTTCAGGATGCCAAAGAATTTTTAAAAGAGACCGGTGAAATTTTTGATCTGGTTTTTATTGATGCGGATAAAGAGAATTATGCAGAATATTTCAGGCTTATAAAACCGAGAACAGCATCCGGCTCAGTGATTATGTTCGATAATGTTCTCTGGTACGGAAAAGTGCTGGAAGACAACCCGAAACAGAAACCCACACAGGTAATTAAGGAATTAAATGATTTGATTGCAAAAGATGATGATTTTGAAAATCTTATTTTACCTTTGCGTGACGGAGTAAATTTTCTCCGGAGAAAATAATCATTCAATAGTAATATAAATTGATGGATAAAGGAATTTGTATGGTTACCGTAGCGCCCGTTCGTGCAGAAAGTTCTGACAGAGCGGAAATTGTTACGGAAATACTGTTTGGAGAAAGTGCGGATATTCTTGAAGTCAATAAAAACTGGACCCGTATCAAAATGCATTATGACAGCTATGAAGGATGGATGGATACGAAGCAGCTGAAGTTTGTAACAGCCGAAGACCTGGTCAGGCGGAAAGTTACGGTAATCACTGAAGATTTTTCTTCCGTATTAATGCATGACGGAAAAATGTTGCTGTCAATGGGTTCGGAAGTTGAATTTCCTGCAGTTGCTTCCAGAAGGAGCCATGATGTACGTGAAAGTATTGCACTGACTGCCAAGGAGTTTTTAAATGTCCCTTACCTGTGGGGCGGGAAAAGTTACTTCGCTGTTGACTGCTCCGGATTTACCCAGCTTGTTTATAAGATTCATGAGGTGAAACTGCCGAGAGATACTTCCCAACAGGTAGAAGTGGGAGAGTCATTGACCTTTGTAGAGGAAAGCCGCCCCGGTGATCTGGCTTTTTTTGAAAATACGGAAGGAAAAATTATCCATGTGGGTATTATGCTGGATAACCAGAGAATTATCCATGCTTCCGGAAAGGTGAGGATTGATACGCTGGATTCTACAGGCATTTTCAACAAGGAAATAAATAAACATACCCATAAATTAAGGGTAATCAAAAACATTTTGTAATTTTTAACTCATCTGAAATGAAGGATATATTTCTGGTTATTTTTGATGTTTTTAATTTCGGCCTGCTGGTTTTTTTATGGAGATTTACCATAAAACACTATGCTGCTTTGCCGCAGACCATTCCTGTCCATTTTGATTTTGACGGTAAGCCGGACCGTTTTGGGAGCAAGAAATATTCTTTCCTGATGCCTGTTGTAGCAGGATTGGTATATATTCTGTTTGCATACGTAGTCAGAGATCCTGATTCCTCCAATTATCCCGTAAAAATTACGAAAGACAACCGGGAAGCTCAATTCCTGATTATGGAAACGTTCATACGTTGGCTATGTGCTTTGATTATACTGCTCTCCCTGAACAGTCAGGATTATATATTTCGCTATGCAGTTAACGAAAGAGCAAAGCCCAAGATTTCTATGGCAGTGACATTTTTAACCGTCATCGGAAGTCTGGGGGTCTTATTTGTTTTTGTAGGGCTTTTTAAATAACATTTAAAATTAAGGGCTTCTAATATTCATCCTTATCCATCGTAACAGAATAAAAATTTATAGAAACTAATGAATAAAACTTTACTTGATATTTCACAGACCAAGAATGCCCATTTATCGGACATACTGCTGAATTGGAAAAATCATCCTGCAGAAGAGGTGATTCTTTCTTTTTCAGAATTAAAGCGAAGGAATGTTCCGGTGAATGAATATATGCATAGCCTTATTTCTGAATTCTCGGAAAATCAGGGGAAGACATTTTCAGAGGTTGAGAGTGAATTTTTTGAAAGCAAAGGTGCTGAAAATTATTCTATGTACTATAATTCTAAAATTAAAGTTCTGGAAAAAAGTGATGAAGAAAAAATATATGCAGACAGGAAAAGAAGGCAGATGGCTGCTGAACTGAATAAAAAGGTAGAGAGGAAGTCCAACCGTGATGTTCTGTTCGGTGGCTTTTTGTTGCTGTTCGGTCTCATCGCTGTCTGGATTTCTTTCAGCAGCGGGAATAACGGGATTTTCGGCTTTGGAGCCGTATTTCTTGGCGGGGTAAAGATTGTCATTGGTTTAACGAAAAGTTCTTAAGATGGCTTTTTTATATAACTTATTTATCCATCTGCTCATCCTCGGGATGAAAATTTTCTCTTTATTCAATGATAAAACTAAAAAAGGCGTTGAAGGAAGAAAAGAATCATTGCAAAAAGTACAGAAAGCCTTTTCAAAAGCTGACCGGGTGATCTGGATGCATGCTGCAAGCCTCGGAGAATACGAACAGGGACTTCCCGTTTTAGAAAAATTAAAAGAAAAATTTCCTGATCATAAAATCCTTGTTACTTTTTTTTCACCGTCAGGATATGAGAATGTTGTTAAAAAGAAAAATATTGCAGATATCATCTGTTATCTGCCTTTTGATAAAAAGGCTTACGTAAAAGAATTCATATCACAGTTTTCCGTTGAACTGTTTTTTACGGTGAAGTATGAGTATTGGTATAACGTGCTTCAGGAACTGAAAAATCAGGGAGCTGAAACTTATGTTATCTCTGCTCTGTTCTATGATAGCCAGTCTTTTTTTACATCTTATGGAAAATGGTTTGTACAGCAGCTGCAGAAAAATATCGACTGGTTTTTTCACCAGACGCATCTGTCCTTTGCCTTGGCAAAAAGTATTGGTTTAACCAAGGCTTCCATAACGGGAGATACCAGATTTGACCGTGTAAAACAATTGAGGGACCGGGACAATCATGTTGATTTCATTAAAGATTTTATCGGGGATGATAAAGCTGTGGTTTTCGGGAGTTCGTGGCAGGCTGAAGAGAAAATTGCGGAAGAAGTTCTGCTGTCAAGCCCTTATGCAAAACTGATTATGGCCCCGCATGACCTGAAAAGGGTTCAGTACCTAAAACAAATGTTTCCTGATGCAGTTTTATATAGTGAAATAAGTGAACTGGATGAAAAACTCAGATCGAGGGTGTTGATTATTGACAGCATCGGTTTGCTGTCCAGATTATACTCTTATGCGGATATTGCCGTGGTAGGAGGAGGCTTTCATGAGGCGGGACTGCATAATATTCTTGAAGCAGCCACTTTTGGCGTTCCAGTGATTTTCGGTAACCATTACAGGAAAAACCCTGAGGCAGATGAACTGATTTCCGCAGATGGAGGAAAGGCTTTTGAAAATACCGGACTGGCCGCCGATTTCGTGATCTTCCTGATCAATAATGAAGATACCCTTCAGACAATGTCTGCCAATGCGGAGAAGTTTGTCAGCGAGAAACCGAATTCAACAGACTTAATCATCAGGAAAATGTTACCGTAAGAAACCCTGGCTTTTTATGTCTTTAATGATCAGGTCAAAGTGTTCCGGAATGTTCTCTGTCCTGAGCCAGTTGAAATCGATCTCGTTATTGATGAAAAGTTTTGATAAGTAATGGTTCCGGAGGATTTTTTCTTTCAGGCTTTCCAGTTGCTCATCAAATTCCATCCAGTAATCTTCATCCAGTTTTTTAATTAAAAGCAGTGACCTTACTGTTTTATTGATGAGGTAAAGGTAAAGCTTATAAACATTATCAAACCGCTGCCGGCTAAGATCTTCATTATGCATTAAAATCGCATCGACCAATAACAAATTAAGAGATACATCCCCGAATTTATCAGTGGTTATTTTAACATGTTCCGTAATTTCTCCGCTCATTTTCCGGATGATGGTCAGGAAATATTTAGGATTGCCTATATATTTCGAAGCTAACAGTACTTTCTCCTGGATATGTTTTTCCATGGCGCTTCTCTTATCATCCGTTGTTGCAGGATCGATAAGCTCGAAATATAATTTTTTGGATAACAGCGGGTCTTTCTTCAGCAGCCTGAAGATAAGCCGGTCCTTTTCTATACCTGAAAATGCGCTCAACGCAGCTTTAAATTCTTTTGAATATTCCATTAATTAAAATTTTTAAAATCTGTCAATGCGCTTTAAATGGTTTGATAGGACCGCATGTTTTTATGAATTCTTTTTTGCAGTGCCTTGCATTTTCATTGTTTGTACAAAATTAGTTTTTTTACAGAATATGGGTTTATTCCAATGTTCATTATTTATATAATAGAGGTTAAATTGAATATGATCTGCTTGATATTTTAAAAATAAGTGGCTTTAATATAAATTTTCAATAAAAAATTATTAAATACATCAAAAAAATTATAATTTTAGGGCTTCAAAATTTGATACATGAAGAAATTAGCGTTACTGTTTGCAGGCTTATCATTGTTCGTTGCTACCGGATGTGATGACGATGACAATAATAATACCATAGAATATCCTATTGTCGGAACATGGCAGCCCATAAAAAAAGTCGTTACCGTTGTTCCTATGGGAGATACTCCTGTTTCAGACGGGATTTCTTTTGATACTGACTGTCAGAAAACATCAAGATGGATCTTTAAGGAAGGCTCTGCAGGAAAAAGAACCGATAACGGTGACGGTTCATCACCCGGAACATGTCAGCCAACTTTCGACAGAAACTTTACCTTTACGTATGACAGGGATACTAAGGCTATCCAGGTTAAATATCAGGGAATCGTAGAGCCGGACAAAGGAAAAGTAACGATGCTCAATGAGACTACCTTAAATATCGCTTTTGAAGATACGACAGATCCAACGGAATTTCATTCTGAAACCTATACATTGAAAAGAATACCTCAATAGTAATCAGAAATGAAATACATTAAACAATATGAGATCTCATCTTCCGATGGGATTTTTGTTTTTATACTATTTAATTCAAAATTAAATTTCCATTTCTTTTAAAATCATTATTTTTGTGAATCTTGATTTTTGGAGTTAAAGAAATTTAAGTCTAATATCTAATTCTAACATCTAATATTTAATATAAAAGTGTTTTACGATCATCAGCAGATAGAAAAAAAGTGGCAGAAATATTGGGAGGATAACCAAACGTATAAAACTTCCGATCAGAGAGACAAACCTAAATTTTACGTCCTCGATATGTTTCCCTATCCGTCCGGGGCAGGGCTTCACGTAGGCCATCCGCTGGGATATATTGCCTCTGATATTTATGCGAGATATAAAAGACATCAGGGTTTCAATGTTCTTCATCCGGTAGGTTATGACAGCTTCGGGCTTCCTGCTGAGCAGTATGCGATCCAGACCGGGCAGCATCCTGCGGTGACTACGGAACAGAATATTACGAGATATGAAGAACAGCTGAGAAAAATCGGTTTTTCATTCGACTGGAGCAGGGAAGTAAGGACTTCTGATGCTTCTTATTATAAATGGACGCAATGGATCTTCATAGAGCTGTTCCATTCATGGTATAATAAAGATACGGACAGGGCAGAATCCATATCAACATTGATTAAACACTTTGAAATAAAAGGAACGGAAGGATTAAACGCCAATCAGAATGAAGACTTGTACTTTAAGGCAGAAGAATGGAATGCCGCTTCTGAAACTGATAAAGAAGATATCTTATTAAATTACCGTCTGGCATATAGGGCGGAAACAACTGTAAACTGGTGCCCTGCTCTGGGAACGGTATTGGCCAACGATGAAGTGAAAGACGGAAAGTCCGAAAGGGGAGGATTCCCGGTCTTCCAGAAAAAAATGATGCAGTGGAGCATGAGGATTTCCGCTTACTCTGAAAGGTTATTGCAGGGCCTTAAAACATTAGACTGGCCGCAGCCGTTGAAAGATTCCCAGGAATACTGGATCGGGAAGTCTCAGGGAGCCCAGGTAAGATTCGAGGTTGAAGGGCTGGAATCGAATAAAGACAATGACAGCTCCGAACTGGCAGCTGTTAATTATATAGAAGTATTTACCACCAGGCCTGATACCATTTTCGGAGCCACTTTTATGGTGCTCGCTCCGGAAAATCCCTTGGTCGAAACGATTACTACGGCAGAACAGAAAGCTGAAGTAGAGCAGTATATTGAAGAAACTTCCAAAAAAACGGAGAGAGACCGGATGGCTGACGTGAAAAATGTTTCAGGTGCCTTCACGGGAAGTTATGCGACCAATCCGTTCAGCAATAAAAGCATGCCGATCTATATTTCGGATTATGTTTTAATGGGATACGGAACGGGGGCGGTAATGGCTGTCCCGGCTCATGATGAGCGTGACCACAGGTTTGCAAAGAAATTTGATCTGGAAATCATAAAAGTGGTTGAAACTGACGAAGACGTTCAAGAAAAATCCTTTGATTCCAAAACAAGCACTTGTGTGAATTCCGATTTTTTAAACGGTTTATCGTATGAGGAAGCCAAATTGATGATTATTGCCACCATTGAGAAAAAAGGAATCGGTCACGGAACAACGAATTACAGGCAGCGTGATGCCATTTTCTCAAGGCAGCGGTATTGGGGCGAGCCCGTACCTGTTTATTATAAAGATGGAATGCCCTACACGTTACCTGTTTTGGCGCTGCCGTTAGAGCTTCCGGAGGTTGAAAAATATTTACCGACGGAAGACGGAGACCCGCCGTTAGGAAACGCAAAAGCTTTTGCCTGGGATGAAGCCAACCGCAAAGTGGTGTCTACAGATTTAATTGATGGAGAAACGGTTTTCCCGTTGGAATTGTCTACGATGCCCGGATGGGCAGGAAGTTCATGGTATTTCCTGAGGTATATGGACCCGCACAATGATGAGGTTTTTGTTAAAAAAGAAGCCGCTGACTATTGGGGACAGGTAGATCTGTATATCGGAGGAAGCGAACATGCCACCGGCCATTTATTGTATTCCCGTTTCTGGAATATGTTCCTAAAAGACAGAGGATACATTAATCACAATGAGCCTTTTCAGAAACTGATTAATCAGGGAATGATTTTGGGGATGAGTGCTTTTGTATATAGATTTAATTATAGTGCAACTAATATTTCTTCACCTAAATCACTCTTTATTTCTAAGAATATTGTTGAGAGAATAATTAAAGGTGATGACGTAGATTTACTTTCTAAAGTAATTACAAGTCATTTGGGGATTGACCTTAACTTGAAGTTAATTTTAACAAAAGAAAGTTTTCAACAAATCCATGTTGATGTCTCTTTATTAAAAGGAACTTCTGACGAATTGGATACGGAAGCTTTCAAAGCCTGGAGACCGGATTATGCGGATGCTGAATTTATTTTGGAAGACGGAAAATACATCACAGGCCGTGAAGTGGAAAAAATGTCCAAATCAAAATACAATGTGGTAAATCCCGATGATATCTGTGAAGAATACGGAGCAGACGGTTTGAGATTATATGAAATGTTCTTAGGCCCGCTGGAACAATCCAAGCCGTGGAATACACAGGGACTGAGCGGAGTTTACGGTTTTCTGAAAAAATTCTGGAATTTATATTTTAATGGCGAAGTTTTTGAAGTATCAGAAGAAGAGCCTTCAAAGGCAGAATATAAAATATTGCATACCCTGATTAAAAAGGTGGTGTATGATATCGAAAATTTCTCATTTAACACTTCGGTATCTTCATTTATGATTGCCGTGAATGAACTGCAAAAAATAAAATGCAGCAAACACAATATTTTAGAACCGTTAGCCGTTATAATTTCCCCGTATGCCCCACACCTCTGCGAAGAGCTCTGGAGCCTGCTGGGACATAAGAAATCTATTGAATTTGAAAAGTTCCCTGCACTGGACGAATCTTATTTGATAGAGGACGAAATTCAGTATCCGGTAAGTTTTAACGGTAAAGTGAGATTTAAAATTTCATTAGCTGCGACATTGTCACCAAAAGAAGTTGAAGATATCGTCATGACTGATGAAAGGGCAGTTCAGTTTTTAGAAGGAAATGTACCGAAAAAAGTAATAGTGGTACCTAGAAAAATCGTAAACATCGTAATTTAAGATAAAATTAACATTGGTGATTTGAAAATTTAAATCCGATAAAATTTTAAATATTTTAACATATTTTAGAAAAATTGCAAATATTAATAAAATATGTACCTTTAATTGCAATATCGGAAGTGTATTAAATTTTTGTTATCAAAAAAAGACAAAATGTTTATTTAAGACTATTGCATTTTAAATAATTTTGCCTTTATTTTACAGCTTTAAAACTTTAAAACAATATAATTTAGTTAAATATGGAAATGAATGTTTCAAAAAATGATGAGCAATTAGTTGCTAGAAAGGCGGGAGGTTTAAATCCAGCTATTATTATTCCTATCATCTTAGCTATAGGGATTTGTATTTATTTATTCGTTCTGGGAAGCCCGGGAAATTTTAAAGATGCGGATAAGCTTGGTGGAGCGTCTGTTGCTTTCTCCGATGTTGAAGGAAAAGACATTCATCCGGATTCGTTTTTAGGAATTATCTATAAGGGAGGGGTGATTGTACCGATCTTGATTACTTTCATGCTTACGGTAGTGGTTTTCTCTTTCGAAAGATATTTCGTTCTTAGCAAAGCTGCCGGAAAAGGTAACTTAGACAATTTCGTTGTACAGGTAAGAAGCTTGTTAAATCAGAACAAAGTTGACGAAGCTTTAGAAGAGTGTGACAGACAGCAAGGTTCTGTTGGTAATGTAGTGAAAGAAGGTCTTACAACGTACAAAGCTTTATCTCATGACACAACACTAAACAAAGAGCAGAAAATGGTAGCGCTTAACAAAGCGATTGAAGAAGCTACAACGCTTGAAATGCCGATGCTTGAGAAAAATATGATGATCCTTTCTACCCTAGGTACTGTTGCTACCCTAATTGCACTGCTTGGAACGGTAATCGGGATGATCAAGGCCTTCTTTGCATTAGGTTCAGGAGGAGGTACTCCGGATGCTGCTGCACTTTCTACCGGTATTTCTGAAGCCTTGATCAACACGGCATTAGGTATTGGTACTTCAGCTATCGCTATTATGCTTTATAACTACTTTACTTCTAAAATTGACGGATTGACTTATAAGATCGACGAGATCGCCATGAGTATCCAACAGTCTTTCGCTGAATTCAACTAAGAATCAGCAGAGCACCTGCATTAAGTAACAGAAGTTTAATTAAAAATTATTAATAATAATGGCGAGAGTCAAACCAAAAAGACATGGAGTAGTTACGGATATGACGGCGATGTGTGACGTTGCATTCCTACTGCTTACATTCTTTATCTTGACCACTCAGTTTAAGAAACCTGACGTGGAGCAGATCAAACCGCCATCTTCAATATCAGAAAAGATACTTCCTGATGCCAGCTTGATGACCATCAATGCAACATCGGACGGGAAATTTTACTTCCAGCCGGTAGAAAACGCATCAGAGAGATTAAAGCTTTTAGACAATATGGGTAAAAAGTATGGTATTACTTTTGACAATAACGAAAAAGCTGCATTTCAGAAAGTACAGGCTATTGGGGTTCCTATGAACCAACTCAAAAGCTATCTTGATTTGCCAGATGACGCGCAGAAGAGTTTCAAGAGTCCTACAGGGATTCCTATGGACAGTACAAATAAGCAATTGGTGGACTGGGTAAAAGAAAGTTTAAACGTAAATCCTGAATACAAATTAGCGATTAAAGGAGACGTTACTACTGAATATCCAAAAGTTAAAAGCCTATTTGAGGGTTTAAGAGATATTGATTTTCTTAAATTTTGGTTGATTACATCACAAGAAGGTAAACCTAATGAATAATATCATTTAGAAATGGCAGAAGTACAAGTACAGGAAAAAGGCGCCAAAGGCGGCAAGGTACGTTCCAAGAAACAGAGTACCAGAGTCGATATGACTCCGATGGTGGACTTGGGTTTTCTATTGATTACCTTCTTTATGTTCACAACCACATTCTCTAAACCGAATGTCATGGATTTGGGTCTTCCGGCTAAACCGAAAGATGAAACTAAAAAACCACCTCCAACAGAAATTAAGCTTTCAAATTCCATTTCTTTATTGTTAGGAAAAGACAATAAGATCTTCTGGCACCAACAGGACAATACGTCTTTAACGGACCAGACTCTTAATGAAACTAACTTTGACAGAGAGGGAATCAGAAAGATTATTGAGCAGGCAAAAGCAAGAGCGGCAGATAAAACCAAGTTTACGGTGATTATCAAACCGACTGACGATGCTGTATATAAAAACTTTGTTGATATTCTTGATGAAATGGCCATTACAAAGAGCGAGCAGTACGGAGTTACTGATGTTAAGCCTTGGGAAAAAGCCATTTATGATAAGAAAGTCGGTAACTCAGGAGCTTCTGCAGCACCTGCAACGAAGTAATTTAACCATAAAATTGTAAATCTATGGCAAACGAAAATGCATATGATCCTAATCTAACATTAGATGAGATCGTATTTGAAAATAGAAACAAGGCATATGGTGCATACGATCTAAGAAATCAGTATCCTAGGCTTCTGACAAAATCTTTTATCGTTGGGACAGCATTATTCCTTATTGCGGCTTTGTCTCCTTTTATTTATCTTACGATTAAGAGGCTTACTGAACCTCCTAAACAGGAAGTGAAGGCTGACTTGATTAATATTCTTGAGGATGATCCGATTATCGAGCAGCCGAAAGAAGAAGAACCACCTCCGCCGCCACCTCCGAAAGAGGAAGAGAAAATTGAGGTTATTCAGAATGTGGTTCCTGAACCTGTAAAAGCTCCGAAAATTGAAACTCCACCACCGCCGATTTCCAAGCAATTGGAAACCCAGACTGGTCTGGTAGCTCAGGAAGGGGTAAAAGCTCCGGCTTATACACCGCCGCCGCCGCCACCGTCAAGTGGAAAAGGCAATGCAGTTGAGCTTAAGCCTCAGGTAAGCGATACCCAGGTATATACGGAAGTTGAGCAAACTGCTGAATTCCCTGGAGGTATCAATGCTTTCAGAAATAAGGTTTCAGGTAACTTTGACGGTTCTGCAATGAACGGAGACGAAGGTACGGTAAAAACTGAAATTACTTTCGTTGTAGAAAGGGATGGAAGTATTACAGACGTTAAAGCTTCCGGAAAAAATTCGGATTTTAATTCTGAAGCGATCAGAACGATCAAATCAATTAAAAACAAATGGACTCCGGCTAAAATTAACGGACAGTCTGTACGTTACCGATTCAGATTACCTCTGACGATGAACTTTGAAGGATAATTAATACGTTATCTTTAAATAATAATTAAAAAAGGGAAGCTTATGCTTCCCTTTTTATTTTTTTTGGTATTTTTGCTCTATGATGTTCAATTGGTTATCCCTGATTACGGGGTTATTTTATATCGTTCTCGGAGTGGTAGTGATACTTTACAAATTCTTTTTTACTGTTCTGGAACCGGGTATTGCATACGCATTAGGTGCCCTTCTCATATTGTATGGGCTTTTTAGAATTTACAGAGCAGTAACAAGAATTAAAAAATCAGGAAATGAAGAATAGTTTTAACATTATCCTGCTATTTTTTCTTGGTATACTGGCAATAAGTTGCAACAAAGAAGAGAAATCCCCGTCTTACCATAAAGGTGAAATGACTATTCTTACGGATGAATCTTTTAAAAGTGTCACTGAAGCTTTGGCCGAAGGATATATGATTAATTATCCTGAAACCAAAATTAAAGTGGTAACAAAAAAAGAAGATTTAGGCTTTCTCGATTTGCTTAAGGATAAAGCCAGAATTGTTGTCATGTCAAGAGATTTGTCAGTAGAAGAAATAAAATCTTATGAGGAACAGGTTGACCTTAAATTTCTGCCGGCAAAATTTGCTGCCGATGCTGTTGTTTTCGTAGTGCCGAAGGATTCTCCGAAACAAAGTATTTCAATGGAGGAAATAGCCCAGGGGATGCAGTCTGACAAAAAAGAATTTATTTTTGATGGCGCCAATTCAAGCAATCTGAATTTTATTGCTCAAAAACTCAAGAAACAGCCCGGTGAGTTAAAGTTTTCCATTATTCCCGGAAGTAAAAATATCATTGAAGAACTCAACAAATATCCCGGTAAAATTGGTGTTATCGGTCTTAATACATTCAGCCGTCCCTATGACAAGGAATCTGAACAGCTGAAAAGCATGGTGAAGATCCTGCCGGTTGAATATAAAGGCAAACTGTATGCTGCAGATCCTGAGAACCTTCGGAGAATGAATTATCCGTTTACTAGAGTGCTGTATTTTTTAACGAATGAAGGGAATTTTAACCTCGCAAACGGATTCATAAGGTATTCATGTACCCAGTTGGGACAGATGATTGTTGAAAAAGAAGGTCTGCAGCCTTACAATCTTTACAGAAGAGAAGTACAAATGCGTTAAAAACTATTAAAGTGTGTCTGTAACCCAGATAAATATATTATTTTGGTCTGGAAATTGTGGATATATAATTTCAATTATAAATAAAAATGAAAGATATAATGAATATGAATGTGAAAAAGATTGCTTTTGGAGCAGCTGTGGTGTTTTTTACCAACTTTGCTTTTGCACAGACGGTACAGGACGGAATTAACAGTATGGACAGCGACAAGTATGCTCAGGCAAAAACTAATTTTACGAACATGATTGCTTCAGCACCAACTGCTGAGAATTATTTTTACTTAGGAAATACTTATTTAAAGCAAGGCGAACCGGATTTCGCGGCAGCAAGTGATAGTTTTAATAAAGGTCTTGCTAAAGACAGCAAAAGTTATTTAAACAAAATCGGATTGGCGGCTGTTAAACTTGGGAAAGGTGATAAAAACGCAGTTGCTGAAATCCAGAAAATTGTAAGCGACTCAAGAGAAAAGGATGCAGAAGTATTGTTCAGGGCTGCAGAAGCATTGACCTTATTTGAAAAAAACAACTCTCCTGATCTTGCCATTCAATTTTTAAATAAAGCCATTGAAAGAGCTCAGAAAAAAGAAGTTCCTGCCCATTACTATTATACATTAGGAGATGCATACCGATTAAAAAGAATGCCGGGAGATGCAATGACGGCTTATGATAAGGCACTTCCTTTAGCCAAAAATAAGGCTTCGGTTTATACAAGAATCGGAACGCTTTGGATGGCCGCACAACAATGGCAGCAGGCTAAAACTAGCATCGATAAAGCAATTTCCACTGACCCTAGCTATGCGCCGGCTTATAAAGCACTGGCAGCTTATGACATCAGATATCAGGAGAATGCTAAAGCGACTCAGGATCTTATCAACTATACAAAATATGCTGATGAAGATCCATATACCCAATTGGAAATTGCCAAGCTTTATTTCACCAATGAAGATTATGCAAATTCAAAACAGGTTTTAGATAAGATTTTTGACAAAATCAATGATCCTATTAAATTTAAGTTAAGAGCTTATCAGTTATATGCTGACGGGAACTATACGGAAGCAAAACAGAATATGGATAACTTTGTTTCTCAGGCAGATAAATCAAGACTCTTGCCTGCTGATCAGGGATTACAGGGATTAATTGCTGCTGGTCTGGCTAAAACGGAAAAAGATGCAGCTAAAAAAACTGCTTTAATGGCTGAAGCACAGCAAAAAGTAGGAGTTGCCAAGGCAGCAAAAGATGAGACTATGAAGTGGGATATGGAACTTGCTAAAATCGCAGGAGGAGGCGGTGCATCCAAATCTTCGGTTGATGCAGGACCTACCAATCCTACGATTGAAGGCCTAAAACAAAAAGTAGCCGCTAATGCTCAGGATTCCGATTCTTTATTTAAGCTGGCCACTGCTTATCAGGATGTCAAAAACTGGGACGGAGCCATCATGACATGGCAGAAAATGAATGCACTTCTTCCAGACTGGGCACCCGGATATTACAGTTTAGGCTACTCTTATCAGCAGGCAGGAAATAATGATGCTGCAAAAATGGCTTACGAGAAATATATTTCTACGGTAAAGCCTGCAGAACAGGAAGCGAGTAAACAAACCTTAGCGTATGCTTACTTTGCAGTAGCCTATATGAATAAAGATTCTGATCCTGCGAAAGCTAAAGATTATGTAGCGAAATCAGTACAGTTGGATCCTACTTACCAGGACGCTGTAAAACTGAATGCAGAGATTAATAAATAATTTTAATCTGACAACAGATAATAAAACTTCCCGATCGTTAGGTTTGGGAAGTTTTTGTTTAATTCTTATCTTTAAAATATGAAGACAGATATACTTGCATTCGGGGCACATCCGGATGATGTGGAATTAGGATGTGGCGGAACGATTGCCAAAATGGTTTCAGAAGGAAAGGTTTGTGCCATAGTGGATCTTACCAAAGGAGAACTCGGAACACGCGGAACTGATGAAACCAGAAAAGAGGAGGCAGCGCAGTCTACAAAAATTCTTGGAGTTTCAGCCAGGGAAAATCTTGGATTGAAAGACGGTTTTTTAGTGAATTCTGAAGAATATCAGATGGAGATCGTAAAAATGGTACGCAAATACCAGCCGGAAATCGTGTTGGCGAATGCTGTTGATGACAGGCATCCGGATCATGCGAAAGGGGCAAAATTAGTGTCCGATGCATGCTTTTTAGCAGGATTGAGAAAAATTGAAACCATTCTGGATGGAGAACATCAGGAAGTCTGGAGGCCGAAACAGATTTTTCATTATATCCAGTGGAAGAATATTAAACCGGAATTTGTAATCGATATTTCGGAATATCTGGATCAGAAAATCCAAGCCTGTATGGCATATAAAACCCAGTTTTATGATCCTGCTTCTAAAGAGCCGGAAACGCCAATTACTTCTAAAGATTTCTTTGAAAGCCTGACCTACCGTGCCCAGGATCTGGGACGGTTATCCGGAGTGACTTATGCTGAGGGATTTACGTCTGAGAAGCTGATTGCGATGAAAAATTTTGACGGAATTATTTGGTAATTAAAAAACATTCCCTATATTTGCACTCACAAAACGGTGATTGTAGCTCAGTTGGTTAGAGCGTCGGATTGTGGTTCCGAAGGTCGGGGGTTCGAGACCCCTCATTCACCCTAAAAGCATACTTTTAAAGTATGCTTTTTTCGTTTCCAGATTGCTGGTTTATTTTAATATCCTTTGTTTTCCGGCCTTTTATTGTGAACTTTTTTTCAGATCATGATTTTCAATGTAATCAGAACTCATAAGTTTATTTATGAGTGGAAATAATTGAAAAATATAAAATGTGGTAGTAAAAATATTTTCCTATTTTTAAGATGACAATCTGCAAAATATATGGAAATAAAGGTAACTGTAAAACAGTTGGGCAAAAGACATCCTGTCCTTTCGGAGCAAAAGCTTGAAATTAATCATCATGAAAGCAGAATTTCATTAGAAGATCTTTTAAAGCGGGTTGTTCAGCAGCAGGTAGAAGCATTCAAGGCAAAATCGTTTGAAGCAGAAGATGAAGACTGTTCTAAAATTCCGAATGAAAATTATTTAAATATCCTTACGGACACAGGGAAAGCGGGTTTCGGAAATATTTATAATCAACAAAGAGCTGACCTAGAAAAAGCTCAGGAAAATGCCATTCAGGCTTTCGAGGACGGAATTTTCGTAGTGTTTTACAATGACCAGCCCATCGAAAATATCACACACATCATCGACTTAAGTTTACAACACACCTTTACCTTTATCAGGCTTACATTTTTAGCGGGAAGCTATTGGTAACTCATTATACTAAATCACACATCTACACTATGGAAATCAGCGAAAAATTAAAATCGAAAAAAATTGTTGACTATCACAAGAAGTTAAAGAAAGATCTCAAGGAACAGGCGGAAAAAGGACTGCTTTCCAAACTTTTTTCTAAACCCAAACTGAAAAAAGAAGTGGCGGAACTCGGATTGTTGTTCCTGAGCAAAAATAATTATTATGAAGAAATTACGCTCGGCTCCACGGAAGCTGAAAAATTAAAAAAATATATCAAAGCTGATATCTGGGAAGATCAGGATTATTATGAATTGCTGGTATATTTTTTTGGTAATCACGCAAGCTTGGTAAAATATGCTTGGAATAGAATGCCTTACAAAATGTACCAGACAGGTTATAACCGCCGTTCATTCCGTGCCCCGAATAATGAAAAATTTGTTCTGCTGAATCAGGTCAATTTACTCAGGTCTTTATTGGAGCTTCCGACTGTTTATTCATACAGTTCGGGTTATCAATCCTACGATCTTTCGCTGGAGGAGCAGATTATTTATGATAACCAGCTGTCAAATAATTCGAGCCAGTTTTATATCTGGTCGGCGGCCATCGATACGGGGAATAAAAAAATTTATCAGTTAATTGAAGATATTATTTTCAATAAGCACCCCGAAGGGAAAGTTTCTCGAAATATCATTCAGGCTTTACTGAACAGTGAGCAAAAGCATTGTTGGGAACTGGTGGAAAAACTTTTATTGGCAGCCCAGCGTCAGGAAGGTTTAAGGCAGACCGTTTTAGAATCCCTGGACGAAACCGGGACGGAAGCACTGCAATATATGGTTAATGTAATCGTCGAAAATAAACTTACTCGTTTCTCATCTGCAGTACGTGCTGTCGGAACTTGGACAGGCCTCGGCTGGGAGTCTGAAAAAGAAACTGTTGTGAAAAATATCGTTTCACTGGCGAATAATTATTTCAGCAACCCTGAACAGATTTCCGAAGCTGTAAAAAGCAAAAATAACAATGAAGTTTATATGGCACTTTGGGTTCAGGGCGTGTGGGATGTTGAAAAAACAGTTCCTTATCTGAATCAGTTATTTGATAAAGGGAATGTGGAAAAAAAGTGTCTGGCTATAAAGTTTGCGACAGAAACCGGCGATCCTTATATTGAGATGCCGATCCTTTATAAAGCGATAATTGATGGTGATCTTCAGGTACTGGCATTCGCAGGGAAAGCATTGGTTTCGCTCTTAAATGCCAATGCAAGAACAAAGTTTTATATCAATCATCCTGATTATCCGGACCTCTTTGAAAAACTTCATGAATTTTCCCAGACCATAGAGGTTAAGGAAAAGAAATTTGAAGGAAAAGTTTTCTCGTGGCAGAATGCGGTATTTAATAAAAGCGATCTGTATGCATCCATGTTCTATCTGGTAGGTGAAGACCGCGAAAAACTGGATTTGGTATTGTCCTATTTTGATCAGTTTGAATTGCCGTTACGTGAGCAGTTAACTAGAAATATCCTGGATGACTTCTACTGTTATTCTTATTCCTATAATTTTGAGAAAAAGAAAAAAGCGGTTACCCCTTTCCAAAAAGAATTTGCCTTTAAAATCATAAAAGACAGGGGAGAATCTATGGTGGCTTCAGGAATTAATGTATTGCAGCAAAATCCCCTGAATGAAGAAGAGATAATGACTTTCTATGATCTGTTTAAAAGAAAAGGCGGCAGCCTCCGTAAAAAACTTATCGAGCTGATGACGAAACAGGAAGATGCCGTATTGGAACCTTTAGTCAGTGAATTGATGGCAAAAGGTGATATAGAGCAGAGAACAGCATCGCTGGATATCATGCTTCAGCTTCAGAAAGACAAGAGAATGCCGGCTCAGACCAATCAGTGGCTTCAGCAGTATTCAGAAAAAACAAAAATTTCTGAAAGAGAGCAGGGCTTACTGGATCAGTTAAATCCTTCCGGGAATAAAGAGGTTCTTTCTGCCGAAAACGGTTTTGGCTTCTACGATCCTTCGGTTAAATCAAAATATGAACTGCCAAAAGTAGATGCTGATTCAGTGTATGCAAGAGCAACAAAAAATGATCAATATGGTTTTACGCAACCGCAGAGTCATATTAAAAAGGAATTAAAAAAACTGTATGAGCTGTTTCTTGAACATAAGAACTATGAATACGAAACAGAAGACTGGAACGGTTCTTTAACAAAGGAATTGATGGGCAACAGCTTTCGTCAGATCAAAAGAAATACGGATGGTTTTACTGGTGAGCAGCTGGCAGAAAACTACCCTTTGCATGAGGTCTGGGAACAATGGTTTAAAGATTCCGGGCTGGAACCCAGAGACTTATTTCTGCTTACATTTGCAGATAATTGTGACCGCAAAAAATTCCGGGATTTCCTTGAAAATTATGTGTTTTATCACAAAGATATTATCCCGAACCCTCTTAAAAATGATTACTACTGGAATAATCCGATTAAAACGATTCTCGAATCTTTGGAATATAAATTTCCATTTCAGGAACGGAATGATTTTCTGATCGGTGCGTCCAGTACTCTTTTTGCCAATCTTCCAAAAGAGGTGATCAGCTATAAAGCAAAGCGAGAGGATTATTATTACGGCTACAATGGAGACGGCTGGCAGCACCAGGGCTTTTTCAATGTATTTTTACAGGCGATTCCATTGAAGAAGCTGAATAATGAACAGTTTGTAAAGGTCTGGAATTTATACCGATGGATGCAGTTCAACGGACTGGAAGAAAACATAAAACATACAGTTCCTGCTTTGTATCTGTTCTGCAAAGCATATGAACTGCAGATCATTACCAAAGATGAATTATATGAAGGGATTTTTACGGCAGACAGAGCCATCAGAGATCTTACGACAACGAAATTCTATCATAATAGCGAAAAATACCTGGAAGCATTTCCTTTCCTGAAACCGATCGTTGATGAAATTCAAAATAAATTTCTGGATATAGAATTGATTCGCGGCGACGCAGGTACTTCGGTTTCTCATTTTGTCCAGGAATTCCAGTCGATTTATGGCGCTGAACGTTTTGTGCAAATTCTGAAAGGTTTGGGAAAAGGCAATCTGTATGCAAATTATATTTACAGTTATAGCAGTGACAGTATGACAAAGCAGAAATTGTTTTCTTATCTGCTCACTAATTGTTTCCCTTTGGAAACCGATACGCAGAAGTCATTTAACGAGATGCTGAAGAAAGAAAACATTACAGAACTTCGTCTGATTCAGGCTGCGGTCTATGCTCCGCAATGGCAGCAGCTGATCAGTAATTATTTAGGATGGAAAGGTTTGGATTCTGCAATCTGGTGGATGCATGCCCATACAAAAACAAATTCTTATCAGGCGCAGAATTCAGGTCTTGAGAGTGAGGTGGCGAAATATTCCTCGGTAGATGTCCAGGAATTTCAGGATGGTGCTGTGGATAAAGACTGGTTTACAAAGGCCTATAAAGAACTGGGAAAAACACGGTGGGAAATGTTATACGATTCAGCGAAATATATTTCTGACGGAAACGGGCATCGAAGAGCCAGATTGTATTCTGATACCTTAACGGGAAGCTTAAAAATAAAGGAAGTTACCGCGAAAGTAAAAGATAAACGTGATCAGGATTATCTCCGGGTGTACGGATTGGTGCCTTTAAGCAAGACAAATCCTGAAAAAGATGTTTTAAGCCGGTACGAATATATTCAGCAGTTTAAAAAAGAAAGTAAAGAATTCGGCTCGATGAAGCAGGCAAGCGAAGCATTGGCAATTCGTGTAGCGCTGGAAAACTTAGCCCGGAATGCAGGATATCCGGATCCGATCCGGTTAACCTGGGCAATGGAAACCAGACAGATTCAGAATCTTTTGTCAAAAGAAACCCAGGTGACCATTGACGGTGTTACGGTCGGCTTATTTATTGAAGAAGACGGAAAAGCGGATTTGGCGGTTTTCAGAGATGATAAACAGTTAAAATCAATTCCCCCGAAAATTAAAAAAGATCCGGCTGTCGTAGAATTGGCAAATAACCGGAAAATTATGCGCGAACAGTGGAGCCGTTCCCGGAAAGGGCTGGAAGAAGCCATGGTACGGGGCGACGAATTCCTGTATGCGGAAATCATCAATCTTTTTGAACATCCGGTTATTGTAAAGCATCTGGAAAAACTGGTATTTATTTCAGATGATTATAAGATGGGGTTTTTCCACGACGGGAATTTGGTCGATGCCCAGGGTGAAATTCATGAGTTAAGGGAAGCTAATACCCTAAGGATTGCTCACTGTGTAGATCTGCATCAGTATTCGGTCTGGAGTGATTTCCAGCATTACTGTTTTAATAAAAAACTGATTCAGCCATTTAAACAGATTTTCAGGGAACTATATATTCCCACTCCGGATGAATTGCAGGAAAAATCGGTATCCCGCCGTTATGCGGGACATCAGATTCAGCCGAAACAGGCATTGGCTTTATTAAAAACAAGAGGCTGGAAAGTGGATTATGAAGAAGGTCTGCAGAAGGTGTACCATAAAGAAGGTTTCCAGGTAAAGCTATACGCGGTGGCAGATTGGTTTTCACCGGCTGACGTGGAAAGTCCGACACTGGAAACCATAGAATTCCATTCTTTGAAAGATTATAAGAATATTCCTTTTGAAGAAATTAATTCCAGGGTGTTTTCAGAAGTGATGCGTGATATAGATTTGGTGGTTTCCGTGGCCCATGTAGGCGGAGTAGATCCGGAAGCCAGCCATTCATCTGTTGAAATGAGGGCTGTATTAATGGAGGAAACGGCAAGATTATTTAATCTGGATAATATAAGCATTGAAGGATCCCATGTATTGATTAAAGGGCAGATGGCAGAATACAGCGTGCATCTGGGCAGTGCCGTTGTGCATCAGGTCCCGGGGAAGTATCTCTCGATTCTTCCTGTTCATTCCCAGCACAGGGGAAGACTGTTTCTGCCTTTTGCGGATGATGACCCGAAATCTGCTGAAGTGCTGTCTAAAGTCTTGTTATTGGCAAGAGACAGTGAAATACAGGACCCCACAATCCTATCTCAAATCAGGAGAGAAGTGATGTGACATTTTAAAATTCCGGAACTAAAAAAGTACACTTTTTTAAAAGTGTACTTTTTTATTTTATAATATTCCTACATTCCACTTTAAATCATATTTTATTCTAAAATGCAGTACTTTATTTAATAAATTCTTGGTGCATTTAATCTCAGGCTAGGTAATGGGGATTTTTCTTAAATAAGTTCAGTGTTTTTTTTAAGTTTTTGCGTCATTACTAATATTTATTAATAAAACACTATGTGGTATTCAAATTTTAATTAATTGTTTGACCCCTCCATAAAGAAAGTATATTTTTGCAGTCCACAACATGAAAAATCATCATAATGATGTGTTGTTATTAAAAACAAAAAAATCATCTGAAAAAGAATTCAAATTAAATAAATTATGAAAAAAACAATTATTGTTTTATTATTCCCATTATTTTGTTTTGGACAAACTCAAATAGGATCAAATATTAATGGTGAAGCTGCAAATGATTATAGTGGTAGGAGTGTTTCTTTATCATCAAATGGAAATATTATTGCTATTGGTGCCGCTCAAAATAATGGAAGTGGTACTGATGATGCAGGCCATGTTCGTGTGTATCAAAATGTATCAGGTGTTTGGTCACAAATAGGTGCTGATATTGATGGAGAAGCAAATGTTGATTTAAGTGGTGTTTGTGTTTCTCTATCATCAAATGGCAATATTGTAGCTATTGGTGCTAATGCAAATGATGGAAATGGTAATCTTTCAGGTCATGTTCGTGTGTATCAAAATGTATCAGGTGTTTGGACACAAATAGGTGCTGATATCGACGGAGAAGCTTCATATGATCAAAGTGGTGAAAGTATTTCTTTATCATCAGATGGAAGTATTGTAGCTATTGGCGCTCGATATAATGGAGGAAACGGTACTAATTCAGGTCATGTTCGTGTGTATCGAAATATATCAGGTGTTTGGACAAAAATAGGAGCTGACATTAATGGAGAAGCTGAAAATGATTATAGCGGTTATAATATTGCCTTATCATCGGATGGAAGTATTGTAGCTATTGGTGCCGCTCAAAATGATGGAGGCGGTACTGATTCAGGTCATGTTCGTGTATATCAAAATGTATCAGGTGTTTGGACAAAAATAGGAGCTGATATTAATGGAGAAGCCGCAAATGATCAAAGTGGCAGAAGTGTTGCTTTATCTTCAGATGGCAGTATTGTAGCTATTGGCGCACGTCTAAATGATGGAAATGGTACTGATTCAGGTCATGTTCGCGTTTATCGTAATGTTTCAGGTGTGTGGACACAAATAGGATTTGATATTAATGGAGAAGCTGCAAATGATTATAGTGGTCATAGCGTTTCTTTATCAGCAGACGGAAGCATTCTGGCTATTGGTGCTTATCAAAATGATGGAAACGGTACTGATTCAGGTCATGTTCGTGTTTATCGTAATATTTCAGGTGTATGGACAAAAATAGGCTCGGATATTAATGGAGAAGCTGCAGGTGACTATTGTGGTTATGGTATTTCCTTGTCATCAGATGAAGGTATTTTAGCTGTTGGTTCCAATTATAATGACGGAAACGGTACCAATTCAGGTCATGTTCGAGTTTATAATTTAAACGGTATTTTAGCTTCAGATTCTTTTGCTCAATCTAAATCTAGCCCATTATTATTCCCAAATCCTGTAAAAGATTTTTTAAACCTTTCTTATGATAAAACAATTACTTCTGTAGTAATCTATAATATGATAGGTCAGCAAGTGTTTGTTAAGGAATTAAATGCTAAAGAATTTAAAATTGATACTTCTAATTTAGTTGCTGGAACTTATTTAGTAAAAGTAACTTCTGATAATGAAGTGAAAACATTTAAAATTGTTAAAAAATAAAATAAATATAAAGCTTACCAAAGCTGTTTTTATCAATAAAAGTCTGTCTCACAACTAGTGAAAACAGACTTTTTTTATGATTTTTTTCGACCTCGTGTCGAAGAATGAATTTCACCAATCCTGGGAAATATTTATCGATTCTTCCGGTGCATTCACAGCATAGAGGAAGGTTGTTTTTACCTTTTGCAGATGACGATCCTAAATCTGCTGAAGTTTTATCTAAAGTTTTTATTATTGGCAAAAGATAATGAAATTCAGGATCCTACAATACTTTCCCAGATAAAGAGTGAGTTTTTTAAAAAGCTTGCTAATGATAAAGGTACACTGATAAAAGTGTACCTTTAATAAGTAGATTTTCTAATTTTGAACACAAAAAAAGCATCTTTTTCAGATGCTTGTGTTTTTTTTAATTATTTTAAACTTCGTCGTCAGAATCAATCGTGTATGATCTGCTTTTGAAGTCTTTGTCATGCTTTTCTGATATTACATCCTCTCCCTTTTCGTTAATGATGAAATCTGTAGATTCATTAAACATCTCCTGGAAACTTTTGAAATCCTCTTTATAAAGATAAATTTTGTGTTTCTCAAATGTGGCTTCTCCATTTTCTCCGAAGTTCTTTTTACTTTCGGTAATCGTAAGATAATAATCCCCTGCTTTCGTCTCGCGCACATCAAAGAAATAAGTTCTTCTCCCTGCTTTTAACACCTTAGTGAAAATTTCATTTTCATGGCGTTCCTTGTATTCACTCATTGTTAGATATTTTTTAATCTTGTTAAGAACAAATATAAAAGTTTTCTTTTAATCACAAAATTATTTTTATGATTTATTTAACATTTGTGAATGAAACCGCTATGCGGTTAAGGAATTGTTAATTTCCGTAAGGTTGATAATCTTATCTGCTCTCTGGGCACTGAACTCTCTGTGTGTGATAATTATGGAGGTTGCATCAATGATTTTCCTGTCAATATTTTCAAGAATATTCTGTTCTGTTTCGGTATCCAAAGCAGATAAAGAATCGTCAAAAATAATAATGTTCGGGTTCTTGATAAGGGCTCTCGCAATGCAGATTCTCTGTTTCTGGCCTCCCGAAAGCATGACGCCGCGTTCCCCTACCATTGTTTTGTACTGTTCTTTAAACCCTGTTATATTTTTATCAACATCAGCGATTTTTGCATATTCCACTACCTGTTCATGGGTAGGCCGGTCAATGGCGAAACCGATGTTGTTTTCAATAGAATCGGAGAAGAGGTAACTTTCCTGCGGAATATATCCGATGGAATTTCTGTAATTCTCCAGATTATGTTCCTTCAGATTCCTGCCGTCAATTAAAATTTCACCCTCTGTAGGATCAATCAGCCTGCACAGCAGAAGGGCAATGGTAGATTTCCCGCTTCCGGTTTTCCCCATAATGGCTAAAGATTCTCCTGCTTTTACGGTAAAGCTGATGTTGTCGAGTGCTTTAATTCCTGTATTGGGATACACATAAGAAACGTTCCTGAATTCAATATTGCCTTTAATGCGATATTTTTCAAAATTGTTATTGACGACATCGGATTTTTTATCCATAAATTCATTGATTCTCTGCATGGATGCTTCTGCCCTCTGATTCACGGAAGTTACCCAGCCGACCATAGAGAAAGGAAAAATCAGGGTATTGATATACATAAAGAAGTCGGCAATTTTACCGATACTCAGCTCTCCGGCGATATATTTCTGGCCGCCGATCCATATGATGGCAACATTCAGCAGCCCGATGACAAACAGGATGATGGTAAAAAAGTAGGCTTCCGTTTTAGCCAGATCAAGGGCTTTGTCCTGATAATCGGTCACTTTTACGCCATAATTCTTTTCAATATATTGTTCACGGGCAAAAAATTTAACCACTCTGATCCCTGAAAAGCTGTCCTGGACAAAAGTTGAAATAGCAGACTGGCTTTTCTGCATAATCTTCGATTTTCTGTTGATCACAGAACTTACTTTATAAATCGCATACGATAAAATAGGAAGCGGAAGCAATGTCCAGAGGGTCATGGAAACATCGGTCTTCAGCATATAGATGGCCGTAATGATGACAAGTACGATCAGATTCGCCACGTACATCACGCCAGGGCCGAGATACATCCGTACTGCAACCACATCTTCGCTTAGACGATTCATTAAATCTCCGATTGTGGTCTGCTTATAATCCGTCAAAGAAAGATCCTGATAATGGCGGTAGATTTTATTTTTCAGTTCATATTCGATCCGTCTTGAGGCTACGATGATCGTCTGCCGCATCATAAAGGTGAAAAATCCCGTAAGTAAAGAACAGCCGACAATAATGGCTACATAGACCAGAACCTGTTGGTTGAATCCGAGATTTCCGTTCTTGGTGAGTTCATCAACGGATTTCCCCACGAACTGGATTTTATAGATGTTGAAAAAATTACTGGTAATGATGAATAATACCCCCCAAAATAATAATATTTTGTGTTTCCAGAAATAGGGGTTCAGGGTTTTTAACGCTTTCATAAAGTTTTACAAAATTACGAAAAATGTCTTCAGCCAGAGAATTTCATCCA
This sequence comes from Chryseobacterium gregarium DSM 19109, assembly GCF_000430845.1. Classification (GTDB taxonomy): domain Bacteria; phylum Bacteroidota; class Bacteroidia; order Flavobacteriales; family Weeksellaceae; genus Chryseobacterium; species Chryseobacterium gregarium. The sequence continues at coordinate 79,203 of NZ_AUMU01000011.1, read as the reverse complement.
TTTTAAATTTTGTATCTTTGCCCCCATAAAAAGCTCTTTGAATGTTAGGAAGACGACAAATCCGTGAAAAAGCAGTACAGGCTGTGTACTCGTATTATCAAAACCCCATAAAGTTTGACGTATTAGAGAAAAATATGTTTACTGGAATAGAGAAAATCTATCATCTCTATATTTATGAACTGAATTTTCTCGTTGCTCTTAAAGAACTGGCAGAAAACCAGATTGAAATTGGGAAGAACAAATACATCAAATCTGATGCAAATACCAATCCTAATCAAAAATTCATCAACAATCAGGTCTTACAGAAACTGGAAGAAAATCCTGAACGGTTATTTTTTACAGGTCAGCATAAAGAACTGAAATGGGATCTGCACGATGATCTTTTGGTGAAAACGTTTCAGAGAATGACGGGGGGAAAGCGATATCAGGATTTTATGAAAGAAGAAGGGTATTCTTTTGAAGAAGACCAGAAATTCATCGGAAAACTGTTTTTAAGATATATTGCAGAAAATGATGATTTTCATGATTATCTTGGAGACCGGGAAATTTCCTGGTATGATGATATCCACATTGCCAACTCAATGGTTCAGAAAACCATTGGTTTTCTGAAAGAAAATGAAGAAAGCAGAACTTTAATTAAAATGATTAAGGATGATGAGGATAAAACGTTTGCTTTAAAGTTATTGAGAAATACGCTGGACAGCTGGGAAAATAATGAGAAGAAACTGAAAGAAAGGCTGGAAAACTGGGATCTGGAAAGGGTAGCCCTGATGGATAAAGTTATTTTGTCAACAGCAATTACGGAATTGGATAATTTTCCTTTTACCCCTTCAAGAGTTATTATTAATGAGTATATCGAAATTGCCAAAGTATATGCGACGGACCGTTCAAATATCTTCGTTAACGGAATTTTAGATAAATATTGTAAAGATCAAAATAGAATATAAATTAGTTATGAAAAAGACGTTATCAATTATCGCCTTGTCTATCATAGGCCTTGGTTTAGTTTCATGCAAAAAGGAAAATAAAGAAACGGCAGCTACGGAAACCGCTCCTGCTGATTCTACGGCATCAGGCGCCCGCGCCCCTGCTACAGTTCCTACTGATTCTTCTGCTGCCACTCCGGTTTCAGCTCAGGCAACAGCTGCTCCGGCTTCCAGCCAGCCGTCAACCACGATTGCTCTTTCTGAAAGCAACTTTGATTTCGGGAAGATTAAAAAAGGGGATAAAGTAGAACATGTATATGAAGTGACCAACACCGGGACCAATCCTTTGGTGATTTCTGAAGTAAAACCCGGATGCGGATGCACAGTTCCTGATTTTACGAAAGAACCGATTATGCCTGGTAAAAAAGGAAAAATTACCTTGCATTTCGATTCATCGAACTTTGAAGGAAACGTTAATAAATATGCCGATGTATTTGCCAACGTAGAAAAAGCACCGGTTAAGTTAACATTCACTGCGAATATCCAACCTTAATACCATGAGTATATTATCCGTTTTTTTACAGGTTCCTGCCCAGGGAGGAAATTCATCCATGATGCTGATCATGATGGGGGTAATGTTCGTAGGGTTTTATTTCCTGATGATCAGGCCTCAGATGAGAAAGCAGAAGCAGGAAAAAAGTTTTCAGGAAACCCTAAAAGTGGGGACAAGGGTAGTCCTTACATCAGGTCTTCACGGGAGAATTGCCCAGGTTCAGGATGACGGTTTTGTCATTGAAACTTTATCAGGAAAACTGAAATTCGAAAAAGCAGCTGTTTCAAGAGAATTTACGGAGACACGTTTCGGAGATAAGACAAAAACGGCAGAGAAATCTGCAGACAAAAAAGAAATCGAGACTGAGAAAAACTAGTTTTTCAGTTTACAATATCCGGTTCGGCGGGGTGAGCAAAGCTCACCCCGCCGAAACTTTTTATGATCGTATTACTTGTTTTTTTATAAACCTGGAGTTCACATCTATTGTATAAAGTTAATTCCTGACCTGATTTAAGATACACACATAAACTGAGATCTTCCCCCAGGGTTCAGTGCAAAGCATCCGATGTTTTTATAATTACACACAATCTTTCCTTAAATTTACGGTTTACATTACCTTTGCCTGATGAAATCTGATCCTCACAAAACCGTTCTCATTCTCGGTGCCAATTCAGACGTTGCCAAACAATGCATCAGACAGTACACTGCGAAAGGATTTACCGTACTCGCGGCTTCCAGAGATACAAAATCATTGGATGAATTTATACAGGTAAATAACCTGAGTGCAGAAGTGACGGTTTTATATTTCGATGCCGTTGATTTTGATTCACATCAGAAATTTTACGATGACCTTACTACAAGACCTAATATTGTAGTGTATGCAGCAGGTTTTCTGGTGGGTAATGAAGACGCATTAAGAGATTTTAGGAGCGCTCAGCAGATGATGATGGTCAATTATATGGGAGCCGTTTCCATCTTGAATATCATTGCCATGGATGAAAGCAATAAAAAATTAGAAAGAATCATCGGGCTTTCTTCACTTTCGGGAATACGGGGCAGAAAAAGCAATTTCGTATACGGGAGCACAAAGGCAGCTTTCACTACTTATTTAGCAGGTTTGAGACAGGAATTAACTTCACGGAATATTAAAGTCAATGCTCTGGTCATTGGATATATCCGGACCAAAATCAATAAAGGATTAAGGCTGAATGAATATTTGATCATGGAACCTGATTACGTGGCAAAACATATTATCAATGCAGGAAATTCTTTTATTATTGTCCCGAATCTTAAATGGAAAATGATCTATCTGATTTTAAAAGTGTTGCCGGAAAGCCTGGTGGCGAAACTGCCTTAATTATTTTGTTGCCTTAGAATTTTTCTGAAGGTATTCTAATATAGTTTTAAATTTTTCTTGAGTAACTTCAGACCTATGTACTATGAAGCATAAATTATTTAAAGGAGTAATAATCATATAATCACCGGACAATATATATGAAGTGTTTTCCCAAATAGATTTTATAGTTGTCGACGGATTTTTAAATTCTATTTCTTTCTCATTGAGTATTATAAAATGAGGATCATCTTTAAATTTAAATTTTTCAATCTTTTTATTAATTTCCTTTTTGAATTTCTTTTTAGAAGTAAAGTAATTGAAAATCAAAATAATAGAAAGACCAGCAAGAAAAATTCCGCCATATTTAAAATAATAGTAGAGCAAACTTGTGTCAAAATTTTCTATTGGATAAAATCCTAAGAATAAAAATATAATGGCACAGATTGTAATTTTTAACCAGCTTTTAAATCTTTTTTCCAGACATATTTAAAATAAAAGTTCTGATTTTTCATTGAAAGCAAATTCGATAACAGTATTTTGATCCATGATTATTAGCTGTATTAAAGATTGCCGAAATTAAGGAATTACTCCATATTCTGCAACAATTCCAACGCCTTCATCATATCAATCCCTTTTCCTAAAACCGGTTTAAACAGATCGCCTTTTTCCTTGATTCTTTCCAAGGCATTGTGTATAGTAAAATCAGTTGATTTTAAGCCCGGCTTTACCTCATACCATTCCAGCGGCACAGAAACGGATGCGCCTTCTTTCGGCCTTATGCTGTAGACACTGGCTAACGTTTGTCCCTGCCGGTTCTGAAGATAATCCAGATAGATTTTATCCGTGCTTCTTTTCTGCAGGCTCCTCTCAAGCGTGGTGATTTCCGGAAGTTTTTCATGGACCTGTTTCATCAGGATGTAGGCAAAATCTTTTACCTGGTCGTAATCGTAATTTCCGCCCATCGGAATATAAATGTGAATTCCGGTGCTGCCTGAAGTTTTGCAGTATCCCTTTATCTGAACGGATTTTAAAACCTCATTGACCTGCAAAGCCGTTTCAATAACATCATCGAAAGTATTCTTTTTTGAAGGATCTAAATCAAGCACCAGATAATCCGGATGTTCCAGGTCAGGGATTGCACTGTTCCACGGGTTCATATCAATACAGCCTAAATTATTAAGATAGGCCAGCGTAGCTTTGTCATTACAGATAATATAATCGATATACTTATCAGTAGAATCCGAGAATACTTCGGTTGTCTTAATCCAATCCGGAATATTGTCGCTGGCATCTTTCTGATAAAACCCCTGTTGTTCAATGCCGTTAGGAAAACGATTTAATGATAAAGGACGGTTTTTAAGATACGGTAAAATATATTCTGCAACCGACTGGTAATATTCTACAATATCACCTTTGGTCACCTCATCTTCCGGAAAATAGATTTTATCCTGATTGGTGAGTTTTACCTTGTGCCGGTTTAGCGTAATTTCTGTTTCGTCATCAGACGCTTTATTTTTTTTCGGGACAGTAGTTTTAGGTTTCATATCTTCAGGTTTTTCAGTGATGGATCGGATGGTACCAGTGACTTCTCCCGGTTCTTTATCTTCACGGATCGTAAGAAAAACAGGATGTCTGAAAATACCGTCGTTGGTAATTTCCGAATATTTAATTTCACACACCAGTTCCGGGCGCACCCAGGTAACGGGGGAATTGGTTTTAGGCTTATGTTCAAAAGGCGAATCTTTAACAGCGATTTTATCAAGCCTTTCATGAATTTCCAGTAGGGATTCATGGCTGAAGCCGGTACCGGTATGGCCGCAGTAGATCAGTTCGCCGTCAATATATTTACCAAGGATTAAGGCGCCAAAGCCTTCTCGGGAACCTCTGGGCTCTGTAAAGCCGCAGATAACAGTTTCGTCCGTATTGGAAAATTTAATTTTCAGCCAGTCGGTGGTCCGGTGGTTTTCCGTATAAACGCTGTCAGCTTTCTTGGCCATCATGCCTTCCAGCTTCATTTTGTTCATTTCCTCAAAAAAACTGATTCCTTTTTCATTGACATGATCGGAATAGCGGATCGCTTCCGTTTCGGTTAAAGCTTCCTTTAAAAGTTCTTTACGCTGGATCAGCGGAAGGTTTTCCGTAGAATGCCCGTTCAGCCAGAGCAGGTCAAAAACCTGGTATACCAAAGCGAGGTCAGGATTATCCATAACCTGCTGCAACAGCTGGAAATTAGGCCTGCCATGGGAATCATAAGCCACAATTTCACCGTCAAGGATCATTTTATGCTGCTGTTTGCTGAAATCGTCAGTTACTTTTTTAAATTTCGACAGGAAGGAAATCCTGTTTCGTGAATAGAACAGTGGTTCATCTTTGCTGAGGTCGGCAACGGCCCTGTAGCCGTCCCATTTGATTTCGAAGATCCAGTCTTTATGGTCAAATGCCTCATCATGAAGTTTGGCAAGCATCGGGCGGATAAAAGAAGAAAGTTTTTTCTCTTCATTCAGGCCACCGGGATCTTTGAATCTTTTATAAGGGATTATGTGTGTTTTTTGCCCGTTTTTAGGCTTTTTTTTTCCTCAAGGAATTTAGAAACTTCAGATTTGGAGGAAGTATGTTCTTCTGCATCGTAATGTTCTTCTGCATAATCATCTTTATGCTTAATGAGCAGCCAGGCATTGCCTTCGGAATTTTTCATTTTAACCAAAGCAAATTCGCCTTTCAATTTTTTACCATGCAGGACAAACTTCAGCGATCCTGACTTTAATTCTTTAAGCATTTCTTTTTCATCAGAAAGCTTGCTGGTTTCATCCAGAGGCTCATAGGTTCCGCTGTCCCAGACTTCTACCTGTCCGGCTCCGTAATTCCCTTCAGGGATATTCCCTTCAAAATCTTTATAGTCATAAGGGTGGTCTTCCACCATCATAGCCAAGCGTTTGTCTTTCGGATTTAACGACGGGCCTTTCGGAACGGCCCAGCTTTTCAGGACACCGTCCATTTCCAGCCGGAAGTCATAATGAAGCCGTGAAGCGGCATGTCTCTGAATCACAAAAATCAATTGATCCTTGCTTTTTTTAGCCTTACCTTTAGGTTCGCTGGTTTCATCAAATTTTCGCTTGCTGTTATAGTCTTGTAGAGCCATCAGGATGCATTTTTAGATTTAGAATTCTGTAAACTGGCTTTCAGCTGAGCCATTAAATCAACTACTTTACCGTCTTTGACAGGTTCAATCTTTTTGGATTTTACGGTCTTGCCTTTTGCTTTCTGTTTGATGATCTTCATCAGCTCATCAGAATAGGAGTCTTTGTACATTGCAGGGTCAAATTCCTGGGAGAGTTGTTCGATAAGATTAACGGCCATTTTAAGCTCGGCAGGTTTAGGTGCTTTTTTAGCCGGGATTTTAAGATCATTGTAATCCCGTATTTCCTGGGCGAACCGTAACCGGTTCAGGACTAAAATGTCATCGTTGTAAGGGCGAATCATGCCGATAGCTTCGCTTTCACGGAGAACAAAAGTCCCGATACCGACCATTTCCGTTTTGGCCAGCGCTTTCAGTAGAAGCCGGTAGGCACTTTCACCATTTTTCTGCGGCTCCAGATAGTAGGGGTTTTCAAAATAGATAGAGTCAACCTCCTCCTCCTTTACAAACTGGTCAATAGAAAGAATCCTGGATTTCTCAGGGCTTGCCGCTTCATAATCATCTTCATTGAGAATGATATATTTATCATCCATAAGATAACCCTTTACAATGTTTTCCCATTTCACTTCTTTACCCGTGCTTTCATTGACCCTTTTAAACTTGATATTGGAATAGTCGGATTTATCCAGCATGTCGAGGTCTAATTTGGTAGTTTCCGTGGCGGAATAGATCTTCACGGGAATATTGACTAAGCCAAAGCCAATGGCGCCGTTCCAGATTGCTTTCATTGTCTTGATTTTCAATAAGAGCGTACAATGATTGTGCCGTGTAAATATGTTTGCGGCGTGTGTGGTATTTAATTAAGTTCTTTGAAACAAGCTTTAGCCTGAAGGTATTGCAGTGTTAAATTAAGATTATGTTCACCAACATTGGCTTTGTCTAAAATGACATTGATGTATGGGTCTACTTTAATATAGAGATATTGATTATCTATTATACAATATGTAATTGTTTCCCATGTAAATTTATACTCAGACTTATAATTTTTAAATGAGAAATATTTTTGGGAAAATTCCCAAATAACATCTTTTGAATTTTGATTTAGGGCTTTGATTTCTCTGTTTAAAAGATCATTAAATTTTTTTTTGGCTTTTGTATACAGTAAAAGATAATTGAAGAAAATAACAAAATACATTAATCCTACGCCTAAGAAAAAGTACCCAAAATATTCTTTGTAAAAAAGCATAAAAGCAAATAATAAAAGAAATGAAATTCCCCAAAAAAGGTTTTTATAGTTTTTCTTTAAGTTATTTTTCCAAATCCTTTTAAATTCGTATTGCTGTATTTTTGATAAGATTTCTTCTGAGTTTGGCGTATTGTAAGTAAGAATTTCTTCGGTCATGATTGATTTAAATAAAAAAAGCGGAGAAAAACCCCCGCTTCTAATTTATGCTTTTAAATTTAATTTCAGTTCCAGTTCATCGAGCTGCTCATCAGCAATGGCCGCCGGTGCATCAATCATTACATCCCGTCCTGAATTGTTCTTAGGGAAAGCGATGTAATCCCTGATCACTTCGTTTCCGTCAAGAATCGCTACCAGGCGGTCAAACCCGAATGCCAGGCCACCGTGAGGCGGAGCTCCGTATTTGAAGGCGTTCATTAAGAATCCGAACTGCGCTTCCGCTTCTTCTTTTGAGAATCCTAATAAATCAAACATTCTTGACTGTAGCTCCCGATCAAAAATCCTGATCGAACCGCCGCCGATTTCATTTCCGTTCAACACCATATCGTAAGCGTTGGCTCTTGCCTTTCCGGGATCTGTATCCAGTAAATGGATGTCTTCCGGTTTTGGAGAAGTGAACGGGTGGTGCATGGCGTGGTATCGTCCGCTTTCCTCATCAAATTCCAACAGGGGGAAATCCACCACCCAAAGCGGTGCGAAAACGTCTCCTTTTCTTAATCCCAAACGGTTTCCAAGTTCCATTCTCAACGCAGAAAGCTGGGTTCTTACTTTGTGTTCGTTCCCGGAAAGGATCAGCATTAAGTCACTTTCTTTCGCTCCGAATTTTTCAATAATTTTTGCTAAGTCTTCCTCGTTATAAAATTTATTGACCGAAGAAGTCTTAACGCCGTCATTCTGGAATTTTGCCCAAACCATTCCTGAAGCGCCGATCTGAGGTCTTTTAACCCAGTCAACAAGCTCGTCGATCTGTTTTCTTGTGTAGTCTGCACAGCCTTCCACATTGATTCCGACAACCAGTTCGGCTTCATCAAATATTTTAAAATCTTTCCCTTTAACCAAATCGTTCAGTTCTACGAATTCCATCCCGAAACGGATATCCGGTTTGTCGTTTCCGTATTTCTGCATGGCATCCGCAAACGTCATTCTCGGGAAAGTCCCGAATTCCTGTCCGGTAATGTCTTTAATCAGGGTTTTCGTCATGCCTTCAAAAACATTCATCACATCTTCCTGGTCCACGAAAGCCATTTCACAGTCGATCTGTGTAAATTCCGGCTGTCTGTCGGCTCTTAAATCTTCGTCACGGAAGCATTTAACGATCTGGAAATATTTATCCATTCCACCCACCATCAGTAATTGCTTGAAAGTCTGCGGAGACTGCGGCAATGCGTAAAACTGGCCCGGGTTCATTCTGCTCGGCACCACGAAATCTCTTGCCCCTTCCGGCGTAGATTTAATTAGAACCGGTGTTTCAACCTCGATAAATCCTTCGTCTGAAAGATAATTCCTTACTTTCTGCGCCATTTTATGACGGAAAATCAGTTTATCCCGCACCGGCGCTCTTCTGATGTCTAGGTAACGGTATTTCATTCTTAATTCTTCACCACCGTCTGTTTCTTCTTCAATGGTGAAAGGCGGAAGCTGGGATTCATTAAGAACGGTTAGTTTTTCAACTAAAATTTCAATTTCCCCTGTCGGGATATTGGGGTTTTTGCTTACCCTTTCAATCACTTTTCCTGTTACCTGAATCACAAATTCACGTCCCAGTTTTTTTGCCTGTTCCATGAGTTCCGCTGAAGAACGGTCCTGATCGAAAACCAGCTGGGTAATTCCGTAACGATCCCGGAGATCGATCCAAATCATAAATCCTTTATCCCGGATGGTCTGTACCCATCCTGAAAGTGTAACTTCTTCATTAAGATTTTTGAGCGTTAATTCTCCGTTGGTGTGCGATCGAAACATTTGTTTTAGATGTTAGATATTAGACTTCAGATATCAGACTGTAATTTGGTCTGATTTTTCGTTGGCAAAGATAGGTTTTTTGAAAGTTTTAGAAACAAAAAAACTCCCCGAAGGAAGTTTTTGATCATCTGAGTTTGAAATTACTTGCCTCATTGGGTTTTAAAATTATTCTTTAATCCAATTCACCGCTTTTTCCAGTACTTCATCTTTATTGTTTCTAATTCCGTCAACCGTCGGCTTTACCTCAACATCGGGAACGATTCCTATTCGCTGGGTTTCTGTCCCGTCCGGATAATAAACGCCGATTCCGCTGATCATGGTTGAAATATTTCCTGGAAGTGCAATATCTGAAACATTTCCGTCGGCTCCTGCAGTCGTAGAACCGAAAATTTTAGAATTTGGAGCTGTCCTGAAAGCCATTGTATGGTATTCTGCACTGCTCTGCGTGATCTCATTGATTAAAATAGCAATTTTTCCTTTATAAAAATTGTTTCCGCTTCCGGGGATTTTCTGGTTTGATGTGAAAGTGAAAAGTCCGGGCTGACTGTTGTCAGTATTGGTGAATTTTACAAATTCCGTAGGGTTTTGTTTGAGTAGTTTTCCCATTTTAACAGTTACGAAATCAGAAGGATAATTCCTGAAATCAATCACCAGGCCTTTTGTGGTTTTAATCTGATTAAAAACATCATCAAGATTTTTGGAATCTACACTTCCCATATAGACATATGCTATATTGCTGTCGAGCATTTTTAAAAATTCGTTTTCTTTCTTTTTATAATTAAGCTCTTTGAAAGAATAGGTCTTTATTGTTTTTGTCTCTGTATTTCCGTTTCTTGAAATGGTAAGGGCAATTTTTTCGGAATTGCTTTTTAAAATGTTGTAGGCTATATTTCTCAATTGGGTCGGATAATTGGAAGCCGGTGTATATTTTAATCTGTTCTTAACAATATTTTCTACATTTTCACCATTGATTTCAGTAATCACATCTCCCTTCTGAAGTCCGCTTTCTTTACTCACGTTATCGTTGTAGAAATCATCAACAATTAATTTGTTTTCAGTAAATATTACTTTCATCGGAGGATTTCTTTCGCCGAAATATTTTTCCAGCACTTTGTTATTCCCCCAGATTCCTGCGTGAGTGTCATGGATTCTTGCGATGATTTCTAATGAGGCAAGGGTATATTCCGTTTCGTTTTTTGCGTTTAAGAATGTTGGGATAAATTCCGGCAACACGCCTTTCCAGTCTTCATTGATGAGGTTTTTATAAGGGAAATAGTACTGAATCATATTCCAGTATCTGTAAAGAGCCAACAGGCGGAATCCTTCATCAGGATAAGTCATGTTTTCATAAGCTTTTTCGTTTTTAAAATCTGGATTTTTAACACCACTGACAAAATCCACATAATAGTTTACTTTTGGTCTCTTTGCATTTTTAAGCTGTAGCAGTTTTTCTTCCAGTTCTTTTGAAAATCCTGAATTTGTAATCCAATCCAGGTCCGGTTTTATTTTTATATCTTTTTCGTCTTGAAAAGGTGATTTTTCGGTTTGGAAAGTTCCCAATCCATTAATCCAGTTTGCCAGAACCTGATCTCTTTCTGTTGCGGAAACACCATTGATTTTTGGAAGGATTCTGAACAGTTCGTAATCCCAGTTATAGTTTCCTGCCGCAACATTGGGATGGTAATACTTTAAATATCCCCAGATCAGGCCGAGACTTTTCAGGTTGCTGATACTGTTTGGATCTAAATTGAGATGGCTTATTCTGGAACCGTTATCAAATTCTTTATCTGCATCTGCTTTGGTTAGTTTCTTTTCAAAAACCTTCGCCTTTTTAATATCTTTTCCGTCAATACTTATTTTCAGGTTATCAACCCACATCTTTCCCTTTCCAGATAATAGAGCTCCCAAAACAATTTTATTAGAATTTTCGGGAGACATAGTAAGGGTTATTTCATATTTTGTCCATGGCTTAGTGCCTTTAATCCCTTTGTTCTGCATATTGTCGAAAGCAACCTGAGGATCGATACGCATCCAAAGTCCGGCAAAACCGTCTGTGATATTTTCAGTTTTAATGTATCCTGAAACGGTTATTCTTTTTCCGGCATAATTTTCCGGAAGTGTGAAACCAAGGGCTTTGAAACCGTTATTTTCATCAGACTCAATGGCAGCAGAGAATTTTCCTTCCTGCTTTTCGGCAGTATCGGCAAAAACTTTTGCTTTTGCATCACCAAAAACATCCCAGCTTATAGGAAGATTGTTGTCTACTTTTTCAAAATTCAGATTGTCTGTTTTCTTTTGGGCAAAAGAAATAAATTGCATTGCCAGTAAAGGAATAATCAGATATTTTCTCATGGTAAAAAATTTTTTCAAATCTAGCGGTTAGATTTAATGTCGCTAATGATTTATAAGAATGTTAATATGATTTTATAATGTTAAAGTTTACTTTAACAGAAAATTTTAAGTTTAAATCTTAAAGAATCTTAATCTCTTACATATTCTAAGATGTCTCCGGGCTGGCAATCCAGCGCTTTGCAGATGGCTTCCAGGGTTGAGAGCTTAACCGCCTTTGCCTTCCCTGTCTTGAGAATGGAAAGGTTAGCTTGTGTAATGCCTATTTTTTCGGCAAGTTCCTGCGACTGCATTTTGCGTTTGGCAAGCATCACGTCTACGTTGATTATTATCGGCATAACTAAATGGTTAAATCTGCTTGATTTTGAAGTTCAAGACCTTTTTTGAAAAATTCTACTACGAATAATATTAATCCGCCAAAAAAAAGAAATGATATTCCGGAGTAAGTGAAGGCATACATATCTTTTGCATTAAAAAAGTTAATTGTAACCATAGCTACTGTAAAAATAATATTAAGCCATCCGAATCTTCTTAACCAAAGTACGACTTTGACATTAAATACATTTTCGCTGCTGATCCCTTTAAAAATCTGGCAGCTGCTATAGAAAAAGAGTAAGAAAAAAATGCTGCTTGTTATGTTACTGAGTACAGATCCTAAATTGAATAATCCCGTTACAAGATTCAACTTAGTGAAAGGGATAAAGAATTTGAATTTCATAACATTATCCATTGGTAGTGTCCATCTGTTTCTAGACCAGCCCACGTCAGTTCCGATGATGAAAAAATCTGAAAGTATATGGTTTCCCGTCTTAAAGTTATAGTATGAAACAGCAAAACCTACAAGTGTATAAATACATTGCAACGCAAATAAAATGAATAATAAAAAAAGCAGATAGCTAATGTATTGTGAAAGAGAATTTTTTCCAATAATTTTCATGAATTAATATTTTATTACTGCAAATTTATAAATATTTATTGTTTTACGATAAATGTTTATTGTAAATTTTAATATGTGGTAAAACTTTTCCTATGCTAAGCGGTAATTATTTATGAATCGATACTTTTGCGGGAAACTTAATGATAAGATAATGACGAAATATATTGCCTTCATAAAGAAAGCGCTGAACGGCGAAGAGGCGGATTATACCCAGGGCAGCATAAGGAGCGCGGTGCTTCTTCTGGCTATTCCGATGATGCTTGAAATGGCGATGGAATCTGTTTTTGCGCTGGTTGATTTATATTTCGTCGGACATCTGAAAGAAAGCGGGTATGCTATCCAGACCGTTGGGCTTACAGAATCTGTACTGTCCGTCATGTATTCCATTGCCATCGGGATGAGTATGGCTGCGACAGCAGTGGTGGCCCGAAGGATCGGCGAGAAGAATCCTGAGCAGGCTTCCCGGAGCGCTGCACAGGTCTTATTGGTTTCTCTTGTCATCACTGTCGTTTTAAGTTTCTTCGGAGTGGTTTATGCAGAAGAAATCCTGATCCTGATGGGGTCAAAACCTGAAGCAGCGGCTTACGGGAAAGATTTTACAAGAATTATGATGGGGAGCAGTGTGATTATTATGCTTTTATTCCTGATCAACGGGATTTTCAGGGGAGCCGGAAATGCAGCTATTGCCATGAAATCGCTCTGGATCGCCAATATTGCCAACATTATTCTATGTCCCGTTTTAATCAAAGGTTTCGGGCCGATCCCGGCAATGGGTCTGACAGGAGCTGCTTTGGCAATGACCATCGGGAGAAGTCTGGGCGTGATATACCAGTTGTACCACCTGCTGATTGCGGATACGAGGCTTAGGATTCTGACTCATTATTTTAAACCGGATTTCAGAATGATAAAATCGGTTGTAAAAATTGCGACACCGGGAATTTTCCAGTTTGTGATCGCTTCCTGCAGCTGGATTTTCTTAGCTCAGCTGGTGGCCACTACAGGAGGTGAAAATGCATCGGCAGGCTATCAGACTGCATTGCGGCTCATGATGTTCTTTATGCTTCCGGCCTGGGGGTTAAGCAATGCCGCCTCTACTCTGGTGGGACAGAATATGGGAGCCGGCAAAATGCTAAGGGCCGAGCAGTCCGTGATGAAAACGGTAGTATACAATGTTATATTCATGGCGACTGTAAGTTTGATATTTTTCTTTTTGGGAGACTTTTTAGTAGGGTTTTTCACGCAGGATGCTGAAATTAAAAGTTTTGCTAAAAATGCATTGCATATTATGAGTATCGGATTTATTTTCTATGGCATCGGTATGGTGATGATCAATGCGTTTAACGGAGCCGGGGATACCTGGACGCCTACCTGGGTTAATCTTTTCGGGTTCTGGCTGTTTCAGATTCCGCTGGCTTATTTTCTGTCAAAATATTTGGAAATGGGGCCTAAAGGAGTTTTCATATCGATTCCTGCTGCAGAAACCATCATTACTGTTGTTGCTTTTATTTTATTTAAAACAGGGAAATGGAAAACCGTAAAAGTTTAGTTTTATAAAAATTTTAACAGCCTCAGTTTTTATTTTCAGGGTATATTTTCTAATTTCGTAAGAAATCAACTAAACATCTATTATTATGGGAAAAGGAGACAGAAAATCCAGAAGAGGTAAAATCAACAACGGAAGCTATGGAAAAAGAAGGCTGAGAAAAGCTTCAAAACCAGTCACTGCTTCAGAAGAAAAAGCAAAGAGCTAAATCATAAAAAGGCCGGAGAATATTTTCCCAGGCCTTTTTTATATAACAAAATTAAATTAATTATTTTCCGCCCAGAAAGCTTCCCAGGATATCTCCCAATCCACCTCCGCTTTGCTGTTTCTTCGGATCTCCTCCGCCTAAGATGTTCCCCAGAATGTCATTTAACGGATTTCCGCCACCTGATGATTGGGAATCATTTTTACCAAGGACACTTCCCAAAAGATCATTCAGCGGGTTAGACTGCTGTTGCTGGGCCTGAGTTTGCGCACCTCCTAAAATTCCTCCTAAAAGATCCCCCAAACCTCCTGCGCCTACATTGTTCTGCTGTTTCTCCCTGCCGATATATCCCATAATAATGGGGGCCAGCATGGATAAAACAGGACCGATCTTATCAATGGAAATCCCGGTATTCTGGGAAAGCTTGTTTTCCACATTTTGTTTGTCGCCTCCGAATATATGATTCAGAATGGAACCGCCTTCGTCCTGCCGTGCCTCTGCCTGCGAAACATCATCGAGAATACTTCCATCGTGGTCTTTATCCAGAGCACTGTTCAGAGATTCGGCCTCCTTGGAATCCTGGGATTTTTTACGGAGATAAGAAATGATCAGCGGCGCGGCTACTGCGAGCAAAGCAATAATCTGGTTTCTGCTGATCCCGAATTTCTGCTCGGCTTTTTCAGCCACCTGGGTACCTGTATTTCCTGTAAGTAAATCAATTAAATTCATAGTCTGTGCATATTTGGATTGATACACTAACCTAGCAAAAAATATTCCCTAAATTTCTAAACACAGCCTGAGGGGTTCTGTATTCAATTTTTCAGGATCGGAACATTGGAACAGGCTTCACCAAACATCAGTGATTTAACAATGGGCTGCAGCTGTTCTACCAGTTCTATATACGCATTTTCAGGGATTTCTTTATCTGAACAGCCTTTTACCAGAACCCGCTTTCCTCTCATTCCTTCAAAGTCGTACTTCTGAACGGCATTATGCATTAAAAGAACCTCAAGATCTTCACGGTTTCCGAAAACGATCTTTTTAGTTACTTCTGCAAGCCTGGCCGTGATTAAAAAATAGGCCCAAAGCGGGACGATAGCCTCTGCGGAATTGTAAATATATACGTAAGCATCTCGGTATTCTTCAACGTCAATGGCTGCTACTTTTTCACGGAAATCCTTTTCTTTTAAAATCATTTCCATAAAAAGGAAATCTTTCAGGTCGATACCTTTTCTGATGCCTTTCGGAATCAAGTCGGTAAGGTCAAAATTGATAAGGCCACTTTCTGCAACTTTATTTCGGATTTCAAATTCTTCTGACATTTTTTATCATTATCTTTGAACAAATTTACAAATTAAGATGATAAGGATCTTATTTTGTTCTCTATTCCTGTCATAGAAACCTCCCATAATTAACCATTACCCGGGAAAATAAAATTAACAAGAGGTTGCTGATGGCCAAAACAAATAAAAGATTTCAAAAGGGATGAAATATTATATTATTGCAGGAGAAGCTTCCGGAGATCTGCACGGAAGTAATTTGATGAAAGCTTTAAAAGAAAAGGATTCACGTTCAGAATTCAGGTTCTGGGGCGGTGACCTGATGTATGCACAGGGCGGAGTTTTGGTAAAACATTACCGGGATCTTGCATTTATGGGATTTCTTGAAGTGGCGATGAACCTGAAAACGATTCTGAACAACATTAAGTTTTGTAAGGAAGATATAAGAAATAACCGGCCGGATGTCTTAATCCTGGTTGACTACCCGGGATTTAATTTAAGAATTGCAAAATTTGCCAAGGAACTGGGAATAAAAGTAATATACTACATTTCCCCGCAGCTTTGGGCCTGGAAAGAGGGCAGGGTAGAGATCGTTAAAAAGTATGTGGATGAGATGATGGTGATTCTTCCCTTTGAAAAAGAGTTCTACAATAAGCATGGCATTCATTCCCATTTTGTAGGCCATCCGTTGCTGGATGCCATTTCGACCCTTGAGGATATCGAAGAAGACTATTTTAAGGCGGATCATGGATTGAATGAAAAAGAAATTATTGCTTTACTGCCAGGCTCCAGAAAGCAGGAAGTGGAAAAAATGCTGGATATTATGCTGTCTGTAAGGCCTTATTTCAAAGACTATCAGTTTGTTATTGCCGGTGCTCCCAGCCTCCCTAAAGATTTTTACGAAAAGTATGTGGATGACAATGTTCATTTTGTGTCCAATAAAACCTATGATCTGCTGAGGTGTTCAAAGGCGGCACTTGTAACTTCCGGAACGGCAACCCTGGAAACGGCTCTGCTGAATGTCCCTGAAATAGTGTGTTACAGAGGGAGTGCAATTTCTTACGCCATTGCCAAAAGACTGGTGAAAAATATCAAATACATTTCACTGGTTAATCTGATTATGGACCGGGAAGTAGTAAAAGAGCTTATTCAAAACGAACTGAATACCGGTAATCTGGTAAACGAACTGAATAAAATTCTGGAAACGGATAAAAGATTCAATGTTTTTAAAGATTACGAACTGTTAAGGGAAAAGCTTGGCGGGAAAGGAGCCAGCGAAAAGGCAGCTGAGATCATTTTAAAAGCTTAAAAATTTTAATTATTTATAAATAATCGAAGGAAATTTTTCTGCGATTATTCTTTTTCAGGATGAATGTGATCCTATTTTTAAAAAATTAAGCTGTTGATTTGCAAAATTTTATTCAAATAAATATTTTTGGATACCACAAATTTTGATTTTGAATAAACAGCCGCTTCTTATTCTGGTCATCTGCTTTATCCTCGGGATTTTCTTTCAGGATCAGTTTTCTTTGGGCGAAAATTCTACTTCTTTTATTATCGGGTTTTGTCTCGCTGTTCTGATCTCTACATTTTTTAAGCCTTATTTCTTTTATAAAGCAAAACCTTATCTGCTGGGATGCATGTTTTTCGGGATAGGGATTGTTCTGCATTTTTTCAATTCTCCTCCTTCTCATCAGGCTATTCTGCCTTCTCAGAATCAAACTATTGTTTTCAGGATTTCCAGGAAACTTAATTCAAATGAAAAGAACCGGAAGTATGAGGCGTCGGTGCAGGCTGGAAAAGAGCATTTCAATGCCGTTTTATATATTCCGAAAAGTGAACAACTGTTAGACTTTAACCATTATTATAAAACGCAGGCTTATATATCAGAACCAAAATCTCCTCAATACGATTTCCAGTTTGATTATGCACAATATTTAGGGCGTAAGAATATTGATTATCAATGTTATATCACTGAGTCAGTAGTGTCTTCAGAAAGAGGTGATCTGAGTATATATGAAAAATTTTCTCAGAACAGATTAGAAGTTCTGCAGAATATTAATACCACCGAAATGTCCCCAGTATCACGGGAGTTTTTAAAAGGCATTATCCTTGCAGACCGCACTGAAATCGATGCGCAGACGGTTCAGGATTTCAACAGATCGGGGCTGGTGCATTTCCTGGCCATTTCAGGGACGCATATCGTAGTGATTTTCGGATTGTTTTATTTGATTTTGATTAAGATTTTACCTTTGAAGCTCAGGAAATATGCCATTATTTCAAGTCTTGTTTTTATCTGGCTTTTTACCATATTTATCGGTTTCGGAAGTTCGGTGGTACGTTCCAGTATTATGCTGACGGTTTATTTTATCTATGTTTTGCTTCAGCGAAAGCCTGACCTGTTGCATTCTTTGTCGCTTTCGGCTTTTATTATTTTAATTGCTGATACGCAACAGGTTTTTGACGTAGGTTTTCAGTTGAGCTTTATGGCTGTTCTCGGGATCTTCTGGCTGAATCAGCCGATATTAAAATATTTTCCCAAACAGGACCATTGGTTTAAAAAGATCGTTTTCAATACGGTTTCTGTTTCCCTGTCTGCGCAGCTGGCCACACTTCCTTTGGTTCTGTATTATTTCCATCAGTTCTCATTCATCTCAATTGTTGCTAATTTTTTTATTGTCCCGTTTTCGGAGATTATTATAGTACTGTCTTTTGCCATGACTGCTTTAATAGCCTTCGGACTTGATTTTAATCTGATTGATATGGTTTATGACTTTGTTATTCAGGTTTTGCTGAAGGTTATTCACTGGTTCGCAGGTTTTAATACCGTGTTTTTTGATAATATTCCAATGAATCTTATTGAGGTGCTTTCCCTGTTTGGCATTGTTTATCTGATAAGGTTTGTGGTCTTAAAATTAAATTTCAGAAATTCTGCCAGATTTCTTATGGCTGTTCTCGTTTTTTTTATCTTAAGGTTCAGCTTTAACATCTATGAAAATCAAAAAACGGAAATTCTCGTTCATGAATTCTCCAATAATAAAATACTGTCCGTAAAGAAAGGGGACAAAGCCTGCTTCTGGATTACGGAAAATGCAGACCGTGATAAAACCGTTCAGTTTATTATTAACCCTTACCGGTCCTCACGGCGGCTAAGGAATGTCGAGATTAGATATCTTCCGGCATCTGTACAGGCAGTTACCTGTAACGGCAAAACATATTCTTTAAATTAAAGGGCAGATTTTTATTTTTTCTTTATTTAAAATGCTTTACATTCTTATTTAGAAACATTACAAACTGGCTTTTTGTGAGATTTCTCACTTTTTGTTGTAGTTAACATTTCTTAATTTTGTTGAAAATCAAATTTAAACTTATATGGCAGGTTTAACAAGTTCTACGATAGGTAGAAAGTATGCTATGGCATTGTCGGCTATTTTTTTGCTGATATTTCTGGTGATGCACCTTACTGTAAACCTTTTGTCGGTTTTTGGTGAGAGTGCTTACAATAATGCTTCGCAGTTTATGGGGTATAATCCCTTAATTCAATTTATAATGCAGCCGGTTCTGATATTTGCTGTGGTATTCCATTTTGTAATGGGATTTGTTTTGGAAATTAAAAACCGGTCAGCACGTCCTGTTAAATATGAATCAAACAATCCTTCTCACAATTCAACCTGGATGTCCAGAAATATGATTATTTCCGGGGCTGTGATTTTGGCTTTTATTTTTCTTCATATGTATGATTTCTGGTTTCATGAGATGAATTACAAATACATAGACGGATTACCGGTAGAAGAATCCCGTTTCTGGGGGGATCTTCATGCAAAGTTTGAAGATGTCTGGAGGGTCATTCTCTATGTGATTTCCTTTATTTTATTGGGATTGCATTTAGGTCACGGTTTCCAGTCTTCATTTCAGTCGATCGGAGCGAGGCATCCCAAATATACCCCGGTAATTATGGCATTAGGGAAATGGTATTCTATCCTGATCCCGGCAGGTTTTATTTTTATCGCAGTTTTTCATTTTGTAACTCAATAATATCAGTATAATAATTATGAGTAAATTAGATTCAAAAATTCCGGCAGGTCCTTTAAAGGATAAGTGGAAAAATCATAAAGACCATATGAACCTTGTTGCCCCGAACAACAGAGACAAGATTGATATTATTGTTGTGGGAACAGGTTTGGCAGGAGGTTCTGCGGCGGCTACTTTAGCTGAGCAGGGCTACAATGTAAAGGCATTCTGTTATCAGGATTCTCCGAGAAGAGCACATTCAATTGCTGCGCAGGGAGGAATTAATGCTGCTAAAAACTATCAGGGAGACGGTGACTCTACGTACAGGTTATTCTATGATACGATTAAAGGAGGTGACTACAGGGCAAGAGAAGCCAACGTTTACAGACTGGCTGAAGTTTCTGCCAATATTATAGACCAGTGTGTTGCTCAGGGCGTTCCTTTCGGCAGAGAATACGGAGGTCAGTTGGATAACCGTTCATTCGGTGGGGTTCAGGTGAAAAGAACATTCTATGCAAAAGGACAGACCGGACAGCAGCTGTTATTAGGTGCCTATTCTGCCATGAGCCGCCAGATCGGTAAAGGAAGGATCAAAATGTACAACCGTCACGAAATGATGGATCTTGTCATTGTTGACGGAAAAGCCAGAGGAATCATTGCAAGAAACCTGGTAACCGGGGAAATTGAAAGACATTCCGCACATGCCGTTGTTATTGCTTCGGGAGGATACGGGAATGTTTATTTTCTTTCTACCAATGCCATGGGATCCAATGTTTCCGCAGCATGGAAAATTCATAAAAAGGGAGCATATTTTGCCAACCCTTGTTATGTACAGATTCACCCGACATGTATTCCGGTTCACGGAACCCAGCAGTCTAAACTGACACTGATGTCTGAATCCTTAAGAAACTCCGGAAGAATCTGGGTTCCTAAGAAAATTGAAGATTCGGTTGCCATCAGAGACGGCAAGCTGAGACCTGAAAACATCAAAGAAGAAGACCGGGATTATTATCTGGAAAGAAGATACCCTGCGTTCGGTAACCTTGTGCCTAGGGACGTTGCTTCCAGGGCAGCCAAGGAAAGATGTGACGCCGGTTACGGAATTGAAAATAATGATACCAAGGAAGGCGTTTACCTTGATTTCTCAACAGAGATCATGAAAAAAGGTAGAGAAGCCGCCATTGAAAAACATATCCAGAATCCTACAGACCAGCAGCTTTACGACCTTGGTAAAAGCTGGGTAGAGGAAAAGTACGGTAACTTATTCGTAATGTACGAGAAGATTACGGCTGATGACCCTTATAAAACACCAATGAAGATTTATCCTGCGGTTCACTATACCATGGGAGGAGTTTGGGTGGATTATAACCTTCAGTCTACCATTCCGGGATGTTTTGTGATCGGAGAAGCCAATTTCTCAGACCATGGCGCCAACAGGCTGGGAGCTTCCGCTTTGATGCAGGGGCTTGCTGACGGATATTTTGTACTTCCTTACACTATTGCAGATTACCTTTCTTCGGATATCAGAACGGGAACGGTACCTACAGCGTCTGCATCATTTGACGAAGCTGAGAAAGGAATTAAAGAGAAAGTTGATTTCTTCTTAAATAATAAAGGTGCGCATTCAGTAGATTATTTCCACAAGCAATTGGGACACATCATGTGGAACAAAGTAGGGATGGGAAGAACTCCTGAAGGGTTGAGAGAAGCGATCAGAGAAATTGAAGCCGTAAGAAACGATTTCTGGAAAAATGTAAATGTGCCCGGTGATAATGACGGGATGAATACGGAGCTTGAAAAAGCCTTCAGGGTAGCAGACTTCCTTGAATTGGGTCAGTTGATGGCTATAGATGCGCTGCACAGAAATGAATCTTGTGGAGGCCATTTCCGTGAAGACCATTCTACTCCGGACGGAGAAGCGGAAAGAGATGACGTGAACTTCAAATATGTCGGAATCTGGGAGTATCAGGGGAATGATATCAATACAGAAGTGTTGCATAAAGAAGACCTGATCTATGATAACATCGAGGTAAAAACGAGAAGTTACAAATAATCTCCAATCTTTAAATATACAATTATGAGTGCAAAAAAAGGCTTACATCTTACGCTGAAAATTTGGAGACAAAAAAATAATAAATCTAAAGGTCAGTTTGAGACTTATAAAATATCGGATGTATCCACAGATTCATCATTTTTGGAAATGCTGGACATCCTTAACGAAAATCTTATTAACGAAGGAAAAGAGCCGATTGCTTTCGACCACGACTGTCGTGAAGGGATCTGCGGGATGTGTTCGCTTTATATCAACGGCAGGGCACACGGTCCGGACACAGGGATCACTACCTGTCAGCTTCACATGAGAATGTTCAAAGACGGTGAGACCATCGTTATTGAACCTTGGAGAAGTGCTGCTTTCCCGGTAATCAAAGATTTAATCGTAGACAGAAGTGCATTTGACAGGATCATGGCTGCCGGCGGCTTTATTTCGGTAAACACTTCAGGAAATACATTGGACGCCAATGCAATCCCGGTTCCTAAAGAAGACGCGGACAAAGCAATGGATGCTGCCGCATGTATCAGCTGTGGTGCCTGTGTGGCATCGTGTAAAAACGGGTCTGCCATGCTGTTCGTAGGCGCTAAAGTATCTCAGTTTGCTCTTCTGCCTCAGGGTAGAGTGGAGGCGAAACGAAGAGTGTTGAACATGGTAACGGCTATGGACGAAGAAGGTTTCGGAAACTGTTCCAATACCGGTGCCTGTGAAGTGGAATGCCCGAAAGGCATCTCCCTAGAAAACATTGCCAGAATGAACCGTGAGTATATCGTGGCTCTGGCTGACAAAGCATAAAAATTGATTTAATATACCTGAAAAATCGTCTCCTTACCGGATGGCGATTTTTTTAGTTAAATCTTTCATAAAAATAGTATTTAATTGTATTAAGTTTACTGAAAAACTTATTTTTGCCTAATTATAAAATTCGAAATGAAAAAATATCTTTTATTGTTTATCATCGCTGTTTTTGCGATGTCTTGCTCTAAAAAAGTTGAAGTAAAAGGAAAAATTACAGGCGGTTCTCCATTAGAAAGAATCGAGTTTATTGAGGCTTCAGGCGTAGCCACTTTACCATTAATCAATATCGGTATCAATAAAGACGGAACATTTGCAGGAACCTTTGAAGCTCCTAAAAGCGGGATGTATGTAATGTCCTATGGCGGGAAACAAAATTTAATTTATTTAAAAGGAGGCCAGAAGCTTGAAATCTCAGGCAATGGGGCCACTTTCCCTTCTGAATATGTGATCACGGGTGATGCTAAGAATAACAATGATTTCTTTACGGCAACCCAAAAATACCTTTCTACTTATGCTCAGACGGTTAATATGAACGAGCTGATGATGAAGGATGAAAGAACATTCTTAAAAGGAATGGAAAAGGTGCAGGCTGATATCAATAAAAATATCGAAGAAAACGTTAAAAAGTTCAATCCGGATGATGAAATTATCAAATGGAAGAAAAATGATCTTGCCAGTACTTTGCTTACGATTATGAATCAATATGACACGAGCCATAAGCAAATGGGCAACCCATCTTTTAAAGTGACGAAAGCTTTCACTGATTTTGAAAACAAGCTTCAGGAAAATAAAGAAGTGATGGTAAAGGAAAATCCTTACTACAGACAGTATCTTTTAACAAAAATGAGTCCTGATTTCCAGAAATATGCACAGGCCAACAGTGCAGGAAAAAAAGATATTACCACTTCGGAATTATTTTCAGAATATCTGAAGAAAAACCAGAAAGACCTTTCGCAGACCGCCAAAGATTATTTACTGGCTTTTGTAATGGCGCAGTCGGATATTCATCCGGGTTCTCCTGAGAAAACGATTGAGAAAATCAAAAAAATCATTGATACGGATATTAAGGATGCTGATATTAAAGAAGATCTGAAGAAAATCCAGTTTGCCATCAACGGTTTCAAAATAGGGGAGCAGGCTCCTGAAGCCGCATTGGTTAAAGCAGACGGGAAATCTTATAACCTTGCGGATAACAAAGGAAAACCTTATCTG
Source organism: Chryseobacterium gregarium DSM 19109 (assembly GCF_000430845.1). GTDB lineage: Bacteria > Bacteroidota > Bacteroidia > Flavobacteriales > Weeksellaceae > Chryseobacterium > Chryseobacterium gregarium. The sequence continues at coordinate 55,665 of NZ_AUMU01000011.1, read as the reverse complement.
TTAACATTCTATGCTTCATGGAATCCTTATATCGGGGAAGCTACCATTCCTGTCTTAAAAGAAGTGGTGAATTTCTATAAGTCTAAAATGAATTTCGTTTTTGTAAATGTAGACGATACCAAAGATCAGTTTGTAAAAACAAGCAACTCTTTATTAAAAGGAATAAACGGAGCAAATGTTTATGCCGACGGCGGATTAAATTCCGATATTGCCAAGAAATACGGTGTGTATGGTTTCAAATTGCCTTGTTTTGTCATTGTAGACAAAGACGGTAAAATTGCAAGCAAGCCGTTCTTCAACCTTGGAGATCCTGAACTGGTAACCGTTCTGGATAAACAGACGGGGCTTTCCGCTCCGAAAGTAAATCCTGATGTTCAGTTACAGCAGCCGGGTTCAGGCATGGGAATGGATCCTGCGGCAGCGGCACAACAGCAGACACCTGTACAGGCAAATCCACAACCGGCCCAGACAAAATAATTTAAATTCAATACATATAAAAACCTTGTCTTCGGATAAGGTTTTTTTTATTGTATTTTTGCAAAATAAATCAGCAGTTTTTAGCTGATAAAAAACAGAACTTTTGATGGGACTAAAAAAATCCATCAGACAAACAGAAAATTACGGATGAAAAAGAAAAAGAATCTCATTCTTGAAAATATAAAACTTTTAAATGCTGGTGCCAAAGGCGTGGCCATCGGCCGCACGGAAGAAGGGAAGACGGTTATGGTTTCAGGGGCAATTCCGGGAGACGTTGTTAATGTAAGGGTGAAAAAATCAAAATCCAAATACTTCGAGGGGGAAGTTATTGATTTGCTTGAAAAATCACCTTACCGAGTAGATCCTAAATGTATTCATTTCGGTGTCTGCGGAGGCTGTAAGTGGCAGAATATGAGCTATGAAAAACAGCTGGATTTCAAGCAGGAAGAAGTCTATAACAATATTAAGAGAATCGGTGGGATTAGTGATTTTGAGACTCTTCCTATTCTGGGGTCTGAAGAACAGTATTTTTACAGAAACAAAATGGAGTTCTCTTTCTCCAATGCGAGATGGCTAACCCAATATGAAATAAGCTCTGAAGAAAATTTCGGCAATAGGGACGCGCTTGGCTTCCATATTCCCGGAATGTGGAGCAAGATTCTTGATCTTAAAGAATGTTTTCTGCAGGAAGATCCTTCAAATACCATTCGGCTGGCGGTAAAGGAATATGCCGTAGAACACGGCCTGGAATTCTTTGATGTGAGAAATCAGGAAGGGTTTTTAAGGACCTTAATGATGAGACAGAACTCAAAAGGAGAGTGGATGGTTCTTTTTCAGCTGTACAGAGAAGAAAAACAGAACAGAGAAAATCTTTTTGAATTTCTGCTGGAGACATTTCCGCAGATTAAAACTTTGGTCTATGCCATCAATCCTAAACCCAATGATTCGATCTATGATCTGAATGTCAATGTATATTTCGGGGAAGGTTTTTTAATGGAAGAAATGGATGGACTGAAATTTAAAATCGGCCCGAAGTCATTTTTTCAGACCAACTACAGACAGGCTCTTGAATTATACCGGAAGACGCTGGAATTTGCTGATCTGAAAGGCGAAGAAGTCGTATACGATTTATATACGGGGACAGGTACGATTGCCCAGTATGTCGCCAGAAACGCAAAACAGGTGATCGGAATTGAATCTGTCCAGGAAGCGATTGATGCAGCGATAGAACATGCGGAGCTGAACGGCCTTACCAATACTACTTTTTACTGCGGGGACATGAAAGATATTTTCAACGATGAATTCCTTGCGAACCATCCGAAGGCAGATGTCCTGATTACAGACCCGCCCAGAGACGGGATGCACCAGAAAGTGGTGGAACAGATCTTAAAACTGGCTCCTGAAAAAATAGTGTATGTCAGCTGTAATTCAGCAACCCAGGCTAGGGATCTGGCTTTAATGAAAGAACAGTACACGGTAGTGAAAATTCTGCCGGTAGATATGTTTCCGCAAACCCATCATGTGGAAAATATTGCATTATTGATTAAAAAATAATTTATATACATTTGAATACCATCAGATCTTATTATGAAATATTTTAAATTCCTCATAGCAGTCTGTTCTTTAAACCTCCTTTTTTCATGTGGGGGCGATGATGACATTTGTGAGAGTGGAGAAGGAACTCCGAGGATGAAAGTCTCTTTTCTGAATGCGGAAAGCGGAAAGGAAAAAACTCTTGATTCACTCTATGTAGCGGTAGACTACGGCTCCGGAAAAGTTCAATTGGGCGTACAGACCAAGATTACTTCACGGGTCATACCATTAAGAGTGGATGATACACCCTATACAGACATTTATTTTAGAATTGCCAATAAAGGGGCAGAATCCAAGATAAGAGTAAGTTACACAACAAAGTCCATTTATGTTTCCCCGGGATGCGGTATTAAGAAAATGTATGAAAATTTAAATCCGGTACTGGATCCTGCAACAACCAATCCGGTACAAAGTATACAGTCCGGACAAAATTTTATAGAGAATGAAGACAAAACAAATCTTTACCTTCTTTTTTAGCATAATATGTATGTTGGGCTTTGCCCAGGATAACAACCAAGAGGTTAAAAAAGAAAAATGGAAATATGAGCCTAATTTTATGGTGGGCGGAGACATTCTCAATGCTGGCGTTTCTTTTTTCTCAGACCGGAAACTGTACCAGGGATTTATATCATCAAAAATAAAAGACAATATTCACGGTATTGTTGAAGCCGGTTTTGAGTCTAATGTATATCAGAAAAACAGCTATGATGCAAAAGCCAGCGGTCCTTTCCTGAAACTGGGTGCCTTTTATATGCTGGCCAAAGACCCTGAAAATGAATTCAACGGGTTTTACGGAGGTGGAAAAATCGGAGGCTCATTTTATACGCAGGAATATAAGGCTGTTCCGGTCCGTGGATTTGGAGGGAGCAGTTCCTCTGTAGGGTTTCCTTCATCCACGCAGTCGTCTTACTGGCTTGAAGGGACTATCGGAGGAAGGGTTCAGTTGTTTGAATCTGATTTTTTCATTGATGTAAATCTTCAGCCGAGGTATATGGTTGCTACTACAAAACAGGATGAAATCCAGCCGATGATCGTTCCCGGGTTCGGAAAAAGCTCTTCCAAATTCAATATGGGATTCGCTTGGAATATTGCGTATAAGTTTTAAATATAGGTATTATTGTTTCAAAAATTATTTATAATATAAAGCTCCGGTTTGTGCCGGAGTTTTTATTTTTCAAGGATTAACTTTATTTTAACAGGGTTATTGTAAAAAAACACTATGCTTTTTTAATGATGTAATGTGTAAAATGGTTACATTTGGAAAAAATTATAATTAAATTAATTTATGAAAAGATTACTTACTACTTTAATGTTTACTTTGGTAGGAGGTGCTGTGTTCGGTCAGTGGACACCAACTTCCTTTAAAAAGGCAGACAATAGTAAAAGAGGTACAGGATTTAGCGTAAATCAATCGGGTGTAAGAAGTAACGGGTACTATAAATTAGACCTGAATCTCCTGAGATCCCAATTGAGCAATGCGCAGGAAATGGGACCGAATGCAATTCCTGTTGTAATTTCTCTTCCTACGATGAGCGGGAAGATTGAAAGATTTAATGTATATAGTTTTCCGGTTGTTGTAAGAGAACTGGCAGACAAATATGAGTTAGGTTCTTATGTAGGAACCAGTGTTGATGATCCGACTAAATATTTAAGATTCAGTCTTGCTCCAAACGATTTTCAATCGATGGTTATAAATGGAGATAAATATGAATTTATCGAACCAACTTCTACTGACAGAACAGTATATGGTGTTCATCCTAAAACCAAAAAGAATGCGGGTGGGTTTTTATGTTCTACAGATGAAGCTCCGGGAGCTAAAAAACAGATTGATGCTTTATTAAAGAAAGGGCAGTCATTTTCAAACCAATCAACAAATTTTTCTAAGAGTTCTGATAAGAAATACAGAACAATGAGATTGGCAATGTCTGTTACAGGTGAATATACTCAATATTTTATGACGCAGGCTGGTGTACCAGCTACTGCGACTGATGATCAAAAAAGAGCTCCTGCACTTGCTGCTATTAATGCTACTTTAACCAGAGTAAACGGTGTTTTTGAAAAAGATTTCGCTTTACACCTGAATCTGCAAAATTATCCGAGCATAATTTATATTAGCGCAGCATCAGATCCTTATTCTGGTGCTACTGCTGGAGCTGCAGGTGCTTGGAACCAGCAATTGCAAACCGCATTGACCACTAATGTAGGAAATACTAACTATGATATCGGGCACCTATTCGGAAGATCCGGAGGCGGAGGGAATGCAGGATGTATCGGATGTGTATGTGTTAATCCCACAACTAATGTACCTTTAGGAAAAGGCTCAGGATTTACCTCTCCTGCAAATGCTATTCCTCAGGGGGATAGTTTTGACATTGACTATGTAGCTCACGAAATGGGGCATCAGTTGGGAGGAAACCACACATTCTCTATGAATTTAGAAGGCAGTGGTGTTAACATGGAGCCGGGTTCAGGTTCTACCATTATGGGATATGCAGGGATTACAGGTCCTAATACGGATGTTCAGGCAAATTCGGATCCATATTTCCATATTGCAAGTATAGACCAGATTCAGGAAAATTTAATTGCTAAAACCTGTGATGTAGAAACTCCGATTACCAATAATCCACCGGTAATTGCCGCTTTGCCTACTTATAATATTCCTAAAGGGACTGCATTTGTTTTAACGGCTTCGGCTACAGATGCTGAAGGTAATCCGATGACTTATTCTTGGGAAGAAGTTGATGATGCATCAGTTACTACAGATAAATTTAACTTGGGGAATACAATTTCAGGAGCTTCTTTCAGATCTTCTCCTCCAAGTACTAACCCAACAAGATATTTTCCTAAACTTACTTCTGTATTGAATGGAGTATTAGATAACACAAACAATACATGGGAAGCGGTATCTACTAAAGCAAGGACTACAAACTTTGCAGTAACCGTAAGAGATAATAACCCGAATGTGCTTCAGCAGCAATCGGATTTTAAAGTTCAGACTATTATTGTAGGAAATAACGGGCCTTTCAGATTAGCGAATCAGTATGCTGACGTGAATACACCGACTCCGATTCAGTGGATCGTAGCAAATACTACTGCTGCTCCTTACAGTGTAGCTAACGTTAAGATTGATTATACAACAGATAACGGAACTACATGGACTGTATTGGCTGCTTCTACACCGAATGACGGGACTGAAAACTTTACTTTTCCTACTTCTCTAAATGGGCAGACAATCAAAGTGAGAGTTTCCTCTATCGGTAATGTATTTTATGCAGTAGGACCGGTTACCATCGGGCCGCTTTCTGCTTGTAGCAGTGCTGCGCCGACCAATGTGGTGGTAAGTAATATCACCGTATCTACAGCTAGCATATCATGGATGTCATATACTGGTGCAACCTACAAGGTTCGTTACAGAAAAGTGGGTACAACGGTATGGACGGAAGCTGATACAACAGTTCCTTCCGTTAACATCAGCAATTTAATAGATGGAACAGCGTATGAAGTTCAGGTCGCCTTGGTTTGTGGTACTACAATTGGCACATATTCAACTTCAGTAAACTTTAGTACCCCTGTTCTTGTATATTGTACTGCAAATTCTGGTGGTTCAGACTATGAATATATTTCAAACGTAACCATTGCTAATATAAATAATACTTCGGCAAACAGTACTTATACAAACTATACTACGAGTACTGCGCTTCAGATCAATTTAACAAAGGGAACTACATACCCTATGTCTGTTACGCTTAGCAATCCTGATGTTCCGGATTATGATGCGGTAGCAGCATTTATTGATTTTAATAAGGACGGTGTATTCAGTGATTCGGAAAAGGTATTGAATTATCCTGTAGCTCTGACACCATCACCGACTGTAGTTACTAGTAACGTAACCATTCCAAGCGATGCAGTGGAAGGACAGCCTTTGAGAATGAGAGTCTTAGGATTTTATATAGGTGCTGGTCCAAATGTAGGTGCGTCATTACCTGCCAGCCTTGCCTGTGGAGAGAATTTTGATGGTGAAATAGAAGACTATAATGTAGTTATTACCGGAAATTCATTAGCGACCAACGATATAGCAGGTCCTAAAAATGATATTCAGATTTATCCGAACCCGGTATCAGATATACTGAACATTACTAAAGTTTCTGATAAAGCATCTTACAAAATCTACAGTGCTGCCGGTCAGTTAGTAAGACAGGGTAATATTAACAGAGGACAGATTAATGTTTCTGAATTAATCAAAGGAAATTATGTGATTACCATTGAAGAAAAAGGAAAAGAAGCGTTCACTTCTAAATTCATTAAAAAATAATTAAATATTAAATATTTATCATAAGAAATCCCCGGCAAGGCCGGGGATTTTTGTTTTTTTTATATTATCGGATATCATATTTTATTTAGTAAAAGGAAGGATTTGCTCACCTTGTAGTTAATCAGTGAGATTTAACTATTTAAACATGATAAACTGTTTATGGGTTTGTTTATTCTGATTACATGGTTCAAATCCTTATGGAATTTATATAAAAAAAATAGTTACATTTATAAATTAATAATAAAAAATCATTAGATTTGTTTAATTAATATATTGAGAAAGTTATGAAGAAAAATTTTACTTCTTTCTTTTTCCTCTTTTTGTTTGCGATAACCAGTGCACAATGGAGTCCGACAACATTCAGGGGAGAAAAATCCAAAGCAGGTTCTGATATTAAGAACTATTATTCTCTAGACATTTCTTTACTAAAGTCTCAATTGGCAAAAGCGCAGGAAACGGGCAAAAATGCAAAGCCCGTCACCATCTCTTTGCCAACTTTAGAAGGAAAAATCGAAAGGTTTGCCGTTTACAGCTTCCCTGTGGTAGTGAAGGAACTGGCAAACCAGTATCAATTAGGCTCCTATGTGGGCGTTGGGATTGATGATCCCGGCAAGTACCTGAGGTTCAGTCTTGCCCCTGATGATTTTCAGTCGATGATTATCAAAGAGGGTCAGTATGAATTCATAGAGCCGGCTGACAAGTCCAAAACAGTTTACGGTGTGCATCCGAAAACTGATAAAAGCAATGAAGGTTTCCTGTGTTCGATGAATGAAGACAGGCTGTCTAAACAACAGATAGAAAACCTGTACACTACCGGTAAAGCTTTTTCTAACCAGACGACCAATTTTGCAAAATCTTCTGACAAAAAGTACAGAACGATGAGACTGGTGATGTCCGTAACAGGAGAATATACCCAGTTTTTTGGAGGAACTGTTGCCAATGCCTTAGTGGCAATCAATGCCAGTTTAACCAGGGTAAACGGGGTATTTGAGAAAGACTTTGCCCTGCATCTGGATCTGCAAAATTATCCGGGTGTTATCTACACCAATCCTGCTACGGATCCTTACTCACCGGCAGCAGCTGGTGCAGGCGGTGCATGGAACGGAGAATTGCAACAAACGCTTACGGCTAACGTTGGTAACGCCAATTACGACATCGGTCACTTATTCGGTGCTTCAGGCGGAGGCGGTAATGCAGGCTGTATAGGCTGCGTTTGTGTAAATCCAAGCAGTTCGGTGCCTAATGGTAAAGGCTCAGGATATACTTCTCCTGCAGACGGTATTCCACAGGGCGATAATTTTGATATTGACTATGTAGCGCACGAAATCGGCCATCAATTGGGAGCCAATCATACGTTCTCTCATGGATTGGAAGGTTCAGGTGTCAATGTTGAGCCGGGTTCAGGTTCAACTATTATGGGATATGCAGGGATTACAGGTCCTAACACAGATGTTCAGGCACACTCAGATCCCTATTTCCATGCGGTAAGCATTACACAGGTTCAGAATAACCTTACCAGTAAAACCTGTGATGTGGAAACTGCCGTTACCAATAACCCGCCTGTTATTGCGGCATTACCGACATACAATATTCCAAAAGGAACGGCATTTGTCTTAACAGCTTCTGCAACCGATGCTGAAAACGACCCAATGACGTATACCTGGGAAGAAGTAGATAATGCATCTATTACGATTAATAAAAATAATTTAGGAACCACTGCTACGGGTGCATCGTTCAGATCATTTAATCCGACGACAAGCCCAACGAGATATTTTCCTAAATTATCTTCAGTGCTGGCAGGGGTTTTAAATAATTCCAATAACGGCTGGGAATCTGTTTCTACCGTTGCCCGAACAACTAATTTCCGGGTAACTGTAAGAGATAATAATCCGGTAGCGAATCAGCAGCAGACTCAGTTTGCCAATCAGCAGATTGTTGTGGGTAATAACGGCCCTTTTAAAGTGACCAGCACCACAGCTTATAATAATGGTCCTACCAATATTACATGGGATGTTGTGAATACAACAGCTGCCCCTTATAATGTAGCCAATGTAAAAATTGACTATACCACTGATAACGGGGTAACCTGGACAGTAGCTGCAGCTTCTACGGCTAATGATGGTAATGAGTCTATAAACTTAACCGGTCTTACATTGGGTGGTACCGTTAAAATCAGGGTAAGTTCTATCGGAAACGTATTCTATGCTATCGGAAGTTCCACAGTGGCTTCATTAGCCAGCTGTACCGGAGCCGCTCCGGCAGGTATTGCTGTTTCAGCGATTACACAGACAACAGCAACCGTTTCATGGACAGCTACAGCGAACTCAACGTATATAGTTCAGTACCGTCCGTTAGGAAGTACAACCTGGCTTACACTGCCGTCAACAGGAAATTCTATAAACCTGACAGGCTTAAGCGATGGTATTCAGTATGAGGTTCAGGTATCTACAGTTTGTACAGGTGTTCAGGGGCCTTTCTCTGCATCGGTCAACTTTACTACTTTAGGGCTTAACTACTGTACTATGACTTCCAGTAATTTTGCTTCAGAATATATTTCAAATGTTACCGTAACTCCTGTAGGTGCACCGGTAATGAGCAATAACTCTGTAGGATCTACTTATACTGATTATACAACTACACCAAGTGCTTTGGTAAACTTGGTTATCGGATCCACCGGAAATACAGTTTCTGTATCTAAATTCTATCCTGGTGGCTTTAGTTACAGTGAGGCTGTAGGAGTTTGGATTGACTTTAACAGAAACGGAATTTTTGAAGCCAACGAACAGGTGATGACTTCTCCGGCCAGTGCAACCACTCCGGTTACCGCTACATTCAACGTTCCGGCAACGGCCTATAACGGTCCGGCAACAACAAGAATGAGAGTGGCTATGAGATATTTTGATTCTCCTGTAATGTGTCAGAGTTTCGGGGATGGTGAAGTAGAGGATTATGCTGTGAAACTGATCCAGCCGATTCCTTGTACGAGCAATGCTCCGCTGAACCTTTCGGTAACCAATATTACAGCTACTTCTGCTTATGTAATGTGGGATCCTGCTGTAGGTGCTACCTACGTATTACAGTACAGACCATTGGGTTCTACCGTTTGGACTACAGTTCCTTTAACAACCAGTTCTTACACCATTAACGGCTTAACGGAACAAACCCAATATGAAGTTCAGGTTGCATATATATGTTCCGGAACTACAGGAACCTATACTGCACCGATGCCGTTTACAACGCCTGCAGTTAATTATTGTCCGATTACTTCAAGCAATAACACGAACGGCTATATTTCAAACGTAACGATTGCCCCTACGAACTCTTATGTGATGAGCAATAACTCAGGCGCGAATACCTATACAAACTATTCTGCTGATCCTGCCAAATTAATCACACTGGTTCGTACTTCTACCAATAACAGCATTTCTGTTTCTAAATCATGGTTAGGCACTACTACCTCTTCGCTAGCGGTTGGAACCTGGATTGACTTTAACAGAAACGGTATTTTTGAAACGAATGAAAGGGTAATCAATACCACAACCAGTACAACAACACCGATTACAGCAACCTTTACGGTTCCTACAACTTCTTACAATGGTCCGTTGACGCTTAGAATGAGAGTGATCTTCTCTACCAGCACTATTACGGATCCTTGTGCTACAGTGGCGAACGGGGAAATTGAAGACTATGCGGTTAAGATCATTGATCTTTCGCCTTGTACGACAGCTCCGCCGTCTCCGATTGTTGTTTCCAACATAACAGCTTCTACTGCCTTGGTTTCATGGATCAATGCAACAGGAGCTACCTATACGTTGAGGTACAGAACGGGAACGGGTGCATGGACGACTATTGCAGCAGCAACCAATCCTTATACGATTACTAACCTTAATGGTTCCACTATCTATGAGGTACAGGTGGCAACGATCTGTGGCGGTGCTACCGGTGCATGGTCAGGTTCTGTAAACTTTACCACACCTGCAATTTCATATTGTAATTCAGGGACAGCAACGGTTACTGATGCCTATATTAATAACATTACGGTATCCGGTACCAATACTCCGGCTATGTCCAACAACTCCGGCCCTAGTGTATATACGGATTACTCTAATGATGCTACGAAGATTATCACATTAGCCCGTAACTCTACAAATAATTTACTTTCCGTAGGAAGAACCATAACATCAGGTACTTATTCTACGTATGCATGGATCGACTTTAACGGAGACGGAATATTCAACAATAATCCGACAACGGTTCCCGGCGGAGAGAGAATCATGAATTTAGGATACTCTTCGACAACACCGGTTACTGCTACGTTCCCTGTTCCGGCAGGAGCTTACGCAGGTACCAATAAGGTGAAAATGCGTGTGATTGTGTATTTCCTTACACCAACTGATGCTTGTTCAGTTCTTACAAGTAATGGAGAAGTTGAGGATTATCAGGTTAAATTCGTTGATATCCAGCCATGTACTACAGCAGTACCGGCAGGTATTACTTTGACCAACGTAGGAGCTACTACAGCTACAGTTTCATGGATATCTTCTACAGGTGCCACTTACCTGGTGAGATGGAGAACGACCAATCCTGTCGGACCTTGGAATGTATCTCCAGCTCCTATTACAGGAAACAGCTATAATATTACAGGTCTTACAGAACAGACGGCGTATGAAGTACAGGTCGCTACAATTTGTGGCGGAACCCAGGGACCTTGGTCTACATCTATACCATTTACCACAACTCCGATCACGTACTGTAATATGACGGGGACGGGAACTACCGATTTCATTTCCAATGTGACAATGACTTCAGTTAACCCTGGTATTCCTCCGATGAGCAATACATCCGTTCAGACAAATTATATCAGCTATACGGCTCCGGCTACCCTGGTTAATTTAGAGATCGGTTCTACAGGAAATAAAATTTCCGTAACCAAAGGATGGTCCGGATCTGCACAAAGTGATGCCGTATCTGCATGGATTGACTTTAACAGAAATGGTGTATTTGAAACTTCAGAACAGATCATGGCTTCTGCTGCAAGCGCTACTACGCCGGTAACAGCATTATTCAATGTGCCTGCAAACGCGTATAGCGGTCAGTTAACGACAACCATGAGAGTGGTTCTGAAACGTTCAAGCGCACCGGTAATGTGTCAGAATGCTGTCAATGGAGAAGTTGAAGATTATGCGGTAAAATTAAGACCTTGTTCTTCAACGATGCCTACCAATTTGGCATTTAATACGATCACACATACTTCTGCCAATGTTACGTGGACAGTACCTACGGGCAGTCTTACCTTTATTGTAAGATACAGAGTCTCCGGTACAGGTACATGGACAGAGGTAGTAGCTTCTACATTAACAGGAAACCCGCCGTTAAATCTATCAGGACTGACACCTGCAACCCAATATGAAGTACAGATTGCTTCAAGCTGCGGAACTTCTCCTGGAGCATTTACGGCTACGCAGACCTTCACAACGAGATGTGACCCTACACCTCCGAATGTAACGATCGGTACGGTAACATCAACCTCTGCGGTAGTCAGCTGGGCTCCTATAGCAGCAAGCTCTACCTATCAGATCAGATACAGGATTGTAGGAAGCGGAACTGCAGGATGGGTAACAGTCAATGTTACAACTCCGCCTTTAAACACCTATACCCTTACCGGTTTAAGTCCGTATACAACGTATGAAGTGCAGGTAGCCAATATCTGTAACGGTGAAACCACAGTAAATCCTTGGTCGAATCCTAAAGTATTTACGACAGAGAGAATCTGTGAACTGCCTCCTCCGGGATTAACGATCACTAATCTTACACCGACTACTGCAGTCGTAGTGTGGGATCCTTTCCCTGGAGCTACTTATATCTTAAGATATAGAAAAGTAGGTATTCCCAGCTGGACAACCGTAACGGTTAATACCAGCACAGTGACATTAACCGGCCTGACTGAACTTACGCAGTATGAAATGCAGGTAGCAAATGTATGTAACGGTACGCCGGCTAATTATACGCTGCCGTATTTCTTTACAACGCCAACCATCGTATATTGTCAGATGCACTCTGCAGCATTTACGGAATACATTTCAAAAGTCACCGTTACGCCGAATGGCAAACTGAAAATGGAAAATGCATCGAATGCTTCTAATTATTCAGACTTTACAGGTAACCCTCTTAAGTTTATTGAATTGGTACAGGGTTCTACAGGAAACCAGATTACCATTGACAAAAAGCTTACGGGAAGTGCGAAGGCAGGGGTAGCAGTTTGGATTGATTTCAACAGGAACGGTTATTTCGATATCAACGAAAGAATCTTGGCTGCTGATCCGAATACGGACGCTACGGCCAGCGGAACATTTACGGTACCTGCAGATGCATTCATCAGCTTGACAGATTATAAATATGTAGTAATGAGAGTCGCGATGGCAAAAGATGCAATTCCGGTAAACTGTGCTAACTTCCCTAACGGCGAAGTGGAAGATTATACCGTAAGGATTTCTAAACTTCCTGTTCCTAACCCGGTTAACCAGACGGAGATATTAATTTATCCTAACCCGGTTAAAACAGTATTATATGTGAAAAATATCAGCAAAAAAGCGAATTATAAGATCTATAATGCTGCAGGACAGTTGGTATCCAGCGGAATTATCCTAAACAATAACATAGATGTGCATAACCTGATAAATGGTGTTTATGTAATAGACATTCAGGACGGAAACGATATTTCTGCCCAGAAGAAATTTATCAAAGAATAGGTTACATTTAATATTAATTATTCGTAATAGGCTCCCGGAAACGGGAGCCTATTTTTATTGGATGTGCATCAATAGCCAACAATAAGAAACCCGTTAGAATTATTTCCAACGGGCTTTTGTTTTTATTCGATATCGAAGATGACCTTTTCAGTCTGGTCCTTTAAATCGTCTATATTCGTATTGTTGTGAATGACACAGTCTGCGAGTTTTATTTTATCTTTTTCAGGCATCTGCTTTTCCATAACAGCCTGTACTTCGCGGTAGGTTTTGCCGTCCCGGTCCATTACCCTTTTGATCCTGATATTGTCTTCGGCAGTAATTAGGAGAGATTTATAGCATTCCTTGTTGAGCTTTAATTCAAACAATAAGGCGGTCTCTTTAAAAACCAGATATTTGGTCTGGCGTTGTAGCCATTCTTCAAAATCAATCCGGACGGCAGGATGGATGATTTCATTTAACTGATGAAGCAGTTCTTTATCATTAAAAACCTTTTCGGCTACCAGTTTTCTGTCATACAGTCCGTCGGTGTCATAGGCATCATTTCCTAAAAGTTCTTTTATCTTTAACTTTAAAACCTCGTCTTCATTCACAATCGTCTTTGCCCGGCCATCTGAATAATAGACAGGAAATCCGAATTCTTCAATGAAATGGGCGACGGTGGTTTTTCCTGATCCGATACCTCCGGTAAGGCCGATAACTTTAGGTGCCGATAACGGGTCCGGTTCTATCGAAAGGTTTTCTGAATGTAATTCTTCCATTGTTAAAAATTAATATCCGAAAACATCATTAAAACTAAAGGTTTCATCAAGCCTGACGCCTTTTTCGGTCATTTTAAGGCTGGCCAGCTCATGATGGGCATCATGTTCAAAGAACAGCAGATACTCATTATCTATACACTGTTTCAGGAATTTTCCTTTTTCTTCTACTGTTAAAAGAGGCCGTGTATCATATCCCATCACATAAACCGGGTTGATGTGTCCGGAGGTGGGAATCAGGTCTGCGGCAAAGACAACCGTTTTTTCCTGATACTGGATAACGGGCAGCATCTGTTTTTCCGTATGGCCGTCTACAAAAATCACATCCATTTTCAGGTCAGGCATGAAGCCGTAATTTCCTGTATTGGGAAGTGAGACAAAGTTCAGCTGTCCGCTTTCTTGGATCGGAAGGATATTTTCTTTCAGGAAGCTGGCCTTTTCCCTTGGATTAGGTTCTGTCGCCCATTTCCAATGGTTTTCATTTGACCAGAACTGTGCGTTCTTAAAAGCCGGCCGGTAGCCTGTCTTATCATCATTCCATTCGATGGCGCCGCCACAGTGGTCAAAGTGAAGGTGGGTAAGGAAGACATCGGTAATATCTTCTTTTACAAAGCCGTATTTTTTCAGGTTTTTATCCAAGCTGTCATCTCCCCAAAGCGAATAGTGCCCGAAGAATTTTTCATCCTGCTTACTGCCGAGGCCGCAGTCAATTAATATCAGTTTCTTTCCGTCTTCTACAAGGAGGGAACGGGTTCCCAGTTCAATCAGGTTTCTTTCGTCTGCCGGGTTGGTTTTCTCCCACAGACTTTTCGGGACGACTCCGAACATGGCGCCGCCATCCAGTTTAAATTTTCCGCATTGTATTGGATATAATTTCATATAATATTAAGTTTTTATCGTGTCTTATCGTTTTAGCTTTTTCATTTGATCGGCTATTTTTCTATCATTGTCATTTCCGTTCTCAAGATTTGAGATAATATTCCGGAAATCATGCTCTTTTCGGCTTTGGGAAAGTTTCTGCTTGATGAAAATCTCATCCGGGATTATTTTGATGCCGAAGGCACCTTTCATTTCTTTCTCTACAAATGTCCTTCCCATATCTTTAACCGTCATCGGGCACTGCTGGTTTTTTTCAAACCGGGAAGTTAATTTTTCCAGATGCCTGTACAGTTCTTCCCGATCCATCAGTTGTACCTTTCCGTAGACTTGCACCGCTTCATAGTTCCAGGTTGAAACATTGATATGATCATACCAGCTGCTCGAAATATAGCTGTGAGCCCCTAAAAAATCACAAAGAACCTCATCACCGTCTTTCAGTGTTTTTGCCTGAAAATTGGCTCTTGAAATATGGGTTTCGACGTATCTGTTTTCCGGGTCATCTTCATTCAGCATCATCATGGAATGGGTGGCCCTGATCTTGCCAACCGAAGAAACCAATAAAGCAAAGGCATTCTCCCTGATGATTTCCTTCATCAGGTTATAATCTTCGCTTCTGTAAAGTTTAGGAATATACATTCTAAATTACTTTCCTTTTAAAATCTGCAAAATTTAGTTTTAAGCTTGAAATGCGATGATATGTATTCATATATTTAAATGTTCTGAAATTAACTTATGCTTATATATTAATATTTGCGGTTAAGCAAGTCTGAAACCTAGCTTAAAAAAGCTCTCCCGGGTTTTTCGGTATGGGAATATTCAAATGTTTATAGGCTTTCTCCGTTACTTCGCGGCCCCTCGGGGTTCTGATGATAAATCCTTCCTGGATCAGGAAAGGTTCATATACTTCCTCCAAGGTTTCCGGATTTTCTGCGATTGAGGTGGCCAGGGCAGAAATCCCCACAGGTTTTCCTCTGAAATTTTCAATCATAACGCGCATGATTTTATTATCCATTTCATCCAGTCCGAATTCATCTACATGCAGAGAATCCAGCGCATATTTGGTGATGTTGATTTCAATTTCGCCGTTTCCTTTTATTTCGGCAAAATCCCGTACCCTTCTCAAAAGTGCATTCGCGATTCTCGGGGTTCCGCGGCTTCTTCTGGCGATTTCGATGGCAGCATCTTCATAAATTCTCACGCCGAGAACCCGGGCACTCCGGATAATAATCATCGACAGCAATTCAATCGTATAATATTCCAGTCTGCTCTGGATTCCGAACCTTGCCAGCATCGGTTTCGTCAGCATTCCGCTTCGGGTCGTTGCGCCTACTAAAGTGAAAGGATTTAAGCTGATCTGGACACTTCTCGCATTCGGGCCTGTTTCCAGCATAATGTCAATTTTATAATCCTCCATGGCAGAATACAGGTATTCTTCCACAACAGGCGACAAACGGTGGATCTCATCAATAAAAAGAACATCGTTTTCTTCCAGGTTGGTCAGTAAGCCGGCGAGGCTGCCCGGTTTATCCAGCACAGGGCCGGAGGTAATCTTGCAGCTGACGCCAAGTTCATTGGCAATGATATTGGCGAGGGTGGTTTTACCCAAACCGGGAGGGCCATGCAGCAAAACATGATCCAGGGCTCCACCACGTCTTTTGGCAGCGTTCACAAAAACTTCGAGATTGTCTAGGGTCTTTCTCTGCCCTGCAAAATCTTTAAAGCTCTGCGGACGGATCTGTTCTTCCTGCATTAGCTCGTCGCGGGAAAAATTGTCTTTATCGGGATGTAAAAAATCAGGCATTAATTCAATTTCATTTACCGTAAAGATAGGAAAAATTGAGGTTGAGATTACGGAAAAATTAAGATTTGAGAACAACAGATATTTTGAGTATTTTTGAGAGAGAAAATTTAAAGATAAGAATGTATTGAGCTTCTGTCTGTATCCGGATTACTGCAGCAATGCATTTGAATATAATCCGGCATTCTGAAGCACCCGGTATATTTATCTGAATAATTATAGCTTAAACCCAATACATGAAACTTATAGGTCCTTTCAGGCAGGTTGTAACCCTTGCCCATCTTCCGTTAAGAGGAAAGATTTCTGATAAGCAGATCAATATTATTGCTGATGGCGGAATTGTTGTTAATAATGGTAAAATTCACAAAACCGGAATTTTTGAAGCCTTAAAATCTGAACATCAGGATATCGAAATTGAATCTGTGAAAGGTGAGCAGATTGTTCTTCCTGCGTTCACCGATTCACACACTCACATTTGTTTTGGCGGTAACCGTGCGAATGACTTTGCCATGCGTAATGCGGGAAAGACCTATCTGGAAATCGCCGAAAGCGGGGGAGGGATCTGGAGCTCCGTTCAGCATACCAGAAGTGCTTCGGAAGAAGAATTATTATCGACGCTCCTTGAAAGGATAGATTTCTTAATCTCTCTCGGGATTACAACGGTTGAAGTGAAAAGTGGGTACGGCCTGGATGTTGAAAATGAGCTGAAAATGCTCCGTACCATTAAAAAAGCCCAGGCACAGACCCAGGCGACTTTGGTGCCGACCTGTCTTTCAGCCCACCTGAAACCAAAGGATTTCACAGAAGATAATCAGACATATTTGCAATATATCCTGACTGAGATTTTACCTAAAGTAAAAGAAGAGGATCTGTCTAAACGGGTCGATATCTTTATTGAGAAATCAGCCTTTCAGCCGGAAGAAAGCCGTGAATTTTTGCTTAAAACTAAAGATTTAGGTTTTGAAATTACGGTTCATGCCGATCAGTTTACACCGGGAAGCTCAAGAATAGCAGTGGAGGTTGGCGCGAAATCTGCTGATCATCTGGAAGCAACTATTGATGAAGATATTGAGTTTCTGGCGAAATCTGATACGGTGGCGACTGCTTTGCCGGGTGCCAGCCTGGGATTGGGCGAAAAGTTTACTCCAGCAAGGAAATTATTGGATGCAGGAGCCATTCTAGCGATTGCCAGCGACTGGAACCCGGGATCGGCACCGATGGGAAACCTGATCACCCAGGCTTCCGTTTTAGCTACATTTGAAAAACTCACCACCGCTGAAGTATTGGCGGGAATCACGTTCCGTTCTGCGTTTGCGCTCGGATTGGAAGACAGAGGGAAACTGGAAGAAGGGTTGAAAGCGGATTTTGTTACTTTTAAAACCGATAATTTCCAGAATATTCTTTATCACCAGGGAAGCCTTAGAGCAGAGCATATTTATATTAACGGAAATATAATTTAAAATAACCAACACTTTATCACATACACATACTAATAATGAAAAACATTTGGCAGGGAAGATTAGACGGGGAAGAACTTCTTTTCCACAGAATATTTCAGAGGGTAAGAGAAGAACGTAATTATGATGCCATCTCTATGGATGATTTTGTCCTGCACGGATTTGCCGTGGATGAAGGGGTCCGCAGGAACAGAGGAAGGCAGGGTGCTAAAGAGGCTCCGGATCTTATCAGGAAAAATATGGCTAATTTCCCGGTGATCCTTCCCGATTTTTCACTGCTGGATTTCGGAAATATTGTATGTCCTGAAGGAAATCTAGAGAATACCCAGCATGAGCTCGCCAAAAGGGTTTCCAAAGTCCTGCTGAAAGGCGGGAAATCAGTAGTTCTCGGAGGTGGGCATGAAGTTACCTATGCCCATTACTTAGGCGTAAAAACGGCTTTCCCAGAACAGAAAATCGGGATCATCAATATTGATGCCCATTTTGACAACCGCCAGCCTGAAAGTGCAGGGACAAGTTCCGGGACGGGTTTCTGGCAGATTGCCCAGGAAGGGGAAATAAATTCACTGCATATCGGGATTCAGAGGAATTCAAATACCCTGAAGCTGTTTGATACCGCCCATCAGTACCGGATGAAATATATTCTGGCCGATGAAATCTTCTTTGAAAACCTTCCTTCCGTTTATCAGCGTATCGATGATCTGCTCGAAAGTGTAGATTATCTTTACCTTACCGTCTGCATGGACGTTTTCAACGCTTCGATAGCGCCCGGGGTATCGGCGGCGGCATACAACGGGATTTTTGCAGATGCTGCCTTCATGCATTTTTATAGGCATATTTTAAAAAGCAGAAAACTTCTGGCTTTGGATGTAGCGGAAGTCAATCCTGCGTATGATATCCAGGACCGTACTTCCAGGTTGGCGGCAACGCTTATCAATGAATGGTTTATGGCCTGATGGTATCTATAGATAAAATCATTATTTGAGCGCAGTGCAGGGAACAGAATTTGCTGCTTTTCCGGTGCTTTAAAGGCGCCACTATATTCATCACACCATCTGAAATTAAACAGATCATACATTATGGAACAATCAATTGAAAATAAATTAATCAGGGCCGGTAAAACATTTAGAGAATGGAAAAATGTACCGTTTGAAGACCGTCAGAAGTATATTGCCAAAGCAGCGGAAATATTAAAAACCAATGCTGAAAAATTCGGGAAGGTCATTACCTCGGAAATGAACAAACCGATTTCACAATCGATCGCTGAAGTGGAGAAATGTGCCCTGATGATGAATTATTATGCGGATGCAGAAAACAGTTTAAAGCCTGAAAAAGTGGATTCAGAATATAGTTATTCTGAAATTCAGTATGTCCCGAAAGGCGTAATTTTAGGCATTATGCCGTGGAATTTTCCTTTCTGGCAGGTATTACGGTTTGCCGTCCCGGCAATTTTAGCGGGCAACACGGTGGTGCTTAAGCATGCTTCAATCTGTTTCGGAAGCGGGAATGCCATTGAGGATGTCCTGTTGGAAGCCGGTTTTCCAGAAGGGGTTTTCCAGAATCTTGAAATAGGTCATCAGGATGTAAAAGAAGTTTTGGAACATAAAGTTGTTGCGGGCGTAAGCTTAACGGGAAGTGAAAGAGCAGGCGCTGAGGTAGCTTCCATTGCGGGACAGAATATCAAAAAGTCATTGCTGGAATTGGGAGGAAGCGATGCTTTTATTGTGCTGGATGATGCAAACCTTGACGAAGCGGCTAGAGTAGGGGCGCTGGCAAGGCTTCAAAACTGCGGGCAGACCTGTGTGGCTGCCAAAAGATTTATTATTGATGAGAAAATCGAGGATACCTTCCTTCCTAAATTCATAGAAGAATATAAAAAATACATTCCTGCCGATCCGATGGATAAAGAAACCAGGATTGCCGGAATGGCCCGGCCGGACCTGGCAGATGACCTGGAAAAACAATTTAAGAAGGCTTTGGAGAACGGAGCCGAAATCATAATCCCGCTGGAAAGGATTTCCGGTAATGAATTCAAGCCTGGACTGATCAGGGTGCAGGAGGGAAATCCTATTCTACAGGAAGAACTTTTCGGTCCGCTGGGAATGGTTATGATTGCAAAAAATGACGAAGAAGCTGTACAGCTGGCCAATGATATCCCTTTCGGGCTTTCCAATTCGGTATGGACAAAAGACAGGGCGCGCCAGTTATTCTTTATTGAGAACCTGGAATCCGGAACGGTAAATATCAACAGGATGACGAGTTCTGATCCGCGTTTCCCTTTCGGAGGCACCAAGACTTCAGGCTACGGAACGGAGCTCTCCTTATTAGCCTTAAAGGAGTTTGTAACGGCAAGAACCATTGTGGGGAATTAAATTAGTATTGATTTTTAGTATAATGTATCAAGTACTATGTAAAATGTATAAAGTTTATTATTGAATTAAGTAAAGCCTCTTATATAAATATAAAACAACTCCTGGAAATTCTTCCGGGAGTTGTTTTATTGATAAAGCTGATGTTTAAATTAAACAGTAGTCAGTCTCAGCGTATTTGTTTTTCCGCCTTCGTAAGATGGAGTAGCATTGATGTTGATAACAAAATCTCCGGCTTCAATATATCCGTAGTTATGCGTCAGCATATTTACCTGAATAATCGTTTCATCAGTAGATTTCTTCATGTCATAATAAAAAGCATGAACGCCCCACAGCAGGTTCAGCATGGTAATGACCCTTCTGTTTCCGCTAAATACGATAATATGGGAATTCGGTCGGTGGGCGGCCAGCTGGAATGCAGTATATCCGGAGCTGGTCAGGGTAACGATAGCCGCTACATTGGTGGTTTTGGCAATTCTTACCGCTGCAAGGCATACCCTGTTGGTAATAAACCTTTCATCGATGCAGTTGAAGTCTTTTTCAATCGGTTCGTTTTTATGCTGGTAGAAATGGGTCGTTTCAATGTTTTTAACGATCTTGGTCATGTTTTCAACCACCTGGACAGGATATCTTCCTACAGAAGTTTCCCCGGAAAGCATCACTGCATCAGCACCGTCAAGTACGGAGTTCGCTACGTCATTCACTTCCGCTCTCGTTGGCGTTAAGCTGTTGATCATCGTTTCCATCATCTGTGTGGCAATGATCACCGGCTTGGAGTAGAACCTTGCTTTTTCAACCAGTGTCTTCTGGATCGCAGGAACTTCTTCCATCGGAACCTCAACTCCTAAGTCTCCACGCGCAACCATCAGGCCGTCGCACTCCAATAAGATTTCCTCGATATTTTTTACCCCTTCAGGCTTCTCGATTTTCGCAATAATCGGCGTCTTGAATTTTCCGTTGGGATGTTTTGAAATTAATTCTTTAAGGTCAATGATGTCCTGGGCATGACGCACGAAAGAAAGCGCGATCCAGTCTACATCATGGTCAAGCATGAAATTCGCATCCTGAATGTCTTTTTCCGTTAAGGCAGGCAGGGAAACATTGGTATTCGGAAGGTTAACTCCTTTTTTAGAGCTTAAAGGCCCTCCCTGAATGGTTTTGGCTTTTACCGTATCAATTTCGTTTGTTTCGATAACTTCAAGCATCAGCTTTCCGTCATCAATAAGGATTTTCTCTCCTACTTTCACGTCCTGTGGGAACTGTTGGTAAGTCATATAGACTCTGGTGGAATCTCCTTCTATTTTTTCGTTGGTAAAGGTAAGAATGTCTCCAGGATTAAGGTAAGAACCCTCCTTTACTACACCTACTCTCAGTTTCGGGCCCTGAAGGTCACCGAGGATCCCTACAGAAAAACCGTATTCTTTGTTGAGTTCTCTGATGATGCTAATATTGGATCGAACTAAGTCATAGTCTGCATGGGAAAAGTTGATTCTGAAAATATCAACACCTGCTTTCATTAACCCTAACATTACTTCCTTCGATGATGAAGCCGGACCAAGTGTCGCGATAATTTTTGTCTTCTTTAAATACTTATTCATAATACTGGATAATTTGATAAAGTTCTTCTTCAGAACTTAATATATAATCTTGAATCGGAAACACAAGATTTTCAGGGAGCAAAATTACGGAAAAATCAGGAAACTGTTCCGAACTGTGCAAAATATATTGCACTTCTACCTGATTATTTAATAAAAATTTAATGTTATCTTCTTGTAGGAAGAGTTCTGTGTGTGTTTTTTTTTGCCTACTTTCAAAGGACCGGTTTGAAATAAAAGTAAAGCAGGTCTTGGTAAACTTATCATAAGTTTCAAACCTTGAAAAATGATAATGATAATGCGCTCCTTCAAAGACGAGATCATCAATCCGTCTGAAATTAAGGCCGTTTTTCTGGTTTACGGTAAAGAAAAACTCATGGTCAGGGATATGTTTTGCCAATCTTACCAGTCCTATGGTAATATCATCAGATTCTATATCATCAAGATCATAAAGTTTTTGGATTTCCAAGGATGTTTTCTTTTTTGTTTAAAATATAAAATGCCCTCTGGGCTGCTTTTTCTTCTGCTTTCTTCTTGGAAGTTTCCGTAGCGTTGGCTATTTTTTCTTCTCCCAGCCAGACATGGCAGCGGAACACAATCGATTTGTTGACCTGTATTTCTTCACAGGTTTCATATTTAATGTTCAGCTTTTTCTTTTGGCTCCATTCAAGCAGAAGGCCTTTGTAACTTACAATTTTATTTTCAAGCTTATTGATCTCGGTAGCCGTCAGAAGCCGTTCCAGAATAATCCTTTTACAGGTTTCATATTGGAAGTCAAGATAAATAGCGCCAATTAAGGCTTCAAATAAATTTCCGGAGATATTTTCCCCTAAAGCAACGGAATTCTGCTTTTGCAGCAGATCGGTGAGTTTCAGGTCTTCTCCTAACTTATTGAGGTTTTTCCTGTTGACAATCTTGGATTTCATCTGTGTCAGGTATCCTTCATTGGCCTGAGGATAGGTATGAAACAGATGGCAGGAAATAACGGTACCCAAAACAGAATCTCCTAAAAATTCCAGCCTTTCATAATTGCTGTCTTTATTTTTAGAAGAGCTTTTCACAGAAAAAGCTTCACGGTAGAGCGCAATATTTTGTACCTCGGTACCAAGGATCTTATGGAGCCGGGTACTGAGAAAATAATCTCTCTCCGTTAATTTTCTTTTTCTTTGTTTGAGAAGGAATTTAGAAAAGTATTTCTGTAACTCCATTCAGTAAAATTAGATTTTCGTAAATAGAACGCAGGCATTGTGCCCGCCAAACCCGAAAGTATTGCTCATGGCTACTTTTACATCTTTTTTCGCAGCTTCGTTGAACGTGAAGTTCAGTCTTCTGTCGATATTTTCATCATCAGTAAAATGGTTGATGGTAGGAGGAACGATACCATGAATAATAGTTCCTAATACAGCAATTGCCTCAATAACTCCTGCAGCACCCAGAAGGTGGCCGGTCATTGATTTTGTAGAATTAATCTGAATATTGAAAGCATGCTCTCCCAGTAATTTTGAAATGGCATTGGATTCTGCAATGTCTCCTAATGGAGTAGAGGTACCATGCATGTTTATGTGGTCTACTTCATCAGCAGTTAATCCTGCGTCTTCCAAACAGTTCTTCATTACCAGATAAGCGCCTAGCCCTTCAGGGTGAGGAGCGGTCATATGGTGTGCATCCGCACTCAGACCTCCGCCTTTTAATTCTGCATAAATTGTTGCACCACGTTTTACCGCATGCTCATATTCTTCAAGGATAATGCATCCTGCTCCTTCACCCAGGACAAATCCGTCTCGGTCTTTGTCAAAAGGCCTTGAAGCCGTTGTAGGATCATCATTTCTTGTAGAAAGTGCCATCATGGCATTGAATCCGCCAACCCCGCTTGCTGTTACGGCTGCTTCAGAACCTCCGCATACAATGACATCTGCTTTTCCGAGCTGGATCAGCATTTTGGCATCAATAAGGGCATTGGCTGAAGACGCACAGGCAGAAACCGTTGTGTAATTCGGTCCGTGGAATCCATATTCAATAGAGATATGACCAGGGGTAATATCGGCAATCATTTTTGGGATAAAGAACGGGTTGAACCTCGGAATTTCCGTGTTGGCCCATCCCAGGACTTCAGTTTCAAATGTTTCCAGTCCTCCGATTCCGGAACCCCAGATTACGCCGACTCTGTTTTTATCTACATTGTCTGCAATAATTCCCGAGTGTGCCACTGCTTCTCTGGCAGCCACCATGCCAAGCTGTGTATTCCTGTCCATTTTTTTAGCTTCTTTCTTGTCGAAATGCTGCAACGGATCGAAATTCTTTACTTCGCAGGCGAATTTTGTTTTAAAGTTTGTGGCATCAAAAAGAGTAATCGGAGCGGCACCGCTCTCACCTTTTAAAAGGTTTTCCCAGTATTCTTTTGCATTATTCCCAATCGGCGTTATTGCTCCAAAACCGGTTACAACTACTCTTTTCAATTCCATAAACTTTGTTTAATTTTCTTTTGTTGAAGAATATTATTTATTTACTACTTCTTCGATATAAGCGATAGCGTGACCTACAGTAGTAATTTTTTCAGCCTGATCATCAGGGATTTGAATGTTGAATTCTTTTTCAAATTCCATGATCAATTCAACTGTATCCAATGAATCTGCTCCCAAATCGTTTGTGAAGCTAGCTTCAGGAGTCACTTCAGTTTCTTCAACGTCAAGCTTATCAGCGATGATAGCTTTTACTCTTGATGCAATGTCTGACATAGTAAATTATTTTTTTATTGTTAGATGCTGCAAATATATAAAATTCTTTACGATAAAACATTTTTTTAGTCTTTTTTGTGGCGCATAGGTACTTATTTTATCGGCAGGTACTTTAGTGTTTTAGTTTTCAACGATTTATATTTTACCGCTTTACAGATGGCTGAAATAAATTTTATTCTTGGCATAACGTTATATAAGGAAGTAAACCTGCATGCTTGTACTTAAAGGGATTTTGGCAGGCCTTTGGCATGTAGAGGGCCTGACGAATAATTATACATTCATGAACGGGAGTAAACTTAATAATAGTTTTTGAGATCTTCCGGTCATGAAGGTTCTGTGCCGATGTTTAACGTTTATATATTTGCTTTAAAGTAATGAAAAAGTTTGTTTCTATTGTTTTGTTTTTTATTTCTTTTTCCGTTTTTTCACAGGCCAAAGGAAAGGTCATCAGCATAAAAGACGGGGATACCGTGGTGATTTTGCTGGCCGGCAATACTCAGGAGACCCTGAGGCTGGCTGAAGTCGATTGCCCCGAGAGCAGCCAGGCCTTCGGAAAGAACGCCAAAGCCTTTACCGGTACACAGGTTTTTGGAAAAAACGTTACATTCTACAGGGTGGGAAAAGACCGGTACGGACGTTCCGTTGCGGGAATATTTTATGACAATGATAAATACCTTTCCAAGGAAATCGTCAGGGCCGGGTTCGGATGGTGGTATTTTAAAGCGTCGAAAAATACGGAACTGCAGAAACTTCAGGATGAAGCTAAACACAAGAAACTGGGCCTGTGGGCAGATCCGAAGGCGCTGGCACCCTGGGACTTCAGGAAGGAGAAGAGAAAAAAGAAAACGGTGACCGTAAAAAGCACAGGCAAAAATGCTAAACCGGTTAAGTGATCTCCATGCTTTTCCGGTAGCGGTGTATGAAACTGATTACTATATTAAAGCTGGAAAAGTCTCTTAAATGCTGTTCCTACGGAATTTTAATGAAAACCAGGTATGAGATTGCTGATACACTGAGAAGGATATTATCTGTGTAGATTCATCAGCGGGTTCGACGCATTTCTTTGCTTACCTGGTTTAATGCGGCCTAGGTATAAAACTTTCCATCAAAAGAAAACGGGTATATCGACCGGCATTATTAAAACGTTGTCCATTCTTAATAAGGATTAACATCTGTTAAATGGCATTGATTCATCAATGAACATCTATTAATAATACGATACTCCCGCCATATACAGTAACTGTTATAGAGGCAAACCTCGCATCGTTAAAAAATAAGTACAATCGGCAGAATGGACTATGTACGGACATTTCCAGGTAGAGCAGAACTAAAGTCATTAATCTTTACCCGAATGTCGCAAATGCTCCCCGGTCTTATAATTCTTTTTCCAGAATCGAGACAATCCGGTCAATCACATCACGTTTTTTGGATTTCGTCTGGTATTCAGCATTAGGTTCAGCAACAATAGTCTGTTGTTCCTTACTGAAAAGAGCATACAGGTCAATATCCGGATGGTTTTCGATATACCATGCCAGGAAACTAAGAGGGATGGCATTTTTCCCTGAAAAATAAAGCTGGATCGCCTGCGGGGTAACCCCATACGCGTCTGCAATTTCTTTCATGGTTTCTCCTCTTCTCTTACTGTACTCGCGGAGTTTCTGATAAATTTTCATTGTATGTAGTTTTTGTGATTGAAAGATTAAAACAATCAATTATTGTAATTAAATAAATATTTTATTGTTTTTAAATATATAAATTGTACCTTTGTTTGTTTGGTTAAAACAAAAGCATATACAAAATTACGAAAAAAGGTTAATAAATGTATCCCGTTTTGTGTCGGAGAAGAGTATTAATTCATACAAAAGCTCAGTATTGAGATGGGAAATTAGTTTTTAACCAATATATTTTTATCTAATTTGACTTTTGGATAGCAAATAAAAGAAAATTCTTTATGAAACCTGCAGATTAGGTTCTGCCATAATAAACTGTTCTAAAACTCCAACAGCAGTGCGGAAATTCTTGAGGGAAATAGCCATAATCGGCTGGCTTAAAATATGAAGGTTATCATTCAAATAGGTAATGCATCCTATTCCTATCCGTACAGCGTAAAGAATGGCAATAGGAACCCGCTGGAATAACTGATGTACCAAAATATAGAAACTTGAACTTTATCGATCCTCCGACAGTACTGAACGGAAGAGAGTCCGGAATTAAATTTTTTTTACCTAAACATCATTGCCGCGGTATCCTGCAACAGTCAGCGTCAAGCTGGCTTATACAGAATACCGCGGCAATGTATAATAATTCTTAAGTCGTTCAGATTACTCTGCGCCTGACTTGCAGAAGGCATCCCAGGTAGTCCAGAAATGAGCATTGATCGCTCCCGGAGCCGGGGAAGTGCTGTCAGCAACAATGCCTACCATAGAAGCACAGTTGGCGTTGCATCCGATTTTATTTTCGCTTCCTTGCTGGGCAGGAATGGCGCGCCATGTTCCGGTAGAACCGCTCAGCATTTCTACTTTAATATCAAAAACCCCTGAAAGGCCGGGTGTTTTAATCTGCTGCGTCGGGTTTTCGCTTGAAATCATATCGCTCCAGTTTCCCTGTGAAAAGGTTACTTTCCATTGGGTAATCATTTTAACCGTATCGTTCTGTGGTGAAATATACACCCAGAACTGGGCTCCTCCTCCTAGTTGTACCTGTCCTGAAGAATTTGCATTGTAGCTTTTGTCTGTCTGTTCCATGTTATTGGTTTTTGTGGGTTATTTTGTATTTCAAAGTAAAGAAGAAAAAGACATGTGGGATAGCGTAGAAATGACCAATTAAAGTATTAGGTATAAGTACGATAGCCCTGGGCTCTAATCATAGCATAATCTTCTGATTAGGATTCTTAAATGGTCATAGAATATGAGGATTTTAAGCGGTCGATAAAAATCAAATATCAATAGTATCCACAGCTTTCTGAAAAGCATCCTCGGGTCCGAAAACAGCCTGGCCTTCCACCCGGAAAATCTTTACCACTTCGATACCCAGCAGGTTCAGGAAGAAACTGACATAATTTGTTGCGAAATCGTAGGGCTGCAACTCACCATGGGAATAGATTCCGCCCGATGAGGTTACGATGTAGGCTTTTTTATCTTTTAACAGGCCTTGGGGTAAAAATCCCTGACCGGTATATTCAAAGGTTATTTTAGCCCGGGCTATCTGGTCGAAGTAGGCTTTTAACGTACTTGGGATACTCCAGTTGTACATGGGAGCCTCAATCACAATAATATCCGTTTCCTGTAGATTACGAACCGACTCATCCGACAGTAACAGGGAATTTTTATGGGCTTTTGTGCGGATGTCAGACGGCGTAAAAAATGCTTCAATATGGGTTTCATCCAGATGCGGGATCGGCTTAATGGCAAGATCCTGCTCTTTAATTTCAGAATCTGGAAATTTTTCCCGGAGCTGTTCTATTACCTTCTGTCCCAGGTTCCTGCTTGCGGAATGGATTGTCTTCGGGCTCGACCTGATGTGCAGTATGTGTTTCATTTTAAATACTTTTGTTCCTGCAAATTTATTTATATTTACTTCTCTTTTGTTAGCAGTATACCAAAGGATAGCAGTAACATTCAAGATAGTGTATGAAAAATAATAATGACGGTTTGAACTTTACAAAAATCGACTGTGCAGACAACCTTGCTGCCGTGGAAGATTCTATGTATGTGTTGGGAGGAAAATGGAAACTCAGGATTATTGTGGCCTTGGTCAGCGGCCATAAAAGGTTCAATGAGATTCAGCGTGCGGTCAAAGGGATTTCCCCGAGGGTTTTATCCAATGAGCTGAAAGCATTGGAGCTGAATGGCCTGGTGAAAAGAGTGGTGGATGCCGAAAGCATTCCTGTATTGGTGGAATATGAATCCACAGAGTACGCGGAGACCCTGAAAAACATCGTGTCAATGCTCGGAACATGGGGAAGGAATCATAAGAAAAGGATTGTTTCAAATATATAAAATATGCTTAATCACCACAATCTGCGAGAGATTTTTTATGAAATGTATTTAAACATAAAAAAAACAAATCGCTGGATTTGGCTTCTAAGTTACTGTTCTGACAGCGATATCCGGAATTTCTTACCGATTTACAACGACTAACTATTGCTGCGGCATCTTCAAAGGATAGTATGGTATTTAAAAAGATTTCTCAGGCTGTTTCAAAAGAAGAAATGGAACATCTTTTGAAGCAAAATAGAAGAATTTTAGAAATTATGAAGAGAGAATATATTAAACAAGCCCATGAATTAGATAATCAGATCTTGAACATCGAATCTCAGATTGAAATCTGGCAGAAATCCGAATCATTTAACGGGTTTGACGGAAAAATCCAGATCAGGGAATTAGGCTTGAGCGGACACTGTTATGATGTTAATTTACAAGATGTCCCTTTTGGAAAAATAAAAAAGCTGTTCCTGGAGCATTATAAGGATCAAAAACAGATTAAGGAAAAAGAACTCGAGCAACTTTTAATTGACAGCAACTGATTATTAATTTAATCCTGCGTTTCCCGACTGAATGACCGTAAGCCAGCCGGGATTTAAAAAAAACAAAGAATCCGTCTCAGAGTTGTGAGAAGGATTCTTTGTTTTAAGTGGAGTTGGAGGTTTTTGAACCTTACATATTTTAACATAACTTAAAATGTGTAAGTGTGCTATTTTTCAGTATTTTAACTATATTTGTATATGTGAATATAATTAGTTTTTATATCTAAATATAGAAGAAGTAGCACCCAAACTGGCACCCAATGAATTACACTTTTAAACTTAAGAAGCCTAGTGAAACTAAGGAAACCCTCATTTACTTCCGTACTTTTTTCAACAGTGAAAATAAGAATTTTATCTATTCTACTGGTGAAAAAATTAAGCCTTCTGAATGGGACTTTGAAAATAGGCAACCTAACGATTTGAATGGGAGAACTAAGCGAGCTGAAATTCATAGAAGTCTGAAAATGCAACTAGATAGGTATAGTAGTTTTTTTACTGAGATAGTAAATCGTTATAAAAATATAAGCGAAGAACTTACCGTAGATATACTTAAACAACGATTTGATGAAAAGTTCAAGAAAATTACTGTAAAAAGTGATTTTTTTAGAATTTATCAGGAATTTTTGGATGAGAAGGAAAATGATTATACAGGAAATTCGATTTCAAATTCGACTTTAAAACGTTATAAATGTAACAAAACTTTACTTGAAGATTTTGAGAAGAATAGTAAAATAAAGGTTACTCTCGGAAAATTTGATGATAAGCTCTATAACAAATTTCTTAAATATTGTATTGAAGAAAAAAAGCATTCTGCGAATACTGTACATAGAAATGTTGGTCTTCTAAAGACTTTTTTGCTTTGGGCTTTAAATAGGAAATATACTTACAATAACGATTTTATTGCTTTCAAGAAACCTGCTAAATTTATTACTGACGAAATTGCTTTGAACTACGAACAGGTTGAACTAATTTACAAGTACGATCTTGCTAAAAATAAAAGATTGGAAAAAGTTCGTGACCTATTTGTTTTTGGTTGCACTACAGGAATGAGGTTCGGTAATTATAGCACAATCTCAAAGAGCGATCTTGAAGGTAATTTTATTAGAGTAATTGATTTAAAAAGCAAATCAAAAAATTTAGCAATTCCTTTAAATAGTATATCTAAATCAATTCTTGAAAAATATGATTATAATTTGCCGAGCATTACAAATCAGAAGATGAACGAATATATTAAGGAGGTATTTAAAGAATTAAAATTTACTGATGAAATAAAGAAGACAATGAAGTATGGTGATGAATTGGTAGACCAAAAAGCCGAATTTTGGACAAGAATTTCCTCACATACTGCAAGAAGAAGTTTCATCACTATAATGAAGAACAAACGAGTTCCGGATAAAGTAATAATGAGTTATACAGGTCATACAAGTCTGGAGGTCTTCAATGCATACTATCGACCGAGCGAAGAAGATAAAATCAATTATATGAATGAAGTTTTTAAATAATCATTAATTTAGATTATGGATCAAAAGAAACTTTATGGACGTTGGAATTTTTGGGAAGAATTTGTAGGTTATCCTATGATGATTTTTTACTGGATCAAAGGTGAAAAAATTTCAAAGATGTTGTCAAAAAGAATTGAAAAAGCCAAACAGAAATCCAGCCAAATCAGTCTTACTGATAAGAAAAGAAATGAGTTTCTTATTCGATATGAAAAGTTAGATAACTTTTTCACTTTCCACTTCAAAAATATAGATGCTTCCCGAAATCACAACTTTGAAGAGAAAATCGAATATTGTTTAGAGCAATATCGAAGAGAATCATTAAGTATTTTAAGCTCAAGCAACCTGATGAAATTACAGGGCAATTTTTTGAATGGAGCTGAAACTACGCTTTTACTATATTTTGCTTTAGAAGGTAAAGTAAAAAGAGAAATTCGCTTATCGGATATTATGATTGGTGAAAACAGTTCGCAAATTTTCATTGCTTTTCTAAAGGGTAAAAAATTCATAGATGAAAATCACAACCTAATCGTAGATCAGAAATCTTCCTTCATCAGAATCCACCGATTCTTAAAAGACAATCATATTATTAATCCGGATTTTCAAGACACCACTATTATTGAGGCTATGGAAAACGAATATAATTCCAATTTTGACAAAGGAACATTTTCACGGGCAATAACTGTGAAACCTAATGATTTTGAGGAAACTATCTATCAAGAATTATCT
This sequence comes from Chryseobacterium gregarium DSM 19109, assembly GCF_000430845.1. GTDB lineage: Bacteria > Bacteroidota > Bacteroidia > Flavobacteriales > Weeksellaceae > Chryseobacterium > Chryseobacterium gregarium. The sequence goes on along the minus strand of NZ_AUMU01000011.1, from coordinate 24,193 downwards.
AAGTTGTTTAATATCAAGTATTAAACTTTACGCAATTGAGTAGAATTGCATCATTAGTTATTCCAATCATACAATTTTGTCTGCAAATAAATATCAGATTATGCAGACAACAAATCCATTCCAAACCATTCTCGACGAATTAGGGGAAGTGAAAGACTTACTCTATTCTCTCAAAAAAGAACCTGACATCGAGTTGAAAAAGAAACTATACTCTATCAGAGAGTGTTCAGAAATTCTAAAACTCGATTATCAAACCGTACGCTCACATATTTTAAAAGGTAACATTAAAGCAGAACAAATAGGAAGATTCTACAGGGTCAACCATTTTGATCTGATGGATGCTTTAAACGAGGTCAAATCACTTAAGTATAGAAGATAGATAGAGACTTTATTTATCAAGCATTCTAATTCACCCTTCAATATTTCCTGTGCGGAATCAAACCTTTAAAATATGAGCGAAAAAATCCCATATCTAAGAGTAGGGACAACCTACTATAAAACTATTGAGAAACCATTAATCTCAGGTGATAAAATCTCAATATTGACTCGATGGAATCGTGAGACCATTATCAGCGATCACGGAAAGATATATGTCTCAAAAGTTCCTAAGTATGATGGTTTCTGTTGTATACCATCCCATTTGCAATACCAACAAATTATCCAAGGATTCTATAATGTTTACAATGAGATTCCTTATCAGCCGATTAAAGAAACACCGGAGCAAACATATCTACAAGAGAAGATTCCATTTTCACTTAGATTTATGGAGCATATTTTTGGAGAACAGTTGGAACTAGGATTAGATTATATCAAGATCTTACTGCAATATCCAACACAGATCCTCCCGATTCTTTGTCTTGTAAGCAAGGAAAGATCTACCGGGAAATCTACATTCATCAAATGGCTTAAATCCGTTTTTGGACTAAATATGACTTACATCAAAGGCGATTCTTTCAGCAGTCAGTTCAATTCGGATTGGACATCAATGTTGATCGTTGCTATTGATGAAGTATTCTTTGACAAAAAGGAGATTACGGAACGACTAAAATATCTTTCCACTACCGATAAAGACAAGAAAGAGGCAAAAGGAAAAGATCGTGAAGAAGTGGAATTTTTTGGAAAATTTATTCTCTGTTCCAATAATGAAGATAACTTCATTCAGATTGATGAAAATGAGATACGATTCTGGATCATCAAGGTAAAATCGATTAAAACGGAGAATACTGAATTTCTACACAATTTAAATAAAGAAATCCCTTATTTTCTTAGATATTTAATTCAAAGACCTTTTCACAGCCGTAAGGAGACAAGGATGTGGTTCACTGATTCCCAGATCAGAACCAAAGCCCTTCAGAAATTGGTTTGGAAAAATAACAACAAATTAGAATCTAAAATCGTCGAACTTTTATATGAGTTTTTTGAGAGTACGGAAGACAGCAAGATCAATTTTATTCCACAGGATATTTTCAATATGCTGGTTAAAATGTTCAGTAAACAGTATTGGACGGTAAACGATGTCCGAAAACTCCTGAAAGAAAACTGGAAACTTGAACCTCAGAACAATTCACTGGCTTACATCAAATACGACATCGATTACAGTAGAAGTTTTTACCAACAGAATAAAACAGGACGGTATTTTACAGTAGACAGAAATTTTATTCTTCAAAAATTTGATGAAATGATGAATTAATTGATAATGAAAATAAAATCAATTAGTTACATCTCATCAAAAACCTCATCAAACTTTTAAACCTTGGTTTTTGATGTGAGACTGATGAGAAGAATATTTCTACTTTGATGAGATGATGAGACTTTGATGAGGTTATAAAGTATTGTAATTCAATTTTTTATAAGGCTTTCTCATCAATTCATCAAAAATTAGTCGAAGACAAACTAATCCGCCTTTCATCGACAGGACAACTACTATCTATTAATAAAAACATTAAAATTTACACAATGAACTGCAAACAATTTAACAACATATCGTTGGAAGAAGTCCTCCTTTCTCTCGGACACCTTCCTACGAAACAAAATGAAAAAGAAGCTTGGTATCTCAACCCCTTTGCCAACGAATCCCAAGCCTCTTTTAAAATCAATAAAAGAATAAACTATTGGTACTTATTTTCAGAAGGAATCGGTGGAACGAATACCGACTTTATGAAGAAATATCTGAACGCTTCAGTCAATGAAGTTTTAGTATGGGCAGAAGATCAGAATTTCTCTTCTTTTCAAAAGCAAAACATTCCTGATCAGAAGTTCGAAAACCCGAGTAAAAATTATGAGATACTTGATGTGAATGAAATCCAGCATCCTGCACTTTTGGAATATTTAAGAGAAAGAAAAATTGGAAATCAAACTCAGTTCTTACACGAAATTCGTTACCGAATGAATGATAAAAACTATTTCGGAATTGGATTCGAGAACGATTCTGGCGGTTATGAAATCCGTAATAAATATTCTAAAATCTGTTTGGGTAAAAAAGGTGTTTCAACCATTAAAAATGGTTCGGTATCGCTTCGAATTTTCGAAGGTTTTTTTGATTTTATTTCCTTTAAAAATGTAGAAAATTTTTTAGAAAAAGAACCTTCTGATTATATCATTTTGAATTCCGTTTCGATGATTCACAATATTAAAAATTCATTAGGAAATTATGAAAATATTGAACTTTATTTTGACAATGACGAAGCCGGAAATCTGGCGGTTGAAATGATTAAAAATGAAAACAAAAACGCAGAAGATTGTCGGGTTTTATATTCAGATTTTAAAGATTTGAATGACTGGATGATTCACAAAAATCCATCACCTGAAAGACAAGTGAAACAAAGGCGAAGGTGAGTAAAATAAACAAAGGTAAAATGTGGTGGTATGTTAGTGCAAAAAGTACCCAAAGTTTACAATAAGCGTATCCGCTGATTGCAAAATTGGGATTTTTGATTTCTTCCTATCGTCAGAAATGTTTTTAAATACAATAAAATTTACACAATGGAAAAAGACTTTTTACAAGAATTCATATACGAAGTTGCCAAAGAAAATGAAACGAAGATTGCTCAGGAAAAGAGAAAAAAATATTTCCAGGAACTAGGTAGGAAAGGCGGTTTGAAAACTAAAGAAAACAAAAAACTTGATAAAGTTATTTCAATACGAATGACCAATTCCGAATACGAAACTCTCATTCAAAAACAAGAAAAACATCCGTTCAAATTATCAACCTATATCCGAAATGTTTTGTTCGAAAAAGAACTAAAAATCAATGAATTTCAAACTGATGAAGTCTTACTGCAGTATGGGACTCATTTCAAAAAAATAACCAATCTTTTACGAAATCGGGAATGGAATGTTTTCGAAAACAAGAAGGAGATTTTAGTGAAAATCGAAAATTTGATCGAATTGATTCATCAGTATTTATATTCAAAAATTCAGAAAAATGAATAATTCAGCAACCACCAGATCCATTACAAAAATTGCTTTGGAATACAATGCAAACGATAAAGGAACATCAGAAATGGTGGCTTCGAATTATCTTTTGAGTGACACTGCTGAAGGTCAATTTCACGAAATGAAAACTGTAGCTGAAAGAAATACCAAAGTAAAGAAATGGGCATTGACAGGCTACATTTCTCAACCGGACGAAATTGGTAGAAAATTGAAGGATGAAGAATTCGCAGAAATCGCCACCAAAGCTTTAGATAAAATTGGAGTGACAAACAAAAATCAGTACCGATTGGATATTCACAATAGTACAAAACATAAGCATATTCATTTTGTCGTAAACAGGATTGATATTTCGGGAAATTGCACTGTGAAATCACACGATATCGGAAAGAGATTTGGTGATGCTGTCAGAGAAGTTTGCAAGGAAAGAGGATTGTTGACTGATATAGAAATTGGAATTCAGAAAAAAGCTGAGATGCTGAAAAGCTTGACCGAAGCTATTAGGTCAAAAGATAATTTTGATGATCTGATCTCAGAAATGAATAAAAAAGGTTTTGAAATTCAATTGTCTTCAAATATCAAAGACGGGATTTCGGGAATGCGAATTGTGATGGAAAAAGACAAAAATTTTCATACCGAAAGGATTTATAAAGCTGGTTACAAATTATCTGAAATCTCAAATCAACTGAAAATTTCTGAAATAAAATCTCTGTTTGAAATGAAAAATGCGGTCAAGGAAGCACAAAAAGACGCTGGCAACATAGAGGGATTTCGAAAAATTATACAACAAAAAGGAATTTCTGTAAAGATCCAATACAAAGGAGAATTTAAAGCCGGTCAAAAAAATGAAATTCAAGATTTCTGGATAAATAAAATTGGTGATAGTCAAGAGAAAAACGGATTCTTTTTTCGGAAAAATGTCGGGTTCTCTCTGTCAGCAATAGATTCTGGTCTGGATGATCTGGTAAAATCATTAAGTCAAAATAGTGTAAATAATGATGCAAGTAATCATCTGAAATCAGACCCAAATGAAAGCTTAATAGATATTGCAGGCGGATTAATAAGTGACTTCCTTAATCCAACCTATGTTTCTCAGGACGAAGATGCACTCTGGAAAAAGAAGCGAAAATTAAGAAGATAATTAAAAATATAAAACAATAAATATGGATAGTGAAAATAAAGAATCTAAAAGTAACGGAATGGAACTTTTAGAAAACGTGATCAAATCAAATATGGAAAATATTGAACAAAATATCAAACTGCAGTTTGCCATTGAAGATCATACGACTCTATTGAATGACTTAAAGATCTGCTTGGAAGACGGACAGTCACTCAATAATGAAACTGTGGTCTTTTTCAAATTAGTGCAAGCCAAAATGACTGAATTTCTTGCCAGTATTCCTACGCAGACAGAAATGGTTCTTTCAAAAGAAACTAAAGATTATTTGGACGGTTTTGGAAAGAATATACGATGGAAGAAGAAATTTATTTGGAGCGGAATTGGAGTTTTTGTCTTTGCGGTTTTAGTACTGATCGTCTCCATTAATTTCGCAACTAATTGGTACAAAGAAAGCATCAAAGCCAAAAGTGAATTGCGTCAAGATATTTTAAATGAAATTGCTGATGAAGGAAAAAAAATCTACGATGAAAATGAGATAACAATTTTGAGAGAAAACACTCAAATAATGCAATTATGGATCAAGAACAATCCTAAAAAAGCGGAAGATTTTCTGAGGTTTAAAGATGGATATAACGCAAGTAAGGAAAATCATTAAAGAAATTATCACTTAGCTGGAAAATTACTTTGGAGATTAAAATTAAGGTAAAAACCTTCGGTGAATATATTTTCTAGTATTTGAATCTTTTTGAATTGGATCTCTAAGCTTCTCTTTAGACAATTTATTAAAAAATATTTTGCGAAGCAAATATTATATTGTAATATTGCGATATAATATTTTTTGGAATTATGGGAGCTACTAAAACAGAACATTTTACAGATAAGCAAAATCAAATCGCAACAATTGCAAAAGCATTAGGACATCCTGCGCGAATAGCAATTATTGAGTATTTGATGAAAGTCAATGAGTGTATCTGCGGCGATATTGTGAACGAATTGCCTTTAGCTCAACCAACCGTTTCCCAACATTTGAAAGAACTGAAAAATGCAGGGATCATAAAAGGAAACATCTCCGGAAACGCCATTTGCTATTGTATAGACGAAAAGACCATCGAAATTCTAAACACTTATTTTTCCGCCATAATACAAAATGTTACCAAATCAAAATGCTGTTAGTATTTTTTTATCAAAACATATCGCAATATTGCATTTAAGCTATAAAGATTCAGTTATGAAATTATCAGAAGTAAAACAAATTTTGTCCATATTAGAAAATGTTGAATTCCAATTAGAGAATGGTGCTTTTGTTCCTGAACATTTTCACGTTACAGAAGTTGGAATGATCAATAAAAACTTTATTGATTGTGGCGGTGTCATCCGTTCAGAGAAGGTCGTCAATTTTCAGCTTTGGAATGCAGACGATTTTGAACATCGTCTGAAGCCTAACAAATTACTCAACATTATCAAACTTTCTGAGGATAAATTAGGAATCGAGGATTTTGATATTGAAGTTGAATATCAAAGTGATACTATAGGAAAATATGATCTAGAATTCAATGGGAAAATATTTATTCTAAAAAATAAGACGACGGCTTGTTTAGCACAGGACGCTTGTGGCATCCCATCAGAAAAAGAAAAAAAGAATCTAATTAAAGTTGGTGTAAACCAAAACAATTCTTGTACGCCAAATTCCGGATGTTGCTAATTCAATTGCTATGGAAATAAAGCCGATTACCAAAGACAATTTTCCAGAGTTGCTAGAAATCTATCGGCAGGGATTAGCTACCAATATTGCCACTTTTCAAAATGATTTGCCAATATGGCAAGATTGGGATAAAGGACACCTTGATTTCTGCAGGATCAGTATATATGAGAATAACGAAATGCTTGGTTGGACTGCATTATCTCCTGTCTCCAGCAGATGTGTCTATTCGGGCGTAGCAGAAGTGAGCATTTATGTTGCAAAGGAAGCAAGAGGAAAAGGTACCGGTAAAATATTGCTGAAGGAATTGATTAAGCAGAGTGAGTCCAATGGGATATGGACTTTACAATCCGGCATATTTGCAGAAAACCACAATAGCATAAAATTACACAACAAATGCGGTTTCAGAATCGTTGGCTACAGGGAAAGAATAGGAAAAAAAGACGGTGTCTGGAAGGACAATGTATTGATGGAACGCAGGAGTAAAAATATTGGAATAGACTAATAATCTTTTAAAATAATAATTATGTATTCAGCATTAACAAAAACTATCGAAAAAATAGAGACAAAAAACATCAATGAAGAACGTAAAACCACATTGAGACCATTGATAGAGTTTATTCAGCAAAAAGTTGACAATAAGCAAAAAGTAGATATCAATTTCATTTGTACCCACAATTCACGCAGAAGCCATTTAGCGCAGATCTGGGCTCAGGCAGCATCAGCCTATTTTAATATTCCTGGAGTGCACTGTTATTCAGGAGGTACAGAGGAAACTGCATTGTTCCCAAAAGTTTCGGAGACATTGGCGAACCAGGGTTTTAATATATTAAAAATTACTGATGATAACAATCCTGTATATGCCATTAAGTACGATGACAACGCCTTACCAATCATCGGGTTTTCAAAAAAGTACGATAGTCCTTTCAATCCGACTTCCGGATTTGCAGCAGTTATGACTTGTTCGCAAGCAGATGGAGGCTGCCCTTTTATTGCAGGCGCAGAAAAAAGAATCCCTATCACGTTCGAAGACCCTAAAATATCAGATCATACACCCGAACAAGCAGAGGTTTATACAGAACGAAGTTTAGAAATAGCAAATGAGATGTTCTATGTATTTTCTATGATTAAAAATTAATTGATGCAAGCAAAATTAAAATTCCTCGACCGCTTTCTTACCCTATGGATCTTTTTTGCAATGCTTTTGGGTGTTGGCTTGGGATATTTCTTTCCTAATATTTCTACTGTCACCAATTCTTTGTCTGTCGGAACAACTAATATTCCTTTAGCCATAGGCTTGATTCTAATGATGTATCCACCGTTAGCAAAAGTGGATTATTCATTACTACCAATGGCTTTCAAAGACAAGAAAGTAATGTCAGTATCTCTACTGCTAAATTGGATCATCAGCCCTATTTTGATGTTCGTATTGGCAATTATTTTTCTTCGGGATGAGCCTGATTATATGATCGGTTTAATTCTGATCGGTTTGGCTAGATGTATTGCAATGGTTATAGTCTGGAACGATCTGGCAAAAGGTAATCGGGAGTACGCAGCTCTGCTTATTGCATTAAACAGTATTTTCCAATTGGTGTTCTACAGTTTCTATGTTTGGCTTTTCATAAATGTATTACCACAAAAACTAGGCTTAGGAAATTTCAATGTTGCTGTGCCAATGAAAGATGTTGCCGAAAGTGTATTCATTTATTTGGGAATACCATTTATTACAGGATTTTTAAGTCGTTACTTCTTGATCAAATTAAAAGGAAAAGACTGGTTCAATAGAAAATTCATTCCGGCTATCTCACCTGTAACATTGTATGCATTGCTGTTTACCATAGTACTGATGTTCAGTTTGAAGGGCGATAAAATTTTAGAGCTGCCATTGGACGTTGTTAAAGTTGCCATCCCATTGGTAATTTACTTTGTCCTTACATTCTTCATCAGTTTTTTCATTAGTAAAGCATTGAAAGTACCTTACGACAAAAATGCATCGATCGCTTTTACGGCAACAGGTAACAATTTTGAATTAGCCATTGCTGTAGCTATAGCGGTTTTTGGAATTCACTCTTCGCAAGCATTCGTTGGTGTGATCGGGCCTCTTGTGGAAGTTCCTGTTTTAATTTTGTTGGTTAGGGTTAGTTTATGGCTGAAGAAAAAGTATTATCCCTGAAAAACATTATTATAATGTCTTTCAATAGTATTTTCTAAAAACTATTTTGTACATTTGTTGAAAGGAAATGGTGCTCTTCCTTACCCAACCGCCCTAAAAAAGCTGATGACGCCTGATTAGACAATGTTAACACATTTAATCAGGTAAATTATGTCCAAAAATCAGCATTTTAGATCCAACAGCAAAACAGCTCAGCTTTACACAAAGATCTTTTTCCGTAAATACCCTACTCTCCCATACATTGTTAAATGGTTTTTAATCAGTTCCATCATTGGGATATGTGTAGGGTCTGCCTCGGCAGGTTTTCTGGTATCACTGGACTGGGCTACGAATTTCAGGGAGAATCATCTGTGGCTCATCGCCTTTTTACCGATTGCAGGTCTGTTAATCGGCTTGCTCTATAATTATCTGGGGAAAGATATTGAGGCTGGAAATAATTTATTGATTGACAGCATCCACAATCCAAAGGAAATTATTCCTTTCAGGATGGCACCCTTTGTTTATTTAGGAACGATTGCAACCCACTTTTTTGGAGGTTCCGCAGGTAGAGAGGGAACGGCATTGCAGATGGCGGGAGCAATCGCTGATCAATTCACAAAACCTTTCAGACTAACTGAACCTGAGCGCAAAATACTGCTGATCTCGGCTATTGCTGCTGGTTTCGGTTCTATATTCGGAACACCTTTGGCGGGTGCATTGTTCGGTCTCGAAGTATTTCTGATAGGAAGAATAAAATATGATGCGATATTTCCTGCGTTTGCTTCAGCAATACTGGCAGACCTGGTCACTAACCTCTGGCAGGTTAAACACACCCATTATCATATCGACCTTGTTCCCCAATTGGAAGCTTTGCCAATCATCTACAGTATACTGGCAGGAATCTTATTTGGCCTTTGTGCAGCGACCTTTAGCAAGGTCATCCATTATGTTACTTCTATTTTCAAATCCAGAATATCTTTTCCGCCGCTCCGCCCTTTTGTGGGAGGGATCATAGTTGCCGTCGCTGTGTTTGCAATGGGAACCACGAAATATATCGGATTGGGTATTCCGACCATTGTTCAATCTTTTGAGCAGCAATTACCGCCTTACGATTTTGCATTGAAGATGGCCTTTACCATTATCACCCTCGCAGCAGGATTCAAAGGTGGCGAAGTAACACCTTTATTCTTTATCGGAGCTACCTTGGGAAGTGCCTTATCATTATTCATTCCTCTTCCGACAGGTCTTTTGGCGGGGATGGGATTTGTGGCGGTATTTGCAGGGGCAACCAATACCCCTTTAGCCTGTATGCTGATGGGAATAGAACTCTTCGGAGCTGAAAGCGGGATCTATATGGCCATTGCCTGCGTGGTATCATATCTTCTTTCCGGTCATAACAGCATTTATGGCAAACAGGTCATCGGGGAAGCAAAACATTCCAGATTTCAAAATCAGTCGGGAAAAAATATAAACGAAACCAAATAAATGAACACAATGGAAAATAAACCAACAGTGGTCGCAAGGATTTATTTCGAATACGGAGCATCTGTAAAAGATCAGTCGTTTTGGAAAAGACTATGGAACAATTCACTAAGTGAATTGTTGTTAAAAAAGGCAAAAGAGAGCAACATAGAGCAAGCCAACATATTTATCGCAAAATCAGGTTACCTGAATTATAAGACTATTACGTATAATATTTCGGAAATTCCTGCTTTGAATAATCCTGCCTGTCTTGAACTTATTGATAATGAAAGTAAGATCGACCAATTTTTAAAATTGAATAAAGACCATTTAAAACAAGCTAAAATAATACTTGTTCAACCCAGTTCTGAAATATTATTCACCTAAATACATCAAAAAATATTATGAAAATTACAAAAGTACACGCAAGAGAAGTACTCGATTCCAGAGGAAACCCGACAGTTGAAGCAGAGATCACCATCAATGGTGAGTTTACAGGGAGAGCCATCTCTCCTTCAGGAGCCAGCACAGGAGAAAAGGAAGCCGTGGAATTAAGAGATAACGATAAGACACGCTATCAGGGCAAAGGGGTTTCAAAAGCAGTCAGTAATGTCAATACCATTATTGCGGACGCATTGGTCGGGAAAGAGATACTACTTCAGAGTGGTGTAGATGCCTTGATGATCTCGTTGGATGGGACGCCCAACAAATCTAATCTTGGTGCAAATGGCATTTTAGCAGTTTCAATTGCTTATGCCAAAGCATCAGCTGCCTTTAACAAGATCCCACTGTACCGACAATTCAGGGATGAATCAACATATACCATGCCTGTACCTTGTATGAATGTGATCAATGGCGGAAGACACGCTGACAATAATATCGATTTTCAGGAATTTGTGATCGCACCACACAATGCCCCGAACTTTAAGGAGAGTATTCGAATGGGTGAAGAGGTCTTCCATACCTTAAAAGAGATTTTACAGGGAAAAGGCTATTATACAGGGGTTGGCGATGAAGGCGGGTTCGCACCCAATCTTAAATCCAATGAAGAAGCTGTGGATGTAATTTTGGAAGCTATAGCCAAAGCAGGATTTACGCCCGGAAAAGATGTTTCCTTATGCCTTGATCCCGCTACCAGCGAAATGTGGAAAAATGGAAATTACGAATTTTTCAAAAGTACAAAGGAACAAAAGACCAGCGAACAGATGATCGAGCTTTGGGAAAGCTGGACATCTCAATATCCAATTGTCCTCTTGGAAGACGGTCTTGGGGAAAATGACTGGAAAGGCTGGCAGAAATTGACGGAAAGATTAGGAGGCACAATAGAATTGGTGGGAGATGATATCTTCTGTACAAATCCAAAGATTCTGCAAGAAGGCATCGAACAGAAAATCGGCAACTCAGTCTTGATTAAACTCAACCAGATCGGAACGGTTACCGAGACATTGGAAACCATTGATCTGGCTTACAAAAATAATTATAACTGCTTTATATCGCACCGCAGCGGGGAAACCGAGGATACGACTATTGCCGACCTTACCGTTGCTGTAGGAGCAGGTCATTTAAAAACAGGAAGCGGCTGCCGAAGCGAGAGGGTTTCAAAATTCAATCAACTATTGAGAATTGAGGAGGAGCTTGGAAGTGCAGCAAAGTTTGCAGGAATCAAAGCGTTCAAGTAAGGTCTTATGTTAGAAAAAATCAATGATCTCGACACCCAATTATTTCTGTTTATCAACGGAAAGCATAATTCATTTTTTGACCCAATAATGTATTGGGCAAGCGATAAATTATTTTGGGTGCCTTTTTATGCATTTCTTCTATTTATCTTGATCAGAGAATTTAAAAGAAAAAGTGTTTATGTCCTTTTAGCAGTCGCGTTTCTAATCACGATCTGTGACCAGAGCGCATCTCATCTTATAAAAAATGCGGTAAAAAGACTGAGACCATCACACGAACCATCTCTGGAAAATTTGATACATCTAAACAAAGCCGGACCAGGTGGTCAGTATGGTTTTATATCTTCTCATTCTGCCAACGCATTTGGCTTAGCTACTTTCCTTATCCTATTACTACCAAGAAAATATAATTGGCTCAAATATGTTTTAGGTTGCTGGGCAGTTTTGGTCGCATACAGTCGCATTTACAACGGTGTCCATTATCCTACGGATGTTATTGTGGCAGCATTCTTGGGTATATTATATGGAAGTACAATTGCTTACTTTTCAAAAAAATTCACTTTAGAGAAAAGTAAATAACTTATGTGATGATTTGAATAATTTTCAAGTTCAATATTATATAAGAAATCATACAATGGTACTATTACCAAACTTTAAATAGTAATAATTTTAAATTTAAACTATAAAAAGGCTCAACCAATTTGGTTGAGCCTTTCCTATGAAAAAGTAATTATACCGAATTACTTATATTTTTATTTATTGATAAGCTTTTCAAGCCTATCCATCATTTCTTCTTTTTCTTTCAACATTCTTTCATACAGAGAAATCTTTTCTTCGTGTAGTTTGATAATTTCTTGCAATGGATTGACATTGTAAGTACCTCCTGAATTACCTATGAATGCTTCATCGTTAAATGTATTTGAAATGATATTAATTGCCTGCTCTTCATCAAAGTTTTGAAAAGCTTCTACCGGAATTTTCAATACTTCAGAAATCTTTTTCAACAAAGGATCTTCAATAATTTCTTTCTGTTCAAGCAGAGAAATTTTCTTTTGATTCCATTCATTACCCAAGTCAAGAGCTAAAGCTTCCTGCTTAATGCCCAGCATTTCTCTAAAGCGTTTTACATTTCGTCCCTGATGTATTTTCTGTTCCATAGCGGTTATCAAATTTTGAAGGCCTAAAGATAAAGCCATTTCTATTAAATCGTCTGAAATGTAAAGTTAAAAAATTATCCTGTAAAATATCCATTTCAGTAGATGTAATATCCAATTTCTGTATTGATTATCCACTTTGGATAACGGTAATTCGTACCAAGATAAAACTTTAAATATTATGAAAAAGAAAAAAATAGATTTTGAAGCTGAGTTCTGGGACAGCCATCAAAAGCATTCCTGTTTGACACTGATAGATGCATTTTTTCAGATGGATTTTCTGTCCGCTGTAAGAGAAAGACTAAATGATGTGATAAACTATTCAACGAAATGCGAAGTACTGATGAAGGATGATCCTTCGCTCATCTTTCATTATTACCTCTGTATGCGCTCATTTATTAGGGCAAGTTATGTATTACAATTCGAAGCAAAAAGATGGAAAGTGAAACGTCCCCCAAAGTTTCCATCCAGATTACTTCAAGGTTCGCTTTCGGATGAAGAATACCGCAATCCGTTTCTTGTCTTTCAAAAGGCGTTTAAAGAGTTTACTCTACAAGAATTTGAGTATTTCAATACGCAGATTGTTTATTTCTCATTAGGTGCATATTCTGATGAACCCGAAGCAAATATCGTTACTCTTTTTATCCATCTTAATAAAATGCTTGATTCAGCGCAGATCATTCGTGAAAGAGGCGTAAAGAAAATAAAGGATAAAAAAACCACATCCTCAGAATAATTTATCCCTTGAAAAGCATTAGATACCTGACAATTACTGACCAACTTTATTTCACTAAAAAATTTTAATATGAGAGATAAAGAAAAAACAATCGGAAGAATCATAGACTCGATGGAAAAGGTTGATATAACTTTTAGATTGTTGTCAGATGAGAGGCAGATAGATGAACTTAATAAAGGTATTTATCTACTTATGGATAAATTGGGAAGTGAAGACATAAATGTACTTTTTGACCGATATCCTAGATTGATACAAAAGTATAGTATCAAAGAAATGTTTTCAGGAAATGTTGAAATTCCAAATATTGACCCACATAGCTTAAAGATTGCCGGATTACTTACCTGCCTGCAATTTTTGATCTCAAGTTTTACCGATTTTATAGATGAATTTGGCAATAGCCTTCCTTTGAAGGAAACTGAAAATAGTAATTCATATCAAGCCGAAAACTATATCATTAGTTCAATTCCTCTGGATGATTATTTAAAAGAACTTTTTCTGAGTGTACTTTCTGTTATTGACGAAGAATACTACCAAAAATTCCTTGAGAAGATTGGAAATACAGATTTTACTATCAATGATATTCTGAAACTTGAGAAAGATAAAGAATTGCAGGAGCATATTGATTTAATGATGTGGTTCTCCTTAATCCGTGTGTTTCTTGAGGCTATTTACTTCTACTTTAATATCGAAAATCACAACTCAAAAATGTAATAAAATGAAAACTTCAAATCAACTTTCATTCTCAAAACTCGAAAACGAATTTTTAGAAGATGCTATCAAACAGCTTAGCCAAGATTATATTATCATTCAGATCTTTTATAATAAAAGTGTACATTCTCAGGATTCCCATCTAATTATACATTTGGAAAACAAAAATGATATTGATAAGCTAAAACAAAAACACTGGATTAAAAAAGCCTACTCTGAACATAAAGTACACATCCATTTTTTTTACAATACTCAACTCCATCAAAAGTTTGATTCAGGACATCCCTTTGTCGAATTTTACTGCAAACCATCAGCCTTGATCTATCAAAATGAGCAGTTTGGAAATCACCTTTTGATTGACAGAAATTGGAAGAAGTTTAATAAAAAGTTTGAAAATTATAAGGAAAGATTTTACCACGATCACAATATATTGCTGTCTCAAACCCGTGAATTTATTAAGTATGAATCGTTTGTGAGTGTTTTCCTCAGCTATGAAAAGGTGATTAGGTATGACTTGGAATATCTTGAAAATCTATATAAAGGATCTTCCTCTGATACAAAAAACCTGCACGAGCGTATTTATCATTTAATACCCTACGCTCCTGAGATTCAAAAATATTTTATAAAACAAAATGGAAAGGAGTACTATCTGATCAGTTTATTTGACAAAGCAAAAATGTCAGCTCGTGAGGATGAACTTATGTATGATAATGAATTCTTTGAAGCCATCGGCATTGCAGAAAAAAGTCTTTTCAGTATGATAGAAATACGCTTAGAAGAGTTAAAAATACACATCAAAAAATCAACTAGTAATATTGCAATACATACGGAAATAGCGGATGATTTGGTACATCAGAATGATAAAATCCTTGATAAGGCGGTTGAAGTAATTGTAAAATCTGAAAATACAGAAGAGATTTACCTATTTTATAAATCTACATACGGTAATAGTAAGATTTATTATCTGCTCGTAATTGCTCATAATGTGAGTAACGAAAAACTGAAAGATATACAGTATTATCTCAGAAATAAATCTGGGAAACAATATGATTTTGTATTGATCAGTCACGACCGATATTGGATTCAGCAACACCTATACAAATACCAAAATTTCTTTGCAAACATAATGCAGGGTAAAAACAGGATTTATGCTTCTAATCAATATCATCCTGAGCCACATTGGCAGTTTCCATATATTCTGGAACAAGACCTGAATTGTTATTATAAATCAGCAAAAGGCAATGGCTTACAGTTTTTAGCTATTGTTGGAAATGAAAGCGGAAACCATCAGGGAATACCTTTTCTTTTCGCTTTATTCTTCCTTTCGTTTTGCAGAACCTACATTTTTGTAAAGCTTTGCTATATGCCTAATTATTTGTCCTTTCAATCATTGTGGCAACTATGTCTATACGGCAATCCTGATCTGATACGCTATCAATATTTATTTGATGGATTCCTGCTGAAAATTATTCCAACTTTGGAATACCATAAGATTCTGCGCCATAAGTTTACTTGTCTTGATAAGGAAGTAGTGGATCAAATGAAAACTCTTGTGGAAAAGCTGATGAATGAACTTGATGAATTGGTCAAAAAAGAAGGATTTATCGATAAAATAAAAAAGGATTTTGAAAAATTTACATCTGAACTACATATGTAGTAATTGAATGTAAAAATCGGTGGCAGTGTTCACCGATTTTCAATTTTAGGGAGCATAAGTTCAGCTCCAACCGACCGTAGATTTGATTATACAAAAAAAGAGGTGAAAATAATGGAAGAGACAGAAAAGGATGTGTAAAATTGCGTCAAGAAGTAGGCTTAAATCTTTTCTATTTGAATATTATGGTATCAAGTGATCAACAAAACGTACTACTGAAGGTGTAGAAAAATAAGAACTTAATAGTAGACCCATAAAATAGTGTTATAGTGGATTTTAATTTTAAAATCAATGCTTTTGCTTTGTATTAAAGTATTCCTTACCTTCGTAATCGAAGACAAAGTCTCTCGCACTGCGAGGGGCTTTTTTTGTGGCATATATCAAGATATTTTGGTTTAAAAGAAGTTTTTAACGGGTGTCGATATCTTGCAGAACAGACTGTATTGCGAAAATTTATCTTCAAATTATAAATAGTGCATCACAACTTTATTTAAAGTTATGAAATAATATGTAAAGCCTTTATTAATATTAATTACAGAGAAGTGATAATTTATGTCCTTTCAGAAAATATTTGACTTTGGAAGTTTGAGCATTGATTTTTTTAGAGGAGCTGGAGGAATTTAGCAAACTTACTTTTAGTAAGGTCAAAGATAGAAAAGAGAAATTAATCAAAAAGGCAAAAGGTTAAATGGCTTGTATTTTAGTGCCGGCAGTTTTTCCGGATGAAAACCCTGAGCAATAAAATTGTTTAAAAAAGTTTTCTCCAAAAGTGATCTTTTGAGAATAACGTTAATATTTATAATAGAGACAAATTAATTAAAACAAAATAAATTTTTAAATTATGATTAGTACATTTAGTATTGTAGTGGTGATCGGATTGTTTATCCTTTTCACAGTGGGAATTCTCGGAAAGAGAAAATTTAAGGGATCCATTGAATATGAATCTTTTAAAATGGGGATTGAGGCGGAGGATTAACCGTTTTAATTTTAGATCAGGTTGGACTTCTGATCTTTTTATTTCACTGAATTATGTTTTTTTACAGAAAAACGATCGTTTTTTGAGATTATTTTAATTTCACGGTTATTTTTTCAACTCTATTCATAAAAATACAGACTTTTAAAATGGCGAAAATGATTAAAGAATAAAAACAAATCTGCGAAAAAATTGCTTCAAGAAATGTACACTAATTGTAATAATAGCTAATACCACTACCAGTTATAGAGTGTTCAGTAAATCAAAGTAAACCCAATAATTGCTATTGACATTAATAATCCAAATGTTCTTGGTAATAAAAGCAATAACATTATAAAAGAACATCCGACTAAAAAGAAACATATCAAAACAAAATGTATCCAAATATTAAAATCTTATCCTTGCTTCTCTTGTTCCAAAAAATTATTAAAAAAATGGCTAAAATTGAACTACAAAATAATGTAAAAGCTAACCACTCTTTGTCTGTATTTATAAAAGCGAATATGAATTCGCCTTTCAAATTAGAATAAAATTCAATCATCCTAATTCTTCAACACGTTTTTTAACTTCGGGATTGTCCTCAAAATATTTTTCGGTAAACCTCAATACTTTTGTCTGGTTCGTATATGTATGGCGAAAATTTCACTTTCAGTTGTGTTGTTAAAAAGTGGTTAAGGTTCCGCCGCTTCTCGTCAGTTGCCAAGTTCGGAACTTTTTATTTTCTGTTAAAGATAAAAATTCTTGCGAAACGCAAACGAGAACTTACCACAAAATTCGCAATTGCGAGAAACGGCTGTTAGCGGATAGCCCTTTTACCTTTTTTAGGAAATTTATTAATTCTGAATACTATATATTATTTTCTTTTCAGAAAGATTAACTACACTAATAGATAAATCTTTGTTTAGTACAAATACATTTTTACCGTTTTTAGAGTAAACAATCGCTTGTCTTGGTTCATTAAATCCTGTTATCACTCCAATATTAGTTAGTGTTGGTACATCAATTATTGAAAGAGAATTATCTTCTTTATTTCCACTCAATAAAATGTTTTCATCTGAAGATAATGATGCGCCATAAGGATCTTTGCCTACAGAAATTGTTTTAGCGATTATACCTGTATTTAAATTAACTACTGCAATGGAATTGGAACCACTATTAGCAGCAAATAATGTTTCACCATCTTTAGTAATAGAGATAGCTCTTATTTTGCTAAAACCAGTAATAGTTGTATCGATTTTTAAAGTTGCTGCGTCCACAACAGAAATAGCGTCGCTGGCAAAATTGGTCACGTAAATCTTTGTATTTGTTGCGTTTAATTTAATACCTTGTCTTGGTTCGGCAAAACCTGTTATTATTTTTTTTACCGATTTACTTGAAAGGTCAATTACCGTTACTGTATTTGTTGCCTCATTATTAATATAAATTTCTTGACCATTGTTGCTAATTGCTGAACCAAATGCTCCAAAGCCTACCGCATATTTTTCAATGATTTTAAAGTTCTTTGTTTCCAGTACAGTTAAAAATCCGGTGCTGCTGTCAGTGATGTAAAACTTCATTCCATCAGGCGAAAAAATGATGTTTCTTGGACTGATGAATCCAGGTATCTTTTTTATTAATTTACGAGATTTTAGATTATAAACACTTACGAAATTTACGTCGCTGTTTGATGCTAATGCAATATTTTCGGTTGGACTTATTGCTAAAGAATTATTTTTTATGTTGCCGTCAAAGATTTGTTGCGCTTGAGTTTTGGTAGCAATAATACTAAAGAATAGTATTAACATTCCAATTTTGAATTTATTTTTCATATTTTGAATTTATTAGTTTGTTAAAGTTGTTACAGCCCAAAGTGCAGCAGTTGCTATAATCACCCATAGAATTACACCTTGAATTAATGGTTTAAATCCAACAGAAGATATTGTTTTTCTGTTCAATCCACATCCTATTAAAAACAAGGTAAGCGTTAATCCTGCTTTTGCAATATTAGTTAAATAATGATTGTATTGTTGAACAAAAGGAATATAGGTATTTGCAATCATTGCAAGAACAAATAATCCAATAAAGTAAGGAATTTTTATTTTACTTTCTTTATTTTTAAAAATAAAAGTTGATAAAAAAGCAACAGGAATTATCCATAATGCTCGTGCTAATTTAACAGTTGTAGCAATCTCTAAAGCTTGCGGACCATATTTACTTGCTGCACCTACAACTGAACTGGTATCGTGAATAGCAATTGCACACCACATTCCAAATTGTGATTGTGATAAATTTAACTGATGCCCAATAAAAGGAAATAAAAATAAGGCTGCAGAATTTAGAATAAATATGGTTCCTAATGCAACCGATATCTGTTTTTCCTCTGCCTTTATTACAGGAGAAATAGCAGCAATAGCACTTCCACCACAAATGGCTGTTCCAGCTGATATTAAATAAGAAGTCTTTTTTTCTATCTTTAAAAACTTACCCATAAAGAAACCAATTACTAATGTTCCAATAATAGAAACTATTGTAAATAAAATACCTTCTTTACCCGCTTTTAATGCACTTGTAACATTCATTCCAAAGCCCAAACCAACAACAGAAACCTGTAACAATATATGAGTTGCTTTATGATTTAGATGTAAATATGGATGTCCAATAAATTGCGCAATTATTAAACCCATAAGTAAGGCAATCGGCGGTGATATTAATGGAGACAAGCAGAGTACAACTGCTAATAAAAAAATCACTTCTCTAGTGGTTATACTTTTGTCTAATAAATTTTTGAATCCTTTTTGATTTTCCATCTTACTTTATATATTATTGTTAGTACAAATTTCTTGAAATAAAGGATATGTTGGAAATTGTAAAAAGTTATGCGTCATTACTTAAAGTTATAATGATTGGCAAATTTCATAAATAATTCAGGTAAAGCCTCAACTTGACCTTGTTGTTGGATAAAGTAAAAATTCCTTTCGATAGACAAATGTTGAACATCTATTATTGTAAATTTATTTTCTCTAAGTTCTTTGTATATGGAATGTAATGATATAAAAGCCATAGTGTTGCTGTGAAGTATATAGTTTTTAATACTTTCAGTGCTGCCTAATTGCATTTCAATTTTTAAATCTGAAATTTTTACATTCAAAGATTTTAAATGATGTGCAATTACTTCTAGTGTTCCTGATCCTTGCTCGCGAAACAAGAGAGGAATGTTTTTTAGCTCATCAATAGTAATGTTCTGTCTTTTTGAGAGAGGATTTGTGCTATTTGAAACTAAAACAATTTCGTCTTTGACAAATTCGGTATATTTTAGATAGGCTTTTTTGGATTTTCCTTCTATGATACCCAAATCAATTTCATTTTTTTGCAGCGCAATTTCAATTTGTTCTGTATTATTAGCTTCTAAAGAAACGATAAGTTGGTCAAATTTTTTATGAAACGATGCTAAAATTTCAGGTAAAAGATATTGAGCAATTGTTGTACTCGCACCAATTCTTAATTTTCCGTTGAAATTTTGAGAAAGAGAATTAATTTCAAATTCTAAATTACGATAGGTTTCAAATATTTTTTCGGTATGAGAAAATAATATAATTCCTGCTTTTGTTAATTTTACCTTTGAGCCATTTCTTTCAAAAAGTTTAGTTTTCAGAAAACTTTCAATTTCTTGTATGTGTTTTGAAACTGCTGGCTGCGTAATAAATAATTCTTCGGCAGCTTTTGTAAAATTAAGTCGTTTTGCTACTTTGTGAAATACTTGTAAACGAAAATCAAACATTATTATAGGATTAAGTTATTTTACTCATTTTTTCTTGAGTTCTCCAAGGGTTTAAATATACGCATTGCGCCAATACGAAATATATAATGTTGCGCTTATTCTTTTATATATTTTATTTAAGATTCTGTTTGTTAGTTGATTAAATATTGAATAATTTTTGGATAAACGCAATTATATGATGAATGAAAATCTGACCGATCAATTCATAGTGATCCTTCGAATGCAACGATATGCCGAGAAAAGTATTAAGACCTACGCTTCACATCTCAGCTATTTTCTTAAATTATCTTCCAAACATAAACCGGAAGATATAACCTAACAACAACTTGAAGATTTTATTGTCTGGCTTGTCGACAAGATGAAGATAGGGCAATCATATCAAAAAGCAATGATCGCCACTATTACCAAATTTTATAAGGAAATCTTCAACCGCCAGATCAGTTTAAAACATCTCTATCCCAAACGCAAAGAACATAAATTACCGAAATTTCTTACCCTTGAAGAGGTGAAACAGGTATTGGATGCTACGGAGAATTTAAAACATAAAGCTATTCTTACCACAATATATTCGTGCGGTCTGCGTCTTAGCGAGGTGTTGGAATTGTAGATCTCTGATATCAAAACTAAAGATCGTCTCCTGCTGATCTGCCAGTCTAAAGGAAATAAAGATAAATTAAAGAGAAAGATACTATATCTCTTTAATAGTAAATTTATGACCATAAGTTCCAAGACGGAACTAAAAACAAAGTAAGTCTATTAAAAGAAAATATTTGAATATAGCACAAATTAGAAATCTCAAATATCGTATTCCCCTTTTTGTTCCCCCTTAAAATAAAAAACTCTTTGTTAACAGTAGTTACAGAGAGTTTTAAGTACCCCAGAAGGAACTTTTATTTGTAAAGACAGTAGAGAATTTATTCGAGGGCTCTATACTTAGACTTCAATAAGAATGTAGATTTGTTGGTGAATTTTTGCTAAATGGTTTCTATGGGGGAAAAGTAAAAGGCCTCAACAGATACTCTATTAGATAAAACGACTTCCTTTTAGTGATAAGAATAAATCTTTGCCTCAAATTTTTTCATATAAGAGAGATATCCTATATTTAATATTAGCACCTAATCTAGCACCCAAAAATAAAAAACCCTGTAAATCAATAATTTACAGGGTTTTAAGTGGAGTTGGAGGGATTCGAACCCTCGTCCAAACAAGCAATACATAAGATTTCTACATGCTTATCCTGCTGTTGGTTTTCGACTGGAGGCAGAGAGCAGACGCCCAACCTTCAGCTTATCTTCTAAATTTTCGTGCTTTAGCCGAAGCGTCTAAAGCCTTATTCCTGCATTCCTATATCCCATGATCAAACGCCGCAGAACGGGGCATTTGTGGGACATCTTGCTTCCCTACTGAAATCTTCGGGAAAACGCTTGATCTACTATACTTCGATATTAAGCTGCAAGAGCGAACTCTTCGTTGCCAGTTAAAATTGTGTAGCAAGGGATTTAAGAGATCGCGCTACGGTTCTCTGCATGCTTACTTACCCATTGGCCTTGCTGTCGAAACCAGTCAACCCCATGAATTAAGTGAAAACAAAGATACGGATTTTTGTTGATATATCCTTACGATCATGTTCCGCTTTTTAAATAAAACATTTACGGACTGTTTAAATTGTAGTATTAAAACTTTTAAAATTTATTTTTAACGGTAGTCCGCTGATCTTTTAGGCTTAGCAGATTTGAAAGCACATCATATCTTCTTGATGGCGGTCATTTGGAAGGAATTATTTTTTCAATAAATCTGACAGGTTCTAAGGAAAGGGAAAGGCACTTAGTAAAGGAAAGTATTTCAGCTTTTATATTCCCTGAACAATTACTGATGCGTGACAATGATATCTATTCACTGCTAAGGCAGTATAACAGGTTTTGCATGATAAATAAAGGGTAAATGATTTTTATGCAATAAATATTTGTGTTTTAAGTAAAAATGTGTATTTTTGCCATCCAAAATGAGATGTAAAGTATGTTAATAATTCCAGTAAAAGATGGTGAATCCATCGACAGAGCATTAAAAAAATATAAAAGAAAATTTGATAAAACGGGAACGGTTCGTCAGTTGAGATCGAGACAAGCGTTTATTAAGCCTTCTGTATCATTAAGACAAGCCAGACTAAAGGCAGCTCACAAACAGAGAAACCTTAGTAAGGAAGAGCAGGCTTAAGAATTTTCTTAACCCACACATACGGATTCACTCTTTAAATAGTTATATTTGAAGAGTGAATTTTTGTTTTCATACCCTTCATCATGGTCGATAAATTTTTAGAATACCTGCAGTTCGAGAAGCGGTGCTCCACCCATACCGTAATAAGCTATAAAAAAGATATTGAGGATTTTACGCAGTTCTGCCTGAAGACGGAAGCCACGGCAGATATCTCCAAAGCCGACAAAAAGGTCATCCGTAACTTTATAGTGGACCTCAGCGAAAACAATATTGCCAAACGCAGCATCAACCGGAAGCTGTCGTCGCTCCGCAGCTTTTACCTGTTCCTTTTGAAAATAGGGGAGATCAGCACTTCCCCTGCCGATGCCATTCCGTCCCTTAAGTTTTATGCCGAAAAGCAGATCCCGATGTCTGAAGAAGAGATGCAGCGGCTAAGCGACTCCGTGTTCAGCGAGGTAACTGATGTGCTTGAAAAATGCATTATGGAAGTGCTTTACCAGACGGGAATCCGTAAAGCCGAGCTTTGTGGTATGATGTTTGAAAGTGTTAACCTGAGCGAAAACGAACTGAAAATAACAGGAAAAGGGAACAAACAGAGGATGATCCCTATTGCGGCAGAACTTTCCGGCCTGTTAAAAAAATATACAGAGATCAGAAGACCGGCAGCAGAATATGTTTCCTATTTTTTTGTCAACAAAAAGGGGAAAAAACTCACCGAAAAGTTTGTTTATCTGGTGGTGAATAAGTACCTTAGTATGGTTACAACAAAAGAAAAAAAGAGCCCCCATATGCTCAGGCACAGTTTTGCAACACATGTCCTGGATAATGGGGCGGAGATCTCCAAGGTAAAGAAAATATTAGGGCATTCCAGCCTGGCGAGCACCCAGGTTTATACCAATGCCAATATCGAACAATTGAAAAAAGTATTTAATCAGGCCCATCCAAGGGCTTCAAAAAATGAAGAGTTATGAAGATCACAGTACAGTCAATTGGTTTAACCCCACACGAACCACTAGAATCGCACATTGAGAAAAAAGTAAGCAAGCTGGAAACGTTTTATGACAAGATCCAGGACTGCAAAGTGTTCCTGAAAGTAGAAAATAATGCAGACCGGAACAACAAAACCACTGAAATCATTCTGGTGGTTCCCGGTGAAGATATCGTGGTAAAAAAGACCTCCGCTACTTTCGAAGAAAGTTTAGACCTTTGTGTTGATACCGCTAAAAAGCTATTAATCAAGAAAAAAGAATTGGCTTAACAAAAAAAGCTAAAAAAGTTAATAAAAAGTTTGAGAATTCAAAAAATCCGTTCTATATTTGCACTCGCAAAAAGGAACCGCGATCTTTTGAATTCTTTTTTATTTTGCCTCCATAGCTCAGCTGGCCAGAGCACGTGATTTGTAATCTCGGGGTCGTGGGTTCGAATCCCTCTGGAGGCTCAGTTTAATATAAAATATC
>NZ_AUMU01000010.1 GCF_000430845.1 Chryseobacterium gregarium DSM 19109 | reverse complement strand
AAAACGAAGGACATTCCTCCTTAGCTCAGTTGGTTAGAGCATCTGACTGTTAATCAGAGGGTCGCTGGTTCGAGCCCAGCAGGAGGAGCCGAAAAGACTTACAGAAATGTAGGTCTTTTTTTTATGGTGTAAAATGGATTACCCGTACTGATCCCTCTATTTTGCATACATTTTGTAAGCTTTCCCCCAAAAATCATATGTGCTACAACTTCAATAATAAAAAAGTCAATCTTAAAAAAGCGGCGGAAGACCTTAATGCAGAAGGATACGAAGAAAAGGAGTTTGAATTAAAGGGCAGCATCAACGCATTTACCCAACAGACCGCGCCAACCGTTCCGGCCATTGTCAACCACAACGGAATTGTTCTCATGAATACCTTCTGGGGCGTAAAAGAAAATCCCGATGCTCCCACAAAAGGAAAGAACCTGAAGTCAGAAAACACCCATACTTTCTATCGGAAAATCGAAAAGAACCGATGCCTGATCCCGGCCTCTTCCTATTTTGAACACAAGACCGTATCGGTACAGGGCAGGAAAACCCCGGCAAAGGTAAAACATGAAATGTTCTGGAAGGATAAAGTGCAGTTTTATATTGCCGGATATTTTGATGAATATGATGACGGCAATCTGGGCTTCGGCCTGATAACTACTCTGTCGAACCCGGTGCAGGCGGAAATCCATAACCGGATGATCATTACCCTCGATGCGAAGATGGGCAGAGCCTTTCTGGACCAGGAACCGATCGAGGAATTTCAATTTCCTAACTATTCGCCCGATCTGGAATATGTAAATTTGGAACCGGAGAAAATACAGGATACTTTATTTTAACCGGAAGAAGAAAGCAAAAATAAAAGCCCCATAACCGGGGCTTGCTCTTAAGAAAACAACGGAGAAGAATCCGCTTTCTTTTGTATCGAGATAATACTGTTCTTTAATAATAAAGCCGGCAGCATCAGACCTGAACCGTCTTTTTCATAAAATACGCCTTTAATGTTTAAATCATCCAGTAAGGCTTCTGTTATTTCAGAATGGATCTTTCTGAAATATTCTTCGTCTTCAAATTCCAGTGTAACTTTTTCAATTAAAGTCTTGATTTCTATTTTCATATTGAGATATTTTGTTCTTTCAAATATACTATTTTCATACAGCCGGTGGATTTACTTTACTTAATCCTTGCCCGCTAACATACACTAAGATTTATGCCATAATTCACTTTTTATAAAGGAACGGTCGAGATTTATTATTTTTAATTAAACATCAGTCCGAACACCAGAAAATCATGATGTTATTTCATTACATTTGCAGTTTTATATTCAGCCTGAAATTCAGGTGAACTATTTTGATTACCAACAATAAAACTGCATACTTTTTGTTTATGCTAATAGCTTGAAGAAACAACAAATGTTAATTAACAATCCGAAATATTATTCCCTCTTTTTTCTGCTTTTTTTAATTGAATCTGTTTGTGCCCAGAATACGGCCAGCGGAAAGATTGTAGACGCCAAAACCAATAAAGAGATCAGCGGTGTGGATGTTTTCATCAATGAAAATGACAAACCTGTTCTGACCACTGCTTCAGGAAATTTTATGGTTCAGTCTGACAGTATCATCTATAAATTAAAATTCTTAAGAAAAAACTATTCTTTAGAAAGCATAACGATCACTCCGGAAACGGCCTCTAATATTTTTGTAAAGCTTTCCCAGGAAAAAGTGAGCAGTATTGAAGAAGTAGTGATCCATAACGAAAAACCTAAGTATAAAAACAAGAAGGAAAACCCGGCCTATGCTATCATGCAGAAAGTCTGGGAGCGAAAAAGAAACAACGGACTGGATAAATTTGATACCTATACGTACAAAGAATATGAAAAAATCCAGTTTGATGCCAATAACCTGGACAGCGCTTTTATGAAGAGAAAGATCTTCAATAAACTTGACTTTATTTTTGACTACACCGACTCTACCGCGAGCGGGAAGATAGGGCTGCCCCTTTTCCTTAATGAAGCCGTCTACGAAAATTACGGAGAAAACAGGCCTTCAAAAAGAAACAAAAGACTTTTGGTCGCCCAGAAAACTTCCGGATTCCAGGATAACCAGATCATTACACTGACTGCTAAAAACCTGTACCGTGACATCAATATTTATGATAATACATTAAATTATTTTGATATCGGATTTCCAAGCCCTGTGGGAGAAACCGGTTTCAGCACCTATGATTATAATTTGATTGATACGATTTCAATCCGGGGAGAAAATGCTTATAAGATCCGTTATCAGCCGAAAAGAACCGAAGTACTGGCTTTTCAGGGATACCTTTATATTGATACGGATAGTTATGCCGTATTAGGAGCTACTTTAAAGTCTACACAGAAAATCAATGTCAACTTTATTAACGGCATTTCAACGGAACTGGAATATGACAATCCTGATGAGAATA
Source organism: Chryseobacterium gregarium DSM 19109 (assembly GCF_000430845.1). Classification (GTDB taxonomy): domain Bacteria; phylum Bacteroidota; class Bacteroidia; order Flavobacteriales; family Weeksellaceae; genus Chryseobacterium; species Chryseobacterium gregarium. The sequence continues at coordinate 194,756 of NZ_AUMU01000010.1, read as the reverse complement.
CATTTCTGCCCAGGAAATTTGTTACTGAAATTGAAATGACCCCGTTTTCAAAAAAGAAAACCTCTAAAAGTATTGTCGCGAAAAGATCTGTCGATTATTCGGAATATGATTTTAATAAACCCCTTGAAGATAAAGTTTTTAAAAGGAAAGAAGAAGAATATGATGATCAATTTGTAGATAAAGATGATGCTTACTGGCTGAAAGCCCGGCCGGACTCGCTGTCAAAAAGCGAGCAGGGAATCTATGATATGCTCGATAAGCTTCAGCAGACCCCAAAGTTCAACCGGCTTGTAAAATTATATGAAACGCTCGGTTCAGGATATTATAACGTTGGAAAAAGTATTGATATAGGCCCGATTTTCTCCATTTACGGAAAGAATGAAGTAGAAGGTGACAGAATCAGATTGGGAGCAAGAACTTACTTTACCAGAAATGACCCATGGAGGGTTCAGTTCTATACGGCTTACGGTTTTAAAGATCAGCAGTTAAAATACGGTGCAGAAGCGAGATTTATGTTCAACCGGGTGAACAGGTTCACTGTAGGAGCCGGAACGCGAAGGGACATTTTACAATTGGGAGTTCAGCTCACCAATGACGATGGAATTATGGCCAGGACCTTTGCTTCCTCAACTATTTTTGCAAGAGGAGAAAACGCATCTTTAAGCTCTTTAAACCAAACCAATGTTTTCACGTCGATTGAACCATGGAAAAATTTCCAGATCCGGCTGGACGGAAGCATGCAGAGCATTAAATCTGCAAATCCTGAAGGTTTTAACCTGATGTATTATAAAAACGGAGATCTGAGAAAAACAACCAATGACTCTCACTTTACACTGAGCCTGATTGCAAGGCCTGGAGCCAAGTTCTCGCAGACGGGTATCGACCGGTATGAGCACGGAACACTCGCACCCACGATTGTTTTAAAATATACAAGAGGGGTTGAAGGATTATTCGGATCGGATTTTAACTATAATAAACTGCAGTTTATGTTTTATAAACCGGTACTGCTCGGAAGTTGGGGTAAAACCCTGGTTAATTTTGAAGCCGGAAAAAACTTCGATACCGTGCCATTGGCTTTACAGAATGTAATCCCGGGCAACCAGTCCTACAGTCTGGCGGCCAATACTTTTGCACAGCTTAATTATTATGAATTTGTCGCCGACACCTATACCACACTTCACCTTGAACACCATTTTAACGGTAAAATACTTTCTTATATCCCTTTGATCAAGAAATTAAAACTAAGGGAAATAGCCTTCATCCGAGGAGCCTACGGTACTTTAAGCGATGCATCGAAAGCCATTAATGTAGCTGGATTTAAATATTCAGCACCCAGTGAGCATGTATATTATGAATATGGATTCGGGATTGAAAACATAGGCTTCGGAAACCTCAGGATTTTCAGGGTAGATTTTAACTGGAGAGGAAACTACCTCGACAGGCCCGATATTTCAACATTCGGAATCAAGGCCGGTTTCCAGTTTGGATTCTGATACGAAAAAATCTCCTTCGTTTTGAAGGAGATTTTTTTATATGCTGTGTTGTATAACTATGATTCCAAAGGATAGTCTTTACAGCCATTACAATGGGCCACGATATATACAATATTGCAGGAAGGCCTCTGCCCTTCAGGAATGCTACAGTAAACATCACACGGAAGGCATCCTTTATCAGGAGCAATTCCGCCTGTTACGTTTTTAAGGGTCTGTCTGTTGATTTTTTTTAGATTTTTCATAAGAATAATTTTATTGATACATATTATTAAAACACTGAAACAGTAAAAATATTATTTTAAATAAGCCCTGAGAAACTAAGGCCTATTATCTTTATAAATTACTGATTTAACAGCTACAAGGCATTTCATCAATAACAGCATTGATGCAATGAGCCTTCTGCCATGCTGACCAAGTGCACCATTCTGTACACCAGGAAGAAGGAACCGGACATTTTTCAGATCCACCTGCAATTGTTTTTAATTCTTTCTTTGTCAGTTTCTTTAAATTTTTCATAATATTTTGTTTTAATTTGTTGCCTACTCTATATGCTTTTCGGCATTCGCAGCTGATTTTTATTTGGTAATCAATAAATATTTATTTCAATAATATTCGTAGCAAAAAAAACTCAGCGAACCTTAAGATTAAAGTATAATAACCACAACGCGAATATTAACAGCCACAAGGCATGTCGTGATATGGATTGATCAATTTACTATTTCAGACCCGTAGGCTAATCCAAGGATTCCCAGCATTGACTGTAGCGCTTTTCAATCCTTTCTTTATCAGTCTTCCGACTCGAATTGATTTAATTTATGGACATGTATCGCATTGGTCAATTACCATATTCATACACTTTCTCTTCTGTTGAGCTGTCCATTGACACCATTCTGCACACCAAGTGGCAGGAACAGGGCAATCAGAGCCAATGCCTCCATTGATGTTTTTTAAATTTTCCTTTGTCAGTTTCTTTAGATTTTTCATAATATTTTGTTTTGATTTGTCGTCTCTTTATATGTCTATCAGCCTCTTCAATAGACTCATAATTTGAGCATTATCAAATATATAAAAATATTTCACTCCAAACTGATTAAATATATAAAATATTATATTGCCTATATATAACAACAAAAATCCCCGGTTTCCCGGGGATTTTAAGTCTTTATAAAACGCTGGTATTATGCGTTTGCTTCTACAGATACAAAAGATCTGTTATTTGCTTTCTTTCTGAAAACTACTTTTCCGTCTATCAAAGCAAACAAAGTGTGGTCTTTACCGATTCCCACGTTTGCACCCGGGTGGTGTTGCGTACCTCTTTGTCTAACAATAATATTTCCGGCAATAGCCTCTTGACCTCCGAAAATCTTTACCCCTAATCTTTTAGAGTGAGATTCTCTACCGTTTTTGGAACTACCAACTCCTTTCTTATGTGCCATTTTATTCTAAGGTTTTTTGGTTTAAATTATTCTGCGCTTTCAGCAGCTTCAGCATCCGCTTTTTTTGTTGTCTTCTTAGCAGGCTTTTCTGCTTTTTTAGCTCCTTCAAATCCTGTAATCCCAGTGATCTGAATCTGAGTTAAAGATTGTCTGTGACCGTTTTTCACCTGGTAACCTTTTCTTCTTTTTTTCTTGAAGACGATTACTTTATCAGCTTTTACGTGGTCAAGGATCTCTGCTTCTACAGTGATTCCGCTTACAGCTGGGGCGCCTACAGTGATTGCTCCGTTTACGGTAAGAAGTACTTTATCAAAAGATACTTTCACTCCTTTGTCTCCTGACAAACGGTTTACAAACAACTTCTGGTCTTGCTCAACTTTATATTGAAGCCCTGCTATTTCTACAATTGCAAACATTGTTTATAGATTTTTAGTTATTTCGAGGTGCAAATATATGCATTATTTTTTAATCATCTCAAATTCAACCCAATCTTTTTTAAATATAAATTTTAACTATGCACTGAATAATTTATCACAATAAAGTGATAAAATTTTTCGTTAAAAGTAATAACTTCGTGTTAACCAAAATATTTTATATGAAAAGAAACTTTAATTTCCACTTTATTGTGGGAGCAATGGCTGCACTATCCCTGTCAGCCTGTAATGACGACGCTATGGAAGCTCCTGCACCGGAGCAACAGACAGAAAGCTTAAAACCGGAACAGCCGAATGCACTGGAAAAGGTCTGCTATTACGTAGATCAGTACTGGAGTTCAAGTGCAGTCCTGACCACTTCTCTCCAGAATTCAACAGATACCAGTTTCATGAATTCACAAATGACAAAAATTGCCAGCATGTGGGGAAGAAGCAACCCGACCTTAAGATTCGTGAATGATCCTTCAAACTATAATTCTACGTACAATGCGATTTCCTATTCCACCGGGAAAATTTATTATGGCTATGCTATTTACTATGATGCCAAAAATACGGGCGGTGATATAGTGAATGCCATGATCCTAGCACATGAATACGGACATCAGCTGCAGTACATTTTCGGATTGCCGACGGTAAATGAATCTACTGCGAGACCCAATGAGCTTGAAGCGGATGGATTTGCCGGCTACTATTTGAGGAGACCGAACGGCTATAACCAGACTTCCTTTGCACAGATTGCCACAGCTTATGAATTTGCCCAGAGCATCGGTGATTACCAGACGACCAGTCCGGGACACCACGGCACTCCGCCACAAAGAAGATCAGCAGTACGTCTGGGCTTTTTATTAGGGCAATACGACCTTACGGCCGCTGCTTTTGATTACAACTTTTTCTATTATTATCAGGGCGTTTTAAACGGGACCTATAAGATGGGGAAAAACACTCAATATCCTGAAGTTGATGCTTATATGACTCAATATATGGATGAGCTGAGAAAAATTCAGAGCGGAGAGATATCTGCGGAAGAATTTAAAGATCTTAAATAACATTCATTCATTTTCGATATTATTTTCAGGAGGTAAGCATAAGTCTTGCCTCTTTTCTTTATTTAAAATATTCATAAAGTTTATTTACTTTTGATGCACCTTATACATTCACATGAAAAGAGACCTTTACATAGATTTTGCAAAAGGAGTAGCCACCCTTTCGATTATTTTTATTCATACGGCCTTCTGGTCTGGACAGTTTTATATACCGGCTGAAGTGAGGGTATTTTCTCTGGTCTTTGATGTAGCCTTATTCTATGCCTTAAGCGGAATTACCTCAGGACCGAATATTGAAAAAACTTTTTACAGATTATTAAAACTTCAGATCACCTATATGATCTTTGTAACCCTGCTGTTTTTTCTGGATTATTTCTTTAAAGCCTTTGGGCTGACATTCTTTTCCGTGGAATGGCTTCAAAATTTTTATGCGACTTTCGGATCAAAATATGCTGCCACAGGGATTTCAGCAATTCCCCAATGGGAAAATCTCGGCAACTGGTATCTTCATCAGTATACGAATGCAGACACTTTCCCTGTAGTAATGGGAAGCTTCTGGTATCTGAAAGTTTATTTTATACTAACGGTTTTCGGGGTTTTGATTTTAAAATTCTTTCCGAAACACATCAACTGGTTCATCTGGCTCTGCGTTGCTCTAACGCTGATATTTAATATTTTCCCGGAAATTTATCCCACAGGGCAGGTAGGTTATATAGCATTTTATATGACTGTTTTTCTGGCTGCCCATAAAGTGAAAGGAAAAAAGATTCCGGAAAAGATAATTCCTGTTTTGTATGGCATTGTAGCATTAGCCTTAGTATGGATGTTCTTCTTTTACGGAAATGAAATTTTCTATAAGATCAACAGGAACAAGTTTCCACCGAAGATCCCTTATATTATATGGACTTTATTTTCATTGGTAACCCTATTTGTCTTTTATAACCGATTAAAAATTACAAAAGAGAGTTTCGTTACCCATATCGGGAGGAATGCCATATTCTTTTATTTTGCCCAGGGAATAAGTTCATCATTAGTATATTTTCTGGTCGTTCCGTTAAAAGAATATATGCCTTGGTGGATATTAATGATCTTAATCTACATGACCAATATCCTTTTAGCTTTTATCATTTCCGGCGGACTGAAAAAGGTGGATGAATGGGGCTGGAACGCATTGGAATTCCTGAGAATAAAAACGGCTGTTAAATAACAGCCTTAATTTATCTTCTTCTTCCGCTTCTCGTTATTAAAGCAATAATGATAATAAGTATAACCGCTCCGGCAATGATATACATCGGATCTGCATACCATTCAGTAGTCGTTGTCGTTTTGGAACTGTTTTCTTTGGTTACCAATTCCCCGGCAGTATCCTGGGCAAAAGCAGTAAGAGACATTAATAGCGTAAATGCTAATGATAATAAAGCATTCGCTTTATTTTTAAAGAAAGTAATGGTTTCCATTGTTTAAATTTTTAAGTTATTTTTAAGTTTATAAACAAAAAAAGGACCATCTATTTAAAAAGTTACAATAAAATATGAATTTCCATATAAAACAGTAAATACAAATAAAACCTATATAATATCACAAATTGTTTTAATTTTACGGAAAATTTTAAAACATGTTTAAGTTGAAACTTCCTACCGACCCGAGGTGGGCAAATATTGCGGAAGGAAACATTGAAGAAATTTTAACAGACCATGCCTGGTGTGAGCAAAAAGCAGCCACCAATGCCATCGGGCTGATCACTATGCTTCCTGAATATCCTGAAATTGTCACAGAACTTCTTGCTATTGCCCGGGAAGAACTGGACCATTTTAATCAGGTGCATGAAATCATTAAGAAAAGAGGCTATGCTTTCGGGCGTACTAGGAAAGATGATTATGTAAACGAACTTGTAAATTTCATCCAGAAAGGAGGCAACAGAGATGATCTGATTGTTGACAAGATGCTTTTTGCCGCAATGATCGAAGCCAGAAGCTGTGAACGATTTAAGGTACTTACCGAAAATATTAAAGATGAGGAGCTAAAAACGTTCTACAAAGAACTGATGATCTCAGAAGCCAATCATTATACCACCTTTATCAGTTTTGCAAGACAGCTTGGCAACCCCGATAAAGTAAATGCAAGATGGGAAGAATGGCTGGAATATGAAGCCACCATCATCCGGTCTTACGGAAAAGGAGAAACCATACACGGATAAAAATTATTTTGAAAAAACTGACGTTTGAAAACCTTGCCAATTTCTTCTTGAAAAACTTTTTTCAGGGATTAGTCATTATCGGCCCCATCGGGCTGACTATTTTTGTGATCTGGTATGTGGTTTCGTCAATTGATAATATTATCCCATCGGTCGCAAAAGAAATTCCGGGACTGGTTTTTATTTCAACAATTTTATTCACCGCACTTTTGGGCTTTTTAGGCAACAAATTCGTGTTGGGGAAATTCTTTTTCGATTCCATGGACCGTTTACTTGAAAAAACACCCGGCGTAAAGCATATTTACACTCCCACCAAAGATGTCATGTCTTCATTCGTCGGGGACAAGAAAAAATTCAATGATCCTGTCTGGGTAAAAACCAATGAAAATCCTGAAATCTGGAGGATCGGATTTTTAACCCAGAAAGAAATGGCCGATGTGGAAAAGCACAATTACGTTGCGGTTTACCTTCCCCACTCTTATGCTATTTCAGGCTGGGTAATTGTTACTGAAGAAAAAAACATCAAACCTGTTGTCGGCATGACGGCGGCTACGGCTATGAAGTTTGCCGTAAGCGGCGGTGTTGCCGGTTTCCATTCTGACGACAATATTTTCAAAGCACCGGAATAGATTTCCTCCTTTGAAATATACAACATGATGAATTTGAATTTATTTTCAAACAATTTTCTTTACAAACAATCTAATAAATAATTACTCATGAATTTACCTTACGCGGAACCTTTCCGTATTAAAATGGTTGAGGAAATCCGCCAATCAACAAGAGAAGAAAGAGAACAATGGCTTAAAGAAGCAAATTATAACCTATTCAACCTAAAATCCTCACAGGTTTTTATTGATTTATTGACTGATTCTGGAACCGGAGCCATGTCTGACAGACAATGGGGAGCATTAATGACAGGAGATGAAAGCTATGCCGGCTCCCGCTCATTCCAGGAATTACATGAGACGGTACAAACAATTACCGGCTTTAAATACCTCTTACCTACCCACCAGGGAAGAGCTGCCGAAAATGTTCTGTTTTCAGTACTGGTAAAAGAGGGCAATGTTATTCCCGGGAATTCTCACTTCGACACCACAAAAGGACATATTGAATTCAGAAAAGCCCATGCCGTTGACTGTACCATTGATGAAGCTTTTGACATTAACGACCTTCATCCTTTCAAGGGAAATATCGATCTTGAAAAACTGGAAAACGTATATAAAAGCCAGCCCAAAGGAAATATTCCTTTCTGCCTGATTACGATAACCTGTAATTCTTCAGGAGGACAGCCTGTTTCTCTCGAAAATATGAGAGCAGTAAAAGCACTTTCTGACCAATATGAAGTTCCTGTATTTTTTGATTCTGCAAGATTTGCTGAAAATGCTTATTTCATTAAGAAAAGAGAAGCAGGCCAGGAGAACCGGACCATCAAGGAAATCTGTAAAGAAATTTTCTCTTATGGCGAAGGGATGACCATGAGCTCCAAGAAAGACGGACTGGTAAATATCGGAGGATTCATCGCCTTGAATAATGAAGAGGTTTTCAGAAAAGCATCCAATTTCACAATTATTTATGAAGGGTTTATAACTTACGGAGGTATGGCCGGAAGAGATATGGCTGCATTAGCCGTAGGTCTTAATGAAGCTACTGAATTTGCTTATTTGGAAAGCAGAATTTCCCAGGTTGAGTACCTTGGGCATAAATTAATTGAATATGGCATCCCTGTTCAGAAACCCATCGGAGGACACGCCGTTTTTATCGATTCTTTAAACTTTCTGCCAAAAGTTTCCCGTGCTGAATATCCGGCCCAGACTTTAGGTCTTGAGATTTACAAAGAAGCAGGCATCAGAACTGTAGAAATCGGGACTTTACTGGCCGACAGAGATCCTGAAACAAGAGAAAACCGTTATCCGAAGTTGGAATTGGTTCGTTTGGCAATTCCAAGAAGAACGTATACCAACAATCATATGGACTATATCGCAGCAGCCATTAAAAATGTGTATGAAAGACGCGATGAAATTGCGAAAGGGTATAAAATCACATGGGAACCGGATCTGTTGAGACACTTCACGGTTCAATTGGAAGAAGCATAATAAAATCAAGCGGTTTCAAATTTATTCTGAAACCGCTTGTTTATTTAAAGTTATTTTTTTGAAATTTTATAGAGTTTTCCACTGTCTGTGATCCCATAGAGATTACCGTCCATTCCGTTCAGAACATCCCGGAATCTTTCTTTCTGATCCAGAAGAAGCCTCTCTTCCCCTACTACTTTATTGTCTTTCATCACAATCCTGTTGATATGCTGTCCGCTGAGACAGGCAATAAATAAATTATTTTTCCATTCAGGTATATTCCCGGTGTAAAAAGTAACGCCGCTTGGAGAAACTACCGGATCCCAATAATACACAGGCTGTTCGGTCCCTGCTTTCTGTGTGGTCCCGTTATTGATTTTCTCTCCTGAGTATTCAATGCCATAAGTAACGTCGCCCCAGCCGTAATTTTTCCCCGGTTGAATCAGATTAATTTCATCGCCGCCCCGCGGGCCCATTTCAATATCCCAAAGCTGTCCCTTATCATCCAAAGCCAAACCCTGAGGATTCCGGATTCCGAATGCATAGATTTCAGGCTTATATCCGGGCTTATTCATAAACGGATTTCCCGCAGCCGGCTTGCCATCTTTTGTGATTTTTAAAATTTTACCCAGATAATTATCTGTTTTCTGGGCATATACCCTGGTCTGTTTATCTGACCGTTCGCCTGTACTCACAAATAAATTTCCGTCTTTATCAAACTGAAGACGCCCTCCGTAGTGCTTGTCTCCGTCATAAGACGGTGTAGCGCGGAAAATTACCTGTACATCAGAAATATTTTTCATATCTGCAGAAAGTTTCCCTTTTCCTACCGATGTTAAATTACCGTCACCAAAAGGTTCTGAAAAAACAAAATATATCATATTAGTGGCTTTGAAATCAGGATCTAATGCGACGTCAAGCATTCCTCCCTGACCTTTTGAATCCACTTTAGGGAAACCTTCAATTTTAGAAATCTGTTTTCCGTCAACTGATACTACATTAATAAATCCTGATTTTTCCGTAATCAGGAATCTGCCGTCCGGTAAATTAATAATTCCCCAGGGCTTGCCCAGGTCTTTATTTAAAACTTCTACCGTATAAGGTGTTGTTGTCTTTACGGGAGCAATCCTTGTCTGACCTTTAAAAGCAGGTTTATAATCGGTATTGGCTTTTTCTTCCTGCGCGGAAGGCTCACTGGGTTTTCCTTTTCCCTGGCAGGAAACGGTCATCATTCCAGCAGTCAGTAAAACGGGTAAGAATATTTTTTTCATAATCAAAATTAAGAGGTTATAACAATAGATAGAAAAATAATGCCATAAAATTTGGCCATTCAATTTTTTATTCTACATTTGTAGAACAAAGTATAAAATTGTAGAATATGAAAGAAAAACTGACCGACGCCGAAAAAGATCTTATGGAAATTCTCTGGGTAAAAGGAAAAATTTTCATGAAAGACATTCTGGAAACCTATCCTGATCCCAAACCCGCGGCGACAACAGTGGCCACGCTCTTAAAAAGGATGCAGAACAAGGATATGATCGGCTACAAATTATATGGAAATTCACGTGAATATTTCCCAAAAGTGGCGAAGGGTGAATATTTCAAGGAAGAAATGTCTTCTATGATTGACCGTTTTTTCAACAGTTCTGTGACACAGTTTGCCTCATTCTTTACGTCAAATGCAAAACTGTCGCAGAAGGAACTGAAAGACCTCAGAGAGATTATTGATCAGCAAATTGACAAAAAATGATCATCCTTATAAAAATAGTGCTGTGTTCATCACTGCTCATCACATTTTACCATCTGTTTCTGGAGAAGGAAAAGATGTACCGATTCAACAGGTTCTACTTACTGTTTTCACTGCTTTTTTCTTATACGGTTCCGTTCATATCAGTCAACACAGAAGTCCCGAAATCGATCAGGAGCGCACAGAAAGTAATTGAAACCACCCAACAGGTACTGAACCTGACTGCAGAAAATGAAAGTTTTACCCGGATCAATCTGATTTGGATTATTTACGGAAGCGTGGCTGTATTCCTTTTAATAAAAGCCATTCTTTCAATCGTGAGCATTAAAAGATTAAAGGGTGAAAAAATGATCTATCAGAATCAAAAACTGATGCTGACTGAAGAGAATATTTCGCCGTTCAGTTTTTGGAACACCATTTATTTAGGGAAAAATTATCTTGTTAACAATAAAATAGACGCAAGAATTTTTCTTCATGAAAAGGCTCACCTGGAACAAAAACACAGCATCGATCTTTTATGTATCGAAATTTTAAAAATTATGACCTGGTTTAATCCTTCTGTGTATTTCTACCGGAAAGCGGTGGTCACTAACCATGAATTCCTGGCAGACGAAGCGGTTTTAAAAAATGATTTTGATATAAAAGACTATCAGCGTTTAATTCTTAAAGAAATTATTTCAACTCAAAACTATAACCTTACCCATACCTTTAATTTTAAAAATACCAAAAAACGATTTATTATGATGAACACCAAAAAAACAAAATGGACCCACCTCAAAAAAGCGGTAAGCATTCCGATAGTGATTGCAGCTTTTGGATTATTTGCCCAGAAAGCCTATGCCGGCAATATTGAGCATATGATTCAAAACACACAGGAGAGAATTTCAGAACCGGAGAAAACTCCAGCAGCAGAAACCGGTACTGTCGTCATTCCGGTACCGGAGCAGGCCATTTTTTCTGAGGAAAAGGCAATGAAACAGGAAGGATTGTCAGCAAGCATATCTGATGAGAAAAAAATTTCGGATACAATCCGCCCGCTGGAAGGTAAAAACACAAACTTTACTAAGGAGGCTGCACAAAATGGAAATTCAGATGCACCAACCGCACAGGACAATACGGTACTTCCTCAATTCCCCGGTGGTATTAATGAGCTTAGGAATAAAATTTCAAAATCATTTGATGGTTCTAAAATAGGCCCCGGTAAAAATAATGAGTTATGCAGAGCCAACATTTCGTATACCATAAATGAAACCGGCAATGTAACAGACATTAAAATTTCAGGCAACAATGAAGTCTTCAACAATGAAACATTGTCAGCATTCAAAAAAGCCAATGAAAATATAGTCTGGAAACCGGCAGAACGAGACGGTAAGGTGGTTCCGTACACTTTGAAAATCCCGTTAACCATGTCATTCAAATAAAATAAGCAGCATCCGAAAAGGTGCTGTTTTTGTACATTGATAATGGATTTAAAAATGACGGACTGAATTCCTAAATGCAAATTACATTCTGAATCAGGAATTTCTTTCGTATTTTTGTTATACAAGATCACATTTTTTATGCAGTTCAAACTTGAATCAGAATACAAGCCGACCGGAGACCAGCCCCAAGCCATCGAAAAGCTTACCGAGGGTATTAAAATCGGGGAAAAGTACCAGACATTGCTGGGCGTAACCGGTTCGGGAAAAACCTTTACGGTGGCTAATGTTGTGCATAATGTTCAGAAACCCACCTTGGTACTGGCACACAATAAAACCCTAGCTGCACAGCTTTTCATGGAATTTAAAGAATTTTTTCCTGAGAATGCCGTGGAATATTTCGTAAGTTACTACGATTATTACCAGCCTGAAGCTTATATCGCCACATCAGGGACCTATATTGAAAAAGACCTGAGCATCAACGAGGAAGTTGAAAAGCTGAGACTGTCAGCGACGGCCAGCCTGCTTTCCGGAAGAAGAGATGTATTGATCGTGGCTTCAGTTTCATGTATTTACGGTATCGGGAATCCTACAGAATTTCATAAGTCGTTAATTTCTATAGCCATCGGTGAAAAAGTAACCCGGACCGCACTTCTACATGCTTTGGTTAATGCACTGTATTCCAGAACCCTCAATGAATTCCAGAGAGGAACATTCCGCGTAAAAGGTGATGTGATTGATGTATTTCCGGCCTATGCAGATAACGCGGTAAGAATTCAGTTCTTCGGGGATGAGATTGAAAAAATCCAGAGCTTTGATCCGGTTTCAGGAAATGTTACCGCCGATTTTGAACAGATCCAGATCTACCCGGCTAACCTTTTTGTAACTTCGAAAGATACTTTAAACGGCGCCATCAGAAGCATTCAGGATGACTTGGTAAAGCAGGTTGATTTTTTCAGTTCTGTTGAGAAACCTTTAGAAGCCAAAAGATTACAGGAAAGAACGGAACTGGATCTGGAAATGATCAAAGAACTGGGTTACTGTTCTGGAATTGAAAACTATTCAAGATATCTTGACGGAAGATTACCGGGAACCAGGCCTTTCTGCCTGCTTGACTATTTTCCGAAAGATTATTTAATGGTTATTGATGAAAGCCATGTAACTGTACCGCAGGTCCACGCGATGTACGGAGGCGACCGGAGCAGGAAAGAATCGCTGGTAGAATACGGTTTCAGGCTTCCTGCAGCCATGGATAACAGACCTCTGAAATTTGAAGAGTTTGAAGCGATTCAGAATCAGGTTATTTATGTTTCCGCCACTCCAGCAGATTATGAACTGGAAAAGACCGGTGGAGCTTATATTGAACAGATTATCCGTCCGACGGGGCTTCTGGATCCCATCATTGAAATCCGCCCGACCATTAATCAGATTGATGATTTAATGGAAGAAATCCGCAAGAGATCTGATGTGGATGAAAGGGTTCTGGTAACCACATTAACCAAAAAAATGGCTGAGGAACTGACTAAATATTTTACCAAATTCGGAATCAGGACAAGGTATATCCACTCCGATGTTGAAACCCTGGAGCGTATTCAGATTATGCAGGATTTGCGGGTAGGGCTTTTTGATGTTTTAATCGGGGTGAATTTATTGAGAGAAGGACTGGATTTGCCTGAAGTTTCTCTGGTGGCCATTCTGGATGCAGATAAAGAGGGAATGCTGAGAAGCAGAAGATCAATGATCCAGACGGTGGGCCGTGCGGCAAGAAACCTGAACGGAAGGGCTATCATGTATGCCGACAAAATCACAAAATCCATGCAGGCCACGCTTGATGAAACCGAGTACCGCCGTGCTAAACAAATAGAGTATAATGAAGAACACGGGCAAGTTCCTGTGGCTTTAAATAAGAAGATTTCGGAAAACATGGTGGGAAGGAGTAAAGATTTCCCGGACGAAAAATACACCCAGAAAGAAATCCTGCAGAAAGTTGCCGAAGCCAAAGCCAGTTATACTTCTGAAGATATGGAAAAGGTCATCGGACAGAAACAGAAGGAAATGGAAGCTGCAGCAAAAAGCCTTGATTTCATTAAAGCCGCGAAGCTGAGAGATGAAATTGCCGCTTTGAAGAGCTGATCGATTATTTTTGGCAATACAATTTAATTATAACTGAATCCCTATGAAAAAAGTAACAGGAATCGGAGGTATTTTCTTCAAATGCAAAGATCCGAAAGGGCTTAAAGAATGGTATAAAACCCATCTCGGAATTGACGGTAATGAATACGGAGCAACCTTTGACTGGAAAGACATGGCCGATGCCCACCCGAAAGGTTCACTGACATGGAGCCCGTCGCCTGAAACAACCCCATATTTTGACCCTTCAGCCAGGGAGTTCATGATTAATTATACGGTTGCCGACTTAGAAGCATTGGTTGAAGAATTAAAGAAAGAAGGAGTAGAAGTCCTTGACGAAATTGCTGTTTACGATTTCGGAAAATTCATTCACATTCTGGATTTGGAAGGGAATAAAGTGGAGCTTTGGGAGCCTAAGCAGTAAAAATTAATAAAAAAGTTTCGGCGGCATCTTCGATGCCGCCGAAATCATATCTAGAATTTATACGTCTTTGTTTTAGGTCTGGCATAGTTCCCAGTTCCTCCGCGCAGAGGAATCAGTAAGTCTGTTAATCCGTTTATTTTTATTTCATAAATGGTCGATAACTGCATGCCAAGTTTTCCTTTGGGCATTCCCGTACGGTGAAACCACTCTAGATAATTTACCGGAAGATCTGCCAAAATGGTTCCTTCATGTTTCCCGAAAGGCATCTTAACGACACAGATTTCCTTTAATATATCCGGGTTTATTCCTTCTGTCATGTTATAGTATTAAGTCAATTTTCTTTTCTAATGTTTCATCTTTATCTGAAAGTTTTAATTCAGGAATGTCGTCTTCAGAAAATTCATTTCTGTAGACCTGAATCAGCAACAGGGTGAGAGAGACCATGATAGGTCCGAAGATCAGTCCCATAAAGCCGAATAAGTTCATTCCCATAATAATCCCGAATACCGTATTTAAAGGGTGGATATCTTCCAGTTTTTTAAGCAGGGTAAAACGGAGCAGATTATCCGTTACGCCGACAACAATCACGCAGTAAGCAGCTAATCCAAGCCCTGCACCGGTATTGCCTTCCGCAATCATGAATATACAGACCGGTACATATACGATCGCCGCGCCTACGACCGGAATCATTGATGCTGCTGCAGTCAGAGCAAAGAGCAGAATAGGACTCGGTGCCCCGAATATAAAATAGCCGATCAATGCAACGATGCCCTGACCGAGTGCTACTACGGGAAGACCGATCGCATTAGCCATAATCAGTTTTCTCATTTTTTCACCGATCATAGAAACGTTTGATCTTTTCAAAGGCGCGGATGAAGACAGTATTCTTTCAAAAAACCTGGGCTTTTCAAGCATGAAATAAAGAATAAAATACATGGACATAATGACGGTAAGCGTATTTACCGTTCCGCTCAAAGCCTTTGTGGAAAATTGCCCGACACTGTTTTTCAGCTTACCCATATTTTCCTTGCTCAGGATATCAAACTTGGTTTTTGAATAAATATAGGTATGTATTTTTTCAAGGAATACATTAAACTTATTCATATAAACCTGTGCATTGCCAAATTTTTCGATTAATAAATCCCCGATGAAATAAATCGGCAGAATAAGGATAATCAGACTGGCAAACATTAAAACAAGCGCAGCAAGCCAGGGCTTCCATTTTTTTTCTTCCTGCAGATAAAAATTATATTTCCTGCAGACCACGTAAATGGTAATAGCTCCTAATACCGAGGGTATGAAAAGCGCAAGATTAAAACAGATTAAACCTGCCATGATTAAAATAATAGCCAGTAATGCTACCTGCTTTATTTTAATACTGCTTATTTGTTCTTCCTTATTCATTATTTATGATATGTTATTTGTCTTGGTCTTCCCAGGAAAGCACAATATAAAGAATACATTACGACCATAATAAATGGAGCGGTAACGATGATCCCGATTCCGCAAAGTATAATTCCGGCAAAGGAAATTATGATTCCCAGAACAGTCGCGCCTAAAAACGTGCCGTAATTTTCTTTGGCAATGTTGAATGTTTTTCCCAAAGCGTCAATGGCAGTAGCATTTTCAAAAAGCAAAACGGGATAACCCAGCATCAGTAAAGGATACACAAAAAATACGGGAATCACGCAGAAAAAAGCCGCTACTGAAGTAATCAGTCCCGAAAGCAGGCTATAGATTAAAATATTAACAAAATTCTGTTGGTAACCGATAAATAAATCAGAAAATCCAATAGGCGTTTTGGTATTGTATTTATTAACAATATAGATCAGACCTACATACAAAGGAGCCAGTAAAATCCCCAAAAGCCAGGACAGAGAAAGATACAGGGTAAACCCGGGAGCCGCCCAGATATTGTACCCGGAAAAATCATTACCATAGCTTTTCATATCTTCAGAAAAACTCATGGAATTAAATCCGCTTAAAGCCTGTATAATGGAGCCTCCGATGAGATAGATAACCATTGCGACAATAGCATAAAGGAAAACGCCTTTATACATTTCAAAAGCATGTGAAATAACAGAACCCGTATTCCTTTCCGGAACGGAACCCTGCTGATCAAATTCGTTAAATTCTGACATGGTGTATATTTTAATGTTGTTCCTTCCAAAATTAACTTTTTTTGGCAGAAAAAACATTCAAACACTCAAAATTTAGCGCTTTTCTGTAAAAATTGTTTTATAAAGTGAATAAATCATGGCATTCCAGAAAGGAAATGTAAACAGTCCTCCGATAAAGAATAAAGCAAACCCAATATATTTAAAGATCACCGCTACAAGCACACATACAAATATCTCCAGGAAATACATTTTTAATGCCTTAAAATTCAGAGAGATGGATTCAAAGATCGTCTTGTTCATAAAAAACATGGTTGGTGCAACGAAAATGGTAATGCAGACCCATATAAATGGAAATATGATCAATCTGAATGTAAGCATATAAACCATAAACCAGAATAGATAAAAGGCAGCGTACTTAAAAAAGTTAAAGCCGTTGTACCCAACAAACAGATCCCCGATTTCCGGTTTTTCATTCAGGTCAATCTTTCTGAAAATCTGGAATAGTCCGAGGTTCAAAGGGTATAAAAAAACCAGCGTCCCTAAAAATGCATAACTGAAATACTGTGAGTTTTCAGTCTGCCCCAATGCAGTTGCCTTTGCAATATACGCTTCAGTACTTATCTGAAAAGCTTCAACAAGTTCATGCTGTTGGTCCCAGATTCCATATTTTGAAGCAAAGAAGAAAAATGCTGTAAAAAAAATAGCAAAATAAATGATTGAAAACATCAGCTGGTAGATAAGCGTCTTATTCCAATAGAAAAATGCCTGCTTCAGTATAAAATCTAATCCCAGTTTCTGTGGGTATCTGTTTTCCATTAAAAAATTTTGTGCAAAAGTAATCATCAATAATTACTTTTGCAGGATGTTTTCAGTGAAACAACAAAAATTTATTGAAATGGACGAACTTTCTCTGCAGAAGGTTCCCTTTTTCTTCATCATCGATTTTCCGGCAGAAAATATTGAAATTTTCAGACAAGACGAAATTGCAGATTCCGGCTTACTGATCGATTTTGAAAATTTTTCAAATGCAGAGCATCAGCATACACTGCTTAAAAATATTGAATGGAAATCCTATCCCGAAACCTTGGAAAGGTTCAGAGAAGGATTTGATAAAGTTCAGAAAAACATTCATCTCGGAAACTCCTATCTGGTCAATTATACCCGTAAAACCAGGATTGAAACGAACTTAACCCTTGAAGAAATATTTTTACATTCGAGTGCAAAATATAAAGTTTTTTATAAAGATTTTTTTGTATTTTTTTCTCCTGAAACTTTTGTAAAGATCATTGACGGAAAAATCCTGACCTATCCTATGAAGGGTACCATTGATGCCGCTCTTGAAAATGCTGCAGAAACGCTGAAAAACGACAGAAAGGAAAAAGCAGAACACTACACTGTCGTAGACCTGCTGCGAAATGATCTGAGCATGGTGGCAGATGAGGTAAAGGTTGATAAATTCCAGCATATTGAGCTTATCAGAACCCGGCAAAAGGATTTATATGCCATGAGTTCGGAAATTTCAGGAAATATAAAACCGGAATTTGACGGGAAAATAGGAAGCATAATGCAGAAGCTTCTTCCGGCAGGCTCTATTTTAGGAGCTCCAAAGCCTAAAACCCTTGAAATCATCCTGGAAGCGGAAGGATATGAGAGGGGCTTTTACACAGGAGTCTGTGGCTGGTTTGACGGCCAAAATGTTGACAGCTGTGTCATGATCCGGTTTATAGAAAAAGAAGGTGATGAACTTTATTTTAAAAGCGGCGGCGGGATCACCCATATGAGCACGTCAGAAGACGAATATCAGGAAATGAAAAATAAAATTTATGTCCCAATTTATTGAAAGCATTAAAGTAGAAGATCAGGAAATTTTTTTATCGGGATTTCATCAGAAGCGTGTAGATCAGACTTTCACCCATTTCGGGAAAGAAGGCTCAATAGACCTTGCCAAGATCTATAAACATCTGGAACATGATGAAGATGGACTTTACAAATTAAGAATTGTTTACGATCTTGATAAGAAAGTGCGTACCCAGATGATTCCCTATGCCATTCCGGAAATACAGGATTTCCAGCTAGTGGAGAATAACAGCTATGACTATTCCTTCAAATTTGAAGACCGGAAAGAACTGGAAAAAATGAAAATGAAGTCCAAAGCTGAGGAAATCATCATTGTTAAAAACAACCATATTACAGATACTTCTTATTCCAATCTCCTGTTTTTAAAAGGGAAAGAATGGTATACGCCGTCCACTTACCTTCTGAACGGAGTGCAGCGGCAGCACCTTCTGAAACAGAAAAAAATCAAAGAAACCGAAATCAGCTTACAGAACATCAAGCAGTTTTCTCATTTTCAGATCATTAACGCGATGAATGATTTCAATGAAAATTTTATTTATCCACTTGATAAGATCATCAATCTGCCCGGAAATGAAGAATATTCTATCCTCTAACTTTCTTTCATAAATTCAAAATACGCTTTCTGTACTTCTGCATTGTTTTTCCCGCAGGTATTGATCTCCAATATTTTAGGAAGAACATCAGGCTTAAAGAAATTTTCCAGAACCCGGTCTAGCGAGGCCTCTTCATCTACTTTCGTATAGGAAAATCCGAAATGTTTGGCAAGATGTTCTGCATTTTTGTGATGCTTGGTGGCGATAAATTCATCCAGCGCATTAGGGTTGGCATTTCCCGGACCCGGAATGATCTTGAAGATATTGCCTTCTCCGTTATTGAAAATCATAATTCTTACAAACGGAGGAATATACTGGTTCCAAAGGCCGTTAATGTCATAGAAAAAGCTTAAATCTCCCGTGATGAGCAAAGTCGGGTCAGCATTTTTAATGGCAAATCCCATGGCGGTAGAAGTTGAACCGTCAATTCCGCTCGTTCCCCGGTTGCAGTAGATTTTTCTTTTGCCGTAATCAAAAAGCTGGGCATATCTGATCGCTGAACTGTTACTGAAATGAATGTTATAATGTTCAGGAATCGTCTGTGAAGATTTATGGAAGAAATAAAAATCGGAAAACCCGACAGTATTCAAAAACTGTTCATGTTTTGCATCTTTTTTATCTTTTAAAACATCCCAGAGATTGAAATACGGCCTCGGCTCCAGATTAATGAATTTCAATAACTTAGTAAAGAAAATTTCGGGCCTGATTTCTATTTTTTCGGTCAGGGCAAAATAGGTATCCGGCTGCCAGACTTCATCCAGGTGCCAGTGCTGTTTCGGCTTGGCAATTCTTAAAAACTGCTTTACTTTTTTAGACACTACGTTCTGCCCTACCGTAATCAGTAAATCCGGCGCATACGTTCTGTAATCTTCTTCTGTAAAATTAAAAATATAGCGGTCAATATGCCTGAAGAACTTTTCATGATACAGATTGGAATTGGCTTCACTCAAGACCACAACAGAATGGTTTTTAACCAGCTGGGTCAATTGATTTTCCAGTTCAGGACTGTAATCCCTGGTTCCAACCAGAATCATAATCCGCTGGGACGTATTCCAGTCAGCTACAAGGTTCGACGGGATTTCATAGTCTTTCTGTTTGATTGTCTTTTCCACGGTAGGAAAAGTCGGAAGCTCAGAAATCAGCTCATACAAAGGTTCTTCCAGAGGAATATTGATATGAACGGGGCCCTGCTTTTCAAAACAGAGCTCGATGGCTTTTTTAAGGGTATCAAAGTTAAGATCTTCTGCATTTTCCCGGCTGTCTTCCAGCAGTTGGAAATCCCCGTAGGAATGCTGATGAAAAAGATTCTGTTGCCTGATCGTTTGTCCGTCAAAAATATCCACATAATCAGCAGGCCGGTCTGCAGTTAATATCAAAAGCGGAATATTCGAATAAAAAGCCTCCGTAACTGCAGGATAATAATTGGCCGCCGCGGAACCGCTGGTACAGGTAATAGCCACCGGTTTTTTATGGCTCATTGCCATTCCCATTCCTACGAAAGCCGCACTTCTTTCATCTACAATACTGAAACAGTTGAAACCATCGATTTCCGAAAAATGAATCGCCAGAGGGGCATTCCTGGATCCCGGGGAAATGATAATATCTGAAATTCCATACTGCTGAAGAAGGTGTGCCAATATCTGAATACTTCTTTTGGAAGAATATTTTTTCATAGGGCAAATTTAATTTATAATACCTGACATAAAAAAGAATTTAATTTAAAAAATGTAATTTAGCACTACGTAAAATTTCTATAAATGGACAAAATACCTAGTGTAGACCTGCGTGATTTCCTTTCGGGTGACCCGGAACGCAAACAGAAATTTGTAAATGAAATCGGAAAAGCTTATGAAGAAATTGGTTTTGTAGCCTTAAAAGGCCATTTTCTTGATGATCGATTGGTGGATGAACTGTATGAAGAAGTTAAAAACTTTTTTGAATTACCCACAGAAACGAAACAGAAGTACGAAATTCCAGGAATTGGAGGACAGAGAGGCTATGTAGGATTTGGCAAAGAAACGGCAAAAGGCTTCAAAAAAGGAGACCTGAAAGAATTCTGGCATTTCGGGCAGTATGTATCCGAGGATTCAAAATACAAAAAAGAATATCCTGACAATGTAGCGGTTGAAGAACTTCCAAAGTTCAACGAGGTAGGGAAAGAAGCCTATCAGATGCTGGAAAAAACCGGACAGTATGTTTTGAGAGCTTTAGCATTATATTTAGGGCTGGATGAATTTTATTTTGACGATAAAATTGCAGAGGGAAATTCTATTTTAAGACCGATCCATTACCCTCCGATCACCCAGGAACCGGACGATGCGGTAAGGGCAGCAGCTCATGGCGATATTAACCTCATTACGCTTCTGATGGGTTCTCAGGGAAAAGGCCTCCAAGTCCAGAACCACAAAGGAGAATGGATCGATGCGATTGCAGAACCGGACGAGCTGATGATCAACGTTGGGGATATGCTTTCAAGGCATACGAACAATAAGCTGAAATCAACAATCCACCGGGTCGTTAATCCTCCGAAAGAATTGTGGGGAACTTCAAGATATTCCATCCCTTTCTTTATGCATCCGGTAAGCTCTATGTCATTAAATGCACTGGAAAACTGCGTGGACGAAAATCATCCGAAACTGTATGAAGATACAACCGCCGGAGCATTCCTGCATGAACGGTTAATTGAGCTGGGACTGATTAAGAAATAATAAATAAAAAGTCAATAATTGATTCATCGTTTATTTAGTGATAAGGATCAATTATTGACTTTAATTTTAAAGCACAGGCTGATAGGTCCTGTAATAAGAAACAATATACATTATACCGGCATTAGATCTTTCAATTTTTAACATCAATATTATTTAATGGTTATTATTAACCTGTAATGCAGTAAAATTCCGGACAGGGAGTTGACTGTATAATAGTTCCCCACGGACAGATACACGTATAAGAAGCTCCGCCGCCGGGGTTACCGCCTCCTCCATTTCCCGGATCGGTATATGAAATACATCTTCCGCCTGAACAAATCTGATTACCTACACAGCCGCCTGTTCCCGGGCCTCCGCCTTCAAAACAATATGCCGGATTATCACCTGCTGAAATTCTTTTTTTGTCTTCTCTTGACAGTCTTCCTGTGATGTTTCATAGTTTTTATGTTTAATATTCCTTATTCTGTAAACTTTTCGGATAACGCTTCTGGTTATTTAAAGTTAAAACATATCATATTAACAATCAAATTTTTAACTGATTTTATTCACCAAATATTCAAATCAATAAATTTTATTTAAAAAATATACCACAACAGTTTGACATATGCCTTTTTTAATTATCTTTACAGTAATATCAAAATTTTAATTAAAACAATATGAAAAATCTAAAAAAGCTAAACAAAAGCCAGTTAAAAACCATTACAGGAGCAGGAGGTATTAAAACACTTCCGGAACCGGATTTTTGTATGTATGCATGCGGAAACGTAGTAATCTGTGCAACCTGCAGTGATGATTTCAAATGCCCGGATGACAGCATATAAGCTGTTCTGCAAATCATAAGAAAGCCGCTCCCAAAAGGAGCGGCTTTTGTTTACAAGATATCTTTATTAAAATTATATAATCTGTGAGAATCGGTATTATTCAAACAACCTTAGCTGCTGATCTTTTGATCCCGTAAAATTGGCCGTTGATAATTTCGGGAACTCTTTGCTGTCGAAGAATTTTTTTCTTCCGATTTTAAAAGTATTATGGATCATTTCAGCGATATTTCCATCTCCTTTCTGCCGGTCAAAATATCTTTTTTCCCCCAGTTTTCCTCCGCGCATAGAGCAGATTAAGTTCAGCACTTTCTGGGCACGGTCGGGATAAGCACTTTCAATCCACTGGACAAAGACCGGTTCAACGGTATCATTCAATCGTACTAACGTATACCCGAAGCTTTGTGCACCTGCATCGGAAATCGCTTTTAAAATAGCTAAAGGTTCATCACTGTTGAGCCCGGGAATAATCGGTGCTACCATAACATTCACCGGAATTTCGTTTTCGGATAGAATTTCTATAGCTTTTAGTTTATTTCTTGCAGAGCTTGTTCTAGGCTCCATTTTTCTTCGCAGCTCTTCATTAATGGTGGGAATACTCAGAGAGACGGAAACCAGATTTTGTTCTGCCATCGGTTTTAAAAGGTCAAGATCCCTTAAAACCATAGCATTTTTGGTCAGGATGTGAACAGGATGCCTGTAATCGAGGCAAACCTTCAGGAGATTGCGGGTAATTTCAAATTGACGTTCCGCAGGCTGATAACAATCGGTATTTCCGGAAAGTAAAATCGGGGCCGGCTGATAACGCTTTTTCTGAAAAAATTTTTCCAGAAGTTCCGGTGCATTTTTTTTGACCATGATCTTTCTTTCAAAATCGATTCCCGCGCTGTATCCCCAGTATTCATGAGTCGGCCTTGCAAAGCAATAGGAACAACCGTGTTCACAACCCTGATAGGGGTTCATCGAATATTCCATCGGCAAATCCCCGCTTTTTACCTGATTGACAATGGTTTTCGGAAACACCTCGGTGAAAGATGTTTTTACCGTTTCAAAATCTTCATCTTCAGGCTCATAGGCATACCGCTCGAAACGGTTGACTACATTTCGCTGAGCGCCCTGACCTTTTATGATATTTTCATCCTGCATATAAAGAGGTAAAGATAGAAAGGCACATTTATAAAGCAATACATTTTAACATCAAATTTTCCACAAAAAAAATCCATCACCATAATGGTGTGGACTAAAATGCGATCCTATTTATTTCTTCTTACTGCTATTTCAGTGCATAGAACTCAACTCCATGATATTCATCCTCGTAGGAATCTTTATCAAAATGCCTGTAATAATCCGAGTAAGTATCATTATACTTCTTATCCTTTTTATTTAATATCTTCTTAATTCCGATAATGCTTAATACTGCCAAAAGACCGACTCCTCCTGCCAGTAAAACTCCGACTTCTTTTTTCATATTTCGTCTGATTTATTAATTTTTCTATTGCAAAAAGCATACCCAACAGATGACAGCTATTATAAATTTTGTTAACACGCAATTGAGCCGGGATTAATATGACAGACAAATACCACATTACGGTGGATCTGGTTTAATTATTGTATCTTAAATAAAAAAATAAGATTATGGAAGGACACATCGATAAAATGACGACATTAAGTCAGGTTATGACAAGACTTGCTCAAAGAGGAATCCACAGGGAATTCAGAATGAATGAAAATTGCGAAATGAAACTTGAAAATTCTGATAAAACATATGAACCGTCTGAACTGACTATTATTAAGACCTACCGTTTTGAAGGTCCCAGCAGCCCGGACGATAATGCTGTTCTCTATTTAGTAAAAGACACCAGTGGAAACATGGGGATGATTATTGATTCATATGGAGCTGAAAGCAATTATCCAAAAGAGTTTGACGGATATCTAAGAAAAATTCCAATTCTGGAAAGTGACGAATTTGATTTTGATTAATAAATATAAACCCGGGATTATTCAGTCGCGGGTTTTTCTTTTTTGTTGAATACTTTATTCAAAAACCCTTTTTTCCCTGCAGGCTGTGCCGGTTTGTTTTCTCCCTCCGATTTCTTTTTGATCTCATCACCGATTTCCTTTACAGACTGTTTTACTTCATTGGCATCTTTTTTCGCCTCCTGCACTTTGGTCTTAGCATTATCAACCGTTTTCTTTGCCCCCTCTATATTAATTCCGATTAAAGTTTTCTTTAATCCCTGCTCAATTCCTTTCCAGAACATATTAAAGAATGATTTGGTAGGATCCCTTTCCACATCTTCCACTTTCACATCTTCAGGAAGTTTTCCTGAATCTGATTTTACCAGTAAATTGGCTACAGCTGAAAGAAAACCATTTTTCCCATTGTTTTCCTTATCCAGAATAGTTACTTTCAGATCTTTGTGCTTAAGGTTGAAATTACCGTTCAGTCCTTTAGGATTACCTCTGAAGTTGAAAAGCATTTCCTGGATGGTGCCCGTAGCAGTTACATGCAGATAAGGACGGATAAAAGGATTGATTCCCCGTGCGGGAAGATTGGTTGCTCTGCCTGAGATCGTAAAAACGTCCCGTTGGTCTGCCACATCAAAATTCCAGTTTACAGTAAGCGGCGCAAGATCCATGAATGAACAGTTGATCTTAATATCAACCCTCGTCGGCTTGCCTTTCATTTTTGCGGAGTTCAGGTTTTTAACATTCATATTAAAGTTACTAAATGTAAGTTTACCCGGACCTGCACTTTCCGGAGTATCCTCTTCATACACCAGCTTTGAATCTTTTAAGTTAAGGGTACCGACAACCATCGGAATCTTAATGGACCGGAGCAATCTTGAATACAACGGTTTTTCTTTGGGATCGTCTTTAGGTATTTTACTCCTGAAAATATTGGCATCGGCAGACTGAATGGTTACCTGGGAAGCATTAATGGATTTCTGATCTGAAAACAAATCCCATCTCCCGGCTGCAATAATCTGGCGGGCTTTGATATCATAGAGATCCCTTTCCACAGGAATCATCCGGATAAACTCGGCTCTTGAGACTACAGGTATCATTGCAAAATTGCTGATCTGGGCATTTTTTTCATTAAGCTTTAAAAAGCCTGCAGACATCTTGTAAAACCGTGTTTTATAAAGGAAGTTTTTTGTGGTAAGAAGATAATTCTTCACATTTACAGCCATCCCCGAATTATCTTTTTTTGAAGTAAGCCGGATGTCATTAGCTGTAGCATTAAGCCCGCTCAGGCTCAACGGCTGGTTATCTTTATCATATGTGAGATCTGAATTCCTCACAGTAACCTTTCTTACAATGACCGGAAATTGTATTCCGCTGAGGTCACCCTTTTTATTGTTTTTAATGTCGCCTGCTTTAATCGTTCCTTTAACTCTGTCAACCAGGACATCTTTGACATCCAGATGGAGCTTTTTATCTATGAACTCCCATTTATTGATATTAAAACCAATAAACCCGGCAGTAAGATCCATTGATGTTTTTCCTCCTGAAGAACCATTGGGCATGATGGTCACATTCCTTATTTGTCCTTTTCTAGGATTTAAACTCAGGGTTTTAATATTAAAATCCTGATGATTGGAATATAAAATATCACTCCCTGATACCTGGAAATTTTTATAGTCTACGGGAATAAGTTCTTCCCTGGTTTCTTTATCAAATCTCAGCGCATTGACATTAACATTAAGATTTTTAGCATATAAAAGCTTTTTTCCATCAGGTTTCATTACCTGAACAGTCCCGTTGATAAGCCGTAGATCTTCAAGGCCAAGTTCAAAATCAGAAGGTTTTTTAATTTTTACAGGAGCTGCATTAGTGGTGTATACTAAAAAATCAGGATTATAAAAATTAGCATGGGAAAGCGTTACCTTATTCTTTTTCAGTTCTACATCTTGAAATTCCATTTTTTTAACGGCAAACTGAAAAAGCTTTGTTTTCTTGGGATAATATTTTTTAAACTGATCAAAGGTAAGCACCGGGACAAGCTGGAAGTCATTAATTGACACCTGCCCGTTCGAAGTCTGTATAGAATTAATCCGTAACGCATATACATTATCAGGACGTATAAAAAAATTTTTTCCTCTGATGCTGTACTTGTCAAAAATAACCGGAAGCTTATCTTCTCCCGATTCATCGTTAAGCTGCAGATTTTCCACGTAAAGATCGAGATCTTCAACGGATATGAGCTTTTGTTTTGTATGCCTGAAAATGCTGATATTCCCTTTGTTGATCCTGATATTCTCAATGAGTAAAGGATTTCTTTTTTGATCTGTTTTTTTATCAGCCGGCTTGGCAAGTATAATGTTTAAATCAGGTTTTGAAAGCAACAAATCAGATGAACTGATCTGTTTATTGAAGACAGCATCGTAAATTCCGAACCGGCTTATTTTCAGCGTATCAATAGTTCCCTGAAGACCTATAACATCAGTATTCTGAGGATTTTTGCTGTTTACCGTGATGCCTGTTGAAAGAATATTCCCGGACATGAGATCAACCTCCATAAGCTTATAGGAAACTTTATAATCCGTATTATTCTTAATATATTTTGGGAGCTGGGTTTTGAGCCAGATATTCAGTCCGAGATTGGCCAGCAGGACCAAGATAAGCACAACGCCAAGACCGATGTATATCTTTTTAACCCATTTTTTCATCCGTGATTTGGTGTTTAATAAAATTTAGTTTTTTATGTTTAATTCAACTACATATCCCTCATGCCCTCTTACATTTATAAAATCGCCGCCGCCGAAAGCAAGATACTGCCCTTTAATCCCGGTAAGCGTCCCGGTAAATTCAGGTCTTTTATCCAGTGTAAATGAAGTTACTTTCTCAGATTTTTCAAAAGGATAGTCAAACTTCCAGAGATTTTCGCCCTCACTGTAGAATTTCTGAAAATCTTCAGGGAAATATTCTTTAATTTTCCGCTGAAAGTCGGCAAGGTCGATGTCATCTTCCAGATCATCCTTGAGCATTTTCTTCCAGCTTGTTTTATCAGGAACATGCTGTTTAAGAGCCACCTCTATCATCCCTGCTTCATACCGGTTTTCCGTTCTTGCAATAGGCAGAGCAAAAGTCGCGCCCTGATCGATCCATCGTGTAGGAATCTGCGTATTTCTGGTAACGCCTACTTTTACTTCTCCCGTGTAAGCCAGATAAACGGTATGCGGCTGAAGCTGAATATGTTTTTCCACTTCCAGGTCCCGCTCTGCAATTCCCAGATGTGCGGTGGAGAGTTCGGGACGGATGATGGTCCCGCTTGCATAAGGGCTTTCAAAAAAACAGTTTTTGCAGAATCCCATTCTGTAGATCGGTTTATTCTCCTGACAGTTTACGCACTGAAAACCGGTATGTCTTATCGTCATTTCTTTTCCGAACAGTTCATTCATATGAATAAGGTCTCCTGAAAGATTAAGATAATATTGAATCGGTTCATCATTGAAGCTCGTCATTTTTAAAATTTGCCCTTGAAACTGCATATTAATTTTATATTACTTTTTAAAGTAAATTTACTGATTATATTTTTCACGAAGTAATTTATATTTTTGTGGGAAGAAAAACATTCGGATGAATTATCTTGTTACCGGAGGAAGCGGTTTTATTGGTTCCCACTTAGTTGAAAAATTGCTGAAAAAAGGACATTCTGTCATTAACATTGACAATTTTGATGATTTCTATGATTATCGCATAAAAATTAAAAATACCTTAGATTCTGTTCAGCATTTTTCAGATTTTGAGTTTTCTGATAAGGCAGAAGATATCCAAAATTTAATTTTCCTCACAAAATCTGAATCTTACCGTCTTTATTATCAGGACATCCGTGACAAAAAGGGACTGGAGGAAATATTCAAAAAACACAAGATTGATTTAATCATCCATCTGGCCGCATTGGCAGGCGTACGCCCATCTATTGAAAGACCTTTAGATTATGAGGAAGTCAACATCCGCGGAACACAGAACCTCTGGGAGTTAAGCAAAGACTTCCATATAAAAAAATTTGTATGCGCTTCTTCTTCGAGTGTTTACGGGAACAATCAAAAAATCCCTTTTTCTGAGACCGATGCGGTAGACCATCCAATTTCCCCCTATGCCGCAACCAAAAAATGCGGTGAAATTTTAGGGCATGCCTACCATCATTTATACCATATTGATATGATCCAGCTGCGGTTTTTTACGGTATATGGACCAAGGCAAAGACCGGATCTGGCCATTCATAAATTCACGAAATTAATTTCGGAAGATCGGGAAATCCCATTTTACGGTGACGGAACTACCGCCAGGGATTATACTTATATTGATGACATTATTGACGGCATTACAAAATCCATTACATATCTGGAAGAAAACTCCGAAGTATATGAGATTTTGAACCTTGGGGAAAGCCAGGTTATCACTTTAGAAGAAATGCTGTCAACCATAGAAAATGTTCTGGGAAAATCTGCCATCAGAAAAAATCTGCCAATGCAGGCCGGAGATGTGCTGAAAACCAATGCCGATATTACAAAAGCCAGGACATTAATCGGCTATAAACCTGACACCAACTTCCAAAATGGCATAAAAAAATTTATGGAATGGTTTTTGAGAAAATGACAACAATTGACCGGGCTTCACCGCTGTAACAACACCCCTGAGAGGCAGTGAATAAAAATTAATAAAAAGAATTGAAAATCAGGTATAAAAAAGCGAATAATATAAGCTATTTTTATACTTTTGCAAAAAAAATTAGAAAATTATGTACTGGACATTAGAATTAGCTTCCTATTTAAGTGACGCACCATGGCCAATGACTAAGGCAGAGCTTATCGACTATGCAATTAGAACTGGTGCACCTATGGAAGTAGTGGAAAACCTTCAGGCGATTGAAGATGAAGGGGAAATCTATGATGCGATCGACGAGATCTGGAGCGACTATCCTACGGACGAAGATTATCTTTGGAACGAAGACGAATATTAAGGGAAGCAATAAGCTTTAAGCCTCGCTTAGAGCTTTTTTGCCCTTTTCACATATCAAATTTACACGATAAGTGTTATTAAAAACGCTTAAAGGATATCATTTTAAGCATAAAGCAAAAAATTTATGAGTTTTTTAAACAAAGTTCTAAAAGGGTTTTTGGGAGACAAGAAAGCGCAGGACCTAAAAGAAGTAAAAAAAGTTGTAACAAAAATCAAAGCTGTTGAACCTGATATTCAGCAATTGTCTGATGACGGTTTGAGAGAGAAGACTGCTGAGTTTAAAGAAAATATCAAATCTGCAACCAGTAAAATCACAGCTCAGATAAAACAGATCCAGGAGCAGATAAAAAATTCAGAAAACGTTGACGAAAAAGAAGCGCTTTTCTCTAAAATTGAATCTCTTAAAAAAGAATCATACGAAGTTGAAGAAAAAGTCCTTCTTCAGATCCTTCCTGAAGTTTTCGCTTTGGTAAAGGAAACGGCAAGAAGATGGGCAGAAAACGGAGAAATCCGTATCAAAGCCGGCGATTGGGACAGACAACTGGCTGCCGCCGGAAAAGATTTCATTGAAATTCAGGGAGATACTGCGGTCTGGAAAAACTCATGGAATGCTGCCGGAACGCCGGTTGTGTGGGATATGGTGCATTACGATGTACAGTTTATCGGCGGGGTCATCCTTCACAGCGGTAAAATTGCCGAAATGGCTACCGGTGAAGGTAAAACCCTGGTAGGAACCTTACCTATTTTCCTGAATGCCCTTCCCGGAAGAGGCGTTCATGTAGTAACGGTAAACGACTATCTGGCAAAAAGAGACTCGGCGTGGATGGGCCCATTGTACCAGTTCCACGGAATGTCAATTGACTGTATTGATAATCACCAGCCGAACTCAGACGGAAGAAGAAGCGCTTATAATTCAGATATCACGTATGGAACCAATAATGAATTCGGATTTGATTACCTGAGGGATAATATGGTGACTTCACCTTCTGAACTGGTACAGAGAGAACTGAATTTTGCGATCGTGGATGAGGTGGATTCCGTATTGGTAGATGATGCCAGAACGCCGTTGATCATTTCCGGTCCGGTTCCCCAGGGAGACCGACAGGAATTCGATGTTCTTAAACCTTCCATCGACAGGATCGTTGAGGTACAGAAGAAAACCGTGTCTGCGATTTTTAATGAAGCTAAAAAATTGGTCGCGGCAGGAAAAAATAAAGAAGGAGGCTTTAAATTGCTTCAGGCCTACAGAGGCCTTCCTAAAAACAGACAGTTGATTAAATTCTTATCGGAAAGCGGAAACCGCGCTTTGCTTCAGAAAACCGAAGCTCAGTATATGCAGGACAACAACCGTGATATGCCGATTGTAGATAAAGACCTTTATTTCGTAATCGAAGAAAAGAACAATCAGGTTGACCTTACAGACAAAGGTGTTGAATACATGTCTCAGGGAAATGAAGATAATAATTTCTTCGTTCTTCCTGATATCGGGACCGAAATCGCCGAAGTTGAAGCCAAAAATTTATCTAAAGAAGAAGAATTTGAAGCTAAGGAAAAACTTTTTGCAGAGTTTGCTGAAAAGTCTGAGCGCGTTCATACGATGAGCCAGCTACTGAAAGCCTATACTTTATTTGAGAAAGATGATGAATATGTAGTCATTGACGGCGAGGTAAAAATCGTTGATGAGCAGACAGGCCGTATCATGGAAGGAAGACGGTATTCAGACGGCCTTCACCAGGCGATTGAAGCAAAGGAAAACGTAAAAATCGAAGCGGCAACACAGACTTTTGCTACCGTAACGCTTCAGAACTATTTCCGTATGTACAACAAGCTTGCGGGAATGACCGGTACTGCCGAAACAGAAGCCGGTGAACTTTGGGAGATCTACAAATTAGACGTTGTGGTAATTCCTACAAACCGTGCGATTTTAAGAAATGACAAACAGGATTTGGTTTTCAAAACCAACAGAGAAAAATATAACGCCGTAATTGAAGAAATTGAAAAATTAACAGCAGCAAAAAGACCGGTATTGGTCGGTACAACGTCTGTTGAGATTTCCCAGTTGTTATCAAAAGCATTACAGTTAAGAAAAATCCAGCACCAGGTACTGAACGCAAAACTTCACAAAAAGGAAGCGGAAATTGTAGCCGGAGCCGGACAGCCGGGTGTGGTAACCATTGCAACCAACATGGCGGGTCGTGGTACCGATATCAAGCTTACCAAAGAAGTGAAGGAAGCCGGAGGTCTGGCGATCATCGGAACAGAAAGACATGATTCAAGACGTGTTGACAGACAGTTGAGAGGTAGAGCGGGACGTCAGGGAGACCCGGGAAGTTCACAGTTCTATGTTTCTTTGGAAGACAACCTGATGCGACTATTCGGTTCGGAAAGAATTGCTAAAATGATGGACAGAATGGGTCATAAGGAAGGTGAAGTCATTCAGCACTCCATGATCAGCAAGTCGATTGAAAGAGCCCAGAAAAAGGTAGAGGAAAACAACTTCGGAACCAGAAAAAGGCTTCTTGAATATGATGACGTAATGAATAAACAGCGTGATGTTATCTATAAGAGAAGAAAGAATGCCCTGTTCGGAGACCACCTGAAATATGATATCACCAACATGATTTTCGATGTTGCGAATTCGATTGTCACCAAAGGAAAAGCAACCGGAAACTATAAGGATTTTGAATTTGAAGTTATTAAACACTTCACCATGGCTTCTCCGATTTCCGAAAGTGATTTCGGCAACAAGAATGTTCAGGACTTGACAAACATCCTGTTCAAGGCAGCGCAGGAAGATTATGAAATGAAGCTGAACCTGCTGAAAGAAAAATCATTCCCGATTATTGAAAACGTATATCAGAATCAAGGATCGATGTTTAAGATGATCCAGGTTCCTTTTACCGACGGGCACAAAACAATGACTATTGTTACCGATCTTAAGGAAGCATACGAATCACAGTGTGAAAGCCTGATTAATGATTTCGAAAAGAACATCACCCTATCGATTATCGATGAGAACTGGAAGCTTCACCTCCGCGAAATGGATGACCTGAGAAAATCTTCACAGGGTGCGGTTTATGAGCAGAAAGATCCGCTTGTGATTTACAAACAGGAATCTTTCCACTTATTCAGCGAAATGATTGACAAACTGAACAAAGAACTTATTTCATTCCTGTATAAAGGAGAAATTCCAGCCTAAGAAACACTGTTTTTATATACAAAACCGCTCTAGTACCGTCTGGAGCGGTTTTTTGTTATTCACCGGATATTAAATGTATGATAAATATCAATTCATTAATTTATTTAGAATAATTAAAAACAATATATTTGCAAAAAAATTAGCGTTTCATGAAAAATGTACTGATCTGCGCCTCTATGTTGGGTTCCATGCTAACCTTTGCTCAGGAGAAAGATACTATCAAATCTAATGATATTGAAGAAGTAATTGTTAATGGTAAATATTATAAAAAATATGTAGAAAAGGAAGGCTCATCTTCCTTACGTTTGAATGAAGAACTGATTAAGATTCCACAAAACATTTCAATAATTACCAACAGAGCTTTAGAAGATCAACAGGTTACTACAATTTCAGATGGCCTTTTAAGAAATGTTGCAGGAGCTCAAAGATTAGAACATTGGGGAGAAATGTACTCAAGAATCAACATGAGAGGTTCCAGAGCAGGGGCCTTTTTAAATGGTGTAAATGTAACTTCTAACTGGGGCCCACTATCCGAAGATATGAGTTATGTGGATCATATTGAATTTGTAAAAGGCCCCGGAGGCTTTTTAATGTCTGCTGGAGAACCAAGTGGAATCTATAATATTGTAACGAAAAAACCTACAGGAGATTCATTCAATGGTTCGGCAAGAGTTACATTGGGAAGTTTCGATATGTATAGAGCAGAAACGGATTTAGATACAAGAATTTCTAAAAAAGTTTCGGTTCGTTTAAATTTAATGGGTTCTCAAAAAAACAGCTTTAGAGATTATGAATTTAACAATAGATATATTGTAAATCCTTCAATAAAAGTAGAGCTTACTGATAAAACAACTTTAGTTGCAGAATATATCTACCAAAAAGCTAAAATGTCCGAAGTTGGCTCAGCTTATGTTTTCTCTACAAAAGGTTATGCTACAAGACCTGTAAACTATACACATACAGATCCGGGGATTATGCCATCAAATATAGAAGACCATACCGTAAATGTGAATTTGCAACATCAATTTAATAAAAACTGGAAATTAACAGCTCAGGTTACTTATCTTAACGATTACACTAATGCAAGTGATATTTGGCCAGATGCTGTAAATTCAGATGGAACAATGATTAGAAGACTTTCTTATTGGGAAGGTTCAAATATAATGAGATTCGGACAGGTTTACTTAAACGGTTATGAAAAGACAGGAAAAATTTCGCATAGAATTTTAGCTGGTTTAGATTTAGGGAGCAAAAAATATTTAGCAGATTGGGGTTATTCGCATGTTCTGGATTCAACACCATTTAACACTAATATTTTAACTTACCAACCTGTAACAAATGGTTATGGTTACGAAGAATGGATAGATCGTATCAACGGATCTCCTTTAAATCAAAGAGCAAACCCAGGAGGAACTATTGACCAAAATTATTCTGGAGTATATTTACAAGACGAATTAGGATTTTTAGAAGACAAATTACGTTTGACAGTTGCTGCAAGATATACTAATATCAAGCAAAACAATTATGGAGATACTTTCGAGGCAGACAAAGTTTCTCCGAGAGTTGGTTTAAGTTATTCTATTGATGACAACACTTCCGCTTATGCATTGTATGATCAATCATTCACTCCGCAATCCGGTTTATTTAGAGACGGATCTACTGCAAAACCTTTAACTGGAAACAGTTACGAAGTAGGATTAAAAAGAGATTGGTTAAATGGAAAATGGAATACTACTTTATCAATTTACAATATCCGAAAAGATAATGCTGTCAGTGCCGATCCTACAGATCAAACCTACAAATATTCAATTTTAGACGGAAAAACAGGTGTAAAAGGTGTAGAGTTTGATTTAAAAGGAGAAATAGTAAAAGGGTTTAATGCGATCTTCAATTATGCCTATACAGATAATGAATACAAAGAAGCTATAACTTATATCAATCCACTAACAAACACAATTGACATACTTCACAAAGAAGGAGATAAAGTTGCAGGTTATGCAAAACACACAGTAAATGGATGGTTAAATTATACATTTACAACTGGGACTTTAGAAGGATTCGGACTTTCTTTTGGTGGAACTTATTTAGCTGACAGAACATCCTGGACTTGGGATTCAACAGGAACAACAAAGCCAATGAACGATTATCTAAAATTTGACACAGGCGTTTCATGGGAAAATTCAAAAATACGTGTAAATCTGAACGTATTCAATGTTTTCAACAGATATTTATATTCAGGTGCAAACTATGGTGCATATTACTACTATCAGGCAGAAGCTCCAAGAAACTTCAGGCTTTCAGTAGGATATAAATTTTAATAATCAAAAGCTAGCCAATGGCTAGCTTTTTCAGTATGAGGAAGAAGCATCATCATAAAAAGAAACCTTCTTTTATAAAAAAATGGTCTGCCAAACTGCATCTGTGGTTTGGCTTATCCGTTGGTATCATTGTTTTTATTGTCTCTCTGACCGGAACGATGTATGTTTTCAAAGATGAGGTTCAGAATATTCTGAGAAAAGATGCCGTTTATGTAAAAGCTGAAACGATTACGCAGACGCCGCTTTCCATAGAAGTGCTTAAAGAAAAAGTCGCTTTGGAAGTCAATGAAAAATTTCCGGTCAGCTCGGTGGAAATTCCTTTGGACAAAAGCAGATCTTACGAATTTCTGTATTATGAAAAAGACAAACAGGCCTGGAATTATTTTAATGAGGTAAAGATCAATAAGCTGGTATATGTAAATCCTTACAACGGCCGGATCCAGGGGATTTATAATGAAAAGTATGATCTCTTTCCTATCCTGAAAGCCATTCACTGGAGTTTACTGTTGAAAGCAGACTGGGGAAAATATGTGGTCGGGATTCCTGTTGTCCTGTTTATCATCATGCTGATTACAGGAATTATCCTTTGGTGGCCGAAGAACAAAAAAATGCGTAAAGGACGCTTTTATTTTGACTGGAATAATGTAAAAACGTGGAAACGCAAAAACTATGACCTTCATAACGTTTTAGGATTTTACGCTTCATTCATTGGTCTGTTAATAAGCCTTTCGGGAATTTATTTTGCCTATCCGTGGGTAAAAAACGTATTCAATTTTACGTTATCCGGATCAGTTGAGCTTCCGAAAGAAAAAGAATTTAAATCGCCGGATTCATTAACGGCCAAAAACAATAATGTATATGATCTCGCAGCCCGGCAAACCCAAACTTTATACTCTGGATCTTCAAGTTTCAGGATTCCGTTAAACGGGAAAAACAAGAAGGGAAAAGAATTAAAAAATATTCCGGTCACCGTCTATGAAGAAGATGGGAAATTTGCCGTAAGAAACCAATTGGCTTTCGATAAATATTCAGGAAAACTGTTAGCAAACAGACCGCATCAGAAATTAACTTCCGCAGAAAAGTACGCCAATGCCAATTACGATATCCATACCGGTTCTTATTTCGGATTGACCGGAAAGATTATTTGGTTTATGGCAGGATTAATCTGTACCTCATTACCGGTAACCGGGTTTTTAGTCTGGTGGGGGAAAAGAAAAAAACAAGGAAAAAAAATATAATGAAAAAGGCTCTTTTATCAGTGGCTTGTCTGGGAACAGTTACTGCATTTGCTCAGGCTACAGACAGTTTACAGACCAAAAATGTAGATGAAGTAGTATTAACGGCGTCGAGAAAAAAAGAAAGTATTAAGGAAATCCCGGGATCAGTAACAATTGTGGGCAGAAAGCAGATTCAGTCTCAATTAACGGTTAACTCGGATATTACAAGCATTTTACAATATACGGTCCCGAGTCTCGCGACAAGTTCAGGACAGACCTCCAATACCGGGCAGACATTAAGGGGCCGCCAGGTATTGGTTCTCATTGACGGGGTTCCGCAGTCTACCCCGCTTCGTAACGGCGCAAGAGATATCAGAGCGATTGATCCTTCCGTCATTGAAAGGATTGAAGTGATCAAAGGAGCTTCATCAATCTATGGAAACGGTGCAGACGGCGGGATTATTAATTATATCACGAGAAGGAATACTTCCGATAAAAAAATTTCAGGGATTTCCCAGGTTGGCCTTACGGGACAGCCTTACGGCGGAACGTTGGGTTTCAGAGCCAGTCAGTTGCTCTCAGGAAGTTTTGCCGGAAAGTTTGATTATACAGCCTCATTCGCTTATGAAAGAACAGGTTATATGAAAGATGCTGACGGAACCTATTTAAGCCCTACCTACAGCCCGGCAAAGATGGATAATTACAACGGGATGCTGAAACTGGGTTATACCATCAACAATAATCAGAGGATTGAGGCCTCATACATTGGCTATGCCTCAAAATCAGATTTAAATCTAGGTCTGAAAACAGGAAAATACGGATTGATTCCAACGGTTGGCGAGGGCGAAGGAAAAAGCCTTGAAACCACGCCGCAGGGAACTCCGAGGAACCATAATTTTAAAATAAGCTATGACCATAAGGACCTTTGGAGAGGAACCTCGTTTAATATAAACCTTTATCTTCAGGACTTCCGGACGGTTTACGGGTACAGCGATACCTTCCTGAACGGCGGCCAGTCTAACGTGATTTCAAAGAAGAAAGGGGCCAGGATAAATTTTGACACCCAGTTATGGAACGTACAGAATTCCCAGGCTGAAGTGATCTATGGTGCTGATATCTTAAATGATCAGACGGTTCAGAAACTGGAAGACGGACGCTACTGGACACCGGATATGGACATGACGAATATAGCACCGTTCATGCTGGTAAAAATTGACCTGTTTAAAAAATTAATCCTTAAAGCAGGCCTTCGCTATGAAAATATGAAAGTAAAAGTAGGCGATTTTAATACCCTTTCCACCATTAAAAATGACGGAACCTTTACCAAAAGTATTTTTGTGACAGGCGGCGATCTGGAATACAATGCCCTGGTGGGAAATATAGGATTCCGTTACAATATCAATCCTGCCGTTAATCTTTTCGGGAGTTTTTCACAGGCCTACTCCATCAATGAACTCGGGAGAATTCTGAGGACCTCAACCTCTGATACCATCAACAACCTTGAAACAAAACCTATCATCGTCAATAACTATGAATTTGGGGCAACAGGGCAGATCAACCCTTGGATCAATTATGAATTAACTTCTTATGTGAGTACTTCAAAACTGGGTGCCACCTTCATCCAAAGTCCGGACAGAGCTTTAACCATTCAGAGGGCACCGGAAGTGGTGTACGGCGTTGAAGGGTTTTTGCATTTCACACCTGTTGAATGGCTCAGCTTCGGAGGCAGCTACAGCTGGATGGAAGGCATTACTTCCCCGAAGGACGACGGCGATTATTCAACAAAAATCAACAACAGCAGAATTTCCGCGCCTAAAGTACTGGCTTATATTCAAATAAAACCTGCAGACCATGTATCAGTAGGGCTGGATATGCTTCATGCTTTTGAACAGGACCGGTTTGAACCAAATGCAAAAACAGGAATGTATGTGTACGGCGAGGGCAGAATCCCGGATTATACCATTTTCAATTTGAGGTCGAGTTATGAAGTCAATAAAAACTGGAAATTTTCTATAGGAATTGAAAACCTTTTCAACAAGATGTACCAGCCGGCTATTGCCTGGTGGGCGGCCAGAGACAGTGATTTCACAAATGCCTTAGGCATCAGGGGCACATTCATGGCTGAATATAGATTTTAATTAATCTAAATAAAATTAAAGTTTATCTTTGCAAAAGTTTTTATCAGCATGAGAAAAAAGCATCACCATAAAAAGAAGCCCAGCGCATTTAAGAAGTGGACCGGAAAACTGCATTTGTGGTTCGGGCTGGGCATCGGGTTTCTGATCTTTATCATTTCCATTACCGGGGCTTTGTATGTTTTCAAGGACGAGATTGAAAACTTTACCAGAAAAGAGGTTATCTATCATAATGAACAGAATATCGATCAGAAGCAGGTTCTTCCGATCCGCACACTGGAAAAAGCCGTTGTGGAGCAGGTAAAAGAAAAATATCCTGTCCATTGGGTCAATATCCCGATTGATAAAAAGATGTCTTACCTTTTCTACTGGTACGAGCATGACCCGGAAGGCTGGAATTATTTTGATGAATTCCCGATCTATAAGGTGGCTTACGTGAATCCGTACAGCGGAAAAGTATTGGAGACCTATGATGAAAAGAACGGCTTCTTCCAGATCGTAAAAATGATCCACTGGAGCTATCTTCTGAAGCAGTCCTGGGGAACATATCTTGTGGGAATTCCGGTAATTATTTTCATGATCATGCTTATTTCCGGCATTATCCTCTGGTGGCCGAAAAATAAAGCGGCAAGAAAACAGCGCTTCTCATTCAAATGGCAGAACGTAAAAAGCTGGAAAAGGAAGAACTATGATCTTCATAATGTTTTAGGATTTTATGCTTCCATATTTGCACTTGTATTCTCCATTACGGGATTATTCTATGCATTTTTTGTGGTTCAGGCTGCCATCTACTTCATTTTCTCCGGCGGGAAAACCCAGTACCCCGACTTTTCATCGATTAAGACCAAAGCACCCATAGAACTGAGAACGGAAGGGACGCTTGATAAAATCAGCAATACGGTAAAGGCTAAATATCCGGATTCCTATGGATTTTCCATTGATCTGGGCCATCCACATATGGATGATCATGAGCACCCGAATTTTGAGGTATATGTAAAACATTTATCTTATTCTTATCATAAAAGCAGCAGCCTTATTTTTGATGAAAATTCCGGTGAGCTGCTTCACACCCATGATATGAAGGATAAAAATTTCGGTGAAAAAGCAGTCGGTGCCAACTATGATATCCATGTCGGGTCTATCTTAGGGCTTCCTACCAAGATCATCGCCTTCATCGTAAGCCTTATATGTGCCTCATTACCAGTAACCGGATTTCTGATCTGGTGGGGAAGAAGGAAAAAGAAAACGGTAAAACCTGCCTGAAAAAAAAATTCAATAATTATTTAGTTAATAATCCATTAATACAATCTTTTTTATAATTTTAACCTTTTAGAATTTTAGAATAGAAAATGTCATTAATCGATTTATCAAAAAACGTTGCCCTAGGAATTGACATAGGCGGCACGAATACCAAATTTGGAGTGGTCAACCACCGGGGTGAAGTTCTTGAAAAAGGAAATCTTCGTACAGATGCTTATGAAACTGTAGAACAGTATATCGATGCTTTGTATGAGAATATTTATCCGCTGATAGAAAAACACAGCAAAGAAAGAACGTTTGAAGGAATCGGCATCGGGGCACCCAATGGAAACTACTATACGGGAACCATTGAGCAGGCTCCGAACCTGCCATGGAAAGGAGTTATCCCTTTCGGGAAACTGATGACTGAAAAATTCAATCTGCGGTCTACGGTAACCAATGATGCCAATGCAGCCGCTTACGGGGAAATGCTTTTCGGAGCTGCGAGAGGAATGAAAGATTTCATCATGATTACCCTGGGAACAGGTGTGGGAAGCGGAATCGTTGCCAGCGGAAAGCTGATCTATGGACATGACGGATTTGCAGGGGAATTGGGACATACGATTGTAAAGCCAGGCGGAAGGAAACACTGGAGCACAGGATCTGAAGGTTCCCTTGAAGCTTACGCCTCCGCAACCGGAATCGCCATCACGGCAAAAAAAATGCGTGCTGAATTTCCTGAATCCATGCTGAGCCAGTTCCCGGAAGAGTCAATCAATTCTAAAACCGTTCATGAATGCGCTTTAAAGGGCGATCCTATTTCCATTGAAGTATTCCGGTATACCGGACAGAAATTAGGGGAAGCACTGGCCAATTTTGTCATGTTCTCATCTCCGCAGGCCATTCTTCTATTCGGCGGGGTAATAAAGGCAGGAGACTTTATTCTGAAGCCTACCAAACTGCATATGGAAAGGAACCTCCTTCCGATCTTCAGAAATAAGGTAAAACTGGTATTCAGTGAACTGGATGAAGCGGATGCGGCTATTTTAGGCGCAAGTGCTTTGGTCTGGGAAAATTAACTGAAAACTTATTTAAATAATATTAAGCATCCTAAAAAGGATGCTTTTTTATGCATTGAACCTTTTATTTTTATGTCCCTTCAATAAATATGAATGGTTAAATTATTTCAAGGAATGATTTTTATTACATTTGCCGGAAACAAACCATGATGAAATTTTTTCTTACGTTCCTGTTTTCCATAACCAGCTTGTTTTCATTCTCACAGACCCGGCAAGACATTGCACTGTATAAAAGCAAATTTTTTCTTTATCCTACCATCGGTACGGATAGCGCTCTGGTGTATGTAAATAAAATATTTTCATCAAAAGAGCCGATTGACCTTGCTTTTGCGTATACCGCGAAAAGACAGTTATTAACAGTGACCCATTCAAATTTTAACGATAAAGAATACGTAAACAATATCAACCGTTTTTTAAGAAAGGTTTCAGCCGCTGATAAAAATAATTACCGGGATTTATCTAATATCTACAATATTTTAGGAAATACAGATAAGGTTAATCTGAAGAACATAGAAGCATTAAAAAACTTTATAAAAGCTCATGAATTCGCCCAGAAGAATAGAGATATTCAGCAGATCATCAAGGTAAAAGGAAATCTGGCGACCATTAAAACCAACTTAAAGCGAACCGGCGAAGCTATTGCCGAAACGAAAGAAGTCTTATTGCTTTTAGAAAAAAATAAAAATTTATATCCTGAAGATTATTATCCGATTCTCTATGAAAATAACTTTTCTAATCTGGGGTTATTATACTTGAATACGTTTATCTCAGACCAGACACATTATAAAAAATATGCCGACAGTGCCCTGTCTAACTTCAATACCCTTCTCAAAACAACCAGAAACGCAAACCTTACCGCAACAACCTACTTAAAGCTTGGAACGCTGAATGAGCATCAATCAAAGTATAAAAAAGCAAACGACTATTATTTCAAAAGCCTGAAAATATATGACAGCCTGAAATTCAGGGAATACATCAATCAGCTTAAGTATAATATTGCTTCGACGTACTACGAATCCAATGATTTTAAAAATTCCAAAAAATATTTTCTTGATTTTACGAAGTCTTTAAACAAGGATTCAATCATCACCAATGAATATATCTTCAGCCAGAATTTTTTATCCGCAATCTATTTAAAGGAAGACAGGAAAGATTCCGCACAATATTATTCCGATCTTTTTATTAACCTGTATGAGAAAAAAAATGCCCATGAAAAAAATGACCTGGCCACCCTTTACAGGGAATTGCACAGGAAAGATATTAATGACGAGGTTATGAACCTTAAGGAGAAGATACATGCCCATGAAAAAAATACCCTGTTCTGGATTATGGTTTCCTGTATTATTCTGACAGTTCTTTCAGGAATTATTTATTATCAGATAAAAACAAGGAAAAATACAGTTGCCAATTTTCATAAAATTATCGAACAATATGAAGAGAAAAACACGATGGAAAGTATTGCAGGAAACTCTCTTTCAAATACAAAGCCATCGATTATACTAACGGACGAAAATGAAAAAAAAATACAGGACGGGCTTATCCGGTTAGAAAAAGAAAAATATTTTCTGAAACAGGAATATGATCAATACAGTGTCGCCAAAAA
Organism: Chryseobacterium gregarium DSM 19109; assembly: GCF_000430845.1. Classification (GTDB taxonomy): domain Bacteria; phylum Bacteroidota; class Bacteroidia; order Flavobacteriales; family Weeksellaceae; genus Chryseobacterium; species Chryseobacterium gregarium. Next base: position 152,510 of record NZ_AUMU01000010.1, on the reverse strand, counting down.
AATAGGAACCAATACAAGTTACCTGTCCAGCTTTATCAATAAACACAAAGAAATGTCGTTTGGAGATTACACCAATCAGCTGAGAATAGATCATATTGTCAATGAACTTATCGAAAATAAAAAGTTCCGTAATTATACGATCCAGTCTTTAGCAGAAATGACCGGATACAAAAACGGAACTTCATTTTCCAGAATTTTTAAAAGCTTAAAAGGCATTACGCCGTATCAGTTTATTGAACAGCTTAACAAAGAATGATTTTTAAGGCAAAACACAATATCCGGCCTGTAGCGGATGATCCCGATCCCACATACACTGAACCCACAACGGGTACAACGGGTCATCAATCGGTGGGGCTACCCCACAGGTCGTCTGCCCGGATCCGCCCCCACCTCCGGCAGCAGAACCTGAAGGCCCTCCGTCTGCGGGAGTCAGCGGTACATTCTTCAGTAAGCCGGCCATAATTTTTGAACATTTTTCCCTTGATAAGACAGATGCATGTTGCAATCTGCTTAAATCCGAATTGTTTTTATTCATTACGATAAAATTTAATTACTCGTAAAAGTAGATTTTACTTCCTCAGAATTATGCTTTTTTAGAGATGTGATTCTTAAAAAGAATTAATACATAATAATATTCTGAATTTCAATTGATTAAATTAAAAATTATAAATGATTATTTAGAAATAGTCACTTACAATTTCTATAAAATCAGTTTGTACATCATTTTTTTCCGTCAGATTACTCAATATTTGTCAAAGATTTCTTGCAAGAATCATCCGACAAAAATCTCAATTGTCTTAAAATGCTTGAGATATTATTTACTAAAAAATTAAACAGAATGAAAAATCTTAAAAATTTAAAAGGAATCAAATTACTGAACAGAGAGCATAAAAAAAACATCCTGGGAGGTATTGTAAAAGATAAGAATTTTGACTGCAAAGAGATCAGCTATTATTTAGGGGATACCAGCTGCCCTGAAGGATATAGCTGGAATTGCCACAAAAACCAATGCGTCAACGACATGGGCGGTTAAGATTTTACACAAAATTTAGTTAACCCATTCTCTATTAAAACCAGAAGCATTCAGATAATAATGTAAAAAGTTTTAAAGCGTTTAATCAGAAAATAAAAACCGGTTTCAAACAATTCCACATGTTGGAGTTGTTTGTTTCTTTCCCTGTCAATATTTGTGAAATCTATCATTGTGATTTGTATTTGGAAGACAGAATTACCTATTAATTGAAAAAGTTTTTCATATTTTTGATTAGTTTTTCAATTAAAATAATCTTTGAAAATAATACATACAATAATCAACCTACAATGGACAACAATAATTTAGAGACCATTACTTTCGGTGGCGGATGTTTCTGGTGCGTGGAAAGCTGTTTCAACATGCTGACAGGGGTAAAATCTGCTGTTTCGGGATATTCGGGGGGCCATAAAGACAACCCGACTTATGAAGAGGTCTGCACTGGGGAAACGGGACATGCAGAAGTGGTACAGATTACCTATGACCCGTCTGTGATTTCTTATGAACAGCTGATGGACGTCTTCTTTTTCCTTCATGATCCTACCCAGCTCAACAGACAGGGCAACGATATCGGGACCCAGTACCGTTCCGTTATTTATTATAAGAACGATGCTGAAAAGTCAAAAGCTGAAGAAGCAATCAGTACTTCCCAGCAATCGGGAAGATGGCAGGGAACTTATGTGACTGAACTTACAAAATTTGAAAAATTCTGGCCTGCCGAACAGTATCATCAGGGATATTATCATGAAAACCCGACACAGCCGTACTGCAGCGCTGTAGTAGGACCAAAGATTCAGAAGTTCAAAAAACATTTCGGGGAACTGGGAATGCTGAATGAAGAATAATTTTAATGATAAAAAAAACAAAAGCGAAGGACTTCCTTCGCTTTTGCCGTAAAAAATAATCGTTTATAAAGAAGAAAATTTAGTATCCTGGATTTTGGGTAAAATCTGTAGAGGCATCAATTGTTGCCTGAGGGATCGGGAAAATTCTCCGGTAAGGCTGGGAAGCCGGTTTTGCGGTTCCCGGAAGATCAAATTTTTTGAATCTGATCATGGCCTTTCTCCTGTACATTTCCCAATAGAGCTCGTATCCTGACTCTTTAAACAACGTATTGGCATCCAGAGAAGCGATAACAAGACCGGGAGCATTATTGTATAAAGATTCACGGGTCCTGCTTGTCCTCAGTTTATTCACATCAACCAAAGCTGCCGATATATTTCCGTTTCTGAAATAAGCTTCTGCCCTCATCATATAAATAGTTCCCAATCTGTATAACGGAACATCCATTCCGCTGGTTCCGTTGTTTCCGTAACCAGGATCAAATTCAAACTTAAAGTTTCTTACACCTCTGTTGATCTGTGCCTGGGTAAACACGGCCTCCGAAGGATTGTCGAAATTCAGTTCAGGAGTGAAATCTGCCGCAAGCGTGGTGTTTTTTTCTGTAAATAATTTATATACTTTAATCCTTCCGTCTGCTGTCATATCAAAATTTCCGTTGGCAAGAATTTTAGGACCGTATTGCTGGCCTACCTGTAATCCCCTGTTGAAATGAAACCATGGTTTTCCTGTGCCTTCCACCTTACTGGTTGAGGGTACACTTACGTCTGTTCCGTCATTTCTGAACCAGGTTTGGTCTTCATACTGATAGGTTCTATGGAAACGGGGATCATTATGATTGCCATTCCATGAATAATAGAATTCGGGAGTGACACAGTTTGCATTCGTACCTCTGTTATCAGGGGAAGGCTTCTGGATCCTTTCCATTGACATATACGCCAAATCATTGTCCGAACCTTTATCTGAATTCGCAATTTTCTTCTGAACGACCGTGAAGATCATTTCCTTACTCGTATGATTGTTAATATCAAAATTGTGGAAATAATTTGATTCCAAACTGAAATTTGGGTTATTAATCAACAAATTGGAATATTCGATTACTTTATCCATATCCGTTCCGCCTCCACTTACGGCCTGTTCCAAAAAATTGAAATCACTTGCCGTTTTATTCTTCAGAACTGCTCTGTTCAGATACATGTCTGCCAAAAGCGCATATGCCGCCTGTTTCGTAAATCTTCCGGCGTGCGTATTCTGCGTTTTAATATCTGCTAAATCCGGAATAAGCCCCTGTACTTCTTTGATTAAATCATCGATCGTAGTTTCAGCTTTTCTAATCTGAATTGGTGCGTTGATATTATCAGGATCCCTGTAAGGCGCCTGGCCGAACAAATCGATCGTGGTATACGTATAATAAGCCAATAATCCTTTTGCTTCAGCTAAAAATAGGGCTTTATTAGTTCCTGTACTTTTACTAGCGCTTGATATTGCCGTTAGCGATTTTGTAATCCCAAAATTCAATTGATTCCAGGTATTTTTTACCACATCACTGTTGGCATCCCATGTAAACTCGTGCATAGCCCTCCATTTCCCGCCGTCTCCCCAGTCGCTTCCCCTTGTTGGCAAGATTGCCTCGTCAGTAGAATATTCCTGCAGAGCGAAAACACTTCCATGGTCTACAAAAGTACCCTCGCCAAGCTGGCTGTACGCCGCAGCTAGAGCAGCTTCAGGATCTGCAACTTCAGATCCCAAAACCTCATCAATCACTTTTTCATCCAGATTGGTACATCCTACTAAAGACATTACTGCAAAGGATAAAACAATTCTGTTAATACGTAAAAAATTATATTTCATGATTTCTTTAACTTAATTAAAATTTAACGGTTGCACCCAGAACAAATGTTTTTGCAGACGGATAGGTGGTATAATCAATTCCTAAAGACTGGTTCCCTCCGACCTGCTTGTTGGTATCCACCAAAGGATCATATCCTGAGTAATTTGTAATGGTCAATAGATTCTGTGCGCTCACATACAGATTAATGCTTCTTAGAAACTTCAGTTTGCTCATATCGAAATTATATCCTAATCTTACATTGTTCAGACGGATAAAATCAGATTTTTCAAGATACAAAGAAGATAATTGCGGCTGGTTGGTGAAGCTTGCTCCTGAATCATAAAGGTTTTTTAAAACATTTCTGTCTGACGCTAAATTGTTGATATTTAAATCCAACGCCGTATTGTTTACCAGATAACCTCCGGTCTGTCCGATGAAAGAGAATGCAAAATCAAATTTTTTGTATTTCATGTAAGAATTGATCCCGAAAGTGAAATTAGGGATAGCTCCTTCAAAAATCTTTCTGTCATTCTGATCAATCCTTCCATCTGTATTTATATCTTCATAGATGTATTTTCCGTTGGCATCTACTCCCAAATAATTGTACATGTAGAAAGATCCTGCTTCATAACCGTTTTTATAGATATTCGCCGTGACTCCGGAAAGTCCCGGACCGGAAACCTCACCAGAATAAATTGCAGAAACCGGAAGATCTTTCACTACATTATTTACCGTTGCACCATTCACATCAAAATTCCATGTGAAATTTTCATTTCTGATAATCTCTGAACCTAAAGAGAATTCAAAACCTTTATTGACGATTTGCGCATCAACATTTTTCCAGACTGTACTGGTCGGACTTAGAGGTCTTGAAGGAATATTTAAAATTGGATCTTTCGTTGTTTTATGATAATATTCCAATGATCCGTACAATTTGTTTTTTAATAAACTGAAATCTGCGCCGATATTGGTCTGTTCCACAACTTCCCATTTCAGATCAGGATTTACAGTTCTGTTGATCGAAACTCCATTGATCAGATTTAAATTATCATACAAATAATATCCTGCAGCCTGTGTTAAAGAAGAACTCGCCTGGGTAATTTTGTTCGGAACTTCCTGGTTTCCGGTCTGCCCCCAGCTTCCTCTTAATTTTAATTCGTTAATCAATTGAGAATCTTGCAGGAAATTTTCGTTAGAAACCGTCCAGCCCACTGCAACAGACGGGAAATATCCGTATTTGTTGTTCTTTCCAAAACGTGTGGATCCGTCGGCTCTTAAGGAAGCCGTTAATAAATATTTTTTATCAAAATTATAATTTACCCTTCCGAAGTACGATTGCAGTTCATTTTCTTGAGCATAACCCGGTGCCGGAATAAATGCCGTTCCTGAATACGCCGGATTAATTTCCGGAGCGGTACCCGCTCCCTGAGCGGCAATATCTTTTACGCCGAAATAAGTTCCTGTAGATTTGAATTTCTGATAAGAGAAACCTCCCAATAAACTAAAATTATGTTTATTTAAATTAAAATCATACGTTAAATAATGTTCTAAAAGCACATTATAAGAATCAAGATTGGCCTGTACATACAATCCTGTTTTTGATCTGTCGGTAACATTCGGATACATTGTCGTATTTCTTTCTGACATTGCTTTGTCAATCCCCAGGTTGAATTTGTAATTTAACCCCGGTAAAATTCTCAGTGTAGCTTCTGTATTTCCCAGTACCCTGAAGGTATTGGTTTTATCATTATAAATACTCAGCAAATACAAGGGATTGTAGTGAGCATTCATATTAAAATTAGTATAATTTTCGTTTTCGTCATACACAGAACGTGTAGGGTTTGCCATCAAAGCATGGATAATCACCTGACCGTCCGAACCTGCATTCCCCCCGTTCGGAATTCCGGTTTCCTTGATGTCACTGGCCGTAAGGTTTACTTTGACCTTCAATCTTTTATTATCAAAGAAAGATTCTTCCGCATTCAGACGGGCTGTTGTTCTTTTAAAACTGCTGTTCAGCACGATACCATCCTGATCCATATGGGAAAGAGAGGCAAAATAATTCCCTGTTTCCGTGGCTTTTGAAAATGAAACCGAGTGATTGGATGAAACTGCATTCCTGTAGAGTTCATCCTGCCAGTCTGTATTTCCGCCATGGTCATACAGTTTATTGATTCCTGCAGCCCTGTATTCATCCGCTGTTAATAAATCCAGTTTTTTGATTACAGAAGAAAAGCCCAGATAGGTATCATAGGTAAACATCGGCTCTCCTTTCCTTCCTCTTTTTGTGGTTACCAATACGACCCCGTTTGATCCTCTGGCTCCATAAATAGCCGCAGCAGAAGCATCCTTTAAAACCGTAATGGATTCAATGTCGCTGGTATTCAAAAAGTTTAACGGGTTTTTTGCCTGCGCATTTCCCAAACCTACGTTCGGGCTTTGTGCACTCACGGCATCATTACTCAAAGGAACACCGTCTACCACGAACAGAGGTGTGCTCCCGCTTCGGATTGAACCGATCCCTCTGATGGAAACATTGACACCCGCTCCAGGCTCACCGCTTGACTGAACGATACGGACCCCTGCAATTTTCCCCTGCATCAGGTTATCAACGGAAATATTCATTCCCTCTTTGAAATTTTCCGCTTTCAGCTGACTGACGGCCCCGGTAAGGTCTGATTTTTTCTGGGAACCATACCCTACCAAAGTGACTTCTTCAATGGAAGTGGCTCCTTTTTTTGATTTTAACTGAACGGAAACTGAAGTTCCCGAAATTTTCATCCGCTGTATTTCATAACCTTCATACGAAACGGATAAGGTCTGTCCGATCACGGCAGAGAGGCTGAAGTTTCCCGATGCATCTGAAACAGCAGTAACGCCTGTTTCCACAACGGTGATTTTAGCGCCTTCAACCGCTGAACCTTCCTGATCGGATACGGTTCCGGTGATGGTTTCACCGACTTGAAAAGAAACAGAATAAGCTGCCGTAAATCCTTCTGCATGAGCCTGATGGCCTACAAGAAAGATTAATGCGACAGGAATTAGTTTTTTAAACTTAAAAAAATTAAATTTGTGGTACATATCATTAAGTAAGTAATTGCATACGATTACATTGCTTTAAAAAAGCCGCTGTTGTTCCCGCAACAGCGGTTTTCGTTTAAGCACGTTAGTTTTTATTTCGGGCACAAAGTAAAGGCATCTGTACGGGAATCATTTTAACCTAATATTATCTTAAAATCAAAAATATGTCAATGACCTGAAAACGGACAAATCAATACAACACAGGGTCAAACACTTACCATCCGGCTTTTTCGGGCATTCACAAAATCGTAAAAAAGACTTAACATACTGTGTAAATGCTCTGCGGTCCGGACTCATTAATTTTGCCTTTACAAAAAAATGAAGTCATGAAAAAGGCAGTTCTTGCAGCTCTGTATTTATCTTCTATGAATCTTTACCTGTCACAATCCCACCATTTGGAGGATTTAAAGATCAATCAAATTCAGGTGATCGGTTCGCATAACTCTTATAAAAAAGCCATTCTTCCGGAGGTTTATGCCTATTTATCCAAAAAGGATTCTCTGAATTTCCTTCCGAGGATACAGTATGAACACAGCCCGGTCCCCCAACAGCTGGATCTGGGATTGAGAAACCTCGAAATTGATGTGTATGCCGACAGCAAAGGCGGAAAATATGCCCATCCCAAAATACTGGACCTGGTAAAAACCACCAAACCCTTTGATCCGGAAGGTAAAATGAAAAAGCCGGGCTATAAGATGATCCATATTACGGATATTGATTATCAGACCTGGTATTATACTTTAGAAGATTGCCTCAGGGATCTGAAAAAATGGTCTGACGCCCACCCTGACCACACGCCCGTTTTCATCACTTTGGAACCTAAAGACGGAAAAGCCAATCAGTTCGGGACGGAGCCGGAACATTATACCGCAAAACTTTTCGATGAACTGGATCAGGAATTGAAAAAATATTTAGGGAAAGGTAAAATCATTACCCCGGACGATATCCGTGGTTCCTATAAGACTTTGAACGAAGCAGTCACCCATCAAAACTGGCCGACGGTGAAAGAAGCACGGGGAAAGTTCCTTTTTGTACTGGATAACAACAGCGAGAACAGGGATCTGTACATGAAAGACCATCCATCTTTGAAAGGAAGAATGGTTTTCACTAATTCAACACCCGGAACCGCTGAGGCTGCCGTCTTACTGATGAATGATCCCGGCCCTGAGATCACAGACCGGGTAAAACAAGGCTACATTGTCCGGACAAGAGCCGATGCCGATACGGTGGAAGCCAGAAAAGAGGACTATTCAAGATTTGAAAAAGCCAAGAAAAGCGGAGCACAGGTGATTACCACAGATTATTATCAGCCCAGCAGACTTTTCAAATCAGGTTACAAAATCAGTTTTGATCAAGATCCTGCCTATGAAAGGAAAAACCCGGTGAACGGAAAATAAGAACATTTTTTACGATTAGATTTTACAGGAAAAGACTGTCAGGTTTCTGATGGTCTTTTCTGTTTCGGCTGATTGCTTTAAATTCCCACAGATTTCACGGATTTATACAGACTTTTAAAAATTACAGCCTTCTTATTTCCTGTTTTTTCAGATCTATTTCGAAATGATTTGCAGGATCTGAATCTGACAGTAATGAAAGAATTGTAAAAACCGATTTCAGATGTATCATGAACGAATCCTGAGACTGATGATTGTGAATAAGTTTCTCAATAGTCTGGTATTGCTGCTGTCTTTCTTTTGGAATATCTTTTTTTGCAAGCTCATCGGCGGATTGGAACTTATATACATCCAAAAGCAAATCTTCAAAATTCCATTGTCTGAAGTCTTCTGCATTGATTCCTTTTTCCCTTAACTGATTCTTATCTTCGATTAACAGCAATATATCCTCACCATTCAATCCCTGGGCCTTTTCAACGAAATCTTTCGGCCAGTCATCAGGAATCATTCTGAGCCGCACCAGCTCTTTCAGATGAAACAGCATGAAATCATGATACGATTTTGATTTTAAAATATCTTTATTCCAGAGGATCCTGTTTTTGTCTTTTTGTAAAGCTTCATATTCTTTCTCATACAGAGAAAATAAAACATCAAAACCTGGAACCGTATCCAGAACTTCTGTCAGCACCTCCATCTTACCGGCGGAATGGATGGTCAGGATTTTATAGGCCGGAAGGTAGGCTGCCAGAGAAGGAACCTGAATATTCACCAGTATTTTGTCTCCTATTTTACGGATTCCTGTATCGTTGATATGCATGTGGCCTGCGAAATGAACCTGCAATCCTGCTTCTGCAAAAGCCTGTGCTACGGATTCTTCCGGAATTCTCTCCGACTGCCATTTACTTTCTCCCAGCAGTTCCTTAATTTCACGTGTTGCATCGTCATTGTAATCAATCATCGGATAATGGGTAAATGCAATAACGGTTTTTCTGTTTCTCTTCGCTTGTTCCGTTATCTTTTTTACCCACTGAATCAGATATTTTTTATGGGTCAGGACATTATTGTAGCCAATACTTGCGCCTTTATAATTGCCCGGATCATCCGGAAGTCCATTAGGATTTTTCGGAATGTAGGTATTCCCGTCAATAGCGATCATCCAGATGCCTTTCACCGGCTCCACCACATAGCTCAGGTCCGGCACAGAAAACCCTTCTGAAACTTCATACATCCTTTTGGAATAAACGGCCTGATGCAGGGCTTTTTCATAAGAATAGCTTTTGAAAGAAGCCGGATCAAACGGTGTACTCCAGAACAGGTTTTCCTTTTTCGGATAAAAACCGAAGTCTTTCAATTCATTTAAAATCTCAAGGTATCCGGATGCTGCGATGTCTTTGGTAATGACTTTATTTTTTGTTTTCCCAAGGCTTTCTCTGCTGTAAATGCCTAATGGATTTCCGTTCTCTCCGAGGAAATCATCTTTTCCCGCATCCTGCCGGAACGGGCCCACCGGATCATGGTTTCCGGTCGTGAGGTAAAAACTGATCCCGTATTTCCGGTGATACTGATCTAAAATCTTTTTTAGCCCCCGAAGGTTATACGCTTGGCCGTCATCAGAAAAATCCCCCGGCATGACGACCATCTTAATTCCCTTTGCGGCAATATCATCCAATGCTTTCAGGAAGGCAAAATAGTTTTCATTGAAAATCCGGGTGGAATGCAGCTGTGAATCCATCGTCCTCAGAATCGTCGGTTTCCCGGTCCCGGGGTTTACAATCCCTTTAAAATCATGATCCGAAAAACTCCCGTACAGATCCTGAAAATGCACATCCGAAAGAAAAGCGATCTGCACCGGCTTCTGCTGCGCGGATAATACAGTGAACGCAAAGAGTAAAAATGAGAATATTCCTTTATTCATCTAAAATAAAAATAAGACGAAAGTAAAGGAATATCCGGGGAATTGTTTTAAGTAAAGTTTAAATCATTGTAAAGAAATTTTAATTGTCGGCCAGTTCTTCCGTAGCATTAGCGCCTCCATAGGTTTCTACAATATGCCCCGTCGCTACTTTTAAGGTCTTTCCGTTTTCCGGATGTTCTCCATAATTGGTAAAAAACTCTACATGATTATCACTTTTATCGTACCAAACTTTTCCCTCTGCGTTTTCAATCGTAAGGGTATCCGGTCGCGTTATTTTTTTCTGATGTACAAATTTACTTGGATCCATGGGCACCACATCAGTCTGAGGATTTATATAACTGCTGTCGCTGGCTATGTAGCGGTCTTTATCCCAAAACATATAAGGTTTTTCAATGGCAGGTATTCCCCAAAGTGATGCAATTCCCAAAGGTGCCTTTTTGCTACTGGAAAAAACAACACCTCCAGAAACCAAAAGCAATACAAAGGTCATTTCCACAATACCCAGTCCGTTTTTCTTTATAAAATCGGGTAATAAAACAGTTGGTGATACTGTAATAATTATCTGTTGAAGTTTTTCAGAAATTTCCTTAAAACTTAATGAAAAGGTTTTTGAATCATCATTTCCTAAGTCTACTCTATCACAAAAATCTTCAAAATTATCATATCCAATATATTTACTTAAATAATGAAGTGCGAGATCATCAATATTATAATCTGTATTCTCTTCTACTAATTTTTTATAATATCTAGTGTAAGACCTTTCATCTCTTTCAAAACCATATTGTTCTTCTAAAAATGAACTTAAATATGTCGAAATAGAGCTTTTGTTTCCGCGCGGGAGAGAATTTTTCGCGGTTTCGAACACTGTTTTTACTAAAAATTTCTTCTTCTCATACATAACGTTTCAGGTATTAATTATTTACTATCCAAATTAGACAATTTTTTGACAAGGAAATTGCGGTTTACCGTAAAAATCAAACATTTATAAGCTGTCCATCTGTCCATCGTCTGTCCGTAGATTCAGCCATTTATCGCAGATATTTGTAAAAGAAAATCAGGGGATAAAAAAATAAAAACAAACCTTGATTTCAAAAATCACCAGATAAAACGGAAGAAAACTCCGGGTTGGGAAGCAGATGTTTCTCTTCCGTTTTTGAAGGTTCCTACTTCCCAAAAAATTTAAGAAGCGCTTCAAATTTTTTTCAACGTGTTCCAATGTCTGCGATCGGTTTCGCAGGGAAGAACACGAATGCTTTAACAATAAATTTTTTGACAAAATGATACAATTCTTTTTAATGCTACTAAGCTTAGCATTCGGGCACAATAATGCAAATACATCATCATGTAATCACGATAATAACGGACAGCCAACCACTCAACTTTTGAATCCGGGCGGCGGAACGGATCCTGGGACGGGAACTGACCCGGGAGACGGAACTGGTGGACCAGGTAGCGGAGGCAGTACCGGAGGTAATACAGGGCAAAATCCACCTCCATTTACACAACCATAATTAATTATGTCTGAGCAGATTGTTTAAATCTGCTCTTTTTCTTTACTTTGTGAAATGAAAACTTATAAAACTATGAAAACTTATTTTTTACTTATTCTTTTAATCTTAAGCTTTTCTTGCAAAAAAGAGACAATAATTACTCAAAATAAAAATATTGCTGATGACTATTATAAGAAAGCAAAGAAAATTAATAATGACTCTGCTTTTTACTATTTTAATCTAGCAAAGAATTCCTATTTAGATATTAAAGATTCTTCTGGAGTTGGTAGGTCATTAGTAAATATGGCTATTATTCAGCAATATAATGGTGACTATTACGGCAGCATCGAGACATCTGTTGAAGGCAACAAATTTCTTAAAAATATCAATGACAGTATAATAAAATTATCATTAGGTTCCAGTTATAATAATATGGGAATTTCCTCATCTTATCTTTATGATTTTGATAACGCCATTAAATTTTACAAAGAAGCATTAAAGTACGCAAATAAGCCCGATGATATAGCACTATATCATAATAATCTGGGTGATGCATTAATGTCTTTAAAAGATTATAAGGGAGCAGGATATAATTTTAATTTAGCACTTGACACAAATATTAAAAAAAATTATGTAAGAGCATTAAATAATTTAGCAAAAGTTAAATATTATGAGAATAAAAATTACAACCCTCTTCCTGAGTTTTTTAAAGCTTTAAAAATCAGGCAAGAACAAAATGATCTTTTAGCTCAAAATTCAAGTTATGCCACTTTGGCTGATTATTTCTTTGATAAGGATAAATCAAAAGCTCTTGATTATTCAAAGAAAATGTTAGAAATATCAATTAAAAATGATAGCAAAGAAGATAAGTTACAGGCATTACAGAAAATAATTAATTTAGATAAAGAAAACTATTTAATTTATTTTAAAGAATTCCAAACTTTGAATGATAGTGTACAAATTGCAAGAAGCAAAGCTAAAAATCAATTTGCAGTGATTAGGTACGATGTAGAACAAAAAAATGCCCTAAACCAAAAATTAAAAGCAGATAATGAGATTGAAAGGATAAGAAAAAATGGTGGAATAGGAGTTTTATCATTATTTTTAGTTGGCGGTTTCTTTTGGTACAAAAAAAGAAAGAAAAGGCTTCAGCAGGAAAAAGAGCTCGAAGTAAAAAACACCCAGCTTAAGATATCCAAGAAAGTACATGACGTGGTGGCCAACGGCATTTATCAGGTAATGACCAAGATTGAAAACCAGGAGCATTTTGACAGGGATAAAGCATTGGATGAACTGGAATTTGTCTACGAAAAATCCAGGGATATCTCTTATGACAAAAACGGTGATGAACAGGAATTCAGTAAAAGAATTTCTGAACTTATTGCTTCTTTCAATAATGCTACAGTAAAAACCTATACGGCGGGTAACACCTCTTTACTCTGGGAAACCATTTCACTGCCTGTGCAAGAAGAAGTATACCAGATTATCCGCGAACTGATGGTTAATATGAGGAAGCACAGCAAGGCAACCAATGTCGCTTTTCGGTTTGAAAAAATAAATAACTCTGTTGATATTCAGTATAAAGACAATGGGATCGGCATTTCCGGGGACCTGATCTACAACAACGGATTACGGAATACGGTTTCCCGTATTGAAGCGATTAACGGAACCATTACTTTTGACACAAAAATTGAAAAAGGGCTCAAAGTCAACCTTTCGGTTCCTGCTTCTTAAATATTGTGACCATACCATGTTCAAAAAAATTTTAATCGCCGAAGACCAGGAGGTCATGAACTTAGGAATTATAAATGCGCTGACAGAACTGAATATCATACATTTTGACTTTGTAAATTATTGCGATGATGCCCTGGAAAAAATTAAAGCAGCCGTTTTGGAAAAGACTCCGTATGACCTGTTAGTTACCGACCTGTCTTTTCAGAAAGATCATATCCCTCAGAATATAGGTTCGGGACAGGATCTGATCCGGAAAGCGAAAGAAGTACAGCCTGATTTAAAAATTGTGGTATTTTCTGTAGAAAAAAGGGCTAAAGTGATCGATGATCTTTATAAAACACATCATATCAACGGTTTTGTAAGCAAAGCCAGAAATGACGGAAAGGATCTTAAACACACCATCAGGAAAGTTTTTATTGGTGAAATTGTAATTTCACAGGAAATCCTGAATGCGATACGCAATACGCCTGTTGAGTTTGATTCTTATGACATCAAACTGCTTGAACTGCTGGCTAAGGGCTACAGACAAAATGAAATCGGGGCATGGCTTAAAGAGCATGGCATGAAGCCCCACAGCATCCGTTCCGTTGAAAAGCGACTGAATGAACTCCGCGAAAGCGTGGGTGCCAAAAACAATATTGAAATGGTGGTAATCTGCAAGGATATCGGCATTATATAGCTCATCCGTGCAGCAAGCAGAATTCATTTTTTCGCTGTTTTACGTGAAACCGTAAGGATTCAGAAATAAAGGGATATACTTTTGAAACATCGAAAAATCCTAATTTTCAATTAACAATATAACCATGTTCAAAAAAATTTTAATAGCAGAAGATCACGAAAGCATCAATATCTCCGTACAGAAAACCCTTCAAGACCTGAATATCCCCATCGTGGATTTTGTATACTATTGCGATGATGCCATCGGAAAAATTCAGAAAGCCCTTCGAGAGCAGCAACCGTATGATCTGATGATCACCGATCTTTACTATGAGGAGGATCATCATGCCCAAAACCTCCAGGACGGGAAAGATCTCATCCGAAAGGCCAAAGAGTTACAGTCTGGCCTGAAGGTGATTGTGTTTTCAGCTGAACGCAAAACCGGAGTCATTGAAAATCTGTTTTCAGATTATCACATCAACGGATACGTGCAAAAAGCAAGAAATGATTCCAAAGACCTGAAAAAATCCATCGCTTCGGTATACATCGGCGAAAGTTATCTCTCTTTTGACCTTAAGCAGGAGATGAAAAAGTTCAATAATTATGAATTTTCCACCTATGATATTACGCTGGTGTCACTGCTCTCGAAAGGAATCCTGCAAAAAAACATTCCTGTCCATCTTGAAGAACGGAGTATCCGGCCTTCCAGCCTGAGCAGCGTGGAAAAAAGGTTAAACAGCCTGAAAGAAGACCTTGAAGTCAACAGCAATGAACAGCTGGTGGCATTCTGTAAAGATATCGGGATTATCTGAAATGATTTTATTACTGCAGTACTTCAGCCTTTCAATTTTTTTGAAAGGTTTTTTTATTTTTGCCCGTTTTACGGAAACCCGTAAAAATTTTTCATTGAGGGGTGATACTTTTGGAGTGTTAAATAAAAACAAATATTATGAAACATTATTACATCAATAACAATCAGCAATCTAACGGAGATTATGAAGTTCACGAAAGTTCATGTAGTTATTTACCCTCAATCGAAAACAGAACGTACCTGGGTTACTTTGGATCTTGCCAGGAAGCGATAACTGAAGCAAAAAGACTATATCCAAATCGAAAATATAACATTAATGGTTGTTATTATTGTTCAAATGCGTGCCATACAAAATAAATAATCATCATGGGAAAATTTATCATTACTCAGAGAAGCAATTATGAGTACCAGTTCAGTCTTAAAGCCGGGAACGGTGAAATTATTTTAACCAGTGAAGGCTATATTCAGAAAGCCTCCTGCCAGAAAGGAATAGAATCCGTAAAAAACAATGCGCAGAATGATTATCGGTATGACAGAAGAACAGCCGTCAACGGAAAAGAATATTTTCTTCTGAAAGCCCGAAACGGTGAAATCATCGGGAAAAGCCAGCTCTACAGTTCAAAAGCAGCAATGGAAAGCGGGATCCATTCGGTACAGTCCAATGCCCCTTTAGCAGAAATTATAGATGAGACATTAAAAAAACAATAACTATGGATCTTAAAATCAAACTTGAGCAACTGCATCAAAAAGTCATCGGCATTAAGGACCAGATCGGGACAGAAGAAGCCACCAAAAATGCATTCGTTATGCCCTTCATCCAGATTTTAGGTTACGACATCTTTAATCCTACAGAAGTGATTCCCGAACACATCTGTGATATCGGGACCAAGAAAGGAGAAAAGGTGGATTACGTAATCCGTCATAATGACAATCCGATTTTTATTATTGAATGCAAGCACTGGAAAGAAAGTGCCGATGCCCATAATTCTCAGCTCCACCGATACTATCATGTTTCGAAAACGAGATTCGGAGTTTTGACGAACGGAATTGTCTATAATTTTTACACTGATCTTGAGAAACCCAATATTATGGATGAAAAACCTTTTTTCACGATTAATATTGAAGACCTTAAAGACAGTTCCATTAAAATCCTGGAAAAGTTCACCAAAAAGGATTACAACCTTGAGGAAATCCTGGATTCTGCCGAAGCCCTTAAATACATTAAAGCCATCAGAAAAGAGTTTGAAAAAGAAATTGAAAACCCTTCCGATGAACTGGTCAGACTTTTAGTGAGCCGCTTTTTTGAAAAATCGATTACCGCCAATAGGATGGTTCCTTTTAAGGAATATACCAAAAAAGCATTAACCACTTCTATCAATGAATCTATCAGCTTCAGATTAAAATCGGCTTTAAGCATTAATGAACAGATAGAAAAACAGGATAATGACGTAAAACCGGCACAGTCTCTTGATGAAAACACTGATTCTAAAATTGTAACGACAGAAGAGGAGCTGGAAGGCTTTCAGATTGTTAAAGCTATTTTAAGGGAAAAGATTCCTTCTTCAAGAATAGCCTACCGGGACACCCTATCGTATTTCGGGATTTTATTGGATAACAATAATAGAAAACCCATTTGCAGACTGCATTTTAATACAGCAAACAAATACATAGAGATATTTCACAACGGAAAAGATGCAGGAGAAAAGATAATATTAGGCAGTCTGGATGAAATTTACCAGTATAGGACCCAACTTCATCAAACCTTTGAAAATTACAATTAAATTATGAAAAAACTAATTCCATTCATTATAACCATCCTAAGCATGCTCTTTTTACATTCATGCTTTAAAGCCAACGATAATATAGAACATGAAGGAAGATGCACAGGATCTGCGTATTGTTCTGCCTGCACAAGCTGTTCACGGTGCGGGCATTGCGGTTCCGGAGGAACCTGCGGCGTATGTTCAGGAAGTTCATCAAGTAAAAGCAAACCTAAAAAACACAAAAGATCTGAATCTTCTACCTCTTCAAAATCCCGTAAGCCGCCAAAGGTATTTATTGATAAGGTTAATGTCAACATCAATTCCAATAACCGGTATATTGCTGGTGTTACAAAAATCTTTATTTACGAAAAGGCATCTGTAAAGTCTAAAATAATAGAAAAGGTTGCGAAAAACGAAAAATTAATCCGCCTTGAAAAATTACCTGACTGGTATAAAGTAAAAGTGCAGAAATCCGGTAGAACAGGATATGTACAATATAAAGATGTAAAATAACCAAAAACAAAATAACATGAATATAAAGAATTTTTTAAATGAAGAGCAGGATCCTCAAGCCGTCGAAAAGCTTTTGGGAAGAATCAACAGCCTGCTCACCTCTCAGGAAAGTGTAGAATATATTGCAGTTCAGAAGAAACCTGTCCTCAATTTGTCTTCAGACTGCATTGCCCTTACCAACAGAAGAATTATTTTCTGCAGGCCCAGAAATTTCGGTTTGTCCATGGGTTTCCAGGACTATAGTTGGGTTGATGTGGCAGACTGTCATATTAAAGAAGGAATTATCGGGTCTACTTTTATAATGAGAACGACCATGGGTTTTACCAACATGATGGATTACCTTCCCAAAGCACAGGCCAGAAAACTGTATCAGTATGCACAGGAAATTGAAGAGCGCATGAGAAGCGTAAGAAGGGAAAAAGACCTGGAAACCAGAAGGGCATCCGCAGGAGGAGGCGTTACCGTAAATAATGCCACACCGATTATTACTTCACCACAACATTTTCAGCAGGTAAAACCATTGATGATAGAAAATGAAGATCCGTTTGCCCTGCTGCAAAAGCTAAAAGGTTTAGCGGAAAACGGGATTATTTCCCAAGAAGAATTTGAAGAGAAGAAGAACGAAATTTTATCCAGAGTATAACCTATGAAATCAAAAATTACCACCGCACTGCTTGCTTTTTTTCTGGGAGGGTTAGGCATCCACAGATTTTATCTGGGACAGACCATGACCGGAATACTCTATCTTATTTTCTGCTGGACCTTTATCCCTTCTCTGATAGCCCTCATCGATTTTTTTGTCTTCATCTTTATGTCAGAAGACCGATTTAATTTTAAATACAATTTTCAGAAAGGATTTAAACATTAATTATGAAACCATTTTTCATTTTTTGTGCATTATGCTGTTTCATCGGTATCTTCAGGCTTCCTATAGAATATTATACTTTTTTAAGGATTCTTGTCTCCATCGGCGCTTTGATGGTCTTATACAATACGGTAAGTTTTAAGCAACACTATTTCAGCATCGTGTTTCTTGTTATCCTCATCCTTTTCAACCCTGTTTTTCCCATTTACCTGTACCGGAAAAGTTTATGGATTCCGGTTGATACCATCACGGGAATTTTATTTCTGCTGATCAGTTTCATAGAAAAGCCGGCCCAAAAACAGGAAGAGGAAATTACCGAAGATACATCGGAACATCCATTATCAGTACAACACAGAACTGTTTCAAGAGACAAAATCATTAATCCCAGACCCCCTAAAGAAGAACAAACCAATCATGGATAATACCCAAATAACCGAAAACCTCAAAGCTCATTTTTTAAGGCTGTACCAGATGGCCATCTGTGATGATGATTTCAGTGCCCTGGAGCTGAAGATGCTCTATACATGCGCTGAAGAAAGAGGAATTTCTCCGAAGAATTTAGATGAAATCCTTTCACACCCGATCAATATCAAGTCTTTGCTTCCTCGAACTATAGAAGAAAAAGTAGACTATTTATACGATCTTACCGTAATGATGTGGGCAGACGGGATTGTCACTCCTAATGAACATGCCGCAATGGAAAAGTACGTGATCATGTTCGGATTTTTAGAAGAAAATGCACAGGCAATTGTTGATTACCTGATTGAAGCCGTACAAACCGGCAAAAATAAGAATGCTATTTTATATGAATTAAAACACTAAAACCATGGATACGACCAGTATAAAAAATTTGTTTAAACTAAAATCCTTTCCGGCAGAACCCATACAGGAAGAACTTCCGAAAACAGAAATAAACCCGGATGAAGAATCTCCAGAAGAAAGCAGGAAAAGGACCTATCATGAATCAGGCTACAGAGACAGTTCAAGAACCAGCGGGAACCATTCGACTTTATCCATCTGCCTGGATGCGGTATATTCCAGGTTTCAGAATGAGGAAAAGGAAATGGTGGAAAAACAGCAGAAGCTGAAAGAATCCTATGTCAATGAACAGAAAAACCGGGAAACGGAAATCAAAGCACTTACTGTTTCCGCAGAAACCAAAGAAGAGCAGGCAAAAAATAAAAATATAGAAATTGAAAGCCACCAGCAGAATGCTGAAACTTTAAAAGCGGAAATCCTTGATCTGCCGAGAAACCCTGAAAAGTACAACGTAAAAGCGACAAGAGGTGCCTCTACAAAATTCTGGATCGGTGCTATCCTTCTGGTTCCGATAACTTTATATTTGGCAACATTTTATATTTCCACATCCTACTCTGCTTTTTTTAAAACATTTGATGCAAAAAGTACAGTCATACAGAGTGTTTTGGATGCCAATGCATGGACAAAAGCATGGGCTGACGGCTTTATTGAAGTTTCTTTTGTTACTTTAATCCCGTTTGTATTTCTTGGATTGGGATTTCTGATTCATATGTTCGGTGAAAATAAAACAAAAGTCAATTACGTAAAGCTGGGTTTATTATTTGTGGTAACTTTTATTTTCGATGCCATTTTAGCATATGAAATAGAATCTAAATTATACGAACTTAACAAGACTTTTGAGTCTCCCCCATTTAACCTTAAAATTGCTTTTACCAAGAACCAGTTTTGGGGTATTATTTTCGCCGGATTCATTGTATACATTATCTGGGGGCTCGTATTTGACTTTGTGATGAAAGAGCACCGGGAAAAAGACCGGATTAAAAACGAACAGGAGATCAGGCAGAAGAAAGTAGAGTTCCTGACAGAAAAGATCAATGCCCTGAAAAAGGAAATTGAGGACATTAAGGCCAATATCGGCAGCATTAAAGAATCGGTGATCAAAACCCGGGGCAGGATTGAAGAACTTCAGAATATCATTGACGGAGTGATTATTCCCACAAAAGATTATAAAATGTACGCTTCGGAATATGTCCAGGGCTGGATTACGTTCATCGGTGAAAAAATAGCCGTTTCAAGAATTGAAAAACAGACCATGATCGACAGCTGTATTGACACGTATACGAGCAATCTGGATATTGTGGGAGCCAACGACAACAATCAGAATTTAGTGTATTTATCATCCTTATAATCAGAATTATGAAAAAAATATTTTACCTGTTTTTTATGATTTGCTTAGTGTCTTGTTGTAATAAAAAAGTGAATGAAACAGATCCTAAAAAAAAGGATTCAGTTATTGTTGATTCAAACAACATCAATGTCAGTATTCTGATTGACCTGTCAGACAGAATTGACCCGGATACCAATCCGAATCCTGCCATGCCCTATTTTCAGAGAGATATGGAATACATCAGAGCTATCCAAAAAGGATTTATTGATCATCTCAAATCAAAAAAGATCATTACCTATGACGACCAGATGCAGGTATTTTTCAACCCGGAACCTTCCGACCCGAAAATCAACCAGTTTACGAAAGACCTTAAAGTTTCCTTTGATAAAAATACTTCCAAAGATTATTTTACATCAGTTGAAAAGAAATATGCTGAAATCCCCTCATACATTTATCAGTCAGCCATTAAAGACGGAAATTATATAGGTTCGGATATCTGGAAATTTTTTAAAAACAAAGTGAAGGATTACTGTATTAAAAATGACCGCAGGAATATCCTTTTCATCCTGACCGACGGCTATATGTATCATGCAGATTCCAAATTTGAGGAAAAGAATAAGAATTCCTATAAAACATCTTATCTCACCAGTAAATTGATCAAAGCCAATAACCTTACGACTTCCAATTTTAAGACAGACATGGAAAAAAATGGATATGGTTTCGTAAAAGCCAATGATAACCTGAATAATCTTGAAGTTATTGTGCTCGGTATCAATCCTGAAAAAGGAAACCCTTTTGAAGAAGCCGTGATCAAAGAATACTGGGAAAATTGGTTTAAAGAAATGAAGATCAAAAACTATCAGATAAAATCTGCTGACCTACCATCTAATCTCGAACCTATTATTTTAAAGGCTATTTCAGATAAAAACTAAAAACCACAAAAAACACTCCATATATATCATTAAAAAAGCGAAGAATGAATTCATCATGTCTTCGCTTTTATTTTCTTTATGTTCTAAGCATTTCCGTGTGCGGAATGTCATCTTCAAGATATTTTTTTCCCGTATCTTCAAATCCGAAATCGCTGTAGAACTTCAGCAGGTAATCCTGTGCGGAGATCCTGATTTCAGAAGTATGAAAACGATTTTCAATCGTTTCTACTGCATATCGGATCAGCTGTCTCCCGAGGCTTTTGCCCCTTGCTTGTTCTGTAGTTAAAACCCTTCCGATAGAAGCTTCATTATACTTGACTCCTTTATTGAAAATCCGGCAGCTGGCCAGGACTTCCCCATCTTCCTCCGCCCAGAGGTGAACCGCTTTCTGGTCGTAATCGTCCAGATCAGGATACGGACAGTTCTGCTCCACAACAAAGACATCAATTCTAGCTTTCAGGACAGCATATAATTCGGGAACGGTAAATTCATCAAAAGACTTAATCTTCCAGACCATATTACTCATCAAAAGTCACATGGTTTAATGTTAGGAATTCATTGGTCTTCTGGATAAATTTCAGGATTTCGTCGCCGCCTTCCTTTTTTTCAGCAGACGTTACGTACAGCTCCGGAAGGTCTTCCCAGGTCTTGTGCAGTTCTTTTTTATAATCTTCCACATTGGAGATTACTATATTAGGCTTCAGTTTATCCGCTTTGGTAAATACAATAGAAAACGGCACTCCGCTTTCACCGCACCACTGGATAAATTCCAGGTCAATCAGCTGGGGCTTGTGCCTTGAATCAACCAGAACAAAAAGGTTCACCAGGTTTCTCCGGTTCAGGATGTAGTTGGTAATCAGTTTCTCGAAGTCTTTCCTGATGGATTTGGAAACTTTGGCATACCCATATCCCGGTAAATCGGTAAGGTACCAGTTCTCATTTACTAAAAAATGATTGATAAGCTGCGTTTTTCCGGGCGTTCCTGAAGTTTTGGCCAGGTCCTTATGGTTCATCATCGCATTGATTAATGAAGACTTTCCTACATTTGATCTGCCGATAAACGCATACTCGGGAAGGTCTGGTTCAGGGCAGTCCTGCCATCTTCCGCTGCTCTTGACAAACGTTGCTGTTTTAATAACCATTTTTTGAAATATGTTTAGAAAAATAAACCATTAAGAAGTTCTTAATGGTTATTTATATTAATTTTTATTTAAACTTTATCTTTTACCCAGGTGTAAAGAATCTCATTGAATTCGTCTGGCTTTTCCATCATTGCCGCGTGCCCGCATTTATCGATCCAGAACAGTTCTGAGTTCGGAATGAATTTATGCATGTCTTCCGCTACTTCAGGCGGCGTTACATTATCCTGTTTACCCCATATAAGACATGTCGGGGTAAGAATTTTAGGCAAATCATGCAGCATATTGTGTTTGATGGCACTTCTTGCCAGCATTACCGTTTTAATACCCTTCATCCGGTCATTTACCACCCCGAAAACTTCATCAACAAGGTCCTCAGTAGCGACAGCAGGATCATAAAAAACGTCTTCTGTTTTTTTTCTGATATAGGAACGGTCATTTTTTCTGGGAAAACTGTCACCGAAAGTCCTTTCGTATAGTCCCGAACTTCCTGTAAGCACCAGGTTATTAACCAGATCCGGTCTTGCCAGCGTCAAAATAAGACCCACATGACCTCCCATTGAATTCCCCACTATGGTAGCAGGACCCTCAATATGACTTTCTAAAAACTTAATAATATATTTGGCAATTGTTGTCAGATTCGTATTAAGTACCGGCAAATCGTAGATCGGCAACTGAGGAACATATACTTTGAATCCCCGGTTAGAAAAAAAATCCACCATCTTATCGAAATTACTTAAACCACCCATTAAACCGTGCAGCAGCACCAATGGATGTCCTTCTCCCGCCTCAACAAAGGTATATTTCTTTTCTTTTTTCGTACTAAATATCATATAATGCCTTAATAAAGCCTTGCAAAAATACAAATTAAACCTCAAAAATATTTTGATAACCCTAATTTAAAATAAAAATAACATACCAAACTCTTTTTTCTTTGCTTTTTTATTGAATTCTTTGTTATGACCTGAATAACAACTTCTATAATGGTCACATGATCAATTTATTAACCCTTATAAAATGATCTTATAATAAAACTTATTAACATTAAGGCAAAAAGTGGGGAAAAGTGGGAGCTTTTGGAAATTATTATATAAATTTGTCCCAAATGAAGAATTTCATTGGGACATATGAGTGTAAAATTGACGATAAAGGCCGTTTAAAAGTTCCTTCATCTCTGATCAAACAGATGGAAGACTGCGATGACAGGGCATTTGTAGTTAAAAGATCCGTGTTCCAACCCTGCCTTGAAGTGTATCCTATGCATGCATGGGATAAAGTGATGGGTAAGATTAATAAGCTGAACAGATTCATTAAAAAAAATGCTGATTTCATCAGAATGTTTACGGCTGGAGTAAAAATAGCAGAACTGGATAGCGCAGGAAGACTGCAGATTTCCAAGGATCTGACTCATTTTTCAAATCTCCGGAAAGATATTGTGATTACCAGCGCAGGAGAATTATTTGAAATCTGGGATAAAGAAGCGTATGAAAAGGTTATTGCTACCAATGAAGAAGATTTTGCCGGTCTTGCGGAAGACGTAATGGGCGCATTTAATGAAGAATAAAAACGCTGAATATTAATAAAATAAGAAAAAACACAATTTAACATGTATCATAACCCCGTTTTGCTGAGACAGAGTGTTGATGATTTGGTGACGAATCAGGACGGAGCATACGTGGACTGTACTTTTGGCGGTGGAGGCCACTCAAGGGAAATCCTTAGCAGGCTGTCAGACAACGGAAGACTGTTCAGCTTTGATCAGGATCTGGATGCTCTTAAAAATACGATCGAAGATCCCAGATTTACATTGATTAACCAGAACTTCAGGTTTCTGGAGAATTCTTTACTGATGCACGGGATTTCACAGGTAGACGGCATCCTGGCAGACTTAGGGGTTTCTTCCCATCAGTTCGATCAGGCAGAACGAGGCTTTTCAACGAGAAGCAACGCACCGCTGGATATGAGGATGAACGTTATGCAGGGGCTTGATGCCAAAAGAGTAATCAATGATTATGATGAGGAACAGCTTGCAGATATTTTTTATTACTATGGCGAGCTGAGGGAAGCCAGGAAACTGGCAAGGGATATTGTGTACCACAGAAAGATAAAAAGCATAAATACCACAGAAGATCTGAAAAAACTATTCAATTATCTTCCGCCCCATAAGGTAAACAAGTTTTACGCCCAGCTGTTTCAGGCGATAAGAATTGAAGTTAATCAGGAACTTGAAGCTCTGAAGGAAATGCTGGTTCAGTCTTATAATATTTTAAAGCCGGAAGGCAGGCTGGTAGTTATTTCCTATCATTCTTTGGAAGACCGGCTGGTCAAAAGGTTTTTGAAAAACGGAATGTTTGAGGGCGAACCGGAAAGAGACATTTACGGAAATTATAAAAAAGCATTTGAGCTGGTAAAAAGTAAGGCGATCATTCCTGATGATAAGGAAATCAAAGAAAACTCAAGAGCCAGAAGTGCAAAAATGAGAACAGGAATAAAACTATAAATGATTAACAATACATGACAGGCGATGGTACCTGTTATTGATCAATCATCAACTATAAAATACATTGGCAAAAAGAACAACATACCGCCCTCAGAAGAAATTAACTTTTATAGATATTGTAAAAGGCAATTTCCTGAATCGTGATGAGGTAAAAATACACTACAAGTATTTTTTATTGTTGTTTGTCCTGATGATGGCCATAATCTACAGCAACCATCTGGTTAATAAAAAAATAGAAATCGTCAACGCGTTAAAGGAAGAAACCGAAGAATATAAATCAAGAAACGCTTACGCACAAAGTAAGCTGATCAAAGTAAAAATGGAATCTCAATTGGGGAAAGAAGTAGCGAGGGACTCTCTGATGACCCTGGAAAACCATCCTCATAAACTGCTAATCAAACTGGACAGTACAGATGCAAAAAACAAATGAATACGACAACAAGCGTAAGAATACGCTAAAATGGGGCTACCTCTTCGCAGTGGTGGCTTTGTGCGTGTTTGTGATGTTCCTGGCGAGGATTGTCATTCTTCAGAATACCAATGTGCAGGAGATTAAAGATGATTACATCAATAAAAATTACCGGGAAGCAACCTTAAAGGCTGCCCGCGGAAACCTCTTTGCTTCAGACGGCTCCATTCTCGCAACAACCGTTATGCGGTATGATATCTATCTTGACTTCAAGACCATGAAGGATACCGTTTATACCAACAACATCGGGGCATTAACCGACTCCCTGAGCAAAATGTTCGGAAAATCCCGGGCGGAATTCAGAAAGAAGTTCGACGAGCAGAGAAAAAAGAAAAACCAGTATTACACACTGGTAAAAGGCCTTGATTTTGACCAGTATGACCGGATCAGAAAGTTCCCGATTTTTAAAAGAGGAAAAAATAAAGGAGGGTTTATTGTAGATAGGAATTACAAGAGGGAACTTGCCACTTCGGAAATCGGAGCCGGAACCATCGGGATGGACAACGGCGAATACAGCTCAGGGCTCGAAGGCGCCTTTTCAAAATACCTGAGGGGAACCGACGGGAAGAGACTGGAACAGAGGATCAACTCCTCCCAATGGAAGCCGATTGATTACTGGAAAGTAAAAGAACCGGTGGACGGCGAAGATGTTTATACCACATTAGACCTTAGGATTCAGGACATCGCCCATTCGGCTCTGGAGAAACAGCTGATCAATTTCGAAGCCAAGCACGGAACTGTAATCGTAATGGAGGTGGAGACCGGAAAAGTACGCGCCTTGGTAAACCTGAGACGCAATGATGACGGAGACTTTGTAGATTCCTATAACTATGCTTTAAAGGATAATATTGAGCCGGGCTCTACATTCAAAACCATTTCACTCCTGGCGGCAATGGATGACGGTTTTATCGATGAAAACACCACGGTAGACGTAGGAAACGGAGTCTGGGTCTATGCCAAGCAAAGAATTTCCGACGGCCACGGCCACGGTACCTATGACATCAGTGATGTGCTGGCAAAATCCAGCAACGTAGGAACCGCGAAACTGATTACAAAATATTATGCAGAGAAACCTCAGATTTTCCTCGACCACCTGAAACGGTGGAAGTTGTTTGACAAAATGGACATCGAGCTTCCGGGAATCACCAAACCGAAAATCGTAACGCCTGAAAATAAAAGATGGAATGCCGCAACTTTAGCGTCAATTGCCTACGGATATTCATCAAACATTAACTTATTACAGTTAACCTCATTCTACAACGGGGTGGCGAATGGCGGTAAAATGCTGAAGCCTTTATTCATTGATAAGATCATGAAGGACGGAAAGCTGATGTACACTGCCAAACCCGAAGTCATGGTGAATAAAATGGCATCAGAAAAGGCAATTAAGATGATGACCAGCGCACTGACAAAAGCCGTAGAAAAAGGGACCGGGAAAAGCATTTTCACCCCGAACCTGAAAATGGCGGGAAAAACAGGAACTGCAAGGTTTGAATACTGGCTTCCGGGCCCTATGAAGTACCGTGCATCGTTTGCCGGCTTCTATCCTGCCGACAAGCCGAAGTATACCTGTTATGTAATGATCAGCGAGCCAAATACCGCAAAGGGATTTTACGGAGGAACTGTTTCCGCACCGGTATTTAAAGAGATTGCAGGAAAAACATTCCTCAAAACCCCTCAGAATATTGAGAAAGAAATGCTTGTTGACAGAAAGGTAAACCTGAACAAAATGGTTGAACCCAATGTGAGAGTAGCAGTTAATAATAAACAGATGCCAAGCGTTGTCGGGCTGATTGGGAAAAATGTCATTCCGCAGCTGGAAAACTTAGGATACCGTGTGGATTTCAAAGGGGTTGGAAGAATCACAGAGCAGTTTCCTTTGGAAGGCACCGTCATCAGTAAAAACCAGAGAATTTATTTATCTCTGCAGAATTAAAATAAAGTTGAAAACATGGCAGCATGAAACCTGCCTGATAAAAATATAAACGGGAGAAATCCCATCCATATAAAAATGGTATTAACAGAACTACTAAAAAGAATTCCGGTCTTAGAAATTCAAGGCGATGACAACCGTGAGGTTTCAGAATTGGTATTTGACAGCAGAAAGGTCACAGAGAATTGTCTTTACATTGCGATGAAAGGAACGGTTTCGGACGGACACTCTTTTATCCCGGCTTCTGTTGAAAAAGGGGCAAAAACAATCGTCTGCGAAGAATTTCCCAAAACTCAGGATGAAAATATCACGTATATCAAAGTAAAAGATTCTTCAAAAACCTTAGGGCAGTTAGCTTCTAATTTTTATGGGAACCCTTCCGAAAAACTTCATTTAATCGGGGTTACGGGAACTAATGGAAAGACTTCTGTTTCCACTTTGCTTTTCGATGTTTTCAAAAATTTAGGTTATGAGTCTGTTCTATTGTCTACCGTTGAAATCCGGATCGGAGATCAGGTAATTCCTGCCACCCACACCACGCCGGATGTGATTACGATTAATAAAATTTTAGCTCAGGCTGTTGAAGAAAGCTGTGACTTTGCTTTCATGGAAGTAAGTTCCCACGGAATCGCGCAGAACAGAATCGAAGGGCTTCATTTTAAAATAGCAGGTTTTACCAACCTTACCCATGACCACCTGGATTACCACAAAACCTTTGATGAGTATTTAAAGACCAAGAAAAGGTTTTTTGACGGCTTGAATGAAAATGCGGTTGCCCTGACAAACATCGATGATAAAAACGGTACGGTCATGCTCCAGAACACTAAGGCAACGAAAAAGTCTTATGCTTTGAAAACGATGGCAGATTACCACGGGAAACTTCTGGAAGTTGATTTCAACGGAATGCTGCTGAACTTCAACGGAAAAGAATTCTGGACCACGCTAACCGGGAAATTCAATGTCTATAATCTATTGCTGGTTTTCGGCATTGCTTCTGAGCTGGGCTTTGAACAGGAAGAAATCCTTCAGGCGATCAGCAGGCTGAAAAGAGTTTCCGGAAGGTTTGAAACCTTTAAGTCAGACGGCGGGATTTTCTTCATTGTAGATTATGCACATACGCCGGATGCACTGGAAAATATTCTGGACAGCATTAATGATATCCGGACAAAAAATGAAAGACTGATCACTGTTTTTGGCTGCGGAGGCGACAGGGACCATGCCAAGAGGCCTGAAATGGGCAATATTGCCAGCAAAAAATCAACACTGGCCATCATTACCTCAGACAACCCGAGGACGGAGGATCCGGCACAGATTATCAGGGAAATAGAAGCCGGTGTTGAACCTCAGTATTTCAGCAAGTACACTTCAATCCCGGACAGGAAAGAAGCCATAAAAATGGCAATAAAGTTTGCAGAACCGAAGGATATTGTTCTGGTAGCCGGGAAAGGCCATGAAAATTATCAGGAAATCAATGGGGTGAAACATCATTTTGATGATAAGGAAGTCATCAATGAGCTTTGGAAATTAATGAGTAAGTAGACGCTTGATTTAAGGATTGAATTGATTTAAAGATTAAAAATTTAATGATGACAAAAAATTTTGAAAATTTCCCGGTTTACATTAAAAGTTTAGATTTAATAGAAAAAGTTTATCAGTTCATTCATAACAAAAGCCTTGAAAAATAATTTGAATTTAATAACCAGATAAAAAGAGCAAGTTTTTCAATATCAAACAATATTGCGGAAGGCTCAGAATATAATAATAACCGACAGTTTATTAGATATTTAAAAATTGCAAAAGGCAGTTGTGCCGAAGTTAGAAGTATGATGATTGTAAGTAAAAGATTAAAGTTAGGAGATGAAAATAATGCCGAAGAAATAATTAATCTGTCGAGAGAGATTTCTTCTAATATCTCAAATTTTATTAAATATTTGAGTGAAAATATGGAGCGGCCTCAATCTTTAAATTTTTAAATAAATTAAATTTTCAAATCAAAAGAAATGTTATACTACCTATACGAATATTTAACAAGTCAGGGGATCCATGTCCCGGGATTGGGGCTGTTGAGATACATCTCTTTCCGTGCAGGCATATCAGTGCTTTTTTCCCTGATCATTGCTTTGGTATACGGAAAAAGAATCATCAGCTTCCTGAGAAAAAAGCAGATGGGTGAACTGGTTCGTGATTTAGGGCTGGACGGTCAGAAGCAGAAAGAAGGCACGCCTACCATGGGAGGGCTCATCATTATTATAGCGACGCTTATTCCCGTTCTGCTGTTTACCCGTATTACCAATGTGTATATCGTCCTTTTACTGGGTTCGATGATCTGGATGGGTGCTATCGGCTTTCTTGATGATTATCTGAAAAAGGTTAAGAAAAACAAAGACGGATTAAGCGGAAAATTCAAAATCGTGGGACAGGTCGGTCTGGGACTGATTGTAGGCATTACGATGTATTTCCATCCTGATATTACCGTAAAGAGAAAATATTCGGATGCAAAAGTGGTCAACCGCAATAATGTAGAGCAGAATTTTATGCCTACGGAGAAAATTGCCGTCTCTACGGTGCCCTTTGCTAAAAACAATGAGTTTGATTACAGCGGGATTTTATTCTGGATGAATGATAAGGATGCTCACGAATGGGCCTGGGTGGTCTTTATCCCGATTGTTATTTTCATTGTGACAGCCGTTTCCAACGGTGCAAATATTACAGATGGGATTGATGGTCTGGCTGCAGGGACGAGTACGGTGATTTTACTGACGCTGGGTCTGTTTGCCTATCTTTCAGGAAACATTATTTTCGCCGATTACCTTAACATCATGTTCCTTCCGAATATGGGGGAAACCACCATTTTTGTGGTCGCGATGGTAGGAGCTGTCATCGGTTTTTTCTGGTACAACACCTATCCTGCCCAGGTTTTTATGGGCGACACAGGAAGCTTGATGCTGGGCGGCGTGATTGCCGTTTTAGCCATTATTTTAAGAAAAGAATTAATGATCCCTGTATTATGCGGGATTTTCCTGATAGAAAATGTTTCTGTGATGCTTCAGGTTATTGTATTTAAATACAGAAAAAGAAAATTCGGGATAGAATATGCCCAGGGCAACAGGTTATTCAGAATGTCACCGCTGCACCATCATTATCAGAAAGGTGGTTTTCACGAAAGTAAAATCGTTAACAGGATGATTATCATTGGTGTTATGCTGGCCATTGTATGTTTGATTACATTAAAAATGAGATAAGAAATTAATTGAAATATTTAAGCATTTAATAATTTTTGAATCATTTAAATTTTTCAGTCATTAAATCAAAAATAAATATGAAAATAGTTGTTTTAGGAGGAGGGGAAAGCGGATGCGGAGCTGCTTATCTGGCCAAGAAACAGGGCCTGGAAGTTTTTCTTTCAGACAAAGGAGCCATTAAGGATAACTATAAGCTGTTTCTTACTGACAATGACATTGAGTTTGAAGAAGGGAATCACAACGAAGAAAAAATTTTAAGTGCAGACTGGATCGTAAAAAGTCCGGGAATCCCGAAAAAAGCGGAGATCATCTATAAAATTCATGACCAGGGGATCAGGATTTCTTCTGAAATTGAGTTTGCTTCTGAATTTACAGATGCTAAAATCATTGCGATCACAGGCAGCAACGGAAAAACAACAACAACGTCACTCATCTATCATATTCTGAAAAATGACGGTCTTAATGTAGGGTTAGGCGGAAACATCGGCTACAGTTTCGCAAAGCAGGTTGCCGATGAAAACCATGAATATTATGTGCTGGAAGTAAGCTCTTTCCAGCTGGATGACATTCAGAATTTCAGGCCTTATATTTCTTTATTGCTGAATCTGTCTCAGGATCACCTGGATCAGTACAATTATAATTATGAAGAATATGCTTTGGCGAAATTCAGGATTACGGAAAACCAGGAAAATGATAATTTTTTCGTCTACAATAAGGATGATCAAATGAGCAAGAGCCTGCTGGAAAAGCTGGAAATCAAAGCAAAAATGATCCCTTTTTCAACAAAGGAGAAACTGTCTGAAGGAGGTTTTATCGATGAAGATCTGATTGTGGTACAGCTGCAGGACAGGTTTTCCATGAAAGCGGAAGAATTATCTCTTTTGGGCAACCATAACGTAGCGAACAGCTTAGCCGCATCTATTGCCGGTAAAATACTGGAAATCAACAATGAAAGCATCAGGAATTCATTAATGACGTTTCAGGCAGTAGAGCATCGGCTGGAATTTGTTGCCGAAACCGACGGTGTAAAATATATCAATGACAGTAAGGCAACCAACGTCAATGCCACCTATTATGCATTAGAAAGCATGAAGACGCCGACGGTCTGGATCGTTGGAGGTCTGGATAAAGGGAATGACTATACCGAAATTGAAGATTTAGTCAAAAGAAAAGTAAAAGCCATTGTCTGCTTAGGAATCGACAACCAGAAGATTATAGATTTCTTTAAGAATAAGAAAGAATTTATATACGATACCTCAAGCATGGAAGAAGCCGTAAAGATCTCAAAATCGCTGACTAAAAAAGGAGATACCGTTTTACTCTCTCCCTGCTGTGCCAGCTTTGATTTATTCAAAAGCTATGAAGACAGGGGCCGTCAGTTTAAAGAGCAGGTATCAAAAATAAGCGAAATGTAAAATGTCGGTTGTAAAAAATACAATTTATTTTGACAGTTTACATGAATACAGTATTATGAACGAACAAGACACAGACAACAGATTTGAATTCCTGAAGGGCGATAAAGTACTTTGGATGGTCATTCTTGTGATCTCCATTTTCTCTATCTTCCCGGTATATTCTGCAAGTTCAAATCTGGAATATATCGTGAATAACGGGACCACAACCGGTCACGTGATCAAGCATATGTTCTTTGTTGTCCTGGGACTGGCGATCATGAGGGTAGTCGGAATGGTGAAATATGAATACATCGGCAAGCTTAGCAGCATCATGCTCGGCTTAATGGTTGTGCTTTTAATCATCACGATGTTCACCGGGCAGACCATTGACGGAGCCAGTGCTTCGAGATGGCTGAAAATTCCCGGGACCCCGATTTCATTCCAGCCGTCTTCTTTCGCATTTTTAATGTTGATTATTTATCTCTGCCGGTATCTGACAAAGAAAATTACCCGGGAAAGGCTTCCGATTGAGAACATTATGTATATTTTCGGGCCTATTTTACTGGTTTTTGTACTGGTTGCCAAAGATAACGGTTCCACAGCCTTAATGATATTATTGGTTTCCGTTATCGTCCTGATAGTAGGACAGTTACACTGGAAATATATTGCAGGGTTTATTTCCTCATCATTTATCGCCATTGTATTGTTCTTGATCATTGCCTTAAATACCAATTTAATCGGCGGAAACCGGGTCCACACGTGGATGAGCCGTATTGAGACTTTTACCTCAAGCAAAGCAAAAACAGCCGATGTTGACGATGAAAGCTTAAAAGCAAAGAATTATCAGGTCATGCAGGCAAAAGCGGCCATTGTTCATGGTGGGATTACAGGAATGGGCCCAGGAAAAAGCGCTCTGAAACAGATGCTTCCGCAATCGGCATCCGATTTTATTTTCGCAGTCATTGTTGAAGAATACGGGGTAATCGGTGCCGCATTCCTGGTCAGCTTATATCTCATTATGATGATCCGTATTGTCATGATCGCCAGCAAAATGCCGGCCTTCTTCGGGTCATTGCTGGTACTCAGTCTCGGTGTGATGATTTTCATACAGCTCTCGGTCAATATTGCCGTTGCCGTTAATCTGATTCCGGTGACAGGACAACCGCTGCCCCTGATCAGTTACGGAGGAACCTCAATGCTTGTCACCTATCTGCAGCTGGGAATTATTTTAAATATCAGCTCAAGAATACAGATTTACGATGAAGAAGGCATGGGCAAAAAACAAAGCATTGCAGAAATAAACGATATCGCTTAAAAAAAAACAAAATGGACATAAGAAAAATTACTTTTACCGATAACAAAAATTCAGAAAACCCGGTGGTGATTGACACCAGCGAAAATATCATCAGTTTTCTTGAGACTTTTAAATTGGAAGTCGGCGAAGTTATAGAGCTTAATGATGGTATGTATACCGTAAAAGTTATATCGAAAAAGAATATTGATGGTAAAAATGAAATTTTGGTCGATGTAGAATTTATTGATCTGATTGAAAATCAGCCTACAGCTTAAAACCGATACAATGAATAAAAAACTAAAAGTATTATTGAGCGGCGGCGGGACAGGAGGACATATCTTCCCGGCTATTGCTATTGCAGACGAGATCAGAAAAAGATTTCCGAATGCTGAGTTTTTGTTCATCGGGGCCAACGGAAAAATGGAAATGGAAAAAGTTCCGCAGGCCGGGTATACCATTGAAGGAATCGATATCGCAGGAATCAACAGAGGAAATATGCTTTCAAACCTGGGTCTGCCTTTTAAAATTTTAAAGAGCTTATCCCGGTCAAAAAGAATTATTAAAAAATTCGCTCCGGATTTTGCCATCGGGACCGGCGGTTTCGCAAGCGGACCGGCATTATATGAAGCAAGCAGGCTGGGAATCCCTATTTTTATTCAGGAACAGAATGCATATGCAGGTGTAACGAATAAGATTTTAAGTAAAAAAGCGAAAACGGTCTTTACCGCTTATCCTGAAGTTGAAGGCTTTCCGGCTGATAAAATAAGGTTTCTGGGCAATCCGATCCGTTCGGCGATTGTATCAGGAATGCAGGCTACTGCTCAGGCAAAAGAAAAAATGGGCCTTGATAAAGACAGGCTGACGATTCTTTCAGTCGGTGGTTCTTTAGGGTCCAGAACATTGAATAACGGCTGGAAAGAAAATCTTGAACGTCTTAAAGAAAAAGGATATCAGCTGATCTGGCAGACCGGGAAACTGGACTATAATGAGTTATCTTGCGGCCTGCAGCTTCCGGCATCCATCCAGCTGAAAGAATTCATCAAAGATATGGAAACCGCCTATTCAGCAGCCGATGTTATTGTCTCAAGAGCGGGTGCCATCGCCATTTCAGAGCTGACCGTAGCGCAGAAGCCGGTCATATTGGTTCCCTTCCCCTTTGCAGCGGAAGACCATCAGACTAAGAATGCCATGAATCTGGTGGAAAAAGATGCCGCCCGAATGGTAAAGGACTCTGAAATGCAGGAAAAATTCTGGAATACGTTATCAGAAATCTGCGAAAATGAAAATATAAGAAAAGAAATGTCTGAAAATCTCACCTATTTTGCCAAGCCTGATGCTGCAAAAGAGATTGTGGATGACATCATAAATAAAATAGGCCTAAAGGTATGAGACAGGGAATACTCTCAAATCTTGAATCTAAAAATATCGAATTTATATAATGAACCGTTTAGAAACATATCAGAATTTTTACTTCGTTGGAATCGGAGGTATCGGAATGAGTGCTTTGGCACGTTATTTCCATGCTTCGGGCAAAAATGTTTGTGGTTATGACAAAACTAATACCAAGCTTACTCAGGTTTTAATGAACGAAGGAATTGATATTGTTTTTGAAGATGTCATTGATGAAAACATCACTTCACTTCAGCAAGAAAACACATTGGTCATCTATACTCCCGCCATTAAAAAGCTGGACATCCTGAATTATTTCACTGAAAATCAGTTTGAAGTGCTTAAGCGTGCGAAAGTCTTAGGGATGATTACTGAGAACACAGACTGTATTGCCGTTGCCGGAACCCATGGGAAGACCACAACGTCTACCTTGGTTTCTCATTTGTGCAAAGAAGCAGATCTGCCTTTTTCATGCTTTTTAGGAGGGATTTCTGAGAATTTTAAATCAAATTTCCTGTATAACGGCTCAGAATATGCTGTAGTAGAAGCGGACGAATACGACCGGAGTTTCCTGAGCCTTTTGCCGGACTGGGCGGTAATTACTTCTACTGATGCTGACCATCTTGATATTTACGGTGATAAAGATACCATTGAAGAGGGCTTCAGACAATTTGCAGCCTTGGTTCCGAATGACCGGCAGCTTTTTGTCAGGAAAGGAATTGAAATCGGAAAACCTCATCTGACGTATGCCGTGAACGAAGAAGCCGACTATTATTCTGATCATCTACGGATGGAGAATGACAAGATCTATTTTGATTTCCATACCCCTGAAGAAACGGTAAAAGATTTTATCTGGGAGATTCCCGGAATCCATAATGTTGAAAATGCAACGGTAGCGCTGGCTATTCTTCATAATCTGGGAGTGGATTTTGAAACATTGAAGAAAGCCATTGCCGGATTTAAAGGAATTAAAAGGAGATATACAAAACACAACTGCCAAAACGGTAAAATATATATCGACGATTATGCGCATCATCCTACAGAGATCAATGCTGTCATAAGCTCGATCCGGACTTTTTATCCTGAAAAGAAATTACTGGTGATTTTCCAGCCGCACCTGTTCAGCAGGACAAGGGATTTTGCAGACGGATTTGCAGAAAGTTTAAGCCAGGCCGATGAATTGATTCTGCTGGATATCTACCCGGCGCGCGAGCTTCAGGAAAACTATCAGGGTATTACATCCGAATGGTTATCCGAAAAAATAACATTAGGCCAAAAGGAAGTATCCTCATTAAATGATGCCTTCGGTAAAATAAAAGAAAAAGAATTTGAGATCATTCTCACGATAGGTGCAGGAAACATAGACACCCTGTATGATCCTATTTACGGATGGCTGAATTCCGCAGAGAGTACATTGTAAAAAAAAACATTTTGTACGGGAGCGGAAAGAAATAAATTATATAAATTACATTATGCTTTGTACGCGGAAGAATCGTACATAAATTATGAAGAATAAATACAGAATATTAAAAATTGCCGTCACAGTAATCATTCTCGGGTTTCTGCTGAGCTTCTCTCTGAAAAAATTCAGCGGTCAGAAGATTACGGACGATAAAATTTCTGTAAAAATGAGTGACAAGATGCCGGTGTACTTTATTGATGAAAAAGATATCCGCGAAA
This sequence comes from Chryseobacterium gregarium DSM 19109, assembly GCF_000430845.1. Classification (GTDB taxonomy): domain Bacteria; phylum Bacteroidota; class Bacteroidia; order Flavobacteriales; family Weeksellaceae; genus Chryseobacterium; species Chryseobacterium gregarium. The sequence continues at coordinate 116,468 of NZ_AUMU01000010.1, read as the reverse complement.
TTGTAAAAAAAGAAAACCCTTCAGGAAAAGTCGGGGCTTTAGATATCCCCGCACTGGAAAAGAAAATCAATGCACTTCCGGCCGTAGACAGTGCTAATGTATATTTAAACCTAAACGGGAAATTAAACCTCGACATCATACAGAGAGTTCCGGTTTTCAGGTTAAATACAAACGGCAGGGATTTTTATGTGGATGAAAAAGGAACCGAATTTCCAATCTCGAAAACCTATTCTCATCCCTGCATGCTGGTAACAGGGAATATAAAAAAAGATGAATATGAAAAGCTGGCTGAACTCGTTGAGAAAATCGATAAAGATGATTTCAGCAAAAAATATTTCATCGGGATTTCAAAAGACAACGGCGATTATAATCTTCTGACCAGTGAAGGAAATTATAAAGTGGAAATAGGAGATTTAGACAATATTGAATTTAAAGTAAAAGGATTTAAAACATTTGTGGAAAAATATCTGGTGTTTCAGGACCCTGAAAAATACAATATGGTATCCGTAAAATATCAGAATCAGATTGTCACTACGCTGAATCCTTATTTTAAGGATAATGACAGTATTTTAAAAGCGGGGAATAAAGAGTTTGCGAAAGTCCCGCTTATTCCTATGAAAAAAACAGAAGATAAGCCGAAATCAACTGAAGTCAAAGAACAGACTAAAAAACCGATTGCCATTTCAAAAAAACCAAAAACCATAGTCAAGCCAAAGAAAACAAAAAAACAAGAGAAAAAAATACCGGTTGAAAAACCGAAAACAAAAGCAAAAGTTAAGATTGAATAATAATTGTCAGTTAGGGACAATTAAAAAAGGATAGGACAATAGACTGTTACATCTGAAAAAAGAATAAAAAATCAAATCGGTATAAACAATGGAAAATCAAGAGTATTCAGTAGGTCTGGACATCGGGACAACGAAAATTGTCGCGATTGTCGGAAGGAGGAATGCACACGGGAAAATAGAGGTTCTCGGTGTAGGGAAGGCTAAGAGTCTTGGTGTTCACAAAGGTATTGTGAATAACATTTCGCAGACCATTAATTCAATCAAAGCGGCTGTTTCTGAAGCACAGACCAGCGCAGGAGTTCCGATCCGTAAAGTAACGGTAGGAATTGCAGGAAAACACATCCGTTCTCTGCAGCACTCCGATTATATTATGCGTGAACATCCCGACAAGTTCATCACAGATGATGATATTGAAGCATTAAAAGATCAGGTAAAAAAACTGGTCATGCTTCCCGGCGAAGAAATTATACATGTTCTCCCCCAGGAGTATAAAGTGGATTCCGAAGGTGAAATTCAGGAGCCTGTCGGGATGCACGGAAAACGTTTGGAAGCAAATTTCCATGTGGTCGTGGGACAGATGGGAAGCATCCGGAACATCGCAAGATGCGTCCGTGAGGCAGGCCTGGAAATGGAAGCCCTTACCCTGGAACCCCTGGCTTCTTCAGAAGCCGTACTTACCAAAGAAGAAAAAGAAGCTGGTGTAGCAATCGTAGACATCGGTGGAGGAACTACGGATATTGCGATCTTTAAAGATAATATCATCCGCCATACCTGTGTTATTCCTTACGGCGGCGGAATTATTACGGACGACATCAAAGAAGGCTGCTCAATCATTGAGAAGCACGCGGAGCAACTGAAGGTAAAATTTGGTTCTGCAGTTCCTGAGCTGGAAAAAGACAGTACCTATGTAACCATCCCCGGGCTTCACGGAAGACCGGATAAGGAAATTTCCCTGAAAACTTTGGCACAGATTATCAATGCGAGGGTAGAAGAAATTCTGGAAATGGTCAATACGGAGCTTAAAGCCTACGGCGCATTCGAACAGAAGAAAAAACTGATTGCCGGCATTGTCCTTACAGGTGGCGGTTCTAACCTGAAACACCTCAGACAGCTCGCCAATTATACAACCGGTTTTGACAGCAGAATAGGTTTTGCAAATGAATACATTGCTAACGATAAAAATCAGTATCTTAAAGGCCCCGAATATGCCACTTCAATCGGACTCTTAATGGAAAGTTTGAAGATCAGGGATAAAAAGCAGAATGCTGAGGTGCAGGAACTCATTGAGGAACAGGCTGAGGCATCATCCGATGCTGAAACCGTAGCGGTTCCGAGTGAAACACCGGCAGCTATGCAGCAGGCTGAAACCGTTCTGCAGCAGGATATAATAAGCGAACAGAGGGAAAAAAGAGCGGCAAAACTGACTTTCGGACAGTCGCTGATGGAAAAAGTAAAAAAATTCTTTGAAGAAGTAGAGTAAATGATGAATGATAAGCAGTGCATGATCTTTCCTTACCGGATATCATCAGTCAATTATCATTATAATTATAAAAAAGTATAGTTATGGAAAATTTAGAGACACAGGGGTTTTCATTTGATTTGCCAAAAGGAAATTCATCAATTATAAAAGTAATCGGTGTCGGAGGCGGTGGTAACAACGCGCTGAAGCACATGTACGAAAAAGGGATTCACGGGGTAGATTTCGTGATCTGCAATACGGATGCCCAGACGCTGGATAATAATCCGGTATCCAATAAGGTGCAGCTGGGAACCACCATTACAGAAGGTCTCGGAGCCGGTGCAGATCCGGAAGTAGGTGAAAAATCGGCGATAGAAAGCATCGAAGAGATCAAAGCCGCCATGGGACAGAATACCAAAATGGTTTTCATCACGGCCGGAATGGGCGGTGGTACGGGAACCGGTGCAGCGCCTGTTATTGCCAAAGTGGCAAAAGACATGGGCATTCTTACCGTAGGGATTGTAACGGTACCTTTCAGCTTTGAAGGAAAAAGAAGACTGGAGCAGGCGGAGAACGGGCTTGATAAACTAAGAAATAATGTGGATTCACTGATTGTGATCAACAACGATAAACTCAGACAGCAATTCGGAAACCTTGGCTTCAAGCAGGGATTCTCAAAAGCCGATGAAGTACTGACCAACGCCGCCAAAGGGATGGCTGAAGTGATTACCGGATACTTTGATGTCAACATTGACTTTAGAGATGCCAAATCCGTGCTTCAGAATTCAGGAACGGCATTGATGTCCACCGGGGTGGCTTCAGGCGAAAATAAAGCGGCAGAAGCAGTAAGAAAAGCCCTTGACTCCCCATTATTGAATGACAATAAGATTATCGGTGCCAAGAACGTCCTGTTGCTGATCAGAAGCGGTGCGGAAGAGGTAACCATGGATGAAATCGGAGTAATCATGGATCACATCCAGAAGGAAGCCGGGAACACGGCAGATATCATCTTCGGGGTGGGTGCTGATGAAGAACTCGGAGATTCCGTAAGCGTGCTGGTTATTGCTACAGGCTTTTCAAACGATAATAAAAAATTTTCCGGGCCTACTGAAAAAATCAAGATCAGCTTGAATGATACATTTGAGAATCAGAAAGAATCCCCATTTAAGACAAGGGAACAAAGGGATCCTAATACCGTACGTAATCGTGGTTTCGGCGGAAAAAATATTTTCAGACTGGATGATGAAGACAATGACACTCCGCTGTTCAACTCTTCTGCTGCTGAAAAAAAAATGATGATTGAAGAGGAGCCTGCAAAAGCAGAAAACAACTTCTTTGATGAAGATACAGCAGACAATTTTACCCAGAGCTGGAGAAATGAGGATGAAAGTCAAGAAGAGTCTTACAGCCTGTTTACTTCTTCCGATGAAGAAAGCGATGATCCTAATGATCTTGAAACCCAGTCTTTCAGATTTGATTTTGAAGATAAAAAAGAAGAGCCACAGTCCAATAGCCCATTCAGCAATTCCTATTCACAGGAAAAGCCCGTTGAGTTCAGCTTTTTCGTCAATGAGCCTGTAAATAAAGAGCCAAAGACTGATTCAGGACAGCCAAAAGCTGAATTTGCCGCTCATCATCAGGTAAATCATCTTACGGAAGAACCTCTTCAGAAAGTAGAACATTTCTTTCAAAACCTGAAAGAAGAGCCTGCAGAAGATACGGAAACGGCAGCCCATAACCAACAGGCAGACGCCCCGCAAACTGATGAAACGGCATTTACTTTTGTGAATAAGACCGTAGATCAGGAAAGAATAATAGAAAGAAGAAACAAATTAAAAGAATTCAACTCAAGGTATCAGAGCTTTGACAGTTCAAGCGAATTTGAATCTGTTCCTGCTTTTAAAAGAAAAAACATCTCTATTGACGGGAATAATGCTTCAGACCAGAATATTAATACCTATCTGTCTGACAGCAACGGGTCAATACAAATCAGGGAAAACAGGTTCCTGAACAAAGATGTAGACTAAAATAAGGTAACAATGCATCCATCTGATAATGTAACAGTTTTGTGCATTTAAATTATGGGTGCATGAGTACACTTTTACATTGTTAAATTAATTATAATGAGTTTAGAAAATACCATTAATGAGGCTATAAAAACGGCTATGCGGGCTAAAGATAAAGTTGCTTTAGATTCTCTCCGTGCCGTAAAATCCCAGATATTGCTGCTGAAAACTGAAGCCAGGGAAGTGGAAGTAACCGCGGAACAGGAAATTGCCATTCTGCAGAGAATGGTGAAGCAGCGTAAAGACTCTTACGACCAGTTTACGGCGCAGGGAAGGAATGACCTTGCAGAAGTGGAAGATGCCCAGATGAAAGTCATTGAACAATTTTTGCCGAAACAGCTTTCTTCAGAAGAGCTGGAAGCAGAAATGAAAAATATTATTACCGAAGCCGGCGCCGAATCTATAAAGGATTTAGGCAAGGTAATGGGAGTAGCTTCGAAATCTTTAGCCGGAAAATCCGACGGGAAAAGCATTTCCGAAATGGCAAAGAAGCTGCTTTCATAATTTATATTTTATATCTTAACCTGTTATGTGATAACAGGTCCCTCTATAACTAAAAGGATATCCGACCTTTATAACGATTTGATTAAATAAGCCCGCAACTTTCAGTTGCGGGCTTATTTTTTAAATGACTGATTATCCATGATAACATTTTCAGCATTGTTTAAAATCTAATAATTAATTTTAAATCATAATGTACCTGATTCAGAGAAACTGAATATACCTGACACATTCACATTAAGTCTATTTTATTTAACAAAAACAATGATAGTTTTTATATATTGATGAAAAGTAAAGAATTGTGTAAATTTGTAGCTGATTAAAAACAAAATTATGTATCCAACAGATTTAGTAATGCCTATGAAGGCTGAACTTACAGATAAAGGCTTTGAAGACCTTACCAATCCTGCTCAAGTAGAAGAAGCCATCAAGCAGTCGGGAACTACCCTTTTGGTGATCAATTCCGTATGCGGATGTGCTGCAGGAGCGGCAAGACCGGGAGTCGTATACTCTTTAACCGGAGATAAAAAACCGGATCATTTAACTACGGTTTTTGCCGGTTTTGATACAGAAGCTGTCTCAGAAGCCAGAAAACATCTGGCACCGTTCCCTCCAAGCTCCCCTTGTGTAGCGCTTTTTAAAGACGGCGAACTCGTTCATATGCTGGAAAGACATCATATCGAAGGGAATCCTGCAGGAGCCATTGCCGCTAACCTTCAGGCTGCCTATGACGAATATTGCTAAGAAAAGCAGACCGAAATACTGAACCGTTACAAAAAATGTAACGGTTTTTTGTTTTATTGTGCTAAAAAAATTCTATAAAAATTCAAATAGTATTATATTTGTTGAAATGGCAACAAAAGCACTCTTCAATACTGTGGTTAACTGGTTTATCCGCCAGAGGATAGATCAGATCCAGAATTTTATGGATCATCCCATTGAGACCCAGAAAGGGATACTGTTTTCCCAGCTTTTTCATGCAGAAGACACGGAATACGGCAGGAAATACGGCTTTAATTCTATTTCCAGCTACCAGGACTTTAAAAATAAAGTGCCCGTAGTCACCTATGAAGAGATGGAACCTTTTATTGAAAAAGCAAGGCAGGGACAAAAAGATGTCAGCTGGCCGGGCTATATAAAACATTTTGCCAAATCCTCCGGAACCACTAACGCCAAAAGTAAATTTATCCCGATTTCAGCAGAAAGCCTGGAGTATTGCCACATGAAGGCAGGAAAGGATATGGTTTCCATTTATGCCAATAACCATCCGGAAAACCAGCTGTTTAACTATAAGAATCTGCGTCTGGGAGGGAGTTCAGAACTGTATGCGGACTTTAATACCAAATTTGGAGACTTATCGGCTATTTTAATTGACAACCTTCCGTTTTGGGTAGAAGTAACCACCACCCCCAGTAAAAAAGTTTCCCTGATGGGAGAATGGGAAAGCAAGCTTAAAGCCATTATCTCTGAAGTGAAAAATGAGGACGTAGGAAGTATCTTAGGAGTCCCGAGCTGGATGATGGTTCTTCTGCAGAGAGTGATCAAGGAAACCGACATCAATAATATCTCGGAACTGTGGCCGAATCTTGAAGTATTCTTTCACGGAGGCATCAGTTTTAAGCCTTATAAGGAACAATACAAACAGATTATCGGGAAATCGATCAATTACTATGAGATCTATAATGCCTCCGAAGGCTTTTTCGGGATTCAGGACAGGTCAGACAGTGATGAAATGTTGCTGATGCTCGATTACGGTATCTTCTATGAGTTTATCCCGATGGAACAGTTCCATCTCTCAAATCCGAAAGTGGTAAGCCTGGAAGATGTGGAAACCGGAAAAAATTATGCCATGGTCATCACAACCAATGGCGGCTTATGGAGATACCTGATCGGAGATACCGTTATATTTACCTCCATAAATCCTTTCAGGATCAAAATAACCGGAAGAACGAAACATTATATTAATGCTTTCGGGGAAGAATTAATGATTACCAATGTAGAATATGCCCTGGCCAAAGCCTGTGAAGAAGCTAAGGCATCGATTTCTGACTTTACAGGCGCGCCTGTTTTTATGAAAGACAATGAAGGCGGTGCCCATGAGTGGATTTTTGAATTCTGTAAAGAACCGGATAACCTGGAACTTTTTATTGATGTTTTTGATAATCATCTTAAGTTCGTCAATTCGGATTATGAAGCAAAACGGTATAATAATATCACTTTAAAAAGACCCGTCGTTCATATCGCGAAAGAAAAATTATTTTACCGGTGGCTGGAAGCCAAAGGCAAACTCGGCGGACAGAATAAAGTGCCCCGGCTAAGCAATGACAGGGAATATATAGATCCTTTACTGGAACTGAATAAAATATAAAGTTACATTTCTTCAATTTTATCGCATGATCCTTTTTTGTATCCTGCTTATATGATTTTTAATTTTTCATAAACCTGATGCCGGTAACTCATACCGATAGGGATGCTTTTTTTATTGGACAGTAAAATGATATGCTGTTCTACATAATTAATTTTATTGAGGTTAATAAAAAAAGATTTATGTACCCTGCAGATGTAATCCAGGTGTTTTAAGTTTTCTTCAATGGATGCTAATGTTTCGAGAACCATTATTTTATCGGTTTCGGTGTATAAACAGATATAATTTCGCATTCCTTCTATGTAAACCAATCCGGCAGGATTGATTTTCACCAGACGTTTATCGCTTTTTACATAAAAACAGTCGTTGTTTTTTTCAGTCATCACCGGAACATGATGCTGTGCTGCCCTTAAAATTTGAGTTACCTTTTGTACGCTTTTAGAAAACCGGTCTAAAGAAATGGGTTTTAACAGATAATCTGCTGCACTTTGGTCAAAAGCATTTAAAGCATATTGGTTGTAAGCGGTGGTATAAACAATGGCAGGGGGATTATTAAACATATCAACAAAATCAGTCCCGTTTATTTCTGGCATTTTAATATCCAAAAAAATTAAATCGATATTTTTATCGCGGTTTAAAAACGCTATTAATTCAAAAACGTTATTGCAAACCCCTTCTAACTGCAAAATATCAAATTTTGAAATATGGTGAATGAGAACATCCTGGGCCAGTTTTTCATCATCTACCACTAAACATCTTATTTTCATCATTTCTGTAATTTTATTTTTAAGGTAACACTAAACATGTCTTTACTTTTTTTTATCTGAAACAGGTACTTTGAAGGGTACAGCAACTCTAAACGTTTCCGGATATTTTCAATGCCGATCCCTCCGAAATCTTTCTTTGCTGATTCTTTGAAACTATTTTCACAGGAGAAAACGAGACCGGTATTATCGCAACTTAATGAGGCTTTAATATAAGAAATACCAATGGTAGAATCGGTACCGTGCTTAAACGCATTTTCTAATAAAGGCAACAACAGCATCGGCGCAATTTTAACCGGATCTTTTACCTGATGATGAAGAAAAGAAATACTCGCATTTTGAGGAAGCCTTAATCGTTCAATCTCAATGTAGGTATTGAGAATATGTACTTCATTGACAACAGAAATTTCTTTTTCCTGTGATTCATATAAGGAATATCGTAAAATATCGGACAGTTTTAGAATAACATCAGGCGTTTCTTTAGACCTTTTAAGCGATAAGGCATACAGGCTGTTCAATACGTTGAAAAGAAAATGAGGACTTATCTGTGATTTTAATAAACTAAGCTCTGCAACAGCCTGTTGAGCACGTATATGTTCTTCTTTTTTAATTTTTAATAAAAATTCCTGTACAGAATAGCCGATTGCCATAGCAACCATGACAATAATAATCCCCGGATAAACATCAAAATAATACTGATACTTTTCTAATATATCAGGCGCAGAAGATGTGGCTGCCAATGGCGTAAAATTATGCAGTTCCGTAGTGTTAAACTGATAATACAGCCATTGTAGATATTGGCCCAATATAATTACCAAAACCATAAAAAGTACAGCTGCCGAAATTAAATAATGCTTTACCTTCCTGTTGCGCAGAAGGTTTGGAAAAAGCCAGAAATTATTAATCCACCCAGGAACAAAAATCAATAGGTTATACAATAAAATAAACCCTACAGGCAGGCTTCTGTCATTATTATTTACCGCAGCAACCATTATAACTCCGGTGAATATAATGTTTAACAGCAGCCTGGTTAAACGATGTCCTGTTGGTGTTTTCATGGTTGGTCTGAATAAATCGTAAAGTTAACTATTTTCAATAGCTGTGTACTGCTTTTTTACATCAACAGGAATTATTCAGGGATGAATACTGATCAGGTGACCTACAAAACTGTATGTACCGGTTTTGATGATGTTGGTCAGAAAAAACAAAAATACAGCATAAGGTATTTCTTTATTTGCATCAAATAAAATCAATCATGAAAAAAATATATTTCATAATTATCTTCAATATTTTTGGTCTGGTTTATTCACAAACCCCGGATTACAAAAAATCAATTGACAGTATGTTGAATTACTTTCAGGAAAACAATGCATTTTCCGGCAGTATCTTGCTTCAAAAAAATGGTGAAACCGTTTATAAAGGCGAATTCAATAAATTTCCAAACGGCACAGATCGGTACAGGATTGGCTCCATTACCAAAACATTTACATCAATTATTATTTTTCAACTGATAGAAGAAGGCAGGCTGACGCTCGACACAAAACTTAACACGTTCTATCCGGCTATTAAATATGCCGATAAAATAACAATCGGTAATCTGCTCAACCACACAAGCGGTATTTACAATTATCTGGAATGGGAGGATTATTACGTTTCCAAAAGAAAAAATTACTCAAAAGAAGAAATGCTGAAACTGATTCAGCAGGGGAAACCCGATTTCAGGCCGGGTGAAGATTGTGGTTACAGCAATTCAAATTATATGCTTCTCGGTTATATTCTAGAAGACATTACGAAAAAATCCTATGCAGATCAGGTGAAAATAAGAATCGCTGATAAAATCGGGCTGAAAAACACCTATTGTGAAACCTCTGAAACCGAATACTTTAAGAGAAATATTTCCTATCTATTTGATGGAGAAAACTGGTCTGAAGAACTTGACACCCACCCAGGTTTCACTTTTGCCGCAGGCGCGATAGTATCTACAACCGAAGATTTATCAAAATTAATGAACGAATTGTTTAATGGAAAATTAGTCTCTAAAAATTCATTGGCACAAATGCAAAAAACAAATGCCAAAGCGTATGGCTACGGACTTTTTAAAACGCCTTTTTATGAAAGGTCCGGCTACGGGCACTCCGGAAAAATAGATGAATTCCACTCATTCACAGGGTATTTCCCGGATGAAGGCTTTAGCATTTCGGTCCTTTCAAACGGCACAAATATTAAACTCAATGAAATAATTTTAGGAATCGTTTCAAAGTATTATCAGAAAAGCTATAAATATCCTGATTTTACAACCTACAAGAAAGAGGGCGCATCCTCTACAGAAATTTATCACGGTGTTTATAAAGCGCAATTGGCAGGACTCATCACGCTCGGAAAATTTAAAATAACACATGCCGGAAAAAACTATTTGTTTCTGAGCATGTACGAAGACGGAGATAACGGTGAAAAAATGCTGTTAGAACGAAAATCAGAAAATACTTTCTATGCAAGAAAAAACGATGCTGAACTTCAGTTTTTGCTCGACAAAAAAGGAAAAGTAACGGGTATACTGATGAAACAGGGCAAGCAATCTATAAAATGTAAAAAGACAGTATAAAAGGTATAGGAAAAGACCGCAGATCATACTGCGGCCTTTCTTTATTTATTTGCTTAAGTCTTCTTTCAGCTTCTTAGCGCCCTCCTCTACTTTGGAAGCTCCTTTTGCCGCTGCATCCTTCACATCCTTTCCCACTTCTTTTGCTCCCCGTTTGATGTCCTGCCCAGCCTTATGCAGGTCCTGTTTTGTTTTATCTGCAGTAGCATCAATTTTATTTTTGGCGTTCTCTGCAACATGGTCTATTTTCCTGTCTGCTGCGTCAATTTTAGCCTGCGCTTTTTCTTTAGTCTGGTTGATCTTTGCCGTATCAACGCCTAATGCATCCTCAGAAACTGTAGTGGTGGTGGATACTGATCCGTCCGGATTTTCTACCTTCTCTGTCTGTGTGCTTGATTTTGTACATGATACAACTACTGTTGCGATCATCAATGCTGATAAAATGCTTTTTTTCATATGTATTTATAATTTAAAATGTAATATTAAGATGGCTAATTGGCCTTGGGCTCGCCCGCCGCTGGTTCTTCAGCTGTTTTTTGATTTTTTTCATCATCTGCTTTTTTCTTTTCTCCTGCCTGTTTTTTACTTTCTTTTTCCAGCTCCTCTTTCATCTTGTTTTCCTGTTCCTGAAGCTGTACCGCTTTTTTTACTGAGTCCTGATACTGTTGTGAAGACATTTTGATCTGACGTACGATATCCACCGAGGTGGCTCCATTTGAGAAAGAATCTACCGCTACAGTATCATAGCTCGGTTTCGGGCTGTCGGCAGGATAAAGATCCACCGGCTCTTTTTTGGAGCATGAAACCGCTGAAGCCGAGAAAACAAATGCTGTAAAAAATAGATTTTTCATGGAACTAATTTAGCGGAAATTCTGCAATTAAGGATAATGATATGATAACTGACCAGAATGATCAGCGTGATCACTTAAAGGAATAATTGATTCTAAGCTGATAATACAATCCATGTATAAGGGAACATTACCATTATCGAATGCGCAAGAGCTTCCGTTCCCGGAAATTAAAAGGTCGAACAATAATATCTGATAAAACTTCATAATTGCAGTAAGCTACCATAATTTTTCAACAAAAAATCAACCAACTTAAAAAGTTTAACGGTTTTTATGATTAATGCCGGAGCTTGAGGGTTGCAATGACCGGAAAATGATCTGAAATTCTGACAGACCGGTCTACCTGGTAGCTGACGGGCTGTATTGATTTTGATGAAAAAACGTAATCGATTCTTATTGGGAATTTGTAGTCATGAAAACTGGTAGCACTTCCCTTTCCCACTTCCATAAATGCATCCTTCAGGTCTTTTGATAAATGATAATACTCGTAAGAATTAGGCACCGAATTGAAATCCCCGGCCATGATGACGGGATAAGGTGAATTTTCCGCCGATTTCCTGATGGCCGCTACTTCTTCCTGATGGATTTTAAAGGTAGGAATTAATCTTTTGATTATATTTTTTATTTTTTTCTCGTCCTGTTCATTATTGCCGTCCAGCTTTACCATGCTTTTTTCAAACTTAAAAGGATGAAGGTATACATTGATAAAACGGTATATCTTCCCGCGGATTTTAATATCCGTTTGAGTAGCATATGGTTCCACATTCTCTGAATCCGTCCTGATCATCTCTTCATCTACAATCTCATGCTTTGTAAACACTGCGGTTAAGGGCATTGCCATTCCTTCGGTATACCCGTTAAGATTGATCTGATATCCTGACTCTTCCTGTAAAAGCACCACATCGGCATTCTGAGCATTCAGATAATCCTGAATGCTTTCTTTGCCTGAAGCCTGTCCGCCCTTGGTGTTGAAAGAAACAATTTTGAGATCCGCAATATCTTTTCTTTCAGGTGAATAATTAATCCACCGCATGGTCGCATTAAAAAACAGTAGTCCTGAGAAAATAAATACAAAAGCCCTTTTTTTCCAGCAGAAAATCCAGAAAAGAGTCAGGGCGACATAGCCGATCATCAAAACAGGAAATCCTAAAGAAAGCAGATTGAACCAGGGGGAAACCTTTGGCGGAATATAAGCATTCAGCAACATGCCTGCCAAGAGAAAGAAAATCCCTATATGTAGAATCAGAAGTATGAGACGAATAATTTTCACAGGAACTAATTAAATCTATATAAACGTTTTTTCCACAGTATGGCCAGGATAAATCCTACTAAAGCTCCGCCAACATGGGCGAGGTGGGCAATGCCTCCTGAATTCCCTGAAACACCCAGCCAGATTGAAACGAGTATGATAACAGGTAAAACATATTTTACTTTCATGGGGATCGGAATAAACATGATCCCTATTTTTGCATCAGGATAAAGCGTGGCAAAGGCAGCGACGACACCGAAAATAGCTCCTGAAGCACCGACCATTGGTGTTCCCATTATACTATTAAGGTTCTCTACCAGACCTTTCTGCTGGATGACCGAATCTGATGACCCGGAAAAATGAACACTTGCGCCGGACAGATAGGAATTTATATCAAATCCTAACTGCTGAAGTTCTCCGGAAATTTGCTGTACCTCAACAAAATTCCACAAATTAAATAAGAAAAACGCTCCCAGCCCGCTTAAAAAATAAAGAATCAGATACCGCCTTTCACCTAAGTTCTGTTCCAAAACAGGACCGAAGCTGAACAGGGTAAACATATTAAATAGAATATGCATAATACTTCCGTGCATAAACATATGGGTAATGATCTGCCAGGATTTAAAGAACGGTGAAAAAGGATAAAACGCAGCCAGGTAAGCCGTAAATTTATCCTGAAATATTAAATTGGCTACAATAAATATGATAACATTGATAATAATGATATTTCTTGTAATCGGTGGTATACTGTTGAACATATTCTCTAAAATTTATTCTTAAAATCATTAAAAGGCACTTCGAAGAAACATCTTTTGCCGTTCGGCAAAAATTCCGGGAAGCCCAGTGCCGTGAAATCTTTAATCAGCTGTTCCGCATCTTTCTTGTAGATAAAATCAAACCTGGATTTAGACTGCATTTTATTCCATTGGTTCTGATAGAAATGCAGGAATTCCTCTTCTGTCTTATATTCCAGGATTTCAAAAAGATCTTCAAGGAATTTCATCACCTGTGTTTCTTTCAGGCCTTCCGGAACGGCATCAATCCTCAGGACATTTTCATGAGCAATGCTCGTCTCAAACCCTAATTCGGGAAGATATTTCTTGATGGATTTGAATTTATTTTTTTCAATCTCATTCATATGGTATTCAAGAGAGAACAACAGGGAATGGCTGTTGGTAGTTCCCCTTCTTACGGGCTTGGTGTGTTCAGAAACCACCAGCCTGTGCATCCTGCCCAGATCCAGCATCAGCGTTCTGTCCCCTTTGTTGAAGAGCCAGTATCCATTCGGAAGCCTCATCAGATCTTCATCAAAATCTTCATCTTCAAACAGATTGATCTTTGAAGGTTCTGCAGCGATATTCTGATGATACATTTCTGCCAGATTCTGAATTTCCGCCTGTTTTACGCCCCGTTCTTCCAGAAACGGATTATAATCTTTGTCTACAATAATTTCAGGCATTTTTACAAAACCTCCTCCTGCGTTGCTTTTGCTTGGAAAAGTTTTCTGTAGGATTTCTTCCAGGTGTGGATCTTTTTCAAAATCAAGGCTCGGTGCCACATTGTAAATTCCCAGCGACCTTTTAATCGTTGAACGCAGCAAAGCGAAGATCAGGTGCTCATCTTCAAACTTGACTTCCGTTTTCTGCGGATGGATATTCACATCGATCTTTTCAGGGTCGAGTTCCAGGAACAGGAAAAACGTAGGGATATATCCCGGGAGCAAAAGTCCTTCAAAGGCATCCTGTACTGCTTTATTGAAATAAGGACTTTTAAAATACCTGCCGTTGACAAAAAGAAACTGCTCACCCCTTGTTTTTTTGGCCCCTTCCGGCTTGGCAACAAACCCGTGAAGCCTGCACCACATAATATCTTCTTTAATGGGAATCAATTGCGGCTGCAGTTTTCTTCCGAAAATATCGACAATCCGCTGCATCTGGCTGCCTTTTCTTAATCTGAATACAGCTTCGTCATCATGAAACAGGGAAAATTCCAGGTTTTCGTGAGCCAGTGCCACACGCTGGAACTCGTCGATGACATGCCTGAATTCGATATTGTTGTTTTTAAGGAATTTCCTTCTGGCTGGAACGTTGTAAAATAGGTTTTTAACTAAGAAATTAGATCCGTCAGCGGTCTGAACCGGATCTTGGAACTGGAATACGCCGCCTTCTATATAGATGTCGGTTCCGATCGCAGCCTCTTTCCGTTTTGTCCTTAGCTCCACCTGAGAAACCGCAGCAATAGAGGCCAGGGCCTCACCACGGAATCCTTTGGTAGAAATTTTAAAGATGTCTTCCGTTCCCCTGATTTTAGAAGTGGCGTGCCTTTCAAAGGCCATCCTGGCATCGGTTTCAGACATGCCTGTGCCGTCATCCACTACCTGAATCAGGTTTTTCCCCGCATCCCTTATGATCAGCTCAATTTTTGTAGAGTCTGCATCAATTGCATTTTCCAAAAGTTCCTTTACAATGGATGCCGGCCTCTGCACCACTTCCCCTGCTGCAATCTGGTTGGCTACATGATCCGGTAAAAGCTGAATAATATCTGACATAAAAACGTAAATCAACTTACAAAAATAGGCATTCAGAATAAGAATTGAAATAATAAACCCCTGAATTAAAATTTAATTATCAACATATCAACAACCTAGCTGTAAACAGCTTCATAGAGAGCATTGTCACGGGTCAGTCTTTATAAAAACACAATCCCCTGATTGCACTACACAATTAGAGGATTGATTCACAGCTAGTTTACACAAATTAATACTGATATGTATATTTTTATTTATTTTATTTTTCAGAAGTAGGAACCTGTAAAACCCAGATATCCACATTTAATCTTCAAACACAAGCGTCCTCTTTTTCTCCCGTCTTTCATTCATCTCCGGTTTAACCTCCGGAATCCCATGGATTTTGTCGTACAAATAGGCTATTGCATTCGGCTTTTTATAAATCTTACTGTACCTGTACTGGGTTTTGAAATGCCTGATATGAATCTTATACGCATCATATCCGATAACCACTAATAAACACAGACTGATGATATAGAAAACCCTGAACTCAAGATAAAAATAGGTCAATCCCGAAAACACAGCCCCTGTAACATACGCCAGCATAATGCTCATCAGAAGTTTTGCTCTGGCCACCAGTTCACCGTTTTTCCTAAACTTCTTTTGCGTAAACATAGAAAACAGGATGCCCAGATCGGTCGTGGTACCCGTAAGGTGGGTTGTTTTTACTGAAAAATTGGAGATACTTGCCGTTAAACCATTCTGCAGGCCTGTTGCAAATAACATCAAAGCAACCAGATATTCCGTTTCTTCCAGCGTTTTCCGGTAATAAAACTGACCGTAAACCCCTACAAACAAGAGACACATAATCTCCAGAGCCAAAGGCATCGCATGGGCAAAATATTTGCTCCTCTTATTGAAATTGATCACGATGAAATTGGATACAAACCCTCCGAAAAAGAACAGGAAGATCCAAAATCCCACCACAGCCACCTGCGACCAGTTCCCTTTACTGATTTCTGCCGCAAAAATGGCATAATGCCCCGTTACGTTCGACGTAAATGAAAGAAATATTAACAGAGAAGCAATATTTATAGTACCTGCCGTAAAGGCAGTCAGCGTCCCCAGTTTAATGTTGTCTCCCAACGTCCTGCTGTTACTATAATTTCTTAACATCTTTTTAAATTTTTATATATTTTACGTTAGGCTTCTGCAAAAATCTCTGCCAGCCTTCCTTTTTCCGGAAGACTTTTCTGAGCCGCTACGGCAATTTCATAAGACTCAAGATCTTTGCATTTCTTAATATAAGGAATCAGGTCAAATTTCCCTTTTCCTTTACTTTTAACAGAGGAAGAATAGTACGCTTCACTGATGCCTTCTGCTTTTACATAGTTGTTGAATGTCCGCTGGAAACTTCCCGTGAAAACATCACAGACAATCTTACTGATGAGATGAGGATATTTATTTTTAATGATACTATAGGCATCACAAAATTCCTTTGACATCAGCTTATTAAAAATCGTACTTTTCGTATTGAACAGAAGATCCCTTATTGAATCTCCGGTATCATATCCTGAAACCAAAAGAATATGGTACTGATTTTCATCTTCCGAAGCGTGCTTCTCTTTCATGACTTTCTTTAAAATATTTAAAGACTCAAGAGAATAATCTGTGGCTATTAAAATCGTTCTGGTCATAGGATTAGGATTTGGGTTCTACATTATCTTTTTCGATGATACAAAATTAGAACGGACAGATTAAAACCTCTTTGGAACGGGATTAAAATGTGATTAAAGAGATTAAAATGAGATTAGAATTGATTAAAATCAAGGTCTGAAGGAGAGAAACCTGATCACGGAATCAAAAAAATTCAGGAAAATTATGTAACAAAAATCCTAAACCGCTAACTAATTATTCAAACATCAGAAACAATGAAAAACCTATTTTCAATATTTTTTATCGCCCTTTTCGCTTTTGCAGGTGCCCAGGACAAAGATTCCAAAGAAACAGCCAACCGTTTTTTCTATGAGCTGACCTTTAAGCCTAAAAAAGATTCCGCCAAACTCGACAAAGTAATGGCCGTGCTTGATATTGTTAAAGACCGGTCTGTATACCGTGACTTTACGTCTGTAGGACAGGATTCGATTATCAAGGTGCAGGTTGAGGCCATGCAGAAAGCAGGAGTCTTTAAAGATCTTTCGAAATCCATTAAAATGCCTAAGTTCTCGGAAAAGATCGTGAAGTATTATCCGGACATGAAAATGCAATACATTGACAGAATTGCAAGCGGATTTACCCCGATGAATATCGGATACAATGAAACAATTAAATTCGACTGGAAAATTTCAAATGAAAAAGCCAAGATAGGAACTTATAATGCACAGAAAGCCACCACTGAATTCGGAGGAAGACAATGGACGGCTTGGTTCAGTACAGACCTGCCATTCCAGGATGGACCGTACAAATTCTCAGGGCTTCCGGGACTTATCGTAAAAATTGAAGATGAAGGGAAAAATTATTCATGGGTTCTTCAGGGAAACAGAAAAGTGCCAAACTGGGACGAACTGACCTATACTGAGAAAATTTCCAATGTAGGCTTAAAGGTTACTGAAATGCCGAGAGAGAAGTTTGAAAAAACATTCAACGAATTCAAAAAGGATCCTTTTGCCACCGTAAGACCGATGATGAACCAGGAAATGATGTCAAAAACAATCCCGGGAATGGATGGAACCATCGGTGACATGATGAAGAAACAGGAAAAAATGTACAAAGATTTCTTTAACCTAAATGATAATCCGATCGAACCGCCTTACGAAAAACTGAAAGTCGGAAAAGTAGAAAAGGTCGGAAAAGAAAAAGATTAAAGCAGACACATTCATATTTAACTATATTTTAAATCAACCCAAATGCAATATTTCATTTGGGTTGATTTCTTTCATATGATCCTGTTATTTAGATTAAATTTAAATAGCGTATATTTGCAGATACAAAATTTTGGCTTTGAAAGAGAACGGTTTACATAAGTTGAGCGGGTTTCCCAAAAACAGAATGGGCAAAATTCTGGGGTATGATAATGACAACCTAACCATGCCGAATAAGATTATTGAAATGGGGCTTCTTCCGGAAACGTCATTCAGGATTTTGTACCAGGCCCCTTTCAGCGGACCGATGTACGTGGAATTCGGAAATGAAAAAAGCCGTATTGCCCTCCGTGAAGAAGAAGGTGATTTTATTATTGTTGAAGAATTGAATTAATGCAGGAAATTCAGAGAAAGCAGGTCCTTTTAGTCGGAAATCCCAATGTAGGAAAGTCAACGGTTTTCAATGCACTTTGCAATAAGAAACAGAAAACCGGAAACTACGCGGGCGTTACCGTAGCCAGCCATTCAGGGTATTACACCTATGGAAATGAAGAGGTTGAAGTGGTGGATTTACCGGGATCATACAGCATATATCCGAGTTCTGAAGATGAGGCGATCTTTTCTAAATTCGTTATCGACCATCAGCAGGATTATGCAGGGGTTATTTATATTCTTGAGGCTCTGAGCTTAAAGAGAGGGCTCTTGTTATTCCAGCAGATCCAGGATCTTGGAGTTCCGATGATTCTGGTGGTGAACCAGATTGACCAGGCAGAAAAAAGAGGGATTACCATTGATATTCAGAAGTTCTCGGAAGCTTTAGGCATAAACATCATACGGACCAATGCCAAAGAGCAGATTGGGATCAATGACATTAAAGAAGCGGTCTTACACAATACTTTTGTGAAGGCCGAAAAACAGACTTTCGAAACCCCAAACGAACATAAAGATTTCATTCATAAAATAGCCGCCCACAAAGGTATTGACAATGAATACAAAGCATGGCTGAGCTTGTCTTTGGGAACAGACCTGAAAAGAATAAGCTCTGTGGTGGAACAGCTCAACGAGCCTGATTCAAAAAGTCTGGTCCCGAAAAGGCTGCAGGTCCAGGAAACGGTAAGAAGATATCAGCATGCTGACACCATTTTATCCGATGTTATTTCTAAAAAGCCTCAGTTCAAGGAACTGCTGACCGAAAAACTGGACAAAGTTTTGGTTCATAAATTCTGGGGATACGTGGTTTTCCTGATGATTTTATTAATTATTTTCCAGAGCGTTTTTTTTCTGGCAGAATACCCGATGAACTGGATCGACGCTCTTTTTGCATGGCTGTCGGCTTTTACAGGAGAGTACCTGCCTGAAGGGCCCATTAACTCTTTGATTTCCAAAGGAATTGTTCCGGGAATCGGGGGAATTGTGATCTTTGCCCCGCAGATCGGGATTTTATTATACTTCCTGTATCTGCTGGAGGATTCGGGATATATGGCAAGGGTGGTATTTCTGATGGACCGGATTCTCCGTCCTTTCGGATTAAACGGCAAAAGCATCGTACCATTAGTTTCGGGAACAGCCTGCGCCATTCCGGCCGTGATTTCAACCCGGAATATCGAAAACCTGAAAGAAAGATTATTGACCATACTGGTGACGCCTTTCATGACCTGTTCTGCAAGGCTCCCGGTGTACAGTATCATCATCGGGCTTATCATTTCAGACGATACTGTCCTGGGAATAAAATATAAGGCTTTGGTTCTGATGGGAATGTATCTGTTAGGATTTGTCGTAGCACTGCTTTCTGCGGCCGTTCTTAATAAATTCATCAAAAACAAAGGCAAAACCTATCTGGTGATGGACCTTCCTACCTATAAAAAACCGCTTTTCGCCTACGATTTAAAGATGGTCCTGGGGAAAGTCTGGGACTTTATTACCGGAGCAGGGAAAATTATTTTCATTGTCAGCATCATTATCTGGTTCTTGAGTTATTTCGGACCCAAACAAAGCACTGATCATTGGGTGGCCACCAACGTGGAGCTTGACCATTCGTATCTGGCAAAAATGGGCAGGGGAATAGAGCCGGTAATTGCTCCCTTAGGTTACGACTGGAAAATGGGAGTCGGGATCCTGACCAGCTTTGTAGCGAGAGAAGTCTTTGTAGGCACCATGTCTACCCTATACAGTCTGGAAGATGATGCTCCGGAAGTGAAAGTGATTGATAAAATGAGACGCGATGTAAAACCGAACGGCGAAAAAGTCTTCAGTTTTGCAACCGGTGTTTCCGTACTTTTATTTTACGCATTTGCAATGCAGTGTATCTCTACACTTGCAGTAGTCTACAGAGAAACCAAAAGCTGGAAATGGACCGCTTTTCAGGTAGCGATGATGACCGGTTTGGCCTACTTTGTGTCGATGTTAGCATACCAGATATTAAAATAATGGATTCTTCCCTGATTTTACAGTACATACTTGTTCTCCTTATTGTTGCATTTGCCTGTTATGCTTTGTTTAAAGTACTCAGGAAAAATTTTGCGCCGAAGAAATTCAGTTCAAAAAGAACAAACTGCGACAAAGACTGCGGATGTTCATAGGCATCTTAAGCATGCCTGCTCTTTTAATTCAAAAAATGATATAATTTCATATTGAAATTAAGCACAATGGTTTGAAACAGAAAATAATATATTTCTTATTTTATATATCCTGCTCTGCTGTCGGTGCACAGACCAAACCGGATAGTATTAAAATCATTTCCTATGAAAATCAGGTAATGGTCCGGGCGAACTTTGATACCAATATTGAAGATTTCGTATTGCATGATACAGAAGAAAGCATGTTTGCAAAGACAAACCTCTCGATCAATAACAAAATTAGCACCTCCCTGTCCCTTGATTATCGGTTTATCAGCGCAAGTATTTCCTTCGCCCCCGGTTTTATCCCCGGAAACAATGACAATGATTTGAAAGGCAAAAGTACTTACACAGATTTTAAGATCCGATTTTTCCCAAAAAGGTTTATTCAGACGATGTATTACAAAAATATGACCGGTTTTTACATAAAGAACACGCAGGATCTGGTGCCGGGCTGGCAGGGAGGCAACGGTTATATTACATTTCCGGACCTGAAGGTTCAAAGCTTCGGAGGAAGTACAGCCTATTCTTTTAATAAAGATTTTTCCCTGAAAAGCATTTATTACCAAAGAGAATGGCAAAAAGAAAGCAACGGAAGCCTGGTGCCGTCGTTAGAGTATGACCTGACTTATTTCAAAAATAAAATTGATTATCTGAAAAGCAGAGAAATACAGTATAATCTGGGAATCAATATCGGATATTATTATAATTGGGTAGTAATAGACAAAGTGAATATCGCCCCTTTTGTGTTTGCCGGGGTTGGTGGAAAATGGTCGCATTATCGGGAAGATAATGCAGACGGTACAGAATCGCCCGAAGAAAACAGCAAGTATTTTACTAAAAAGTTCGGCAGCGGAATTCATATCGGGTATAACTCCGAACGCTTCATGTTCGGCGGGAAGTTAAATTACACTTCATACCGTTATAAACAGGATCCCGCCTCACAGGTTCAAAATAATAATGTTTACGGGCTGCTGTATATAGGCTATCGTTTTTCACCACCGGAAGCGGTAAAAGAAAACTATGACAAACTACAAAAAAAGGTTCCTATTTTATAAGTATCTTTGCAGCAGAATTTATTTAAGAACAATTAAAAAAACATACAAATACAATGTCGTTAATCAAGTCTATTTCAGGGATCAGAGGCACC
This sequence comes from Chryseobacterium gregarium DSM 19109, assembly GCF_000430845.1. Classification (GTDB taxonomy): domain Bacteria; phylum Bacteroidota; class Bacteroidia; order Flavobacteriales; family Weeksellaceae; genus Chryseobacterium; species Chryseobacterium gregarium. The sequence continues at coordinate 94,697 of NZ_AUMU01000010.1, read as the reverse complement.
ATTGGCGGAAAAGTAAATGACAACCTTACGCCGCTGGACGTGGTGAAGTTTGCTTCGGCATTCGGGACCTGGCTTCAGAACAATAAAAATAAAAAAGACCTTATCCTCGTTATAGGAAGAGATGCCCGAATTTCAGGACAGATGGTTTCTTCCCTGGTTACGGCAACCCTGCAGGGCCTCGGGATCAATGTGGTCGACCTGGGTCTTTCCACAACGCCGACGGTTGAGATCATGGTGCCGGAATTACATGCAGACGGCGGAATTATTCTGACCGCTTCGCATAACCCAAAACAATGGAATGCCCTGAAACTGTTAAACGATAAAGGGGAATTCATTACCGGAGAAAACGGGGCAGAAGTTCTTGCTTTAGCCGAAAATGAAGACTTCAACTATGCTGAAGTTGATGATCTGGGAACATACGAAACCAGGGATGATGCTTTTGATATTCATATTCATCAGATCCTTGCCCTGCCGATGGTAGATGCGGAAGCTATTAAAGCTAAAAAATTCAAAGTGGTTCTGGATGCTGTAAATTCTACAGGAGGCATTGCCATTCCGATATTGCTGGATACCTTAGGCTGTGAAACTGTAAAATTATATTGCGAGCCCAACGGGCAGTTCCCGCATAATCCCGAACCGTTAAAGGAACATCTGGGAGATATCTGTGAACTGGTAAAGAAAGAGAATGCCGATCTGGGAGTGGTCGTGGATCCGGATGTTGACCGGCTTGCACTGATTGATGAAAACGGCGAAATGTTCGGGGAAGAATATACCCTGGTTGCCGTTGCCGATTATCTGCTGAAAAATAAAAACGGCGTGGCCGTTTCCAACCTGTCTTCAAGCCGCGCGCTGAGAGATGTTGCTAAAGAGCATCAGTCTGAGTATTTTGCAAGTGCCGTGGGAGAGGTGAATGTGGTTACTTTAATGAAAGAGAAGAATGCAGTGATCGGCGGAGAAGGAAACGGAGGAATTATCTATCCTGACCTGCACTACGGAAGAGATTCCCTGGTAGGAATCGCTTTATTTTTAACGCACCTGGCAAAGGAAAACAAAACGGTCTCCGAATTAAGAGCAGGTTACCCGAGCTACTTCATGGGCAAAAAGAAAATTGAACTGACTCCGGAAATTAATGTGGATGACCTTTTAACCAAAATGGAAAAAGCATATCAAAATGAAGAGGTCTCTACGGTAGACGGGGTAAAAATAGATTTTGAAAACAATTGGGTTCATCTTAGAAAGTCTAATACAGAGCCGATTATCCGAATTTATACAGAGGCCAAGTCCCAGGAAGAGGCCAATCGATTGGGTGATGAAATGATAGCTAAAATCAATAGTCTGATTTAATAAATAGTAACATCCTTTTCATCGTTTTAATCGTATTTATTATTAAATTTAGTACTAAGATTTTCAGAGCCGAGTATTTGTACATCTCATATCTCAAGTCTTAAATCTTAAAACTGTTTTATATTGGAAGAATATTTTGGAAATGAACTTGTAAAAAAGTTCGAGGAAATGATGGAAAACAATGATGAATTCTACTTTGATACAGAAGAGTTGGAAGACATTATTGTTTACTATCTGGAGCTGGGAGACTTTAATTATGCCGATACGGCAGTGAATTACGGTCTGAGGCTTCATCCCAATTCTTTAGATATCAAGATCAAAAAACTTGAAATCCTTCTGGAATGGGAAGACTATAATACGGCGAAGGAGCTTATCAATGAGCTGAAAGGTTCTTCTATGGAAAACACAGACTTTCTGGTTTGCTACGCAAAGTATTATTCGAATTTAGGAAACCCCAGAAAAGCCATTGACATCTGTGAAAAAGCACTGGAACTGAGAGAAGAAGAAAACTTCCTTCATAATTTCATTGCGGATGAATATGTAAATCTCGGAGATCCTTTTAACGCTCTTAAACATTACCGGAAAGCCCTTGCGGAGGACCCTACCGATGATTATGCGCTGGAAAACTGCATGGTCTGCTTTTCGGATCTGAATAAGAACGATGAGGCTGTTGCCTTTCTTAATGAATACCTGGATGAATATGCCTATTCTGAAATCGCTTGGTTTGAATACGGACAGTTTTATTTCAACAGAAAAAATTACGAGGAGGCAATAAAAGGGTATGATTATTTATTGGCGATCAACTCCAGCTCTGTTGGGGTATACGCGAATAAAGCAGCCTGTTATGAAGCATTGGGGCAATACAAAAAGGCCGTTGAGGTCTATGAGGAAATGCTGGAGCTGGAATATACCAAAGCTTTCACATTCTATAAAATAGGACTTTGCTATAAAGCCTTGAAGCAGCCGATCATAGCTTTGAATGCCTTCCAGAAATCGTTGAGGGAAGACCCTCAGTTTTATCTGGCCATGATGGAACAGTCTTACCTGTATGAAGAAATGGGCGGGATGACCGAAGCATTGCATTTTGCAAAAGAAGCAACCCACCTGAACGAAAGCAATCTGGATTATCAGAAAAGGCTGGCCTTTTTATTCATTGATTCCGGAAAGTTTGAGGAAAGCCTTTCCTGCCTGAAAAAACTGGTGGAGGCTGAACCGACAAGATTTTATAACTGGTATGCCTATTCTGAAGTACTAATGCTCTTAGGCGAGTATGAAGAAGCGATTACGTTGTTAAACAATGCGGTAAAATCACACAACAGGGCAGAATTGTTTTATCAGCTGAGCAATTGTTATCTCAACCTCAAAGAACAGGAAAAAGGTAAAGAAGCATTGCTTAAAGCCTTGGAACTGGATCCTTCTTTGGTTTCGGATATGCAGAAGAAGTACCCGTTTATTAAGGATGAGGTCAAAAAAGTAAAAGCAAAGGTAAAAAAGAAGAATTCAGAAAGTTAGAATCAAAGCGTAGAAGTAAGTTTTTGCTTCAGACCTTTTGTATACATAAAATCCTGCATTGTGCAGGATTTTTTAGTTTTTATATCTGGCATGTTTAGATGCTGTTATAGGGATGAACTTTCCATTATAAACACTCTGTTTTATAGAAAAACTGACCGTTATATGTGAATTGATTCGTTCCTCAATTAATTTCTATATGTTTTTTACGGCAGGTTTCGTTCTTAAAAAAATCAGTCCGGCAATAATGACTACTGCTCCCGCAAACTGCAGAACAGACAGCTTTTCACCATCCAGGATGCCCCATGCAATGGCCACAACCGGCATCAGTAAAGTAACTGTTGAAGCAAAAAGCGGCGAAGATACTTTTAAAAGCCTGTAATTCATCATCATGGCCAGTCCGGTTCCGAAAACGGATAGTAAGCTTACGAACATCAGTCCAAGTATTGTATCCTGATTAAAGCTGAAGGTAGAAAAGAATCCCGTACACGTCAAAGCAAAGGCTGAAGGCAGAAACAGCACAAACGCAAATACAAATGCTGACAGCACCGTGGAAGAAACATCCATTAATTTAGATTTTACCGTAGTCGTGCTGATGGCATAACACAAGGTAGCCAGCAACAGCAAAAGAATCGGGATCAGTTTAAATTCCCCGCCTTCACCGTCACCTCCGAAGACCAGCAGGCAAACTCCGCCAAAGCTGATCAGGATACCGATTATCTGCTGCTTTGTGGTTTCAAACTTCCAGATTAAGGCGCCCACGACAATCACGAAGATCGGCATCATGGAATTGATGATTCCGGCAATGCTGCTGCTTACTTCCGTTTCTGCAATCGGAAACAGGAACATCGGAATAAAATTTCCCGTAACGGCTGCCAGCAGAAGCCATTTCAAATGTTTTTTCGGAAACAGTTTATATTTTGAAACAGCAACCGGCATCAATATAATCCCGGCAATCAGCACCCTTAAAGCACCGACCTGATACGGATTGAAATGTTCCAGTGATTTTTTAATCAAAATAAATGATGAGCCCCAAATCAGGCTCAGAACAATCAAGAGGATCCATTTTTCTTTATCAGCGTTCATTATTCCGGTATAAAATTTTAAGAAACTCCCCTTTGGGAATCATTTTGGCCCCCAAGCTTTCCAGGTGGTCGGTGTGCGACTGACAGTCGATAAGTTCCAGGTCGTTTTTATGCGTTTCCACAAAATGGATAAACCCTGCTTTTGAGGCATTGCTTACTTTGGCAAACATGCTTTCGCCGCAGAATATATTCCCGATCTGCAGACCGTAAAATCCGCCGACCAGCTCATCATGCTGCCACACCTCAATACTTTTTGCCAATCCGTATTGGTGAAGTAGAACGAAAGATTCCATCAGCTCTTCTGAAAGCCAGGTTCCCTCCTGCCCTTTTCTGCTGATTTCCTGACAGTTTTTAATCACTTCCCTGAAATTCCGGTTTTCCGAAAACGTAAAATCGTCGCGGTTAAGTATTTTCCGCATCGATTTGGAAATCTTTATTTCCGAAGGAACCAGGACGAATCTCGGATCTGGACACCACCAGAGAATTTCTTCCCCGGGATTGTACCAGGGGAAAATGCCCAATTGATAAGCAAACCAGACCCGCTCTACCGACAGGTCGCCGCCGAAGGCAATAATGCCTTCATGACCGTCATAAAGCTCAGGATCCGGAAATGAAATCTCTTTGTTATCCAGCCGAACCATTTTCAGGAAAAAAAATCCCACTTAAGAAAGCAGGATTTATATGTAAGTGTTGTTTTAAATTAAAAAGGCAAATCATCATCATCGTCACCCGCGAAAGGGTTTTCATTGGATGCAGAAGATGCAGACTGGGAAGGTGCTGCCTGAGTAGGCTCAGAAGCATTGTCGGAAACTTTCTCTACCCTCCACCCGGTAATCGAGTTGAAGTATTTTGTTTCGCCCTGAGGAGAAACCCATTCTCTCCCTCTGATGTTGATTCCTATTTTTACATTCTCGCCTTCTTTCAGATTATCCAATAAACTGATCTTATCAGATAAAAATTCTATGTTTATCGGCTGCGGATACTGCTCCTGCGTAAGGATAACCATTTCTCTTTTTTGGAAACCGCTCGCAAATGTCTGAGCATCAAAAAGTTTCTTTACCGTTCCTTGTAATTCCATATCATATTAATTAACGGTGTAAAAGTAAGAAAATGAAATGTAAAATAAAGGGTCGGAAATAAAAAATGTAACTTTTTTAATTTTTTTTACTGAAAAGTTTGGAAGTAAAGGAAAATGTCCTATATTTGCACTCACAAAAACGAAGCAAGCTCTTTAAAATACGACTTCAAAAAAAACAACGCGGATGTGGTGTAATTGGTAGCCACGCCAGACTTAGGATCTGGTGCCGAGAGGCGTGGGGGTTCGAGTCCCTTCATCCGCACTGTATGCGAAAATAGCTCAGCTGGTAGAGCACAACCTTGCCAAGGTTGGGGTCGCGGGTTCGAGTCCCGTTTTTCGCTCCACGCCATGCCCTGGTGGTGGAACTGGTAGACACGCAGGACTTAAAATCCTGTGTCCGTAAGGACGTACGGGTTCAAGTCCCGTCTGGGGTACTTAAAAACCTCCGTAATTTGATTACGGAGGTTTTTTGTTTTTGATCTGATCAGTATTTGGTATAAAATGTTCTCCTGTTTCAATTTGAACGGATCGACAAATTTGGAAAACGCATTTATTTTTAAGGATTAAATATTTCTTAATCAATATGATCAGAAGCCTGAAGATGAATCTTAACTTCTTTTTTTCTCAATCTGCTTCAAAAAATTACAGGATCCTGTATAAAATTATCCGGAAATATTTTATATTTGTACGCACAAAGCAATACAGGTTACAAAATAATGCGGATGTGGTGTAATTGGTAGCCACGCCAGAATCAGGATCTGGTGCCGCAAGGCATGGGGGTTCGAGTCCCTTCATCCGCACAAGTTACAGAAACAGTTCAGTCAGGCCGATTTTGTCAAAATTGAGGCGCCGTCAGAAGTATGTTTTGCTCCGCGCCATTCTCGGCAATGGAAGCGGCAGATAAGCAGGACTCAAAACCTGTATCTGTAAAACAAATTAATATTCCCTTCTGGGGATACTTAAAAACCTCTGTAATTTAATTACGGAGGTTTTTTGTTTATATTTTTCTTATGTTGAGATAAATAAAAAAGTATGTTGAAAATAATTCAGCCTACTTCATATAAGTATATTAAAATATATTTATTCTTTAATAAACTTCTGAGAAACTTTATTTCCATTTTTATCTTCACCGGTAATGATATATAAGCCTTTTTCTAATTGAAAAAGGTCTGCATCTTTTTTAGTGGTTGGAACACTTATATTTCTGCCATCAATCGAAATTATCCGTACATTGCTCAATTCCTCTGAAAAATAAAGAATATTTTTTGCAGGATTAGGATAAATTTTTAAACCATTCCTATTGTTTGTCTCTGATATTGCAAGCAAAGGAAAGACAACTTCATAAGCCCCTATATTTGGGCTACCGGCACGGGGAGCTCCAGTACAGTCAAAATCCGGAGATGTCGAAGCAATTCCCGCACTACGGCAAACACTATTATTCTGTAATGCCAAACCATCGTCTGTTGTAAGCGGTATGCCATCTGCACCTAACGGGTTGTCCGGATTTCCAAAATTTGGATTTTGAGCAAAAATATTTCCTTGTGGATTTGATCCTAAAAAGTTATAATTGGTCGTTATATAAGAAGCATTCGGAAGCTGTAGAAGATTATTTGAGAAGCTGATTACGGTTGTGTTATTATAATTAAAATAATCGGACCCTGTCATACTGGCTGAAACTCCTTTTTTATTATCCCAAAAGATATTGTTTTTTAAAGTGCTGCTCCCGTTATTGGTATATATTCCGCCACCGCTGACGCTTGCAGAATTGCTGTATAATGTATTGTTATTAAGAATATGCGTTCCTGCACCTAAAAAAAATCCCCCGCCGCCAGTGGATGATGAATTTTTATAGACAATTGTATTTGTAAATGTATTATTACCTACAGAATATACCGCTCCTCCTGCAGAATATGCAATATTTTCGTATAAGACATTGTTTAAGAAAATATTTGTTCCATAATTAAGGTAAACGGCTCCTGCAATGCCGTTGGTTGATTTGTTTTTATAGATAATATTACTGGTAAATGTACAGCTTCCACTGGTGATCATAACGGCCCCTGCCCGGGAAGCTGTATTATTATATATTTTATTGTTATCGATTGTATTGTTACTATAATAAGTTATAATAGCACCACCGTCAACTAAAGCACCACTGTTGTAGATTACATTTCCGGAAAATACCGATGTATCATGATCTGTATGAATTCCGGAACCATAATTTGCCGTATTATTATACATCAGATTGTTAGAAACAGTATTGTATCCGTATTGAAGGTATACAGCCCCGCCACTGCCGCCATAGATATCATAAAATTTGCTATTTGTAATCGTGCTTTTACCATAACCTGAGTAAACGCCACCGCCACAAGCTCTGTAGATAAAATGGCTGTTAATCATCATCCCTCCTGAATAGCTATTTGCATTTCCTTTGATAAATGTAAATCCATCTATTACAGTACCAATATTTCCATCTGCAGAGACAACGATATGATAAGAATTATCTGACATATCTCCTTGAATACCGAGATCTCCGCTTAAAATCGTTTCATTGGCATTAATATTCCGTTGGCTGAATAAAGTTTCTGTTCCTGTAAACCCACCATAGATTTTTACCCCGTCTTTTACAAAGAAAGTATAATCTCTTTCGGTTAAAATTGTTAAGCTTCCAATATTGGAAGGCGTTGCTCCTGGAGGAATAGAATTGGGTTTGTAAGTTCCTGCCGCAATCCAGATTTCGTCTCCGGCGATACTTTCATTGATTACTGCCTGTATATTATTTCCTGCAGTTGACCACGAAGTGTAGGGTGCAATACCTGATGTATTGGTAATATTAACGTATCTTACTGTTGCCTGTACCGTATTTACAAATGAAACAGATAGTATAGATATAAGGAATAGTTTATAGAGATTTTTCATAAATTTAAATATAATTAATTTGTTCTTCAACTTATTTTTTCGGGAGCAAAGATAACCTATTCGTCCTAAATAGCTCAAATGAAATAATTTATATCTCATATTTACTAAATGTAACCGTTTGAAGATATAAAATTTAAATCTCTATTTTTGTACAATTCCCTATTCCAATGAAAAAAATTATCCTCATCGAAGATGAAACCAGCGTAGTCTCTTTTATCAAGAAAGGGCTGCAGGAAAACGGCTATGAAGTTTCCGTGGCGTTTGACGGAAAAACCGGTGTGCAGCTCGTACAGTCGAATGATTTTGATCTGGTGATCCTGGATATCATGATGCCTGAAATGAACGGACTGGATGCCTGTAAGGAAATCAGGAAGACTAATCAACATGTCCCAATCCTCTTCCTGACAGCATTGGGAACTTCTGAAAATATTGTACTGGGACTGGAAAGCGGCGGTGATGATTACCTGGTGAAACCTTTTAAATTTATTGAGTTGGTTGCCCGGGTAAAATCCCTGCTTCGAAGGAGCAACAACGGAAGTACACCTGAAATTGCGGAGCCTGAAACCGATCAGGAATATTTACACCAGTTTTCAGACCTGATTCTTAATGATTACACCAAAAAAGTAACCCGGGCAGGGGAAGAAATATCGCTGACCTCAACGGAATATAAGCTGCTGCTGTATTTTCTGAATAACCCGGAAAAAGTGATTTCCAGAGCGGAAATCCTGGATGCGGTCTGGGGCGTGAATTATGACCTGGGAACCAATGTAGTGGATGTCTATGTCAACTATCTAAGGAAGAAACTGGATCATCAGGAAGATGAAAAACTGATCCATACCGTGATCGGGATGGGATACGTCATGAAAAAACCGTAACGGATGTTCAACAGAGTCATAACCAACCAGACCAAGACGATGGTGCTTCTGATGCTGGTCTTCACCGCCATCATCCTGCTGTTCAGCGGGCTGGTATATTTTTCAATTGTCAATTTTTCACATCAGCGGTTTTATGAGCTGCTTAAAATACGGACCACCACGATCATTCAGATCGAAAAAAGCAAAGACAACCTCGATATTCCGGAAAATTATATTTTAAACGGCCTGAACGACGAAGAACTTCCGATGGAGCGCGATTATGTTTTTGCAGTTCCTACAGATACCAACTTCAGAAAGATTTCACAGGAAATTCATATTCCGGATTCTTTTTTCAAAAGCATCGTAAGGAAAGGAGAATCCAATTATAACGACAAAGAATTTTATTATATCGGCCAGACCTTCCGGCATGACGACAAGAATTATATTGCCATTGCGTCTGCCAAAAACCATTATGTCGTCTATTACCTGGGCTTCCTGAAGCGTACGCTGATCACGTGTATTGTCCTTTCGCTGTTCTTCAGCATGATTTTTTCTTTTTATTTATCCAAAACATTATTTAAGCCTATCCTGAAAATTACAGGGAAAGTAAAAGATATTAGTTCCGAAAACCTCCACCTCAGGCTTGAACCCCAGCCGGACAATAAGGAACTGAATGAACTGATCGGCACCTTCAACGATATGCTTAACCGCATTGAAACATCTTTTGAAACCCAGAATCACCTGATCGGCAATGTATCCCATGAACTGAGAACACCCCTGACATCCATTATGGGCGAAGCCGATGTCGCCCTCTCAATTTCCAGGACCAATGATGAGTACAAGGAAACCCTCGGGATTATCCTTGATGAAGCTGAAAAGCTGGACAGGAAAATCAAGGCGTTGCTGATGATCGCCCAGACCGGTTTTGACGGGAAGATCCAGAAAATGGATAAGGTAAGGATCGACCAGCTGTTGTGGGATGTTATCGAAACCTTACGGAAAATTGATGTAAAGAATAATATTTTCCTGGACATCAGCATGCTTCCCGATAACCCGAAGAAGCTGAAAGTTCTAGGAAATGAGCAGCTGCTGCATCTGGCTGTAACTAATATCATCCAGAACGGCTGCAAATACTCCGATTTTGAGCAGGTAAAAGTATCATTAGGCGCTACGGATACGGATGTCTACATCATTGTAAAAGACAACGGCATCGGAATTCCCGGAGAGGAAATGAATAAGATCTACGACCCTTTTTTCAGGGCTTCGAATACCAATAATTATGAAGGTTACGGAATCGGGCTGCCTTTGGCAAGAAATATCGTCAGAATGCATCAAGGGGAACTTATTGTAAGCTCAAACGAAAATCAGGGCACAACCGTCCAGCTCCGGTTTCCGAATTATTATCATACGATACAGCAGGAAAGCAAAGAAAGCTGATGCATTACATTACTATCCGAAAACAAACAAAAAACCAATCTCAGTGAGATTGGTTTTGTTTATATTATTTGAAATTGAATTTTACCGTAAACATTACCTGGCTCGGGCGGAGCTGAACTCTGGTGAAAGAGATACTTTGCGGGTTGATATCATATGTTTCAAACACTTTCTTATTGGCGATATTCATCCATTTAAGTTCAAAATCAATTTTCTTTTTAGACCATGTGAACTGGTATGACAAATCGTAAAAGCCGTTATTGTATTTTTGGTCAGCTGAACTTGTATTGACCTGATCCCAGTTAAATCCTATCGTATGGTTCTCTATCGGGTAGAAAAACAATCCTAAATTATGAGTAAATCCGCTTCTGGAATTTTCATTGTTCAATTGCGGAACAATACTTTTGCTGATTTGTTTTGTCCTTGAGATATTAAAATTATAGTCAATACTCATCCAGCTGAAATACGTATTGTTAACTTTAAATCCGTATGACTGGGAATTGTTTCTGCTGTTATAGGCAACATTATTCTGGTAGGCATCAGATCTTGAGGTATTGTTGCTGTAATTTACAGAAGCATTGGTTTTAAATTTTGGGAAATATTTCCCTATTTCAGCAGAATAACCATTATTCAGAACGTGATTTTCCTGTTCTAAATACTTCATCACAGTCTGGCCGGAATTATTTCTTATCGGAGATGAAATCAAATTTCTTTTTGCGTCTGTATATCGATAATTGACATTAAAAAATAAATTATTCAACGGGTTTCTGTATTCTATTCTTGTTCCGGCAGATTTATTATTATTCTGAGGGATAGGATTGCTTGCGTCCATCGCATTAAGCCCGTTAGGCGAAGTCATTAAAAATCCTGAATAGGCCGTATTGATTTCTCCGAAATTATTATTGATATTGGTATTTACCGAAGCTTTCCAGAAAGAAGCAAAGGTATACTGTGCAAAAATACTGGGTTCAAAGGTTACTTTATTGACTTCTTTTGATACATTTCTTAACGGATCCTCTGCTTTGATATTATTGGAATTTACCGGGAAGCTGGCATAGAGCATCCACGAATCATTCTTATAATTTACGCCCACACTTCCATAAGGTGTTGCCGTTGTATATTTCAGGTCATTGTAATAATTCTTTCCATATCCGAAGTAGGTACCATCCTGAAGATTTGTCAGTGCTGAATTTAAGTCCGTGGATTTGAAATTAAATCCGATCTCAGGAGTAAATGTCCATCCTTTAGTTGAAAAACCGATATTCGCCGAATGATTGGCTTCGAATGTTTTAAGCCTTAAATTCTGTCTTACCATTTCTGCATAAGTATTCGGATTAAATCCCGGAATATTAAGATAGGATGCCGGAGTAACGTCCAAAGTCTGCCGGTCGGTCTGATAACTTATATAAGACAATACATTCACCATTTTCTCTTTCCATGGAACAATTGTACTTAATGAGTTCTGGAATGATGTTGTAGGAGATTCAATCGCCTCTTCTCCATGTGTTGTAGAGTTTACGACACTGTTAACCGTTCTGTCAACAATTCCTCGGTCTGCATTCCAATACTGTGAGAAACTTGTTGTATTTTTAAAAAATCCCTTTTTAGCATTTTTGGTAAAGATTAATTCGCCTTTTGCCTTATCGGTGTAAAAGTTATTTAAAATATTCTGGGTAACAGTAGAGGCAGGCTCATCTGTCGTTGCAAAATAATCGGTCCGGCTGTAAGACTCCCTTTCCACTGCATTATTAGTATAATTGGCATTAGCTTTAAGTTCCCATTCTTTTTTCTTGTCAATATTGGTCAGGTAGTTGGCAGACAGGTAATGTACATTGTTCATTAGGTATCTTTTCACCGGAAGGTTGGGCGTGCTTGCATTTTCTACATTCAGCCAGTCGTTTTGGGAAGCGTTGATTCTTCTTCCTTCGAAACGGTTTCCGAAAGCCAGGATATTCCCTTCATTTTCTACCTGTTCACCCATGTTGTTGGTTTTATAGTTAACCACCCACTGGCTTTTCTGGCCGAAGAACATCGGCGTCAGCTTGACATTCCACAGCCACGGATCTCCGAAACCGGTTCCCACTTCTCCCCTTCCGGTCATGGTGACGGAATTTTTCAGTTTGATATTGATGGCCGCCTGATCGGAAGGCACTTTATTCTGAAGTATTTTTACGGGCTGGTGATTTTCCAGTACCTCAACTTTTTGTACGGCATCTTTCGGAAGCGAGTTGCTGATAGTTCCATAACCGCCTTCCATTAAGTCTTTTCCGTTGACGTAGAATTTATTGATCGCATTTCCCTGGTAAAGAATGGTCCCGTCGGTATTGACTTCGATTCCCGGGATTTTTTTCATAACATCCGCCAGCGTCCTGTCGCTTTTGCTGTCGAAAGCTTTAAGGTCATAGGCAATGGTATCGCCTCTTGCGGTAATCATTTTTGTTTTCAGCTGTACTTCCTTGATTTCCGTGGCTTCCCCTTCCATCTTAAAACTCAGCGTCTGGTCGCTGTTATTGATCTGCTTGGTCAAAGGTCTTTGGTTGAATGCCTTTACTTTAAGGTCGACATTCGGTTCTGCGGAAGTAAAGGTTACTTTATATTCCCCTTTCGAGTTAGTAATCCCATAGGCAAGGATTGCGTCCTTACCCGGCTCCTCTATTGTTACACTCGCGCTCGGGATCGCTACACCATCTTCATCGGTGATTTTCCCCGAGACCGTTTTCTGGGCAAACGAGAGAACAGAGAGAAAAACCATCAGGAACAAGGAGATTTTCATTTTCATAATGTATTATTTGATTAATTAGTTAACGGTTACTGCTTTTTGTTACATCTTTAAAGATGCTATTTAAAAGGAAAAGTTAAAGGCTGTTTTTTATCACTACAAACATAGTGATGTTTTTACACATTATGCTTTTATTTTAATACTATTTTTATCGTGAATAAGAGTGTGCTTAATAATAGTATTGATGCTATATTTTGCTTCATTTAAAAAGAGCCGGATTATGAATCCAGATATTTTTCCAGATTATAATAACATTTTCCATAATCCTGATCTTTTATTTCAACCATAATTATTCTTTCAGAATAAAAAAATGAAAGAATATCTTATTTGACTCATATTTTATTAACTTTAAACTCTTTATCTTTAATCAATAAGGGCCAAATTTAAAGAATCAGGTCCTTTTGAATGTAAGCTAATGCTGACTAAAATATTCTATGTAATTATCTGGTATATTTTTATTTAGACTAATCGTTAAAAATGATTTGAATCATAGATTAAAAAAAACTTAAACCTGTTAACATATATTATTATTTAATAATTTTGTAACATTAAATTTTTAAAAAATGGGAATTAATTTAAAGCCGATCGATATTGTAGATGATATTACCCAGGAAGAGTTTACCAAAAAGTATCTGAAGCCCAGAAGGCCCGTGGTTATCAAGAACATGGCGAAAAACTGGCCGGCATACCAAAAATGGACCATGGAATATATAAAGGAGGTAGTGGGCGATGTGGAAGTTCCTTTGTACGACAGTGCCAAGGCTGATCCTGCGGCTCCGATTAATACTCCTACGACAAGAATGATGTTCAAAGATTATATAGATCTGATTCAGGAAAAGCCTACGGATCTGAGAATTTTCTTTTTTGACCCTATAAAACATGCGAGAAAATTACTGGAAGATTATATTTCCCCAAAAGCCCTCATGGGTGGGTTTTTAGATAAGTATCCGTCTATGTTCTTCGGGGGCAAGGGTTCCGTCACATTCCTTCATTATGATATCGATATGGCGCATATTTTCCATACGCACTTTAACGGGAGAAAACACGTTCTTTTATTTGAATATAAATGGAAAGAAAGGCTGTACCAGCTTCCTTACGCCACCTATGCCCTGGAAGATTATGACATCGAAAATCCTGATTTCACCAAATTTCCTGCCCTGGACGGCGTGGAAGGTATTGAATGTTTCCTTGAACACGGCGATACCCTGTTTATGCCCACCGGATGGTGGCACTGGATGAAATATCTGGACGGAAGTTTCTCACTTTCCCTACGGGCGTGGGATAAATCCTGGGGTGTAAAAGCGCACTCGCTTTGGAATCTTACGGTTCAGCGTAAATTCGATGATATCATGAAGAAGAATTTCAAAAAGAAATATATGGACTGGAAAGAGAAAATCGCCGTGAAAAGAGCGGAAATTGCTCTTAAAAGAGGCTTTCCCAAATAACAAAAAAGACGTTTCTAAAGAGACGTCTTTCTTATTACTCAATGATTGGTATTGTTATTAAACAAAGAATAAAATAAAAAACTTATAAAATCCTGTATACCGGATACTGCCTGAATGTATCTTTTTCAAAATAGGGAGAGTTTCTGTAAATCCAGTCCAGTTGGGCTTCCCCGTCATCATTAAACTGCAGATCATCAGCTTTTTTAGCTTCAAATCTCTGTTTTAAATCTTTATCTTTTCTCAATAATTCCGCAGCCGTATCTTCAAAAATATAAGCTGAATAATATTCTTTCTGCGATAAAATACCGTCAAAGAAATTCCAGTTGAAAAAAGAATCCAGGGCTGCCGGTTCCAGTGTTTCAATAATGTATTTTGCACCCTCCTGATTAACATGGACAAGATAATCCCCAGCTGAGAAAGTCTTGCTTTGACTGGACGCATCAACCGTAGTTTCATAATGAAGATAATGGCCTTCATAAGGATTTTTAACCGTTTTAAAGTCATTAATGACATAGGACTCTACTGTTACCGTGCTGTCACGTAGAAGCGGTTTCATCCGGATCCCATTTCTTTTTAACTCTTCAATAATGCGGTACTGTGACCAGGGAATTATATAATATTCAGGAATGGTGACATATCCTGTAGCAACTGCCGTAGTAAACAGTTTTATTTTTTTGGTAAAAGGCTTATTCCGGTCATAATACAATCTCGGCTTTCCGGAAATTTCGCTCGGCTTATATTTTCCTTCATAGCCTTTAAAATCCATCGTTGTATATTTCGTTGAATCTATTTTCCAGCGGATTCCGTACTGTTTTCCGGGCAGGTATTGTCTGAGGTTTTCAATCCTGAGCCGTTTTATTTTTTTATATTCCTTATCTAAATTCTCAAGATTGACCCGCATGTACTGATAGGTTGCATCTACTCTTTTATCATAAGATTTCAGCATATGGGTCTCCGGCATGGTAGCCAAAGTATTAAACAGGGAAGCGTACCCTGTAGAATATCTCGGGGAATCTTCAAAAGCGGCAAACCCGATCTCCGGAACATCACCGTGGATATTCACATATGGTGTACTTTCGTACCCGGCCGTTTTTAAACCTTCAAGATTTTCAGACTGGAAATCCTTATAGAAATAAGTTCCCAGTACATTTCCCAGCCGTTCCTTGAATGTAGAAATGTAGGTAAAAGTGTACTGATAGTCTGCGCCGTTGCTTACATGATTATCAATAAAAACATCCGGCTTCAGCCATTGATAGATCTCCTGAAAACTTCTTGCATTTTTAGTGTCCGCTTTAATAAAATCCCTGTTCAGATCATAGTTCCGGGCATTTCCTCTGAAACCGTACTGCTCAGGTCCGTTCTGATTGGCTCTGGAAAACGATCCTCTGTTCAGTATTCCGCTTACGTTATAGGCTGAAATAGCTGCAACGATAAAATTCTGCGGCGTTTTGATTTTCTTCGTTGCCAGATCTCTCATCAGCATCATGGTAGCATCAATCCCGTCAGGTTCGCCGGGATGAATCCCGTTATTGATCAACAGAACCGCTTTTTCTTTTCTTAACCGGTCCGGATCTTTTTCCGGAAAGGGATTGTATATCACCACAAAGATCGGTTTTCCGTTGTCATCCTCCCCTTTTTTCAGGTATTGAATGGTGCTGAAGTTTCTGGCTAAATCCTGATAATAGGCATTCATTTCTTCATAGGTAACCGTCTGATTGCGATTCCCTTTTTCGAAAGGCGTCTTAAATTGAGCCTGGGCAAAACACCAACAGGATATAAAAGTACATAAGAGAGCGTTCAGTTTCATGGACATGATATTTCAGACTTTAAAATTACTCCGTTTTTATAAAACTGCGAAATGGTGAATTTATTTAATCATTGCTTCCTATCTTTACTGGAAACACAGACTGAAGGTCTGCAAATATAGTTCAGGTGTTGAGCAAAGAACCGATTACTCATTTTTGAGATTCTTCTTTTGTCAGAATGATAAAATGCTGCTGTTTTTCTATTCAATCCGGTTTCTACCGTTTTCATTAGGGTATAAAAAAGGCAGCGGATCACTTTGCCAGTATTCTTTGGTATTAATATCCATTATGGACAGCACTCCGGTAAAAGCGGCACCGGTATCCAGGTTCCAGACATTGGCTTTATGAACCGGTTTTGTGCTTCCCAGATATAAGGTTGGTGTGTGACCGACGAATATTTCGCTGTACAGAAGCAGGCGTTTCGGATAAAGTGCTGAGTTTTTAGATAATTTTCGATCCATGGCAACGGCTGTTTCCCAAAGGGTTCTGTCCCAGCGGTAATTACTGGTATAGACTTCTTTTTCCGGACCATGCATAGAGGAATATCCCGCGTGAATAAACAGGCGGTTGTACTCATCCACATAATAATTTTTCAGATTCTGAAAAAATTCAAGATGCCGGTCCAGATCTTCCGGATCATAATCCGAATAACTGTTAACGGTACTTTTGCCGCCGTTGGAAAGCCATACGTTTTCGCTTCTTCCGAAACACAGCCAGTCTTCACACCAGGCATCGTGGTTTCCTTTGATGAAAATACATTCCTGCCTGCCGGAAAGTTCTATTAAAAACTGAATAACCCGGGAAGACCCGCTCCAGCCATCCACATAATCCCCGAGGAAAATCAGGGTATCTTTTTCAGTAACTCCGGCTTTTTCCAAAACCTGTATCAATGCTTTAAATCCACCATGGATATCCCCTATTGCCAATGTTCTGCCCATATCATCTACTCCACAATATATTTAGGGTGCACAAAATCCGTCAGCCAGACTTCATTTTCTGATAAATAAAATTCTATTCCATCCTCAAACATTTTTCCTGTGCTTATGGTGAGAATTATCGGCTTTCCATGACGCATTCCAACGTTTGTTGCAGTTTCCTTATCGATGCTTAAATGAACATGCTGCCGGCTTCTTTTTTCAATCCCTTTTTCTAAAATGGATGCTGCATTATTTTGAGCGGTTCCGTGATAAAGAAATTCCGGTGGCTGTTGTGCAATTAAGGCCAGGTTTATATCAATCGAATGTCCCTGGCTGGCTCTGATCTTTGTTTTATCTTCATTAAAAGCAAATCTTTTTTTACTGTTGGTCTGTACTATTTCATCCAGCTCTTCAAAAGTAAAAACCTGAGAGTCATTTTTGGATTTTGTGATCAGCTCTTCAACATTTGCCCAGCCGTTCTCATCCAGATTCAAATCAATGAGTTCGGGATGGTGCCTGAGAACATAACTCAGGAATTTGCTCGTCTTTTTCTTTTGTTGTTCATTCATGGGTTGGTGTTTTATTTCATTAATTTCTTCTCTAATTTATCGCATAAATTTTCAATATCTTCTTTCCTCACCAGTTCAGAAATCCATTCTTCAGGAATATTTTCAAAACCATAATATATTCCGGAAAGCCCGCCTGCAATGGCTCCGGTGGTATCGGTATCTTCTCCTAAATTGACGGCTTTTAAAACCGCTTCGGCATAACTTTCAGAATTTAGAAAACACCATAACGAGGCTTCTAAACTGTGGAGAACGTAGCCACTGCTTTTAATTTCATCTTCATGATAAATTGAAATATCATTTTTTAAGATTCTTTTAAAAAGTATAATTTCATTTGGATTAAAGCCTTGATTTTCTGCAAATTCCAAAGATATTTCCTGTACATAATTGTATGCTTCTGTTTTATCTTTTCCTTTAATCAGTTCAACAGCAAAAATTACGTAGATGAAACAGGCAAAAACAGAACGGAAATGCCCGTGTGTAATGGCCGAAACTTCTTTTACGGTCTGATAAATTTTCTCAATATCTTCTTCATCTTTAAGATAAAAAGCCAGGGGAAGGATCCTCATCAAAGAACCATTCCCATTATCTTCCTCAAAAATATTTCCTGAAAATTTTGCACTTTCACCTTTAATCAGTCTTGCAATAGAATGTCTTGTTGTTCCGCCAATATCAAAAAGCCTTCCGTGAGCTGTCCAGTGTCCATATTTATTCCATTTTACAAAACTTTGCCCGATTTTTTCCAGATCATAGCCTTTCGTTAATTCGTCGGCAAGACAAAGTGTTAATGAGCTGTCATCGCTCCACGTTCCTTTTGGTTGATTCCAAGACAGGTATTCCAGCATTTTTGTGACCGGAGCTTTTTTCAGGTCTTCCCTTTTTTTGAATTCTACCGGCACACCCAAGGCATCACCGATACAAACGCCGAATATTCCGGCTTTTACTGCATTTTCCATTATGCGAGATTGACCAGTTTATCAAACAGCAATTTCATTCCCTGTGTGGCGGTCTCTTTCATGACGACGGCTCTCTGGCCATAGCCGAAGCCGGTTTCATTCGGGTTGATGACAATGAGAAGACAGTCATCTTTGATATCATGGATCAATCCTGCTGCCGGGTACACCTGCAGAGAAGTTCCGATCACCAGAAAAATATCGGCTTCCTTAGCCTGTTTCGCCGCTTCTTTCATCAGCGGAACCTCTTCCCCGAACCATACAATAAAAGGCCGCAGCTGGGCGCCGTCTTCTGCTTTATCCCCGATCTTAATATCCTCTTTCTGTTCGTAAATCAGGCTTTTATTATTGCAGGAACATGATTTGAACAGTTCCCCGTGAAGGTGGAGGATATTTGAAGATCCCGCCCTTTCATGTAAATCATCGATGTTTTGAGTGATAATTTGAACTTCGAAATGTTTTTCTAACCCTGCAATGAGTTGGTGAGCATCGTTCGGTTCCACGTCATGAAGCTGGCGGCGTCTTTGGTTGTAAAATTCAAGAACCAGTTCCCGGTCTCTTCTCCAGCCTTCCGGACTGGCTACATCCGTTACATTATGGTTTTCCCAGAGCCCGTTTCCGTCCCTGAAGGTTTGTATTCCGCTTTCGGCGCTGATTCCGGCACCGCTTAGTATGGTTAGCTTTTTCATTGTGTTATTCTAATAGCCTTTTATAAATATTTTCATTTTCATCATCAAAACAGACAAAAATAACTTTTTGTATGACGTCTGATCTGAAGTTTTTTACCTCATCGACCGCAATTTTCCCGGCAAGTTCTTTCGGAAACCCATAAACTCCTGTACTGATATTGGGAAAAGCAATTGTATTGACCCCAAGGCTTTCAGCCAACGCTAAAGAATTTTTATAGCAGTTTGCTAATAATGCTGAGCACTTTTCTTTATCATTATTCCAAACCGGACCCACGGTGTGAATTACATATTTTAACGGAAGATTTCCGGCTGTTGTTACGACTGCTTCTCCGGTGCTGCATTTCCCCTGTTTATTCCTGATTTCCCTGCATTCTTCCAGAATCCGCGGGCCTCCTGCGTGATGGATGGCACCATCAACGCCGCCTCCGCCAAGTAATGCTGAATTGGCTGCATTCACGATTGCATCTGCTTTTATTTTGGTGATGTCACCTTTGATCAATTCAATGTTCATAAAATTTACTTTTTTTCCAGTTTTCTACATTTCTTGTCCAATCTAAAATTGAATTTTTATCACTGCATAAAATACTTATTCCTCCTGCCATTGCACAGGTAGTATCCCTGTCGCCTAGAGCTGAAACGGTATTCCAAATACATTCTTCAAAATTGTCTCTATATCTTGAAAGCATCCAGATCACTATTGGAACCGTATCCTGAGCAGTCATTTCAATTCCGTTTCCCAGAGTTTTGACTAATAATTCAATACTTGGATTTCCATCTAAATATAAGGCTTTGTTCAATTTGCTTTTCATATCAGAATCCTTTAACTCATGTTGGATCTTCTTAATAAAATCTTCCTGATGAAATTTTGCAGTTCCTAAATTCTCCTGAACGGCTAATGCTGCAGCCAGTGCAATGGCTTTCGTGCCTTCGATCGCTTCTTTATTGGCATGGGTCACTTCACAGGAAAGTTCTGCATTAAGTTTAAGCTTATCCCAATCATCATAAAAATAGGCTCCGATTACTGAAGCCCTCATTGCTCCGCCATTGCCCATTGAGCCTTGCCCTTCAAATTTTGAATAAGAAACTTCTTTCCAGTTTTCCCCATCTTTTATAGCCCTAAAATATGAATGCATTGAAGGTCCGTATCCTCTGTTGATATCTAAATAATAGTTCTTTGTAAACTCTTCTGCCAAAAATATCTGGTCGATTTCCCCAAATCTTTCCAAAGATTTAAAAACGGCAATCGCCATAATAGTATCATCTGTAAAATCTAAAGAACCGTCCGGAATCAGCTGCTGATGAATATAATTTTTGATCAGCTTTTCTTCACCGAAAAAGCTTTCTCCGAAAGCATCACCAATGGAAATTCCTGTAAGCGATTTTGAAGCAAGTAAGAGTTTGTCTTCCATTATTTATTTAGCATTAACTTTTTATTTAAACCTTCATCGTCAAACAGCAACGGTTTTTCTTCAGGCAGCATCAGATGGTCCAGATCACTATTCAATACAAACTGATGTTGCTCTTTCACAAAATCTGAAATATCATCAATTGAAATAATATCATTTTGAGCAAAAGATGTAATGAAATCATTTCTCAAACCTACCTGAATTGCCCTTCTCTCTGATTTTCCTCCAAAAGGATCATGATCCGGATCCCATTGCAGCCTCACAGAAGATTCCTTTACCTGATCCTTCCATTCCTCCCTCGAAATTCCCAATTTGTCATCGTATGAAGAATAAACGGCATTTCCCAGATATGTTTTAAAGGCTTCCATTTTTAAATGAATTGCCAAAACATATTCCTGACCTTCTTTTGTCCCCCATCTGTTTCGGTACATCATCCAAAGAAAGTTCGGTTTGATCCATGTCATTCTTTCCAGACTGAAAGCGCCGCCAAAATATTGATTTTTAACGGCAAATTCGCTAATTTCTTTCCGGTAAGACTGATAGACAACGATTTTCTCATCATCATATTGAGCCATGATATGACGCCCTTGCTGTGGCCAATCCTGTAGTTGTTCTTTATATTTTTTTAATTTGAGTTGCATTTTATTTCTTCAAACGGCTTTATCATTTCCTCCTTTTTTGTCAAAATTGCAAAAACCACTCTTTTAAATTTATTTTTATACTTTCCATGAAGATGCTTTTTAAACAGTTCAGCAATTTCATTCGGGTCATTTTTAAAAACGCCGCATCCCAGGCTCCCAATATCAAGGTTTCATTTCCCTGATGTAAAGCCAATGCCAGCATTTTATCAGCTCTTACATCCATCGCTCCAAAAATTTCATGAATTCTCTCCAGTTCCTGACGTTTTACGACCCCTGCATTCACTGCGGGAGAAGTGATGAAGTTACATAAAACAGGTTTTCGCAGCAGTTCTCCTTTGTCTTTCCTGAAAACCGGAACTTTCGGGCTGTAAATCATCGTATCGGTGTAGAAGCAGGACTTCATTGCCCGGTGGGTTTCATAATACGTCCAGCCTTTAAGCAATGATTCGTACAGTCCCGAAGTCCTTGCCAGGCTTTCTTCCTGTGCTTCCGCGCCGTTCATAAAACCACCGCCCGGATTTTTTGCCGATGCAAAATTCAGGCACATTTTTTTTTCCTGGTTCTCTTCTTCAGATAATTGTAAAATTGCTTTTACCGAACTGCATCTCCAGACTTCAAATTTTGTTTCGAAATTGATTTCCGGAAGCGGATTTTCTATCATTTCCGATAATTCTTCGGATGAAAATAAATCGGTTTCTTTAGTACAGATTTCCATTTCACTTTTTATGCTGATTCTCTCTTTATGATCGTTTATGTAATATTTTTTGGCTAAAATTTCCAAAGTATCTTTTGCCATTCCTTTATTGGTCATCGTTAATTTTTATTGTTTAATAATAAAATGTTCTATCTCCGTACTGGCAGGTTCTTTAAATTCTTTCCCTATGAATACTTTGATCACTTCAATATTTCCCACAATGGCCTGATTGAAAGCCTCCAGTTCTTCTGAAGGAACCCACAGTTCATTATGATTTCTTGCTCCGACATTCTGCACCTGATATTTATCTGTTTCATCTTCCGATACTTCAAATCTGGTTACGAAGCCGAGATAATTTCCCGCTTCATCACGGGTGTTCCATTTTTCGGCAATTTCGGAAGCGTAGCCTTCATCCAGGACAGGATAGAAAATGGGCTGCCATTCAAGTCTCGGAGGAAATTTTCTGTAGTGGCTTGCGATAATCAGCATCATTTCCTTTTCACCTACAGGTCTGTATAGTTTTATCGTTTTCATGGTTCAATTTAATTTTTAGTTAAAATCATAAACGTATACTTCTACATCATTGCTGAGTAAGGTCCTTTCGATGATGGGCTCAATCTCTTCCCACTTCCCTCCTGCCAGACCGCAGCCGATCCTTGGCATATGAATACCTGCACCCATTTTTAAAGCTTCATCTGAAAGTTTCTCCAGGCACTTTTCGACAGCCTCATACCGGATAGGAGGAATTCCTTTAGAATCCGTAATCGTTTTATGCTGGCCAATCATATTGCAGACCCATAGGTCATTCTCTACCCTAACCATTCGAATCTGTCCAAGCTCAAAGTTTTCTTTACTGCTGAACCATTGTCTATAATCATCTTCCGGTTCTTTCCATCTTTTCGAAATGGCTAAAACGAAACCTTTTCCCCAGCCTCCGATATCATTGCAGAGATGGGCAACGATTTTATTCCCCACGATTTGGGGGTTTGTTGCATCACTTTTTAAATATGTTATCGTCTTCATTTTTTTTATTTTTTATATTACCAAAACCGCTTCTTCTTCTGAAAGCCTTATTTCTGCCGTAGCGCCGCTGTTAAACTGCAGGAAATCCTGTTCAATTCCGTCACTGAATATAAAACCATTATTCGGCATTAACGATTCTATAACCAGCGTACTGCCTTTTTTCAGCATGCCGCCACAGATGCCGGTTTGTGTCCGGATACTTTTAAAAGGCTCCCTCACTGCAAAATACAGGTCTTCTTCATTCAGATCCGGATATCCGGGATCAGCTATGCCTGAAATCCCGTAGGCCATATTAAAAATAGAACTCAGCCATCCTGTGCTTCCGGTTTTTGTAGAGACAATAATCCCGCTGGAAGAGTGAGTTTCCTCTTTTCCGTTCAGCATAATCTTATATCTTGCCGAAGCATGGGAGGAAATCCCGATGAACAGGTCATTCACGGCTAATAGTTTTTGTCTGTCATTCAGTACTGCTTCGGCAAACCTCATCTTCTTTGAACTAAAATCTTCGTTAATAACGGAATTTACTCCGTTCATAAAATTTTTTACTGTGAAGGGAAGCAATACGCCATCATATCTTTCTTCATCAGGATTAATGGCGATCATCGGGATATTTTTGGAATATTTGGCGACGTTGGCCACCAATCCGTCCTGCCCGATGACAACAATCAGATGGTTATCAGAAAAAATATAAGACGGCACAAACTCTCTTTCGATTAATTTATTTTTAATGACTTTGGAAAGTCTGGTCTGAATCTCCAGGAATGAACGGTAAAACTGTTCATGCTCTTCTACATATTCCTGAAAATTCCCTCCCGAGCTTTCAATATAAAACTGAGCCTGTGCTTTGGTGTTAAACCTTTCTGTCAGAGATTCAAGCCTGGTTTTATTTTTAATGATGATGGCATACTCTATTTTCATGACTCATACTTTTTTGAATTCAAATATACTGATCGTTTCCTTTTCTTTTTTCTGCTTTAGTGTTTCAGAATAGTTTCCAGTAGGTCAGGACTGATATTAAGGTGACCTATTTTTCCTGCATTTTCCGCAAGTTCCCTGAAGGCTAAAGCTATGTTGTTTTTTGCATCCTGCTTTCCGCTCAAAGCATTCAGTATCTTCCAGTCCATTTCCTTGTACGGTTTCAGAGAAGTTTCCAGAACGTATCCTTGGGTTTCCGCTTCTTTCCTGTCGTTTTCAGTTTTCTGTTGGATCAGCTGCTTTCTCTGGCTTTCAACAGAAATGTCAGCTGCCAGCTTCATTTCTCTCAGGATCCTGTTGTTTTCTTCCTGCTGCACTTCGGTTTCCATCCTTTTCTCCTCGATCTGCTTTTGTTTTTCCTCTACGGCAATTTCGGTATTCAGTTCGGATTCTTTTATTTTTCTTTCCTGCTCCACCGCAAAATTCCTTCTTTCATAAATCGCTTCATCAGCCTGCTGCTGTAGCTTTTCCCTCGTTTCGGTTTCCAGCGCCCTTGCCATCTCAGGCGTGGTCTGAACCGCCAGGATACTGGCTCCCATAATTTCGATGCCCATGGTTTTCACAGCTTCTGAATTCATCAGTCCTTCCATGATATTGGCTTCAATCTGCTTTGCAGAACGGATCGCATCTTTTAAACTCAGCTCATGGATAAAGGAAGAGGTAGAGGTCTGCGCCAGGTTGATGATTCTCTGGTTCAGCTTTTCCATATCATTTTTCTTATATACCCCGGATTCATTTACGGTAAAGTCCAGCGTATTGGAAAGTGCTTTCGGATCGGTGATTTTATAACTGATCTGTCCCTGAATTCTTACCGTCTGGTAATCCAGCGTATTTTCATTAAAAATAAACGGCAGGTCATTGCTCCCCATCGGAATCGCAACAATAGATGAATCCGGTGCGAAATAAAAGAAAGATAATCCTCTTCCTTCTTTAACGATTTTACCATTGCTGAAATGAATCACGTAGGTCATTGAATCGAATTTGATGTGTCTGAAACCGAACATAGCTTTAGGTTTTTAAAATTAATATTTGTGTTATATTTACGCTAATTGAAAAGGACATAATTCTGCACCTGGTTTAATAAATTATACTTTACGGTACATGACATCTGTTCTCAAAACATACTTCAATCCACTGATCAGTGTTTTCCTTCGTGCCTTAACAGATAAATCTTCGATCGGAAAGATTTGCGGATGCAGTTCTGTCTTTTCCATAATGAATAATTTTGTGTTTGATGATCGTTTTTATCCCTTCAATTCATCCCTGGCTTCCATTAATGCAAAGCCTAAAAGATTCTCACCATTCCACTGCAATGGATTTTCTGCCCTTGGATCCGTTTCAGTCATTCCGATTCCCCAAACGGTATCACAAGGACTGGCCTCTACCAAAATCTTATTATCCGTTGACAGAAGAAAAGCTTTTAAAGGCTGATGCTGTGAGAACTTCAGAAAGTTTCCCTGTCTTACGATTTCATATTTGTGCCTGTCCCAAATCTGAGGATCGAAATTCCTGACTTTTCTTCCCAGGCTTTTTACCTGATTAGGAGTTTCCGAATTTAATATTTCCTTTAGAGTTTCATGGTCATCAAATAATTCTGCTTTTCCCGCCATCATGTAGTGTTCTGCCGTTTTGTATATGATTCCTTTTTCTTTAAACGCAGCGGGAAACCACTGGCTGAAGCAGGCTTTTGTTACTTCATCTTTTACGGTATGCCCCCAAAAGAAAAGAAACGGTAATTTTTCTTTATGCTGGAACCGTTCAATGATATCTTTTACTGTATATTTCATTATTGCGTTATTTTTACACAAATTTAAAAGAATATAATTTTACACTCCAAATATATTTGTGTTTATTTTACGCTAATAAAATTAAAGTATTGATTTACAGCAATAAAAATTTATTTGATCTCGAAATAGAAACCTGCTTCTTCAAGCGCTTTATATTTTCCCTGATTGAAGGTAAACAGTTTTCCGGGCCTTCCGCTGCCTTCTTTTTTAAGATTTGCCGTTTCGTTCAGAAGCCCGTAACTCATGATTTTCTTACGGAAGTTCCGCCGGTCGATTTCCTGTCCGATGATAGTTTTGTAGAGATTCTCAAGATCTGAAAACGGGAATTCCTCATTAAGGAGATTAAAGCCGATCGGCTGGTACTGGATTTTCGTGCGGAGCCTCTTTAAGGCAATATCAATAATAGACTGGTGATCAAAAGCCAGCTTGGGAAGCTGATTGACACTGAACCACTGGGCATCAGCGGCATCTGAATCGGCAAACAGTTCGTGATAGGAAGGATTCACAAGGCCCAGATACGCTACGGAAACCACCCGGTTTCGGGGATCCCGGCCTACATTGCCAAAGGTATACAGCTGTTCCAAAAAATCAGGTTCTATGCCTGCTTCTTCATGCAGTTCTCTTCTAACCGCATCATCCAGGTTCTCATCATCCAGGACCAGGCCTCCCGGAAGGGCCCAGCCTCCTTTGAAAGGATCAATTTTCCTCTTAATCAGCAGGATCTGTAAATCCTTTTTATCAAAATATCCGAAAATTACGGCGTCTACCGCTACTTTTATATCCTGTAACTTCTTTGAAGGCTTCATTGTCTTAATTTGTGTTGTGAATACACAAAATTACGACTTAGATTTTATTTAAAAAATTATTCAGATCATAAACATAAAAAAACCGCTTCAGTGAAGCGGTTTATATTTAATCATTAAGCTTTAATACAGCCATGAATGCCGACTGAGGGACTTCCACCCTTCCGATCTGCTTCATTTTCTTCTTCCCTTCCTTCTGCTTTTCCAAAAGTTTACGCTTTCTGGAAATATCCCCTCCGTAACATTTTGCAGTAACGTCTTTTCTTAATGCCTTGATGGTTTCTCTCGCAATAACTTTTGCTCCCAACGCAGCCTGAACCGCAATATCAAACTGCTGTCTCGGGATCAGCTCACGGAGTTTTTCACACATTTTCTTACCGATATAGTAGGCATTGCTGTCGTGGATCAATGAAGATAAAGCATCTACCATATCTCCGTTGATCAGGATATCCATTTTTACCAACTTAGAAGAACGCATTCCGATTGGCGAATAATCAAATGAGGCATATCCTTTGGAAATAGACTTTAAACGGTCATAAAAGTCGAAAACCACCTCAGCCAAAGGCATATTGAAGGTCAATTCAACTCTGTCTGCCGTCAGATAACTTTGGTTGACGATTTCACCTCTTTTCTCAATACACAGCGTCATTACAGCTCCTACGAAATCAGATTTTGTAATAATAGAAGCTTTAATATATGGTTCTTCCACTCTGTCTAAAAGATTGGGGTCAATCATTTCAGACGGGTTATTAATTAGAATAGCAGTTTCAGGATCTTTTTTGGAATATCCATGGTATGACACGTTGGGAACTGTTGTAATCACGTTCATATCAAATTCTCTCTCAAGTCGTTCCTGAACAATTTCCATGTGAAGCATTCCTAAGAATCCGCATCGGAAACCAAAACCAAGAGCCGCAGAACTTTCAGGTTCGAAAACCAGAGAAGCATCATTCAGTCTTAATTTTTCTAAAGAGAATCTTAATTCTTCAAAATCCTCAGATTCTATCGGATAAATTCCGGCAAAAACCATAGGTTTCACTTCTTCAAAACCATCTATCGGAGCCTCAGCAGGATTCACAAAAGAAGTAATCGTATCTCCCACTTTTACTTCGCGGGCATCCTTAATTCCGGAAATGATATAACCTACATCACCACATTCAATGGTTTTCTTCGGAACTTGTTTTAGTTTCAAAGTTCCTACTTCATCAGCACCATATTCTTTTCCTGTAGCGAAAAACTTAATCTTCTCATTTTTAGAAATACTTCCGTTAACGACTTTAAAATATGCTTCAATTCCTCTGAACGGATTGTAGACGGAATCAAAGATTAAAGCCTGAAGCGGCGCTTTCGGATCTCCAACAGGAGCAGGAATTCTTGCAACGATCTGTTCCAACAAATCATGAACACCTTCACCGGTTTTTCCTGAAACCCTAAGAACATCTTCATATTTACATCCAATAAGTCCCATAATTTCGTCGGTAACTTCTTCAGGATTCGCAGACGGAAGGTCAATTTTATTTAGAATAGGAATAATTTCCAGGTCATTTTCTAAAGCCAGATACAAATTACTGATCGTTTGTGCCTGAATACTTTGTGCCGCATCTACAATAAGAAGTGCACCTTCACAGGCCGCAATCGAACGGGAAACTTCGTAAGAAAAATCTACATGTCCCGGTGTATCGATCAGGTTTAGAATATATTTTTCGCCATTAAGCTCATAATCCATCTGGATCGCGTGGGATTTTATCGTGATCCCGCGTTCTTTTTCCAGATCCATATCATCCAGCGTCTGAGACTGCAGCTCTCTCTGGGTTACCGTATTGGTATATTCCAGCAGGCGGTCTGCCAGCGTACTTTTACCGTGGTCAATATGGGCGATTATGCAAAAATTTCGTATGTTTTTCATTTAAGAACCTTGTAATTGGCAAAGATAAGAAAAAGAGAGATAATATCTGATTCTTAATTGTCCGTGTGAAAATTAGGAATATATAAATCCTGATGATAGAAATAATTGTGAGCTTTACTATTGAAAAGTATATTCTCCCGTAAGAGGATCGATATAAATATTGGAAAGCTCAGCATTAGAATTTCTTCTGTTGGATCCTGAAGAATCGACTGCTGCGCCGATCAGGGCACCGACCATTCCTCCCATCATCGCTCCTACCATTGCGCCGTTGTTATTTTGCGGCGGGAATAATTCTAATCTTGAAGACACTACATAATATCCTTTGTCATCTTTTCCCATCTCCAGAAAACCTACAGGGGTCAGACGATAGGCTTTTCCGTCTTCCACATATCCGAATATTTCTTCTCCGGAAACCATAAGGTTTTCCCGGTTTTTAATACCTGTCACCCTGCCTTTCTTATTTTTATCGACATAATATCCTTCCTGAGGCTTCTGTAAGGAAAACGATCTGAAATCCGTGTAAACTCCGGCGGTAAGCGCAGGCACATTCAGATATTTAATATTGTTACTTACAATGGATTCATAATTGTTAAGTTCAGCTTCAGGCACCGGAGTACTCAAAGCAATATGAGCATAGGAATCATTAATTAAAGTAGAAAAAATGGTTGAAATTGCAGAAGAAACAGCTTTTGGAATATTAGGCGTAACCTTGGAATTAAAATCCAGCGTATTGTTGTAGTGGTTGATAAAATAATACTTTCCGTTCCTGTTGATGAAACTGCTCACCTTAACTTTCGCTTTTGCCAGACCTGTTTCTTTAAAATTACTGATGGTAATTTCTTCCAGCAATAAGGTGACATCATTATTTCCCCTGATTTTATTATCCCCTGCAAACCAGGATTCTATATAATTTTTCACATTCTCATCAGTAAACTTTATCTGGACGGCCTCTCCTTTATAGGTTACCGTTCCCGGATTTTTATCGGCCCTGTTATCAATTACCATAAGAGATTTCGTCCGGGAAAACCTGTCTTTGATACTCTGGCTTAGTTTAATGAATTCCACCTTCTGTGCCGTCATTGATGCTGAAAGCAGTAAAAAGAAAATAATTTTTTTCATAATCAGAATTTCCCGTAAAACTAAGCATTAGATTTAAATTAAACGACTCTCACAATAAATTGCAAGAGTCGTCCAACATTAAAAAAATAAACTATTATGGGTTTTGCCTTGGTTTCGCAGCATTCTCATTCCCCCGGGGTTTTCTTTCATTCATTTTATCTCTCATCATCCCCTCAGACTGAAAAAGCTTTAAAACTTTCTGGCAAGGAATAATCTGCTGCATCCTATCAGCATATTTTTTTCTATTATCCAGCAGCTTCTGCCCCACTTCAAAACTCTGCTGCAGTTTGGCTTTCGCTTCATCATCAGACAGTGTTTCAGCATTGAAATTGGCATTAAACTGGCTTTTGATCTGCTTCTGGCTTTCCAGATATTCATTATAAATATCCGTAAATTCATCTTTATCACCGGGATCTATAGCCAGGTTATCCATCACCATATTATTCCGGAACGTATTGAGAAGCACCTTTCGCTCTTCAGGAGAAAGATTGTTAATGACTTCTTTTCTCTGCTTAGGATTCATCTTTTTCCAGTCGTAATCCGTTTTCTGGGCATTCAGACCAAAAGCATACAACATAAAAAGCGTAAATAATATCTTTTTCATCATCCTTTAATTATATAAATCCAAATAAACATCCTGTGTTGCATTACTTGCCAATTCTGAAATTTCAGAATTCGAAAAGGAATCCAGGAATGCATTCATCTGAGCTTCACTTTCTTTTGAAACAGGTTTTGCCGTTTGGGCTTCTATACCTGTTGAGGCCTTTTCCGTTTTATTTTCTCTTGCTAAAGACTTTTTACTCTGTCCGCTTTCAATTGTTTGATTATTACTTTCCACAGAAGTTAAATCAGATTTCAATGTTTCGTAAGCGATCTGGCTTTCCGATTTTTTTTCCGGGTTATTATTCGCAACATAACCTTTCTGAGAGTTTTCGGAACCTTCTGATGTTTCATTGGATGAATTAAAAACAAAAGTCGCTCCAAAAATCAATGCCAGTGACGCCGCCGCTGCATACACCCAGTTCAGTCTGAATACAGGGGCTTTTTTACGGGCCTTCAGATCACTCATCACTTTCTCCTGAATATTTTCAAACAAATAATCAGGTGTCCGGTAAATGTTTTTACGCTCCAGGTTTTCTATATCAAAATCTTTCATTTTCTTATTTTCAAAAATTATCTTTCGAAATTTTCTTTAACATGTTCTTCTATTTTTTGTTTGGCATAATGATAATTCGTTTTCAGCGTGCCTACTGACATATCTACAATTTTAGATATTTCTTCATAAGGCAGATCATCATAATACCGCATCATAAATACCAGTTTCTGCTTTTCCGGCAGGCTTTGTATGGCATTCTGTAACAGGATCTGTATTTCTTCAGCATCCCCTTCCGTATTATCGGCGATCAGGTTCTGCATGTAATATTCCGGATCTTCATCCGTTTTCTGCATTCTTTTCAGCTTGTTGATCTGCTGTAATGCCTCATTGGTTGCAATTCTGTACAGCCAAGTATAAAGCTGGCTATCATTTTTAAACTGATGAAAATTCTGATAAGCTTTAATGAAGGTTTCCTGCAAAGTATCCTGAGCAAGATCTCCATCCACAATAATTCGTCTTATGTGCCAATACAATCTGCTTTGATAAGCATCCATCAGGGCGCGGACTCCTTTTTCCTGAGTCCGTGGGTTTTGCATCAACGAAATAATTTCCGCGTCCTTAATCTTCATAAGATGCTTTCATTGTTTTGGATTACAAAAATAATTGAAAGTTAAATTATACATTCAACTTTTAGTCCAATATCTGAGTTAAATATAAGAAATATCCTGTTCTTCGTCCTATGACTATGCCCAAATGATTAAAAATAAATTCTCCTGTCCAGTTTATCCGTGAAAGGTTGATCAATTACAGTGGGTATTAAATATTGTATATACCGTTCAAAATACTATTCCATACATCAAACCTGTAAATTATCTGTGGCCTGATGCCTATTAGCAAACATAAATAATTTTCATACCGGCTTATTTAACTTCCTTTTAAAACTGGCATGAAAACCCTATCTTTGCTTAATGCAAACTGTAATCATCGGTTCCGGAAACGTAGCGTATCATTTCGCTAAAGCTTTTGTTCTCAATGCTATCCCTGTGGCTCAGATTTTTGGCAGGAATGAAGAGCAATTAAAAAGCATTTCTGAGGAATTACACATTCCATTTTCAACTAAAAAACTAAATGAATCGGATATTTATATCATTTGTGTGAGTGATGAGTCTGTAGGAGAGGTTTCCCGGCTCATTACTGAAAAAAACTGTCTCGTAGCCCATACGTCAGGGTCACTTCCGATCGATATTTTAGCGGGGAAATACAGGAAATCAAGCCTTTATCCTTTACAGACCTTTTCAAAATTAAAGACCCTGGATTATCACCAAATTCCGTTCTTTATTGAGGCTGAAAACAGAGAGGATATGAAAACATTATCTGATATTGCTTCCGCCATTTCCAGAAATGTAATGGAAAGCACTTATGAAAAAAGGAAATACATTCATCTTACCGCAGTGTTTGCCTGCAATTTTGTCAACCATCTTTTTTCAAGAGCAAAAGAAATTTCAGATGCCCAGGAAATCCCGTTTGATTATTTTTTACCGCTGATCGACGAAACCGTTCAGAAAATTCATGAGATTGAACCGAAATCCGCACAAACCGGTCCTGCCGTAAGAAACGACAAAAGAATCCTGGAATTGCATGAGCAACTGCTGAAGGATGAAAGTCTGGATATTTATAAAACAATGAATCATTCTATTCAGAAAATGTATGAGTTATAAAGAGAAATTAAAAGATATAAAAGCATTTGTATTTGATGTTGACGGCGTTTTTACTGACGGGAGCGTTTATCTTCTTCCCGGCGGGAATATGTGCCGGGTAATGAATGTCCTGGACGGATATGCTGTGGTAAAAGCTTTGAAAAACAATTATTTAATCGGAGTTATTACCGGAGGAAATGATGAAATGGTAAAGCACAGGATCAATTATCTCGGCATTGAGGACTATTATCCGAAATCCCCCGATAAGATGATTGATTTTGAAGATTTTAAAGCAAAACATAATCTTACGAATGCTGAAATTTTAACGATGGGAGATGATATTCCTGATCTGCATATTATGAAAAACTCTGCTGTTGCAGCCTGTCCGGAGAATGCGGTTCCGGAAATCAAAGCAATTGCCACCTATATTTCACCGAAAAAGGGGGGAAGCGGGGCTGTGCGCGATGTTATCGAACAGGTCATGAAAGTTCAGGGAAACTGGCATGATGACAATACCCAATCTGTTTAATTATTGAAAATGAAACTATTATTAGCCTCACAGTCTCCCAGGAGGAAAGAACTTTTGTCCAGCTTAGGTTTTGAATTTGAAGTGGTGAAGATCGATTGTGAAGAGATTGTTCCCGGGCATATTACAGCAGGCGAGTCTGCAGCTTATTTATCTGAATTAAAATCGAATGCTTTCCGTAAACTGGAAGAGGGTGAAGTCCTGTTAACGGCAGATACCGTCGTAGCCATTGATAACCAGTTTTTGGGGAAGCCGGAAGATGAGGACGATGCCAGGAAAATGCTTAGCCTTCTTTCCGGAAGAACCCATCAGGTATATACCGGGATTACCATTAAAACTTCAGATCAAACCATTACGCAGACTGATGTTGCCGATGTGGAATTCAATACCATTACAGATGATGAGATCGAATATTACATTCAGCATTACAAACCTTTTGACAAGGCAGGAAGCTACGGGATCCAGGAATGGTTCGGAATGGCAAAAATCAATAAGATAAACGGCAGTTTTTATACGATTATGGGCCTTCCCACCCATCTGGTTTATAAAATTTTGAAAGAAATATAATAGATTTCCCTGTAAAATTTTATTATTTTTACAAAATCATCAAACTACTTATAATAAAAAGTATATTAGCGAGTTATATTAAATAATGAAAAAGAATATCTTATTCCTTTTGATACTCTGTCTTGCTGCTTCCTGTGCTACAAAAACCAAGAAGCCGGAACAGCGATCGAAGTTCATGAAAGGATTTACCACATATTACAATACCTTATTCAATGCCAAGGACGCATTAAATAATGAATTTGAGACAAGAGATAAAGCCCATAAAGACAATTTTTATGCGCCGTTTATCCCCATCCTTACTTATGAGGACCAGCCATTGGGGAGTGACCTTGGACAGTCTTCAGCTTTTGCTGAAAACTCAATGAAAATGGCTGAAGTCAACAGGCCCTCCCAAAGCAGCAACGGAAGAGAAAGCTCTCCATCCATGCAGCCAGGATTGTCCGGAGGTCCAACCATGCCAGGCGGAACGGGAAATGCAACGGGAGCAGGGAGCCCTAACCAGCCAGAACAGAAAGGAGCCAGCACACTGGAAATTGCTGAAGCCAAAGCTTTGAAAGCCATTAATAAATATTCTGTGGTCAGACACGGGGAGGAGCAGAACAAACAGATTTTTGATGCTTATATGATCCTTGCACAGGCCAGGATTTACAGAGGAAAGTCATTGGAGGCCTTGGATGCCCTGAACTATGTTTTTACCCATATGAAGGACGACAAAAGAATTCCTCTGGCAAGAATTTATCAGGGCTTGGCTTATGATCAGATAAAAAATTACCACAAGGCCCATGAAGTTTTCGCAAAATTAAAAAGCGAAAAAATCAGCAAGCAATATGAAAAGCTGTTAAGCATCTACTATTCTGAATCGCTTCTGGATGCAGGTAAAAAAGAAGAAGCCGTAAAAGAGCTGAATAATGCTTTCGAACTCAACAGCAACAGAAAACTGAAAAGCCGGATTGCTTACCTGAGAGGGCAGGTCTTAGAGAATCTCAATCAAAATGAAAAAGCACGGGAAAGCTTCATGGCTGCTTACAAGTATGCCAATGATTTTGAATTTGAAGTAAAATCCCAGATTGAAATTGCCAAAACTTTCAACGGCAATGGAGATTACAGCGGAGCCAGAAAATACCTTGAGGACATCAGCACAAAAGGCACCTACGGTTCCAGAAAGAACGAGTTTTATTATGCTTTGGGACTTATGGCCAACAAGGCCGGAAAAAAGGACGAAGCTCAGGAATATTTCAGGAAATCACTGGCAGAAAAAGTTTCAGACGGACAGATCCGTGGATTGGCGTATTATGAAATCGGAAAAGGGTATTTAGATAAAAACGATTATATCGGGGCAGGGGCCTATTATGATTCTGCTTTAGCAGTGATGACCTATGAACCATCAAAGGTTCTTTTGGCGGATCAGTCCGTCTACATCAAGAAGATCTCTAAAAATTATTATATGATCAAGAAGAATGACAGTATTCTGAACCTGGCCAAGATGTCTCCGGAGCAGAAAACCGACTTCTTCTCAAAATATATTGCCAAAATAAAAGTTAAGGAGGAAAAAGATGAACTGGAAAGAAGACGTGCGGAGAGAAGCAAGGGATTTGATACGGGAGATTACAGTGCAGCTTCAATTTTTGCCAACAGCTCAAATTCTTTTGAAGATTTCGGAGTGACCAACAGAGGATTTTATTTTTCCAATACAGGAACGGTTTCAAAAGGAACCCAGACCTTTAAACAGACCTGGGGAGACAGGGCTTTGGTAGATAACTGGCGTTCATCAAAAAAAATGGCTACGATTGAGGATATGAAAAACGATGCTCTGGGAACCACCAAAGCACCGAATCCAAGGCGTTTTGAGCCTACTTTTTATATTGAACAGATTCCGACGGATATGGCAAAGCTGGATCAGCTGAAAAAGGACAGGGACACTGCTTCATTAGGATTAGGGGTAATGTATCAGAATTATTTTACGAATACTCCTCTGGCTACCAAAACCCTCTATGACTTGGTTGATGTAAAGCCTGAAGAAAAAGTAATGCTGCAGGCACTGTATGAAATCTTTGCGATGAATCACCTGAAAAACCCGCAGGTGGCAGAAAGAGCCAAACAGATCCTCTTAAAAGATTACCCGTATACTTCTTATGCCGAGTTTGCAAGAAATCCGAAAAACAGTACGTTTGTAAAATCTTCCGAGGATGTTGAAAGCCAGTATAAACAGGCATTCGCATTGTATGAATCCGAAAAATTCGGGGACAGTAAAGACATCATTGATCAGACCATCCAGAAATATCCTAAGGATGCGCTGGTTCCGAAACTGTATTTATTAAATGCATTCAACTCAGGAAAATCAAGTGGGAAAGAGGTAATGATCCTTCAGCTGGAACAGATTGTTTTAAATTATTCCAAAACCCCTGAAGGAGAAAAAGCGAAGGAAATGCTGAATTATCTCAAGACCGATCTTTCATTCCAGCCAACGGATAACAAAGGAAATGCATTATCTAAAAATCCCGCGGCTATGGGCAATAACATTCCTCAGCAGCCCGGTCAGACTAACGCTATAGGTATACCACAAAATCCGGGGAACGGACAGATGAGCAATCCCCAGCCTACGCAGCCATCCGGCAACGGCATTAATGGCAACAGGCCAAGAAGAAAACAGAATAATAGCAACCAGCAAATGCAGCCATCAGACATAAACTCGGTTCCTGCAAAACTACAATAAACAAAAAAGCGGAGAATTATTCTCCGCTTTTTTTATGATATGCAATTGCTTATTTATTTTGTAATTACATCGGATCTGATGGTCTCTTTTTCTTCACGCCATGAAAATCCTTGAGATAAAACGGCTCAAAATACGCAATATCTTCAAACTCCTCATGATGAATTTTGTCAATAGTCTTTTTGATCAGATACTGTGCGGAAGGGTAAACATTTTCATTAAATTCAGCATCAGGAAACTGAAAAATTTCTTTTGCTTTCAAGGCTCCGTCTCCTATAAACAGTACTTTTTTATCTTTATATTCCTTAAATGAGGTTTCATCCAAAATCTTTGCTTCCGTTCCGGAGATTTCATCACCTGTTTTCCCGTCGTAAACTGCTGTATAAACTTCCATTCTCCTGGCATCGATCAATGGGATAATCAGATCAAAATTCTGGCCCAAAAAAGGCGCTATCATGCTTTCCATAGAATTGATAGCAATCAAAGGGACTTTTAAACCATAACAGAAGCCCTTCGCTGATGAAGAACCAATTCTTAACCCTGTGTAAGAGCCCGGGCCCTGTCCTAAAGAAACCGCTTCAATATCCTGTATTGAAATTCCGGCCCCTTCTAAAGCCCATTCTACAAATGTGTGAAGGCTTTCAGACTGTTTATAATTTTCAGAAACTTCTTCGGTTAAGCACAATAACTTTTCATCATCTGAAATAGCTACCGAACAGTTTTTTGAAGAGGTTTCAAGATATAAGATTTTCATTTTTTTAATTTAATAGCATTACACGATTTATCAATTCATAAATGGCGAAACGCTCTGCAAATTTAAGCCATTATTTCGAGACTATTTTCTGTAAATAGTTCTGGGTTCTGCCTGAGCAGCAGGGTAGATGGTCATATCAGAAATGCATACATGTTTCGGTGCATTAATGCAGTAGGCTATTGAATCTGCGATATCTTCAGCTTTTAAAGGTTCATATCCTGCATACACTGTAGCTGCCCTTTCACTATCTCCTTTGAACCTTACCATAGAAAATTCTGTTTCCACGGCTCCGGGCTGGATATTGGTTACCTTAATCCCGAATTCAGTCAGCTCAAGTCTCATCCCTTCGGATATAACATCAACTGCTTTTTTAGTTGCACAGTACACCACGCCGTTTGCATAGGTCTGCCTTGCTGCTACGGAACTGATGTTTATAATATGTCCGGAATTTTTTTCCTTCATTCCCGGAATAACCATTTTAGAAACATACAGCAGGCCTTTTACATTGCCGTCAATCATCGAATCCCAGTCATCTGTTTTACCGGCAGAAAGAGGATCCAGGCCGTGGGCATTCCCTGCATTGTTAATCAGGACATCGATATTCTTCCATTCCTGCGGAAGAGAGCTGAAAGCTGTTTCCACTTCACTAAGATTTCTTACATCAAACTTTAAACTAAATATTTCGGCAAATATGGAAAGTTCTTCTTTCAATGATTCCAAAACTTCAGTTCTTCGTCCGCAAATGATGATCCTGTTTCCCTGTTTTGCCAGAAGTTCTGCGGTAGACTTTCCTATCCCGGATGTGGCACCGGTAATCACTATTGTTTTCATACAAATTTTAATTTTTTAAATGTACCCCTTCATCTGATAATGCAACAATCATTGGCAAATGATATATTGCTATCATATTTTAGTTGGCATCGAATGCTTCGAAAGCATTAATAATATGTTCAATGACTAATTTTTTTTTCTCATCCGGAAGAACAGTAATTATATCAAACCTTACTTCCTGATGCTTATTAAATTCTTCCATATAATAGTTGGCTGCCGATACAATGGATTTGATCTTGGTTTTGGTCACCGCTTCCTGTGGCAGCATGAAT
Source organism: Chryseobacterium gregarium DSM 19109 (assembly GCF_000430845.1). GTDB lineage: Bacteria > Bacteroidota > Bacteroidia > Flavobacteriales > Weeksellaceae > Chryseobacterium > Chryseobacterium gregarium. Next base: position 56,516 of record NZ_AUMU01000010.1, on the reverse strand, counting down.
GCATCCGTGGACCTGGCTTTTACTTCTACGATAATAATCTGGTTATCTGTTTCAGCAATGATATCTATCTCAGCTTTCTGAAACCGGAAATTTCTGACCAGTATCTGATAGCCGTTTTTCTGTAAAAATTCTACCGCCAAATCTTCTGCTTTTTTGCCGAAATCGTTGTGATCTGCCATTGGAGTTAAGGGTATAATATTAAAGTTCTGAAAGTAATGCCAGCAGCTTAAAAAAAAATCTTTACATCATCTTCAACCTTTATACTGATATTTCCACCAATAATCAAAGGCCTGTTATCTATGATGTGTCCGTTCGGGAAACCGAAAATCACAGGGAAATCATATTTTAAAATTCTTTCTGAAATCAGCCGGTAAGCGAATTCATCGAAGCTTTCTCCATATTGACCGTTTTCTTTCTCATCGCCCATGTTGGTCATTCCACCGACAATCAAACCTGAAATTTTATTGAAAACTCCTGCCAGTTCCAGACTCATGATCATCCGGTCAAGGGCATAAAAGCTCTCGCCGATATCTTCAATAAACAGAATTCTATTCTTAAATTTAAATGAATATTTTGTTCCCAGAAGCGCATAAATCAGGGCCAAATTCCCCCCGGTAAGCGGTCCTTCCACAGTGCCTGTTCTATTTAACGGATGTGATGCAAAATTATATTCCGGTCTTTTCCCTTCTAGAATATCGAAAATCAGATCATAGCTTTCATCAGTCACCCCAAAACTCGAAGTTTTAACGGTCTGTCCGTGGATGGAAGCAAACCCTTTTTTTAATAAATAACTCTGGACAACTGTATTATCGGAATATCCGATGTACCATTTCGGATGGTTCTTAAAACCATTGAGTTCTATATGCTCAATCAGATGCTGGCAACCATAACCGCCCCTGGAAGCCCAAACTGCAGAAATTTCACTGTCATTTAAAGCCCAATTGAAGTCTTTTATTCTTTCCTGTTCGGTTCCTGCGTAATTGTATCCGTTAGAGAACCTGGCGTACAGGTGTTCCCCCAAAACAGGTTCGTAGCCTTTATTTTTAATCATAGCGATCCCTTGCTCTAACTGGGAAGCTTCTACAGCTCCTGCAGGAGAAATAACCGCTATTTTCGCTCCCTTTTTAAGGGATTCCGGAAAGATTATTTTTTTCATTTCTGCTTTTGGTATTTTACTTCGGTCTTCTCGGCTTCTTCCAGACGCTTATCGAACTGATTGAATTTTTTAAAGCTCTGTAAAAAGATAAAGAAACTGAAGCCGATAAGAATGCCGCCGACGATTTTTCTGATTCTGTTGGCAAGGCTTTGGGTAAGCCTGTCGTGAAACTGTTTGGCCAGGAAGATTTTAATAAGGTCAATGAAAAGGTAAGTGCCTATCACAATTCCGATGTATAAAATAAAATTGCCGGTATCCGGATACTGATTCCTTACGGAAATCACCGTTACCAGCCAGAAAAGGATGACTCCCACATTTAAAAGATTAAAGAAAAAACCATTAATGAACGTCTTAAAATAGTTCTGGCTAATGATTTTTTCTTCACCGGACATATGCATCTTGGTTTTGGTAAACATCATTACAATACCGTAAGCAAAGATAAGTATCGCCGTAATTCTGTAAAAGCCAGGATGCTTGTCAATTAAAGTTACAATATCTGCACTTGCATAATAGGCTGCCAAGATACACAGTAAATCTGCGGAAATTACCCCGATATCCAATGCCAGAGCATGTTTGGGTCCTCTGGAAAAACTGGTTTCTATAAGAAGGAAAAAAATAGGTCCTATAAAAACCAGGCTCAGCATAAATCCTAATGCGACAGCAGATAATATAAGTTCAAACATGCAGTAATTTTTTAAATGAAAATAAAAATTTTCATCTGATCGTTACAAATTTAAACTTTATGATTTAATTATTCAACAATCTTGAAGTCTAACTGCTTCTGAATTAGATTTGCCTTAACTACTTTTATCTTTACCTGATCTCCCAACTGATACCGATTCCCGGTCCTTGAACCGTAAACGGCATGGGTAGATTTATCATAAGTATAAGAATCATCCATCAAATCTCTCAGTTTAATGAGGCCCTCAGCTCCGTTTTCAGGAATTTCAACCCAAAATCCGAATTCCGCTACACCGGAAATCACCCCTGTGAAAGTTTCTCCCAGGTGTTTTTCCATAAATTTCACCTGCATATATTTAATGGAATCTCTTTCTGCATCGGCAGCCAGCCTTTCCATAGAGCTGCAGTGTTTCGCTTTTTCATCTAGCTCTGCTTTGTTGGGGGATTTTCCTCCGTCCAGATAATGCTGCAGCAATCGGTGGGCAAGCAAATCCGGATATCGGCGGATAGGAGAGGTGAAGTGGCTGTAATACTCAAACCCAAGCCCATAATGACCGATCGGCTCTGTGGAATATACGGCTTTGCTCATGCTTCGCATGGCCAGTGTTTCGATCATATTTTCCTCGCCTTTACCTTTTACATCATGCAACAGCCTGTTTAAAGACTCGGCCACTTTTTTAGTATTGGCCAAGTCCATTTTATATCCGAATGTAGAAACAAAATCCCTTAATGATTCTAATTTTGCGGGATCCGGATCATCGTGAACCCTGTAAATAAAGGTATTCTGGCTTACCTCTCCTTTTTTATTCAGAGAAACAAATTCTGATACTTTTTTATTGGCCAGCAACATGAATTCCTCGATCAGGTGGTTTGAATCTTTACTGATTTTAAAATATACTCCGACAGGATTGTTATTTTCATCGAGATTAAACCTAACCTCACTTCTGTCAAAGGTGATTGCACCATCCTTAATCCTTTGCTGACGCATGATTTTTGCCAACTTGTCCATAACAAGGATTTCTTCTTTGAAATCGCCATCCTTTCCTTCAATTCTTTCCTGGGCTTCTTCATAGGTAAATCTTCTGTCCGAATGGATAATGGTTCTTCCAAACCACTGATTATGAATCTTAGCTTCATCATCCAGTTCAAAAACTGCGGAAAACGTAAATTTATCTTCATTCGGTCGCAGTGAACAGACATCATTACTCAGAACTTCAGGAAGCATCGGCACTACACGGTCTACCAGATATACTGAGGTAGCTCTCTGATAGGCCTCATCATCAAGAATGGTCCCTGGAACTACATAATGCGAAACATCAGCAATGTGAACACCAATTTCCCAGTTCCCGTTTTCCAGTTTTCTAATTGATAATGCATCATCGAAATCTTTGGCATCTTTAGGGTCAATGGTGAATGTAGTAATGGCACGCATATCCCGGCGTTTGGCCACTTCGTCATCATTGATGCTCCTGTCAATTTTATCGGCATCCCTTTCCACATCTTCAGGGAATACATACGGAAGCCCGTATTCTGCAAGGATAGAGTGGATTTCGGTTTCATGCTCTCCCGGAGCACCTAAAACCTTTACAATTTCTCCATCAGGATTTTTGTCGCCCGGCCTCCATTCCAGCATTTTTACAACTACTTTATCACCGTTTTCTGCACCATTTATCTTACCTTTCGGTATAAAGATATCGGTATTGATTGTTTTTTTATCACAGACCACAAATCCGAATTCTTTATGTGGAACCAGCTGGAAAGTTCCGACAAATTCGGTACGGTTTCTTTCCAGGACTTCAAGCACGGAGCCTTCCATCTTTTTACCTTTAAAATTATAGGTAACAATAAGTACTTTGTCACCCTGTAAAGCATCCTTTACATTTTTAGAATGAACGAAAACATCATCTTTTAAATTTTCGACCGTTACATAAGCATTTCCGCTTTGATTAAAATCGATAATTCCCGTTAAAGTTCCTTCAATATTAAGATTAATGCTGAATTTCCCTTTCTCAGTTTCTTTGATTCTCTGACTTGATAAAAGCTTATGCAGGGACTGAATCACCATTTCACGCTGTCTCGGGTTTTTATGATCAATTCCATCTGAGATTTGCTTGTAATTGTATATTTTGGTTTGGTTCTGATTCATGAAACGGAGGATCAATCTCCCGATTTCCAAAAGTTTTGAGTCATTTTTCTGACTTATGTATTTATTTTTTTTTGGCATTTTATTATTATTAATGAATTATACAGTTTTAATATCAATTAAAACCCTTTAAGTTTTACTTTTATAACCAACAGCATCAATTTTCCTACCAGTCATCGACAGCAGGAAGCTTTTAGTTTCTATAAATTTAATACAAATATGGAAAAGAGGGGAGAAAAAACTTCTTTTAATATCTTTTAAATGATATAGGTTGTACAGGAATACTTAGCGTATCATATCCCTTTAATGATGCAAATATACAGAATAAAAAATAAATAAGGCTTACCAGTTGACTGATAAGCCTTTATATTTAACAAAATGCAATTTTATCTACCCTGTTCTGGTGCCTGCCTCCTTCAAAGTCTGTTGAAAGGAATTTATCTGCAATTTCAATAGCCAGTTCCTTGGATATGAATCTTGCAGGAATGGAAATCATATTGGCATCGTTATGCTGTCTTGCCAATACGGCAATCTCCGGCATCCAGCAAAGTGCACAACGGATTTTCTGGTGTTTGTTTGCAGTGATCTGAACTCCGTTTCCGCTTCCGCATAGCAATATACCCAGCTCATTGTCTCCATTCTCAACAGACGTTGCCGCCGGGTGAACAAAGTCAGGATAATCCACACTGTCTGTGGAAAACGTTCCAAAATCCTGAACCTCAAAGTTTTCTGATAAATAGTTCTTAACAATCTCTTTATATTCGAATCCTGCATGGTCTGCGGCAATGGCAATTTTTCTTTTCATAATACCTGTATTAAACTTTTTTAGATGTATTTCCTGACAAAGGTAAGAATAATAACAAAGTGTGTTAGTTATTCGGGAGTAAATTGTGTAAAGCATTGTGAATAACTGTGGATAACTCCGGCAAAATAAATGTTTCGTAACATTATAAAAATGTGTAATGGAAAGAACGTCCAAAAATTCCGATACAAACTTCGCAAAACTTTTTTGCACGAAGTCACCGGTTTTTCCGGAAATCAGTTATCCATAAACGGAATTGGGGAAAAGTTACTAATATTTGTTAGTAAGTACCTGAAAAAACAGATTTACAGCGATTTATAATGTAAATAAATTGTGAATTGGTCAGAAATTTAATGTTATAAAGATTTTATACAAAAGTTATCCCCTAAACTCACAACACACAACAACAATAGCGTATTCTTTTTTTATATAAAGAAAAAAGTGTTGGTTAGTGGATGTTGGTCTTGCGGAGAAAATTCTGTAAAACTTTTCTGAAAACTTTTACGGACCTCTCGCATTTCCAAAATTTTAAAATCTTACATTTGTGGAAAGAAAATTCTAGGTTATTTATGAAAACAATCAATGATTTCAATTTTAATGATAAGAAGGCTCTGGTAAGGGTGGATTTCAATGTTCCACAGGATGACCAGCTGAAAGTTGCAGACAACACAAGGATTGCAGCGGTGAAGCCTACTGTAGATAAAATTCTTAAAGACGGGGGATCTGTCATCTTGATGGCTCACTTGGGAAGACCTAAAGGAGAGGTGAAGGATGAGTTTTCACTCAGACATATTACAGATGAAGTTTCCAGGGTTTTGGAAAAAGAAGTAAAATTCGTAGACGACTGTATCGGTGAGAAAGCGCAACAGGCTGCTTCTGATATTAAGCCGGGCGAAATTTTACTGCTTGAGAATCTGCGTTTTCATAATGAAGAAGAAAAAGGTGACCGTAGCTTTGCTGAAAAGCTTTCGCAACTGGCTGATACTTATGTTAATGACGCTTTCGGTACAGCGCACAGAGCTCATGCCTCTACTGCTGTAATTGCTGAATTTTTTCCTTCAACTAAGTTTTTCGGTTTATTGATGGCTGATGAACTTAAGGCTATTGATAAGGTTTTGAAAAGTGGTGAAAAGCCTGTAACGGCTATTTTAGGTGGATCTAAAGTTTCAACTAAAATCACCATTATAGAAAATATTTTACCTGCAGTAGACAATCTGATCATTGGCGGCGGGATGGCTTTTACATTCATCAAGGCACTGGGCGGTAAAATCGGGGACTCACTGGTGGAAGAAGATAAACTGTCTCTGGCTCTTGAAATATTGGGGAAGGCAAAAGAACATAAAGTGAAAGTATATCTCCCTTCTGATGTAATTATTGCTGAGAGTTTCAGCAATGACGCTGAAAGGAAAGAATCGGATATTTATACCATCCCGGAAGGATGGATGGGAATGGATGCAGGTCCGAAGTCCAGAGATCAGTTCAATGATGTTCTTTTAAATTCACGGACCATTCTGTGGAACGGGCCGATCGGAGTTTTTGAAATGTCGAATTTTGCGACAGGGACTGTTGCATTGGGTGACAGTATTGCTGAAGCTACAAAACTGGGCGCATTCTCTTTAGTAGGAGGAGGGGACAGTGTGGCTTTTGTAAAGCAGTTCGGATATGATGACAAAGTAAGTTATGTTTCTACTGGTGGAGGAGCAATGCTTGAGAGTCTGGAAGGCCTTGAGCTTCCCGGAGTTGCTGCAATTAATAAGTAATACATTTCTAATATAAAATTTCAAAGTCTATCAAATTAATGATGGACTTTTATTTTAACATCTGTTCGTTCAGATTTTAACTGATCAGGAAATCCAGGTGAAATGTAATGTACTATGAAATCTAAGAAATTATAATTAATATGCTTCATCAATACTTTAAAGATTCAAGCGTTTACTACTAAATTCATATCATCATTATATCTAGAATAAGAAAAGGGTAGGGGAGGGCAAGATAATTCAGCTGAAATGAATTTTATATGGGAAGAGTGTGAAGCTCCACAATTAACATTAAACCTCAGGAATTTTCCTGAGGTTTTTATTTTTTATCATCAAATTAAAGAAAATTGGCCTTCATAAACCTGTCAAAAATCGATTTTCTACTTTTTTTCGATAATGTATATCAAACTTGAAAATTCAGCTGAAAAAAGGGCTTTTACATTAGAAATTGTTCCAAGAATAACTGCTTTTAGCCAGAAAAGTGATGATTTTTTATATTTTTCGCTCAGCATGGATATGTAATAAGAATCCAGTACCAGAGGTTTGATCTTTCTCATTTTCCAGTTCGGTTTTTTTGAAATTAAATTTTCCATTCCTTTTTTTGAAAAATGATAAATGTGCCGGGGTACATCATACGCTGCCCAGTATTCTTTATAATGCTGGGCATCATACGAAGTAGGGTTGGGTACTGCAATAATCAGCAGTCCTTTGTCTTTCAGTTTGCTGTTAAACAGTTCAAGCATTTCATCCTGGTTTTCAATATGTTCAAAGACGTGCCATAAGGTAATGGCATCCAGGCTTTTATTTTCAATAAAATTAATATCATTTAAAATAGTTGCCTTTAAAATTTTGCCCTGTGCTGCTTTTCGTGCATCAGCATCCGGTTCAAATCCAAAAGTCTCAAAATCATTTTCGATATACCTGACAAATTCTCCTGCGCCGCAACCGTAATCTAAAACTTTTGAACCTTTTTTTATTCTGTCTAAAAGAATGGTTTTTTTATACTGCAGATTAAAAGACTGCAGAAATTTATACAGCTTTTCTTTTAAACTGCCGGAATCCTGATGATGGGATATATAATTTTCACTTTCATAATATCTTGAAATCTCAGATGGAATAGGGGAAGTTTTAAAAACTCCTTTTGTTTCGGTTTCTGTAATTTCAAATATTTCCTGAGAAAGAAAATGATCTTTAATTTTCATTATATAGTATTATTTAAAATAAAATTTGAAGCTGTTGTAAACTCCAAATTTTAATTAATTTTCAAAAATATTTTTAATGTTTCACGTGAAACATGATATTAATTATCTTCCTAAATACACCAATAATACATTAATGTCTGAAGGAGAAACTCCGCTGATTCTTCCGGCCTGGGCAATAGTTTTCGGCTTTACCTTAGCCATTTTCTGCCTGGCTTCTGCAGAAAGGCTGGAAATTTTAGCGTATTCAAAATCCTCAGGAATCTTAATATTTTCAAGGCGGTTCAGCTTGGCTACATTTTCCTTTTCTTTTTCAATATATCCTTTATATTTAATATTGATCTCGGCCTGTTCTCTCACTTCATTACTGTAATGGGATGCTTTTTCTTTAATGGCTTCAATACTTTCGAGCTTTTCAAGCGTCATATTTGGTCTTGTAAGAATCTGCGATGCCCGGTATGCCTGATCTACGGGGTTGCTTTTTATGCTTTCCAGGATCGGATTAATCATTCCCGGCTTTAAAGAAGTTTCGCGAAGAAAGGTCTCAAGTTCCTGACTGTTTGCTATCTTTTCTTCTACTTTTTCAAGCCTCTCTTGTTTTGCAAGACCTAAGTCAAAAGCTTTACGGGTTAATCTGATATCTGCATTATCCTGTCGCAAAAGCAGTCTGTATTCTGCTCTTGAAGTAAACATCCTGTACGGTTCTTCCGTTCCTTTTGTGATGAGGTCATCAATAAGAACACCGATATAGGCTTCATCCCTGTTTAAGATAAAGTCATCTTTCTGATGTACTTTATTATGGGCGTTAATCCCGGCCATCAATCCTTGTCCCGCTGCTTCTTCATAGCCGGTTGTCCCGTTGATCTGGCCTGCAAAATATAAATTGTTGATCAGTTTTGTCTCTAAAGTATGTTTTAGCTGAGTAGGGGGGAAGTAGTCATATTCAATGGCATAGCCCGGACGGAATACTTTTACGTTTTCAAATCCCGGAATGTGTTTCATGGCTTTTACCTGTACATCTTCCGGTAAAGAAGAACTGAATCCATTGACATAGATTTCGACTGTTCTCCAGCCTTCTGGTTCTACGAATAACTGGTGTCTGTTTCTTTCTGCAAAACGATTGATCTTATCTTCAATGCTTGGGCAATACCTAGGCCCTAAACTCTGGATCGTTCCGTTGAACATAGGACTCCTGTCAAACCCTTCACGTAAAATATCGTGGACGGTTTCATTGGTATATACGATATGGCAGCTTAATTGTCTGGTTAACTTAGGGGTATTCAAATAGCTGAATTTTTGGGGATTTTCATCGCCTTTCTGTTCTTCCATTTTAGAATAATCCAGGCTTCTTCCATCTACTCTGGGTGGGGTACCGGTTTTCATTCTGCCTGCTTCAAAACCTAAAGAAACGAGTTGCTCCGTAATTCCGAAGGCTCTGGGTTCGCCCATTCTTCCGCCTCCTAATTGTTTATCCCCGACATGGATTAATCCATTCAGGAAAGTACCATTGGTCAAGACAACAGAATGTGCTTTTATTTCAATTCCCAAAGAAGTAACTACTCCTGTGACTTTATTATTCTCTATAATAAGCTGCTTAACCATATCCTGAAAGAAATCAAGATTTGGCGTATTCTCTAATGCCATACGCCATTCTTCAGCAAAGAGCATCCTGTCATTCTGTGTTCTCGGTGACCACATAGCAGGGCCTTTGGACAGATTCAGCATTTTGAACTGGATAGCAGATTTATCGGCAATGATTCCTGAGTATCCTCCCATGGCATCAATTTCCCGTACAATCTGTCCTTTCGCGATTCCTCCCATCGCCGGGTTGCAGCTCATCTGTCCGATGGTCTGCATATTCATTGTAACCAGAAGTGTTTTAGAACCCAGGTTGGCGGCTGCAGCTGCTGCTTCACATCCTGCGTGTCCGGCTCCCACCACTATTACATCATAAATTTCTGAAATCATTTTTACGCTTGTTTTAAGCCTTATATTTTAAATTTTTTCTATAATGTTTCACGTGAAACATTCTGCCGGAACAGATGATTGAATCAACTGTATTACGGTTCTTTTAGCCCCGATTGCAGCATTTGTCTGAGCTCATTTTCTTTTTTGCAAGAAAAGAAAATAGCGAGTGCGGAAAGCGGGATTAAGCTTCTGAATCATGTAAGCTTCTGCTTACATGATCTCATGCTTATACTTTGCTAAATAAAAATCTTCTTTGCTTCGCATTACTGTTTCTTCCTCCTCTGTTTTATCTTTATATCCGGAAAGATGAAGGATCCCGTGAGCCAAAACTCTTCTGAGTTCTTCTTCGTATTCTCCGGATAGGGTAGAAGCGTTATCTGAAATGCGCTGCAAAGATACAAAAATCTCTCCGCTTATTGTTCTGCCTTTTACATAGTCGAAAGTAATGATGTCTGTATAATAATCATGCTGTAAATAATCTTGGTTTACTTTTAATAAATATTCGTCATCGCAGAATATATAATTGATTTCTCCAAGTTTTTTTCCTTCTGAAATAATAATATCTTCCAGCCATATTGTGTAATCCGTGTTTACGGATTCGGGTATGTTTTCGTAAAAAAATTGTATCATGATGTAATTAAAACCAATGTCCTAGGATGACACTGAATATGCCTTTTTGGTTATTTTTAAGTGAGTGACTGAAGTTGATCTTGATCTGTCCGAAAGGAGATTTGTATCCTGCCGTAAGTCCAACCGAACTGTAATTTAATTTTACCGCGTCTTCGAAGCTTATATCATCCGACAGATTGGCTAAAGAAAAGTTTCCGCTGATAAAGTAATTTTTATTGAATTTAAACTGAAGATCATTTGAAATCAGGATTACATTATTGGTGGTAAGCTGGCCAAAATAGAATCCGGCAAAGCTCCTGAAGTTAACCAGGTTCTGTTCAAAGATTCCTCCCAGCCGGTACTGATAAAACTGAGGAAGATTTTCTCCTATGGTAATTCCGCCATAGAGATTAAGACGGTAGGAAAACTGTTTGGTAAGAGGGAAATTAATTCTGATATCCGCTTTTACCTGTACCAGCCTTTTTTCAACTTCAGATTTCAGGAGGTCGATTACTTTTCCTTCAGCGTTAATATAAATTCCGCGGGTAGGAAAGTCTTTATCATCCTGCGTATCGCTTTTCAGAAACAGGTAAGGATTTAAGAACCGGCTGTACTTCTTGTGGATGCCATTGACTTCCGATTCAAAATAGTCATGACTGATTCCGCCTCCGACAGCAAATTTATCTTTCCAGATCGATTGGATATAGGTTTCATTCCTTAACCACATCCATTTTTCAGTATCGTTATTATCTGCATCCCTGAGATTAAAGCTCATGCCGGAAGAATATATTCCAAAGCCGGGAATGTAGCCATTGTCTATAAAATAATTTAAATAGTATCTGGGCTTATCTCCGACAATAACATCAAGGGAAAGATTGGAGTTTCTGAACAGAAGCCTTTTTGCTGAATAATTTACCAGCAGGCCGGTTTTAAAGATCTCGTCATAATGTAAACCGAATTTTACAAAATGCCTGGACTCATCTTCAGTCACATACAACTTAAGAAAATTGACATTATTTTCTGTAACGATATCATAATTGATGAATTTATAATTATTGGTGGCAACCAGTTTATCTATTTTTTTATTGATGCTTCCATAGGTCTGAAGAGAGGGTAGGCGCAATCCCATTTTCCCGAGGATATAGTTTTCCCCGTAAATCCGGCCGCCTTCTATAGAAATACTGTCTATCTTATATACGTTGGAATATATAGGATTTATATGCTGTCTGAGGCGGTCAAAGGGCCTTTTCGGGAGCTCGTTCAGTATCTTTGAATATTTGAGGCCTTCTGCATATCCGCTGTCGAGGATTTTTTTCTTTTCGTCATAGCTGGTGGCCGTCATGCCTTTCAGATCCGGCTTGATATTGATATCCGTATATTTATATTGTCTTCGGGTATCCTTTTTAATTCCAAAATCAATTACCTGATTTAATATGGCTACAATACTGTTCAGATCTTCCCGCTTTGAAAGATCCTGGTTAAGATCTACACCGATGACAATATCAATGCCTTTATCCTTTAATGGTTTTGAAGGATAATTTACCGTCATGGCGCCGTCTATATAAATACTGTCTCCGATCTTTACGGGATCCATTAAAGACGGAAAAGCAGAACTTGCCATGATAGACTGTACCAGGTCTCCTTTCTCAAAGATTTCCATATTCCCGCTTTCAAGATTGGTGGCAACACACATAAAGGGAATCGGCAGCTTTGAGAAGTCATTGATATTGGAAACGTTTTTGAAAAGCTCTTTCAGCAAGTAAACATTTTTTTGTCCGGTACTTATCGAAGAGGGCAGGGTAATCTTTCCGTTTTTAAGGGGAATCGATAAAAGGTATTTATCTACGGATTTGTTAAAGAATGTAGTTTCCTGCCGGGTCGCTTTAGGATCGAGGATTAAAGAATAGAAGTCCGTATCCATGACGATTTTTTCAATTTCTTTTCCTGAATATCCCGAAGCATACAGGCCGCCCACAATCGCTCCCATACTGGTACCGGCGATATAATCTACCTTAACTCCTAAAGAATCCAGTACTTTTAGTACTCCAACGTGGGAAAACCCTTTAGCTCCGCCTCCGGCCAGTGAAAGTCCGATCCTTGGATTTTTGGGAATTTTCAGATCTTTCTTTACCTGAGAATGAATCAAAAGCATTTGAAATGCAAATAAAAGGACCAGGAGCTTTTTCATAAGTTAATCTTTTATATAAATCCTTTTCACCCTAGGTGAAATAGAGGTTAATACTTCATATGTGATGGTTTTGCAGTACGCAGCAAATTCTTTCAGACTGGGTTTGGCATTAAAGACGGTAACAGGGTCGCCTTCTTTTACATGCGGGACATGATCGACATTGACCATCATCATATCCATGCAGATGCTTCCCACGATAGGGGCCAGCGTTTTATTGATTCCCACGCTTCCGGTCTGATTTCCGATCAGCCTCGGGATTCCGTCTGCATACCCTACAGGAAGGGTAGCAATTTTCGTTGTATGATCAGCTTTAAATCGTCTGCTGTAACCTACAGACTCTCCCTTTTCTACTGTTGAAATCTGTGAAATAACCGTTTTGAAACTTACTACAGAATGCAGCTGTCTCTGTATTTTATTATTTGGTGATTCTCCCAGCATACCAATGCCGATCCTTACCATGTCATACTGATGATCCGTATAATTGGTAATTCCTGACGAGTTTAATATATGGCGTATAGGGGTGTATCCCAATGCTTTTATCAAACGGGTTGAGTTGATATCAAACGTCTTCAGCTGATCCAAAGTAAATTCCTTTTCATCCGGTATATCTGAAGACGAAAGATGGCTGAAAATACTTTGAACCTGAAGGGTTGTATGGTGTAAAATTTCACTGAGATGGTCCAATTCGTCATCTTTAAAACCAAGGCGGTGCATTCCCGTTTCAAGTTTGATATGAATAGGGTAGTGTTCATCATAGCCTGATTTCTGAACTGCTTCATAAAAAAGTCCGAGAACCCTGAAACTGTAAATTTCCGGTTCCAGCTTATACTGGATTATCGCTTCATAGCTGTGCTGTTCGGGATTCATTACCACGATGGGTACGGTAATGCCTTTTTTCCGCAGTTCAACGCCTTCATCTGCATACGCTACTCCAAGATAGTCTATATGGTGGTGCTGCAGGAATTCTGAAATTTCATAACTGCCCAACCCATAGGCATTGGCTTTTACCATAGCCATCATTTTGGTAGCAGGCTTCAGCAGTGATTTGTGGAAATTAATATTATGGAGGACCGCATTCAGATTTACTTCTAATACCGTATCATGCTTTCTGAGTTCAAGAATATCTTTAAGCCGTTCAATTTCAAATTTCCTGGCTCCTTTAAGCAGGATAATCTGGTTTTCTATTTCATTAAGATGTTTGCTGTCAATCAGTTCCTGCGTATTAGTGAAAGTAAAGGTTTTAGATTTAAATAATTCACTAAATTTTGATATTTCATCACCGATCAGGAAAACATGGTCGAATTTCTGTTCATTGACGAGTTCAGAAACTTCTTCATACAATTGATGATGGTTTTCATTGACCCCGATCATATCCGTTAGTACAAGAGACCTTTTCTGCTTGTTGTATTCATTTAAGAACTGTAAAGCGGTTTTCAGGGAATCCAGATCCAGGTTGAAAGAATCATTGATAATAATATTGTTTTTAATGCCCTCAATAGCTTCAAGGCGCATTTCTACAGCCTTCAGGGTGTTGATTTTTTCAATGATTTTGTGATTTTCAATACTCAGTTCTTTTAAAACGGTCACCAGTGCCAAAGCATTCATTAAAGTGGCTTCATCCCTCTGATGTACCGGGAAACTGATTTCCTCATCAAAATAAACAACAACTAAATTCTCATTTTTAGAAACATCTGCTTTAAAGTATACCCGATTGTTTTCCTGAAAGCCGTAAGAGATTAATTTTTTACCTGAATACAGTTCTTTTATCTTATTATCAACCAATAGATTGTCTCCGTTGTAAATAATGACTTCGGATGCTTTAAAAAGTCTGATTTTCTCGTTAATCAATTCTTCTTCGTTTTCAAAATTCGCAAGATGGGCCGTACCGATATGGGTAAGCAAACCGATCTGCGGATGGAATATCTGTTCAAGTTTTTCCATTTCATCAGGCTTTGAGATCCCGACTTCAAAAATTCCTATTTCATGTGACGGATTGATCTGAAGCAAAGAGAGGGGAAGGCCAATCTGTGAATTGAAACTTTTCGGACTTTTTACTGTAGAAAATTCATTCCAGAGACATTGATAGAGCCACTCCTTTAAAATGGTTTTACCGTTACTTCCCGTAATGCCTATGGATTTAAGCCGGGCATTCTTGAAATGATACCGGGCTAAAGTCTGAAGAAAAGCAATGGAATTCTCAACCAAAATCCAGGTAATATTCTCGAACTGAGGATACCGGTGTTCTGAAATAATCACATGAATTCCCCGGGCAATGGCAGATTCAATGAACTTTTCTCCGGAATTTTTCTGGGTATTGATAGCAATAAACGCCGTATCCCGGGTAGAATAAATAATCCTGCTGTCAAAAGCGATATTTCTGATTACTAATTTATCGTCTCCAATGACCTTTGCATTGGTGATTTCTGCAGTCTGTTGTGTTGTGTAGTTCATTGGTACCTTTCTGCTGTATTGCTTTTTATTGTAGGATCATTTCAAACATCCGTAAAATTTATTCATGTTTTACAGTTTGAAAAATCAAGGTTTTTAATAAGATTGACTATAAATTTATTTAAAATAAATCTACTTCAAGACATTTGTCTTAAAATTAACTGACTTTATATTAATTTAAACGGTTCAATTAAATGAAGGTTTAATCTTAGCCAATTTAATTATTTTTTCTCTTTAAAAGTACTTCATCAATAAAAACACGGCGGCTTACCGCCTCGTAGCTTTCCGTTTCACCCAGTTCCACCAGGTTATTGCCCTGAGAAATCCTCATCGAGTAATTTGCAAGATTTCCGGTTCTTTTACAGATGGCATGTACTTTCGTCACGTATTCTGCGGTGGCCATCAGATTCGGCATCGGACCGAAAGGCCTGCCGAGAAAGTCCATATCCAGGCCTGCAACCACTACTCTTATGCCGCTATTGGCCAGTTCGTTAGCTACATACACAATGCTTTCGTCAAAAAACTGGGCTTCATCAATTCCTACCACATCACAATTGGAAGCCAAAAGGAGAATTTCGTTAGGATTTTCCACGGGGGTACTCCGGATCTTATTCTGGTTGTGGGAAATCACATCCTCTTCAGAATATCGTGTATCCAGTTTCGGTTTAAAAATTTCCACATTCTGGCCCGCCATTTCTGCTCTTCTCAGCCTCCGGATCAGCTCTTCGGTTTTTCCGGAAAACATGGAGCCACAAATAACTTCCATCCAGCCGCTTTGTTTGGAATGATTAATTGTATTTTCTAAAAACATTTGTTAAATTAGCCGTATATTTTTAAGATCAAAAGTAAGCAATTTTAATAAGATTCTTAATATGCACAACATCCAAGATTTAAAGGAAAAGATTTTTTTTGAATCCAAGAATATCATCGGTATTTTGGACCAAATAAACCACGTTGATGAGTTACTTTCCAGGAACGATCTTGTGGATGAGCTTGCTGAAAAAATGACATTTTTACGCTTGCTTCAAAAAAATAGGCACGATTCCGGAGACGGAAAATTTTTCCCGGTTTCTGAAAAGAAAAATGATTTCCCAGCGGTAAATGCTTTTTCTGAATCACAAAATCAAAGCTATGAAGTCACAGAGGAAGAGGCGATCTTTAACAATGAATTAAATGAAATCCATGAAAGCAGGCAGGAAGCTTTTTCAATGGGCGTTACTGAGGAAGAAGCTATTTTCAATAATCAGCTAAATGAAATTGTTGAGGGTGAGCTTCATGAAACTTTAGTGAGTCTCGCTGAAGAAAATACCGGAAAAGAAAGTCCTGAAGAAAAAAGTCTGAATGAGACAACGGAAGAGGAAGCGGTCTTCAATAATCAGCTGAATGAAATCGATGAAAATGAACCTTCAGGGTATAACGGAGGCACTTTGAATTTTATTGATGAAGAAAGAATTCTGGCAGATTCCGAGCCTGAAAATGATCAGGATTTTGACGAGGACATGTTCGGTGAAAAAACAACCCGGGAAGAGGCTGTTTTTAATAATCAGCTGAGTGAGATCGATGAGTTTGAAAATGAAATCTCTGAAGATCATGGTGAGGTAACCGCCTTTAATGAAGAGGAAAAAATTCAGGATCATTTTGAATCTCATATAAAAAATGAACAAAAGGTTCCTGAAATCACTCACCGGATGCCAGATATTTTTGATAACGAACCATTGGAAGACGAAGATCTGCTGATCGAGGAAAACCAAGACCCATTCAGTCTTTCACATACTTTGATAGAGCAGGGTGAAATGCCGACGGAAACCTCTGATCCTGAAAATATAGTTGCTGAAATTAAGAATGGGTCAGTGGCCGAAGAAAAACAGGCACAGTCTATCTTAGCGGAGATTAACGACAGGAGAAGAATTGTTGAGATTAACAGACAGGCTTCTGAAACATTCAAAGATACCCCTGCATCTGATGAAGATTTTGAAAATCAGGAAACCTATCAGGAGAAAAAGATAAAACTGGCCAACATAAAAGGCTTAAAAGCGGTTCAGTCGCTTTTCGGAAATGATCATTTAGAAATAAAATGGCCTGAAGAAAAGCAAACGCCTGCAAATAAAGAGGAAAATACCGGAAGCATTTTAAACGCCAATATTCCGACCGGCTTTATGGAAGCAGAAAAGAAAAAACCTGAATTTAAACTGGATCTGAACGATAAAATAGCCTTTTCAAAAACACTGTTCGGGGGAAGCCAGTCTGAACTCAATGAAGTGGTAAGCCGGCTTAACAGTTTCAAAACACTGGAAGAGGCAAAAGAATACCTGAGCGATCTTTACTATTCCAAAAAATGGAATAAGGTGGATGAATATGCCCAGCGTCTCTGGATATTAGTGGAAAATAAATTCTTATAAATTACATTTTGAGCGGAATCCTATATTTTGTTCCCACACCGATCGGGAACCTGGAAGATATGACCTTCAGGGCAGTACATGTGCTGAAAGAAGTAGATTATATTTTATGCGAAGACACAAGAACTTCCGGAGTGCTCCTGAAGCATTTCGAGATTTCCAAGCCTTTGAAATCCTATCATCTGCATAATGAGCATCAGACAACGGAAAAGGTCATAACAGACCTTAAAAGCGGGCAGAATATTGCTATTATCACCGATGCCGGCACTCCGGGTATTTCAGATCCGGGCTATCTTCTGGGAAAGGCGGGGTCAGACCATCAGATAGAAATGATCTGCTTACCGGGCGCAACCGCTTTTGTTCCTGCGCTGGTGGTATCCGGGCTGCCGAATAATGAATTCCTGTTTGCCGGGTTTTTGCCCCAGAAAAAAGGAAGGCAGACCAAGCTCAAGCAGCTTGCGGAAGAAAAGAAAACCATTGTTCTGTACGAAAGTCCGCATAAGATCAATACGACTTTAGAGCAGATCAAAGAATTTTTCGGAGAAGAAACCAAGATAAGCCTGAGCCGTGAAATTTCCAAAAAGTTTGAAGAAACCCAAAGGGGAACAATCACAGAGCTCATTGAATTCTCAAAAAGCAAAACGTTAAAAGGAGAAATTGTCCTTATCATCAATAATTCCATTTGATTAAAAATGATTTTACCTGTTTTTCTTATACAAAACAGTAAAAGCATTTCTTTAATCAAAGAAATCAAAATTTAGTAAAAAGGTTAAAGTTGTTGCTGAAAGCTTTTAATTATGGAAAGTTGCAGAATATGCGGTAATACATACATGGAACTCTTATGACAAAAAACAGTTATAAAATTGTGCTAAAAAAATGATTTCAAATGCATTGAATAACATTTTATAATATCTTTGTCGCTGTTTGTTACGATAACATTAAATACTGTATTTAGCCCGTTTCCTAACGGCTGGTCAGGTTATAAAGAAATAATTGTCTTATATATGAAACTATTAGAAGGAAAAGTAGCATTAATAACGGGAGCTACAAGAGGAATCGGTAAGGGCATTGCTGAAATGTATGCACAGCAGGGAGCAAAAATAGCTTTCACTTACGCCGGATCTGTAGATAAAGCGAAGGAATTAGAAGCCACTTTAAGTTCTGTAACTCAAATTAAAGGGTACCAGTCTGATGCATCGGATTTTGATGCGGCTCAAATCTTAGTTGATGAAGTAATGGCAGAATTCGGTCAGATTGATATTCTGATCAATAATGCAGGGATTACCAAAGATAATCTGTTATTGAGGATGACGAAAGATGATTGGGATAAAGTATTAAGAATTAACCTGGATTCTGTATTCAACCTTACCAAAGCAGTGATCAAGCCGATGATGAAAGCAAAATCAGGAGCTATCATCAATATGACTTCCGTAGTTGGAATCAGCGGAAATGCAGGGCAGGCCAATTATGCAGCTTCTAAAGCAGGGGTAATCGGTTTTACCAAATCGGTTGCGCTGGAACTGGGTTCAAGAAACATCCGCTGCAACGCGATTGCTCCCGGGTTTATTGAGACTGAAATGACGGCTGCTCTGGATGAAAAAGCTACTCAGAAATGGTCAGAGGCTATTCCGATGAAAAGATTGGGTAAAACCTCAGATATTGCCAATGCATGTGTATTTTTAGGAAGTGAAATGGCTTCTTACATCAACGGGCAGACCCTGAATGTGGACGGAGGTCTTTTAACGTAAAAAAATTAATATCCGCACAACACATCATATTGTTTTGTCGGGTTTATCATATATCGGTCTGGTATACATTTATTTTAAGGATATATCAGACCGATCATTATATATTCTCTACAGTATCAGAATTCGGGCTACTGAATAATAGCTAATCGTTGAATATCTGATTTTCCTGTTCCTGTACCCTGATGAAGGTCGTTCTTTTCGACAGCTGCTTCAATGTAGAAGCTCCGACATACGTACAGGTTGAGCGGACACCGCCCAGAATGTCCTTTACCGTTTCCGAAACCTGACCTTTGTAAGCTACTTTTACCGTTTTCCCTTCAGAAGCCCGGTATTCCGCAACTCCTCCTGAATGTTTATCCATGGCAGTTTTTGAACTCATGCCGTAAAAAAGGCGGAATTTTTTCCCATTTTCCTCAATGATTTCGCCGCCGCTTTCATCGTGCCCTGCAAACATTCCGCCCAGCATCACAAAATCTGCACCGCCGCCGAACGCTTTTGAAACATCACCCGGCACCTTACATCCGCCGTCAGCAATGATGTGGCCGCCAAGACCGTGTGCCGCATCTGCACATTCGATAACAGCAGAAAGCTGGGGATAACCTACACCGGTTTTTACACGCGTGGTACATACGGAACCGGGCCCGATACCCACTTTAATAATGTCTGCGCCTACCAGAAGAAGCTCCTCCACCATTTCGCCTGTTACTACGTTACCCGCAATAATAATCTTATCCGGGAAATTGCCCCTTGCCCGCTTCACAAAGTCTACAAAATGTTCAGAATAACCGTTGGCCACATCAATACAGAGAAATTCAATTTTCGGGTGCTTTTCAAGGATCGTTCTTATCTTTTCCTCATCAGATGTTCCGGTCCCTGTACTTAGAGCGATATACTGATGGATATCTTCCGGCTGGGAATTTAAAAATTCAGACCATTCTTCCGGGGTATAATGTTTGTGAATGGCCGTAATGATCTTATCCTTTGCCAACTCGGCAGCCATTTCAAAGGTTCCTACCGTATCCATATTAGCCGCTATAATCGGGGTCCCTTTCCATTTTTTCTTCGTATGCCTGAATGTGAATTCCCTCTCTAAATCAACTTCTGAACGGGATTTCAGCGTGGAACGTTTCGGACGGAACATTACATCTTTGAAACCCAGTTTTATATCATATTCTATTCTCATAATCTGAAACTATTTTACTTAAAGTTAAGGAAAAGATTTGACGGAATGTTTAAGATAAAGGATTTTATAAGTGATTTAAGAAACGTGACGATGAGAACTCCGGCTGCTCAAATAAAATGCTTTAGGCTTCTGAAAAATATTATTTTCCTGCATTACAAAAAAATAACCTTATTTTTGAATTCATGGATTTCCCTGTCACTTTTCAGATTTTCGGTAAGACGGTTCTTGCACACCCTGTTTTTGAAACTTTAGGGATATTTATCGGGATGCGGTATTATTTCTATTTAAAAAGAAAATCAGCAGAAAAAGTTTCGTTCAACACGTCGGCGGCAGTTTTAATTGGCGCCACTGCAGGGGCTTTAATCGGTTCCAAGTTGATCGGTAACCTGGAAAACCCGTATCAACTTTTTGCGCATTTTAGCATAAAGACATTCTGGACCAACAATACCATCGTGGGCGGACTGGCTTTCGGATTAGCAGGCGTGGAGCTGGCGAAAAAAATAGTCTGCCATAAAACAAGCACCGGAGATCTGATGGTTTATCCCTTGATGTTGGCCATGATAATCGGTAGGATCGGGTGTTTCCTGACAGGAATTCATGAAGAAACCTATGGAATCCCTACTGATTCGGTTTTCGGAATGCATCTGGGAGACCAGTACCTGAGGCATCCCGTTGCGCTCTATGAAATTGCTTTTCTGGTCATTCTCTGGATCTGCTTAAAAACGGCTCAGGGGAAAATGGAGTTTCCGTCAGGCTTTATATTCAAGCTATTTATGCTCAGTTATTTTACCTTCAGGTTGATACTAGACTTTCTCAAGCCACGGATAGAGCTGGTTGGAAATTTAGGAACAATTCAGATCGTGTGTATTTGCATAATTATTTATTACATTTATAAGATTAAAGAAGAGACCCGTTTACCGGTCATAAAAAATACCAAGAAAATATGAAAACGCTAACGCTTTTGGAAGTCGGAGGCCTGGGAGGATTGGTCGCGATGATCATTCTGATCATTCTCGGGGTCTCATTATTTGTCTCACTGATTATTACTGTTTTTGTCAAACTTATTTATGAAAGCAAAGACGGCCGTAAATTTTCAACCAAACAGTTCCTGCTGACCATGCTGATCTCATTGTTAATCTGCGGTCTGATCAGCGGATTTGTCTGCGGAGGAATGTAAAAATCCAAATTATGCCTGTAAGAAATTATACCTATTACGATTATACCATCAGTCTTTGCCCGGAATGCCTCAAAAGGGTAGGCGCTAAGATCATCATTGAAGACGAAGCTGTTTTTATGACCAAAAGATGTCCGGATCATGGCTTTTTTAAGACGAAAATTGCTTCCGATGTCCATTATTATAAAAACATCAGAAACTATAACAAAGCGTCTGAAATGCCGGTCCATTTCGGGACCGATGTTGAATATGGCTGTCCTTATGACTGTGGCCTGTGTGTTGACCATGAGCAGCACAGCTGCCTTTCTATCGTAGAAGTAACAGACCGCTGCAATCTTACCTGCCCGACCTGTTATGCTATGTCTTCGCCGCACTACGGAAGCCACAGAACCCTGGAAGAAATCGAAGCGATGTTCGATATTATCGTTAAAAATGAAGGGGAGCCTGATGTGGTACAGATCAGCGGCGGAGAACCGACGATCCATCCTGAGTTTTTTAAAATCATGGATATTGCCAAATCAAAACCAATCAAGCATCTGATGTTAAATACTAATGGGGTGCGAATTGCCAATGATCCGGGTTTTGCAGAAAAGCTGGCTGCGTATGCCCCGGAGTTTGAAGTTTATCTTCAGTTTGACTCCTTTAAACCTGAAGTACTGCAGGATTTCAGAGGAAAAGACCTTACCAATATCCGGATGAAAGCGCTGGAAAAGCTTAATGCTTTGAACCTTTCTACTACGCTGGTAATTGTTCTCCAGAAAGATAAAAATATCGATGAAATCGGAAAGATTATTGAATTTGCCTTAAAGCAGAAATGTGTCCGCGGCATTACCTTTCAGCCTGTGGAAATTGCAGGCAGGAACCGCGATGATTCTGCACATGAAAAAATAACGTTGACGGAGGTAAGGCAGGAAATCCTAAACCAGTTTCCGCTTCTCAACGGAGATGACATTATTCCGGTTCCTTGCAATCCCGATGCTTTGGCAATGGGATATATCCTGAAACTGGAAGGCGAAATCATTCCTTTAACCCGATATATCAATCCAGCTGACCTGTTGAATAATGAAACCAAGAATACGATTGTATATGAGCAGGACAGCGGTCTTCAGATGAAGCTCCTGGATATTTTCAGCACGGGAATTTCTGTAGACAAGGTACAGCCTAAAGTCAATCAGTTACTGTGCTGCCTGCCGGACGTATCGGCTCCGAACCTGGATTATGACAATCTGTTCAGGATTATCATAATGAATTTTATGGATGCCCATGATTTTGATGTCCGTGCCGTGAAAAAATCGTGCGTTCATATCGTTAATAAAGATTTAAAATTGATCCCTTTTGAAACAATGAACCTTTTTTACCGGGATGATAAAATCAAATATCTGGAAGAATTGAGAAGAGAAGATAAAATCCTCTTTTAAATGAATGTATTTAATGAATGAACAAAACTTGAATTTCTTCTAAATAAATGAATGAAAATTCTATCAAATAAGGAGAAGTAACAAGAAATAAAATAAAGGGGTAAAAACTACCCCTTTACACTCCATAAATTGATGGTTCCTCTGTGATTGAAACCTAATTTATCGTAAAGTTTTTTAGCGCCAGTATTATTTTCCGCCACATGGAGAAAAGGGGTCTTATGATCTGCAAATATTTTATCGGTAATAAAGGCAATAAGTTGTTTGGCATAGCCTTTTCCATGATAATCAGTATCTGTAATAACAGCGCTTACTTCAGTCATATCGGCCATCTGCATTCTTTCACCCGTAACTGCTACCAGTTTATTGTTCTTAAAAATGCCAAAATAACGGCCCATTTCCGGAGTTCTGTTTTTAAAGTAATAAGGATAGAATTTTTTAATAAAACAAAAAAGTTCTTCGTTATTTTCCTCTTGTAAAAGGACTATTTCTTCTGTAAAATCCAGGTTAATTGTCTTTTCTAAAATATATTGGTCACAGACAAGCTGAGATAATACTTTTGTAAAATTATCTTGAGGCCTAACTCCGAAAATAAGAAAATCATCACAGATTTTTAAATATTCTGCGATATCTTTATCTTTTGCTATCTTTACTGAACCACCGAAAGCCGCAACTTCAGGATTATAAAACTTAGAATCTCCAAAGTTTAAACAAAAATTTTTGTGGTATTCATTAAGTGAATTATAAACAGGATTGTCTAGTTTCTGATACATTATTCAAACTTCATTACCTCGCTCAGTGTATTCATATACTCATACGCTGTTAAGTCAAACTTCACAGGAACAATTGAGATATATCCGTTGGCCAAAGCCGTTTCATCAGCATCTTCGGATTCATCCATATTATTGAAATATCCGGTCAGCCAGTAGTATTTTTTACCGTGGGGATTTATCCTTTCGTCAAAATTTTCTTCCCATTTGGCATGAGCCTGCTTGCAGACCTTCACGCCTTTAATTTCTTCTTTTAAAAGTTTCGGGATGTTAACATTTAAAACAACTCCTTTAGGCATAGGATTTTCCAGTGTTCTTTTAACAATGCTCTGAATATATTCTTTCGCCTGTGTAAAATCTGCTTCCCAACTGAAATCAAGTAATGAAAATCCAATGGCGGGAATACTTTCCACACCGGCCTCAACGGCTGCAGACATAGTTCCTGAATAAATGACATTGATGGAAGAGTTGGCTCCGTGATTAATTCCTGAAACCACAATATCCGGCCTTCTCGGTAAAATTTTATCAAGTGCCATTTTTACACAGTCTACAGGTGTTCCGCTGCATGAAAAATCCGTCTGTGGGCCTTCAAGCTGTACTTCTTCATAACTCAGGGTGGAATTGATGGTAATGGCGTGGCCTTTACCGCTTTGCGGAGAGTTCGGCGCTACCACCATTACGTCTCCGATTTCGTTCATAAAACTGACAAGATTTCTGATACCAGGTGCTGTGATTCCATCATCATTCGTAACCAGAATAAGAGGTCTTTCCATATTATATTTTTAATTTTAACAAATATACGATGTAATATAAATACTCCATGATAATTTTACCTGAAGTCATCGAGTGTTAATACATCCATCACCGGAATAATAATCTTAAAGCCAGTTATTTCTTCATTATGATTCTGAAACCGCAAAATATTTTATCCGTTCCGGCGTTTTTGTAACGCAGTAATACATTATTAAATCGTATTATTGCGGGTCATTTGCCGTGAGAACACTCTTTTTATGATCTGCCGCTGATTCTATGGTATTCATATTTTACAAGTGACTTAAAATAAT
The DNA here is from genome assembly GCF_000430845.1 of Chryseobacterium gregarium DSM 19109. Lineage (GTDB taxonomy): Bacteria > Bacteroidota > Bacteroidia > Flavobacteriales > Weeksellaceae > Chryseobacterium > Chryseobacterium gregarium. Next base: position 31,815 of record NZ_AUMU01000010.1, on the reverse strand, counting down.
TATAAGCGTTACAATAATAAAAAGTAAACCATGCAGACATTCCTTTTAAAGGCGGCCACTTCCGCAGCAGCAATCTGTTTCAGTACCGTTGTTTTTGCGCAGCAGTACTCGGTAAGCGGTACGGTAAAAGACAAGAAAAACGGCGAATTGCTGATCGGTGTTACCGTAAGGGTTGCTGAAGTCCCTTCCATTTCTGTGGTTGCCAATGAATACGGCTTTTACTCGCTTTCCCTTCCGAAAGGGACCTACCGGCTGATGGTTTCCAATCCCGGCTTTAAAGACTTTCAGCAGAGCATTACCGTTGAAGACAACATCAAGCAGGATTTACAGCTGGATTCCGGAGAAGAAGAAGAAGAAAGAACCGGAAAGATTGATGAGGTGGTGATTTCAGGAATAAAAAAAGACAGGAACCTGTCTTCCGCGCAGATGGGAATGGAAACGTTAAGCATTAAAAATATTGAGAAACTTCCTGTGCTATTCGGTGAAAAAGATGTGATGAAAACCATACAGCTCTTACCGGGAATCAAAAGCAACGGTGAAGGGAGCAGCGGGTTCAGCGTAAGAGGAGGGGCCACCGACCAGAACCTTATTCTGTTGGATGAAGCAGCGGTATACAATGCTTCCCACCTTCTCGGATTTTTCAGTACCTTTAACAGTGATGCCCTCAAAGATGCCAGTATCATCAAAGGAAACAGTCCGGCCCAGTACGGAGGAAGGCTTTCTTCGGTTTTGGATGTCAAGATGAAGGACGGGAACAATAAAGATTACAATATCAATGGGGGAATCGGGCTGATCAGCAGCAGACTCAGTGTAGAAGGGCCTATCCAGAGGGAAAAGTCTTCTTTTATCGTTTCAGGAAGAAGAACGTATGCTGATGTATTTCTGAAAGCCACGGATGATTTTAAAGACAGCAAGCTATATTTTTATGATTTGAATTTGAAAGCGAATTACCAGATCAATGAAAATAACCGTCTTTATTTATCAGGCTATTTCGGAAGGGATGTTTTGGGGCTGGGAGATACTTTTTCTACAGACTGGGGAAATACAACGGCTACTTTACGCTGGAACAGCATCATCAGCAGTAAATTATTCTCCAATACATCCCTGATCTACAGCAATTACAATTATAATGTAAGCCTAAGCAGCAACAATAATACTTTCGGGCTCGATTCTGTGATTGATGACTGGAACCTTAAGCAGGATTTTACCTGGTTTGCCGGAAATAGGCATTCTGTCCGTTTCGGTTTACAGTCTATTTATCACACCATCACGCCAAGCAGTGCTTCCGGGACCAGTGTAAGCAGCTTTCCGAGAAACTCAAGGTATTCCTGGGAAAATGCATTGTATATGAATGATGATTTCAAGGCAACAGAAAAACTGACCATCAATTACGGGGCGAGGCTTTCGCTGTTCAGTGTTTTAGGCGGTGATACTTTTAACACCTATGAAAACGGCATATTGACCGGTTCCAAATTTCTGGAAAAAGGGAAATTCGGAAAAACGTACGTTAATCTTGAACCGAGGATTACCGCGAATTACAGGATCAATGAAGTGAGCAGCGTAAAAGGAGGCTATTCCCGGAATACCCAGAACCTGCACCTGCTGAGCAACAGCGGAAGCGGAAACCCTACCGATCAGTGGATCGGAAGCAGTTATACGGTAAAACCGGAAATTGCAGATCAGGTAAGTGCCGGCTACAGCCGGAATTTTAACAATAATAATTACGAGCTGAATGCCGAGGTATATTACAAATCGATGCAGAATCAGATCGACTATAAAAACGGAGCACAGATCTCATTTGATACTGCAGCCGATGTAGAAAGTGAACTGCTTTTCGGGAAAGGGAGGGCTTACGGTCTTGAAATAATTGCCAAAAAGAAAAGCGGAAAACTCACCGGCTGGATTTCCTATACCTTATCCAAAACAGAAAGGAAAATAAACGGGATCAATGATAATGAATGGTACAATGCAAGGGTGGATAAGACCCATGACCTTTCGGTGGTAGCCACCTATGAGCTGAACCCGAAATGGTCTTTTTCAGGATTATTCCTTTACAGTACCGGAAATGCCGTAACATTCCCCACCGGAAAGTACGAGCTGAACGGACAGACGATCTTCCAGTACAGCAGCCGAAATGCCGATAGGATGCCCGCCTATCACCGGATGGACCTGAATGCTACTTACGAGCCGGGAGGCAACAAGCGATTTAAAGGTTCCTGGTCGTTTGGGATTTACAACATCTACGGACGTGAAAATGCCTACACCATTACTTTTGAAGACAATCCGGACAAACCCGGAACAACGCGGGCCATGCAGACTTCGCTGTTCAAATGGGTGCCGAATATCACGTATAATTTTAAATTTTAACTGATGAAAAATATATTTTTAATTCTAGTCACCTTATTTCTGGTCACAGCCTGCGAAAAAGAAATCGATCTTGACCTGGAAAATCAAAGCGGGAAAATCGTTATCGAAGGAAATATAACCGATCAGGCAGGGCCTTATTTTGTAAAAATAACAAAATCTGTAGCCTTTACCCAAGCCAATCAGTATCCGGCTGTTGCCAATGCTCAGGTCGTTTTAAGCGACAATACCGGACAAACGGAGACCATGCAGTATGTAGGCAACGGGACTTATCAGGCTTCCTCGTTTACAGGGCAGCCCGGAAGAGTTTATATGCTGAAAATCAATGCTGAAGGGCAGCAGTACACCGCACAGAGTACCATGCCCCAGCCGGTAGATTTCGAAGGGCTTGAGCAGGATTCTTTTATGGTAGGAGGAGAGACAAGCTACACTCTTCTGCCGGTCTTTACAGATCCTCCCGCTTTAGGAAACCGATATCTTTTCATTTATACGGTCAATAACAATCCTAAAAAATTCTTCTCGGAATTTTCTGACAATGTGAACAACGGGCTCCCGAACCAGAGGCCTCTGCTGCTGCCGAATGATGATGAAGAAGCAGATGATATTAAAGTGGTGGCAGGAGATGTGATCCATGTGGAGATGCAGTCTATTGATACCAATGTCTATACTTTTTATTCCGCTCTTCTGCAGCTTTCAGGAGGCGGCCCGGGAGGCGGAATCACACCGGCCAACCCGCCGGGCAATATCAGCAACGGAGCTTTGGGATATTTTTCTGCCCATACAGTCAGAACAAAAAGCATCGTGATCCAATAAAATAAGAGAGATTCTAATATTCACGGATTTTATCTTTACACTTAATAAAGTCACTTCTAAGCAGCGTTATTTCAGTTAATTAAATAACGGTTAAGCTCTGTGAACTTACCGGAAGGCATCTATTTTAACAAAAAGCCTTAAAACTATCTCATATTTATAAATAAGGTATTAAATTTGATAGTTCGTAACAATAAATTGAAAATTACTACTTATTACAAATACTTTTAAAAAAAAATATTAAAATACATTACAGATTTATGTGGAAAAATTTTAAACTGAATAAATTTTTGCTCCTGATTCCATTAACAAGTCTAATGTTTTGTTTCAACTCGCCAAAGAATGATGACGAAAAGATGCAGACGATAATGGTGAGCGTAAAAAATACTCTTTCTTACTTACATTACAGCCCGAAACCTATCAATGATGCTTATTCTAAAGATGTTTACAAGCATTATTTCGAATTGGTGGATTCGGGTAAAAGATACTTCCTTCAGTCGGATATGGATGAATTCGGAAAGCATGAAACCAAGCTTGATGACTATATTAATCAGGGAGATCTTACATTTTATAAATTAACAATCGACAGATTATACCAAAGGGTAGACGAAATCGATAAGATCACCCAGGATATTTTCAGCAAACCGATCAATCTGGAAGAAAATGAAAGCCTGACGCTTGAACCGAAGATTAAAAAAGTGCCAGCCAACAAGCAGGAACAGTATACCGAGTGGAAAAAGTTTATCAAGTACAATATCCTTCAGGAAATTGAATCTATGAACAGCAAGGAAGAAGCTCAGAAAGAGAAAAAGGATTCTGTTCAGAAATATAATCTTAAAGATACGATCAAATACCAGCCGCTTGCGGCAGACCAGAAGCTTAAAAAAGCTACTGATGAGGTAAAAGACCTGGTAAAAGAGACATTTACGAGATTCAAGAAAAGAAAAAAGATGGATTGGTTTACTGTATATATGAATGCATATACTGAAGTATTCGATCCGCATACCAACTATTATTCTCCGAAGGATAAAGAAGACTTTGATACCAATTTTACAGGAAAAGTAATCGGGATCGGTGCCATCATCCAGGAGAAAAAAGGAAACCTATATTTGGGAGCTTTGACTATCGGAGCACCTGCCTGGAAATCGAAACAGCTTTCTGAAGGGGATAAAATCTTAAAGGTAAGATCTAAACCGAAAGAAGATGCCGTAAATGTAGTGGGAATGCTTTCTGATGAAGCGGTACGTCTGATCAGAGGTGAAAAAGGAACGCCGGTAACGCTGACGGTTCAGAAAAAAGACGGGAGCATTAAAGATGTGACCATGATCCGTGAGGAAGTGGCTATTGAAGATACTTTCGCAAGAAGTATCGTAGTCAATTCTCCAAACGGAAAAAAATATGGTTTTATCAATCTGCCGAGCTTCAATGCTGATTTTGAAAATCCGAACGGAAGAAATGCTTCGGATGACATTAAAAATGAGATTATTAAACTGAAAGCCCAGAACATTGAAGGCATTGTTTTAGACTTAAGAAATAACGGTGGAGGTTCATTAACAGAAGTAGGGGATATTATGGGTCTTTTCATGCAGGCCGGGCCTTACGTACAGGTGAAAGACGGAAACGGGAAAATCCAGACTCTAAAGAATAAGAATGAGACCCCGATCTGGACAGGTCCGTTGGTTATCATGCAGAACGAACTTTCAGCTTCAGCTTCTGAAATCTTAGCCGGTGTTATGCAGGATTACGGCAGGGCTATGATTATCGGTTCACCCCAGTCTTTCGGAAAAGGAACTGTTCAGACATTTGTTGATTTAAACAGATTCCTGAATACGGAAGATGATTTCGGATCTTTAAAACTGACGATCCAGAAGTTCTACAGGATAACAGGAGAATCTACTCAGAGAAAAGGGATTATTTCCGATATCCAGATGAAAGATTTCTTTACGTATGCCGAAATCGGGGAAAGATATGATGATTATGCATTGGCATGGGACAAGATTCCGGCAACGGGTTTTCAGAAACTGAACTATTTCGATATCAAAGCTTTGGAAGCTAAAAGCTCAGGCAGAATGGCTAAAAACAACAATTATCAGTTATTACTGGAATCTGCGAAGTGGAGAGAACAACTGGATAAAGAGGAGACCATTACTTTGAATATCAACAAATTCAATGAAGTGATGAAGCAGAGAAAAGCTCAGATAGAAAAGTTCAAAGTATTGACGAAGTTTGATAACGGACTGAAATTCATGATGTTTCCTGCAGAAATGGAAAGAGAGAAAAAAGATGAAGCATTCAAGAAAAAATCTGAAATGTGGATTAAAAATATGAGAAAAGACACCTACCTTCAGGAAGCAATGAATATTATTGCAGACATGAGCGTAAAATCATAACCTCATCAATAATACAGATAAAAAAAGAACTGCTGATGGAAATCAGCGGTTCTTTTTTATAAAGGCAGTAGGGCTTATTTAATTTCTATACAGCCTACTCTTTCTCCGGCATTACCTGTCGGCTGGGTATGAAAATCATCTGCCGCCGCATGGATGATCAGGCCTTTACCGATGATATTCTTAGATTCATCGGTACATCCAAGGCACCATTTATCAGTCTTGAATGTGAGCATGGCATTCCCGCTCTGGTCAGCCGTGAGGTTACCGATATCCCCCATATGGAAATGTTCGGCGCCCCATTTTCCATGGTCATTTTTAGAAGGGTTCCAGTGTCCGCCCGTTGACGTTCCGTCCGCCGCTGAACAGTCGCCTTTTTCATGAATATGTACCGCATGGATCCCGGGAGTAAGGTTGGTGACATCCAGTTTCATAATGACTTCATTCCCTTTTTGGGTAAACTTTGCGGTTCCGCCTGTCTGGGTACTGCTTTTAGACATCACCTGATAGGTATTGGTAGTGCCGCACGAAACAGCAAGAAGGGCAGATCCGGCTAATAATACTAATGTTTTACTTTTCATTTTGAATGATTTAAGTGAATAATGTTAAATGTAGAAAAGATTTTCGGAAATTCGATAGTACTCCTCAGGTTTTTTCATTCAGTGGAATTTATACACATTTTCATACCTTTGGCCCGCCAGATTTAAAAAAATCTTAAAAAAACTTAAGTTATCATGAAATTTTTTACGAAAAAACTATTCCCTGTAGTTCTCATTTTTTCGGGGGTATCATCACTATTTGCTCAGAAGGACAGTATTGATCTGTTCATTCAGAATCAGATGCAGAAGAAAAGGATCCCCGGTTTGGAGCTGGCAGTAATAAGACATGGGAAAATTATAAAAACAGGAAATTATGGGCTGTCCAATATACAGAATTCTATACCTGTAAGTGATAAGACCGTATTTACGATTAATTCCATCACAAAAGCATTTACCGGTGTTGCGATAGTCCAGCTGGCAGAAGCTGGAAAATTAAAGTTGGATTCACCGGTTTCCGAGTATCTTACAGACCTACCTGAAACCTGGAAATCCGTTACCGTTCAGCAGCTTTTATCTCATACATCCGGAATCCCGGACATGGTAGACGAAGAAGAATCTGTGATGATCGCTCCTACTATTGAAAAAGCATGGAATAGGGTCATTTCGATGCCTAATGATTTCAGGCCCGGCGAAAAATTCAGCTATAATCAGACCAATTATTTTCTGCTTGGGCGTATCATTGATAAGTTGAGCGGAATGCCCTTTCAGGAATTTATTATCAAAGAGCAGTTACAAAAAGCAGGAATGGAAAAAACCATCAGATCCGGTTTCGGGGCCACAAAAGAACTGGTGATGAATGCCGCCGACAGTTACCAGTTTTCAAAAGGCAGACTGAATAATATGTTCTTTTCATTTCCTGAAGGATTACAGACAGCAGCCGGGATGAGTTCTACTGCAACGGAAATCGCTGACTGGATCATCGCGCTGCAAAATATGAAACTTCTTAAAAAACCTTCCAGTCTGGAAGCCCTTTGGAAGCCAGCTTTACTGAATAATGGAAAAACAGCAGGTTTCAGCAGTCTGTTGAACGGCTATGCTGCAGGATGGCCGGTAGTGAGCCGGGCAGATCATCCTGCTCTCGCTCCTGTAGGCGGAGGACGATCTGCCGTATTTGTCTATCCCAAGGATGATCTGTCTGTTATCATACTGACCAACCTGTCCGGTGCAGTACCCGATGTATTTATCGATGAACTTGCCGGGTTATTTATTCCTGATATGAAAGAAGCCAATGGTTTCGGATTATCCTCATCGGCAAAATTGTTAAAAGCCAATTTAGACAAAAGCGGATACAAAAATATAACTGAAACGGTAAAAAGGCTCAAAAAAAGCAATAAGGATTTCATTCTGACGGAAGAAGAAGTTAAATTGGGGCTATAAACTTATTTCCCAAAAAAGGATGAAAGATGCTCTGGAATTCTTTAAACTGAATGTTTACCTGTATCCCACGAGCTCCAATGCATTCGACAGCCTGGGGGAAATCTATGCAGAGCTAGAAGAAAAAGAATTAGCGGTTAAAAACTATGAACAGTCTTTTAAACTTAGCCCTAAAAACAAAAATGCGGAACAGCAGATAAAAAAACTCAGATCCCTGACACTGTAAAAATAGATGTAATCAGGGAATAAAATACGTATTGTGTATTTAAATAATTAGCCGTCATTACTGTAAAAGTGCTGACGGCTTTTTAATGGATTGTGTTTATTATCTATCCGGAACCGTTTAGCAATAAAAGATAAGTTGTTTTCATTTGATCCTGGTATTTTTGCAGCAAATAAACTGAAGTGGAAGAATATAAAAAAAGAATTGTTAATGCCATCCGGTATATTGACGATCATTCAGATACAGAGCTTACGCTGGAAATCATTTCAGAAGCCGCTGCCTATTCACCGTTTCATTTTCACAGGATTTTCAAGCTGATTACAGGGGAAACCGTGCTGGGCTATATGATGCGGAGAAGAATTGAGAGATGTGCGTTCTACCTGGCTTCACGGAAGAATATACAGGTCAGGGATATTTACCTTCAGTTCGGATTTTCCAGTCATTCTTCTTTTAACAGAACCTTTAAAAAGCATTACGGGTTATCTCCTTCCGCATTCAGAAAGTCAGCACCCGAAAGTTTTCACAGAATTTCTGCAGAACACAGCAGGAACGGACAAATCAATGCCGTTTTCAGTCAGTACATTTACCAAATAGAAAATCTTTTAAACTGGACTAAAATGAATTTAAACATTAAAGTAACGGATCTTCCGGAAATGAATCTGGCAGCAGTAATGAGTCTTGGGATTGCCCACGTAGAGGCTTCTTTTAATATCCTGATCGATTGGGCAGAAACAAAGAAATTATTTCCACGCGAAAATGTAAAAATGCTTTCCGTGTATCATGACAGCTTTAAGGTAACATCACCGGATAAAGTGAGGATTCATGCATGTATGCTTCTGGATGAACCCTTAAAGCGGCAGGAAGCTGAAGTTTTTCCTGAAACTGTAGAAGCAGGTAAATTTATCGTCGGAAGCGGTAAATTTACGCTGGAAGATTTTGAGCAGTGCTGGGTTTCCCTGTTTTTATGGATGAATGAAAACCACTATTCCATGCGGAAAGCCTTTCCTTTTGAAGTGTATCACACCAATTTCAGGGAACACCCCAAAGGAAAAATGATTGTAGATTTCTGTATTCCGATTAATTAATAGCTATTGACATACCCATCTGTTATAAAAATTCCCCTCCGATGACGGGGTGGCCAATCTATCTGCACTAAAAAATAAAGTCTGGCCGATAGAAGCAGGCAGCATATTCTTAAAAATATTTCCATTCCTGCATCAAAAAAACAAAACCAACGGCTCAGCATACAAAACCAACCATTCGGTAACAAAAATTGAGCAGCAGCAGAATTTCGTCATACTTTTGAATCGAAATCATCAGTTATGAAAACAAAAATACTATTTCTAATTTCTTTTTTATCCCTTACCTTAAACTTTGCCCAGGTAAAGATTTCAGGTAAAGTAACGTATAAAAACAAGGGAGTAGGAGAGGTGAATGTTACCTTAAAGAATACCTACGACGGAGCAACTACTGATGCAGACGGAAATTTCTCTTTTGAAACTTCGGAAAAAGGAACCCAGGTTTTAACCTTCACCCACCCGAAATACGATGACGTAGAAAAATCTGTTGTTGTTGAAAACCAGGAGCTTTTCATCAATGCAGAGCTGAAAGAACAGATTAATGAAATCGATGCGGTGGTGGTGTCCGCAGGCTCTATTGAAGCCAGCGACAAAAAGAGGGCAACGGCACTTCTGACCCCGATTGATATTTATACTACAGCAGGAGCAAACGGGCAGATATCTTCAGCACTGACTTATCTTCCAGGGGTACAGAAAGTAGGCGAAACGGAAGGGCTTTTCATCAGAGGCGGAACCGGGGCTGAGTCAAAAATCTTTATGGACGGAAGCCTGATCAACAATTATTTCTCCAATTCAGTGCCGGGAATCGCAGGCCGGGACCGTTTCAATACTTCGCTTTTCAAAGGAAATATATTTTCAAGCGGTGGGTATTCTGCTTTGTACGGGCAGGCTTTATCCGGTGCCCTGATGCTGGAAAGCGTGGATCTTCCGGACCAGAATTCTTACGATTTCGGGGTTTCACCCATCTTTCTGAACGGAAGTTTTCAGAAATTGAGTGACAATAAGAACTATTCTTACGGGGCAAGTTTAGGATATTCCAACCTGAAACTGATGCAGGAAATCTTTAATTTTAACACCAGCTTTACGGATGCGCCGAATGGTATCAATAGCGACTTTAATTTCAGGATCAAAACAAAATCAGGAGGGTTTTTTAAATACTATGGCATGTACAGTGCCAACAGTCTGGGGGTAAAAACGTCAAGCCTGGAACCTGAAAATGATTTTTCGTTGGTTAATCTGAAAGGAAAAAATACATATCATAATCTCTCATTCAGGCAAAAATTCGGGAAATACCTGCTGAATGCAGGGACTTCTTATTCCTTTAACTGGTCAGATCTTAATTTTTCAACAGAAAAAAATAATAGAGAAACAGGGAGTACAAATATCTTAACAGATGGAAATTACATTAACTTTAAAGCAGTCCTGGAAAGAAAGATCAACAAAATCAGCGCACTGCGGGGAGGATTTGAGTTAAATAGCTCAAGTGAAAAAATGAACTTCAATGATTTTGCTGAGAAGAATTATAAAGATCTGATTTCAGCAACCTTTGTGGAGACCGATCTGGGGTTCAGTAATCACCTGTCTGCAAAAATAGGAGTGAGGGCAGAGCATTCCTCTTATCTTGGAAAAAGCAATATGGCACCTCGTTTAGCCTTAGCTTACCGTCTGGCCAAAGACTGGACTACTTCTCTGGCATACGGACTTTTCTACCAGAACCCGGAAAGTAAATACATCAATAGGCCGATAAGCCTGGACTTTCAGAAATCACAGCATTATATTTTCCAGATCCAGAGGGCGACAGACAGAAGGAGCCTGAGGTTTGAAGCTTTTTACAAAAAATATGATGATTTGCTGAAAGTTAAAAACCTGCCGTATGTTGACGGTCAGAATCAATATGTCCAGACTGCCGATAATAATAATGGATATGGCTATGCCAAAGGGCTGGAACTTTTCTGGAGGGATAAAAAAACATTTAACAATATCGACTACTGGATCAGCTATTCTTTTCTGGATTCCAAAAGAGACTTTATGAATTATCCTTTTAGCCTGAAACCTAATTTCGCTTCAGAACATACGATATCCGCAGTGGCAAAAAAGTTTGTGACCCAATGGAAAACCGGTTTTAATCTCTCTTATACCTATGCAAAAGGGCGTCCTTATTATGATATCGCTTCCAAAAATTTTAATGGAGAGCCTGAATATTATATCAGGCATGAAGGCCGCCTGAAGAGTTTTAATGCCCTGAACTTCAGCCTGAATTACCTTCCGAACCTGGGTAAAAAAGATGCAAAGGCCTTTACCATATTGGTATTGAGTGTTTCCAATATATTAGGATCTAAAAATGTATACGGATATAACTTTTCAAATTCAGGAGACGGGGCAAGAAGATCAGCCGTAGTTCCGCCCGTAAATACCTTTGTTTTTATAGGGGCTTTTATCAGCTTCGGAGTGGATAAGACACAGGATGCCATTAACAATAACCTATAAAAATACAGATAAACGACAATTTTGGTCATTTAACTATCTAAATTAATACATATCTTTGAATAATTTATAAAATACAACCTTTAAAAAATAAGAAAAATGAAGAAATATCTATTAAGCTTTGCTTTAGCTTTTGTAAGTTTAACAGCTTTCGCCCAATCTGATTATGAAAAAGCAATGAAAGAAAACATTGCTAAAATTGAAACGTCAAAAACCCCTGAAGAATTCACGGCACTATCCAATAATTTTCACCGGATTGCAGGGAAGGATGAAAACAACTGGCTGCCGTTTTACTATGCTGCTTTAGCCAACATCCAGAAAGGGCGAATGCAGCAGCAGCAGGGAAAAACCGATGATCTTGATTTTATAGCAGGCGTAGCCGGAAAATACATTGAGGCTGCCTCTCACGTTGCACCTACTGATAATTCGGAAATCCATCTGTTAAGCAAAATGATGTATTCTTTAAAAATGATGGTTAATCCTCAGGAAAGATATATGACAGACGGGATGAAAGCCACCGAAGAACTCAAAAAGGCTGAAAAACTGGATCCTGCCAATCCGAGAATCGCTTTAATTAAGGCAGAGGATACTTACTTTACGCCTGAACAGTACGGAGGCAGCAAGACCAAAGGAATGGAGCAGTTTAAGGATGCTTTGGCAAAATTTAATTCCTATACCCCGAAATCTGCATTAGAACCGAACTGGGGCAAGGCAGAAGCCGAATATTTCATTAACGGAGCTAAAAAATAACAGTAGAAATATATATACTAACCTTCCGGCGGCGGAAGGTTTTTTTATGCCCTTCAGTGACGGAAAACAACGTTTCAGCAGAAAATAGTTGGCCATAGCCGTAATATCCGTTAATTTTGAATCAAGAAAATCAATCATGAAACGTAAGAACCTTATTACTTTATGCTGGATATCACTAGGCACTTCCATGGTTTTTTTCTTTGGCTTTACCCATGAAAAGAACCTGGAAAACTTTGTGCTCACCGTTGCCGTCTGCCTGATGTACTCATTCGTGTTAGGGATGGGGAACGGGCTGATCAATGATTTTCTGAATAAAAAGTTCCCCTGGTCCGAAGCAACCACCAAAAGAGCTGTTATCAGTATTGTTTCGATCTTAATTGCCAATATCATCCTGGTGTATTTCTGTAATTATGTGAACTTTGTTATTTTTCAGAAAACCGCAACCACCGAAGAATATTTCTCGGGAAAATACAATTTCATCAATTGGTTTACCATCAATGTGGCACTCCTGATCTCCGCTTTTCTCCATGCCCGGGGCTTTATGGAAGAGCTGAAAAAAACATCCAGAAAAGAAGTGGTGGAGCAGAAACTGATTGCAAAATCGGCAAACGCCCAGTTTGAAAGCCTGAAAAACCAGCTGGATCCTCATTTCCTGTTTAATTCCTTAAATGTATTAAGCTCATTAATAGATGAAAATCCACGGCAGGCCCAGAAGTTTACCGCTTCTATGTCAAAGATTTACCGGTATGTCCTGGAGCAAAAAGACAAAGAACTGGTAACGGTGGAAGATGAACTGGAATTTGCAAAAACCTACTGTAATTTACTGAAAACAAGGTTTGAAGACAGCGTGGATTTTGAATTTAACGTCCGGAAAGAAGATTACCGCAGGTTTGTGGTTCCGCTGTCTCTGCAGCTGCTTCTTGAAAACTGTATCAAACATAATTTTGCCACTTCCGCAAAACCGCTGATTATTAAAATATTTTCAGAAAATGATACGCTGTGTATTGAAAACAACCTGCAGGTAAGGGAGCAGATCAAGGAGAGTTCAGGAATCGGATTATCGAATATTGTACAAAGATATGCCCTGCTTACGAAGCGCAACGTTTTTATTGAAAAGTCCGGAGATTATTTTAAAGTAAAACTTCCGGTACTAGTCTCTAAGCCCAATGAAGTCAATATTAAATCTGAGGATAAAAGCAAAGCCTACGAAAGAGCCCAGAAACGGGTGAAGGAGATCAAAAGTTTTTACGGAAACCTTATTTCATACTGCATCGTGATTCCTGTTTTAATTATCATCAATTTAATGACCAGCCCTGATGACATCTGGTTTTATTTTCCTATGCTGGGGTGGGGAATCGGAATTGCGGCACACGGGATGAATGTCTTTGCCGTCGGTAAAAGCTGGGAAGAAAAGAAAATCAGAAAAATCATGGAAAAACAAAACAAAATCTAGAAATAATCTCATGAACACTATAGACCAAGACGACATCAAGTACAAAGAAGCAGAAAGAAGAGTAAAGAAAATTAAGAACTTCTATGTTTTTATCTTTATTTATGTAGCCGTAAATATTTTTATTTTACTAATGAATTACAGGGAATTAAAACCCCATGAAAGCATCTGGCATCTGAAATATTTTACCCTTCCGATATTCTGGGGAATTGGTGTCGCCGTTTATGCGCTGCGTGTATTTGTTCCCGCGTTTATCTTCGGAAGCAATTGGGAAGAGAAGAAAATTAAAGAATTGATGGAAAAAGAGAATCACGACAAATACAATAAAGCTTCAGGCTTTTAATAAATAATGAATACATTACAGATTATATTTGCCGGTTCTATGTTTGCCTGGTTTTTAAGTGAATTTCTTTACAAAAATATGCTGAAGTCCGGTGAAAAAGACAAGAAAGGCAAAGATCATTCAACGCTGAATTTCCTCTGGATTGCCATTCCTTTTTCAATAGCAGGCGCGGTTATATCTTCTGACTATACAGAATTCCCGATTTCAGATGAGGTTTGGATCCTGTATGTGGGGATGGTTTTTATTCTGGCCGGAATTATGGTCCGGTTTATCATCATCAGGTCTCTCGGTAAGTATTTTACCGTAGATGTGACGATACGGCAGGATCATAAAATTAAAAAGCAAGGATTTTACCGGTACGTAAGGCATCCCTCTTATGCATTTTCGTTATTGACTTCCCTGGGACTCGGATTGTATTTAAATAACTGGCTGTCACTTATTTTTGCCATCGTTCCTCCGTTCATCGCTTTCAGTTACAGGATCAGGATTGAAGAAAAGGCCCTGATTGAGCAGTTTGGTGAAGAATATCTGGAATACAGACGGAAAACCAAGAAACTCATTCCGTTTATTTATTAGGAGATCAGGAAATATTCTTTGTCAGGGGTTGTGATAAAATAAATTCTTTATTCTGAGCTCAGGTTATTTAAACCTTATATCTTAAGCTAAACCGGCAAACGGTACAGCAGATAAAATCCCGATTCTTCGTTGAGTCGGGATTTTTACCATTCGGGTGTCATTTCCTGCCGTTCGGTAAGATAAAATTGATTTGAAGTACTGTACTAACCTATATTTGTCTCAACAAAAACAAACAATTCATCTTAAAATAAAAAATATGGAAACACAATTCAACAAAGAGGATGCAGCTTATGAAAGAGCCGCAAGAAGAGTAAAGGAATTAAAAGGGTTTTACGGGAATCTTACTTCCTACTGCATGGTCATTCCATTTCTTATCGTTCTGAATCTTATGACCTCTAAGGAATATCTTTGGTTTTTCTGGCCGATGTTAGGCTGGGGAATAGGTATTGCCGCCCATGCGATCAATACGTTCGGCATCGGGAAGAGCTGGGAAGAGAAAAAGATCAAAGAGCTTATGCAAGAGGAGACAAAGAATATCAAAACAATTTAACCATACTATTAATCTTAAAATAAAATAAAAATGAACTACAATCAGGCACAACAAAGAGTCAGCGAATTGAAGAAATTCTATAAAAGCCTTTTATGGTTCGGAATCATTTCTTTTATCATCCTGTATGATGATATCATTGAAAAAGGGATTTTTAATTTCTCTGTGTGGAACGGCTCTGTCATCCTTCTGATCTGGGGTATTATCCTGATAACAAAAGCGGTAAGGCTGTTTGTCCTGGATGGTGAATGGGAAAGGGAAGTAATGGAAAAAGAAATGAATAAAACGAAGAAACCGATTCAGTTTTAAGGTCTGCTCAATTTTGAGTATTTTTATTCGGAATTTTAAATCGGAAAAAGAAAACCCAATGATCAAAACAGTCATTATCGAAGACGAAAAGCCGGCTTCAAGGAAATTGGAAAGAATGTTTAATGAATTTCCTGAAATCGAAGTGGTTGCCAAAATAGAATCTGTAGAGGAAGGCGTTCAGTGGTTTGCTGAACATGAACATCCGCAGCTTATTTTTTCTGATATTGTCTTAGGGGACGGTTTATCATTCGATATTTTTGAAAAGATCCCGACAAAAGCCTTCATCATTTATACTACAGCCTTTGACCAGTATACGCTGAAAGCCTTCAAATTAAACAGTATTGATTATCTTTTAAAACCGATCCTGGATGAAGACCTATCCGGAGCCATTGAAAAATTCAAATCCTTTCTCCCATCGGATCATTCTGTCAGTTCGCAGGAGATCAAGCAGTTAATCAAAACGGAAAAAACCACGCTTTCCAGGATTCTGGTTAAAATAGGATATAATCTGAAAATAGTCCAGACCCATGAGATCAGCTGCTTTTTCAGTGAAAATAAAATTGTTTACCTGCAGACCCGGGAAAGGGCCTATCCGTCGGATTTCACTCTGGATGAGCTGGAAGAAGTGCTGGATGCAAAGAATTTTTTCAGAGTAAACCGGCAGTTTATCATCAATTCCGGATACATTAAAAATATCCATACTTCCCCCAATTATAAAGTGGAGATGGAGTTTCAGCCGCAGGAAGATATTACGGTAAGCCGTGACCGGGTGAAGGTTTTTAAAGATTGGCTGGTCAGCTGATTGCAGACGATAACATCGGACTTTTAATCTGAATGTATAAAGATTAACTATCTGTAATCAATACGGTTAGATTCGGTGTCTTCAAGCTGCTGTACAATAGATTCCGGAATTTCTTCACTGCCGATCGGGTAGCTGACGGAATCGGGGATAAATATTTTCCGGTCGGCTTTCTGAAAGATCTCGAAAAGAGCAATCGGCTCCTGATTAAAACTAATACACGTACTTATAAAATGCAGTTCATGGAGCTTATATTCCGGATTTTTCAGTTTTTCCTTGATGTCTTTTATTCTTGAAATAAAATGGCGCTGACGGAGGAAAGTATTGCTGTTCATGATAATGAAGACATAATCTGAATAGGCAGTTACCTTCCCGAAATATTTATGGCGGTCGCCGCCGCTTCTTTCAATAAAATAGTCACCGGAAGTTTCAGACTTGTAGATTTCCGTTGCCGAACGCCAGATCCGGTCTTCTTTGGCCTGTACGGGGTTTTCCGGAAGGTTCCGGTTGTAGGAATACCAGCAGCCGACAAGTTTGTCAAGCAATTCTGTATTCTGCTTTACATGAGCCATATCAATTCGCAGATCATTAAAATTAAAGGCTTCCGTATTGGAATTGATAAATTCGATATAATTTGAATATCCCAATACTTTAACCATCAGACTTAATTTGGCCAGGTTCGGTTTGCTTAGGACTGCATGGTTATTCTGATGGTATTTCTTGAGTTTATTGATGATCAGATGCTCATATAAATAGTTCATCCCCAACAGATCAGGTTTTTTCTTGATGTTTTTCTTCGTATTTTCATGAATGATCAGTTCGTTAAGTTCGGCAACAATATAAGACCATTCGGTTTTTGAAACGCTTTCCCAATGGTTTTTCTTCAAAAAATGCCGGCTTAAAAAATTCATTAATTTTTCCAGATGCAGAATATCTTCTTTAATCATCACTCTATTAATTTTTATAAGACCAATTTAAGATTTTTTTAAAACCAAAAAAGGCTGTCGCAAGACTCTTATATTTTTATTTCAGGCCAAATTTGAGTAAACCTTAAAAGTTAAAACGATGGAAACAACAAACATTGTACAGGACAGCAGCCTATGGAACAGAATCCAGGGTTTTTCATTAGATACTCCCGGTGCAGAAATCCCTTTTTCAAAAAAATTGGCGACAGA
The DNA here is from genome assembly GCF_000430845.1 of Chryseobacterium gregarium DSM 19109. Classification (GTDB taxonomy): domain Bacteria; phylum Bacteroidota; class Bacteroidia; order Flavobacteriales; family Weeksellaceae; genus Chryseobacterium; species Chryseobacterium gregarium. Next base: position 14,546 of record NZ_AUMU01000010.1, on the reverse strand, counting down.
GGAAAACTGGACAGAAAGCTTTACGCAGAAGGCTGTGGAAGAGTATAAAAAGTTCGTTTATCTCTGCTGTATTGTGCCGGGAGGTGCTTCTCCAAGCCGGGTGATCGATAAGGTCTGGCATATGCACCTGATCTATACCCAAAATTACTGGGAAGAATTCTGCCCGGATATTCTGCGACAGAAGCTGCATCACCATCCTTCCAACGGAGGCAGTCATGAAAAAGCAAAACATGAAGCCTGGTTTCGGGAAACATTAAAAAACTACGGGGAAGTTTTTCATCAGATAGCTCCTGAAGATATATGGACACATAACAGGAAGCCGGGAAATGATAAAAAATCATGGTTAGACAGCCTTAAAATCCTTTCGGTACTGTCAGTGATTTTTATGGTAGGTTCATGTTCGGATTCGGTGTACAATATGTCAATGGTATTTATCATAATCCCATTAATAGGTATTATTGCTTACTTTTTCAATAAAAATAATGATCCTAGAGACCGTAACAACAACGGTGGAGGAGGCAGCTGCGGAAATGGCGGAGATGCCGGTTCATCAGGCTGCAGCAGTTCATGCGGAAGCAGCTGTGGCAGCGGTTGCGGAGGCTGTGGTGGTGGAGGGGATTAATATATAACGGGTACTGTGAAAAAAATAATCATCCATACCGCTCCGGTCCTGATAAGCTTTCTGTGGCTCATCCTTGTTAATTATCCTTTAAACCCGGTTTCTTTAAAGGGACCTCACTTTCTCAGGTTTTATTTAATCCTGCTGTCCGGATTTTACGTTTCAATTTTCCTTCTGAAATTATTTAAAGAAACGGTTTCCGACACCACCCTTTATTTCGCAGCAGCCATTTTTATTTTGGGAATTGTAAAATTGATCAGAGGAATATACCTGGGAAAGCTTGTGGGATATTTACTGATGATTTTAATGGTGGAAATCATTGTTATGGTCTATGTTAAAATGCATCAGTCAAAGGATTAAATAAGATAACCGCATGATGAATGTGATTCAAATAAAAACCCGAAACAGAATGTTCCGGGTTATGTATAGGGCAAATTATATTTTATCTCTGTTTTCGGGTCTGATCCCGTATTTGCTGATCAGGGCGTAAGTGAGTACAATCAGCATCAGGCTTAAGGTAAGCTGTGACTTCTCCGGATGTACGATTTCCTGATACAGGTGATATCCTAAAAATGATGATACACCAGCGATGATAACCTGATGGAATGATGAATAATGGTTTTTTAAAATGTTTTTCATAATGATATTTTTATTGTTATTTACAGAGTAAGTATAACAACTCAAAATAAGTTACAAAAAATTCAGTTGTTTTTACGATATAACACCGCTTCCCAAAAGTTCTTCATCAATATACCATGCTGCAAACTGCCCTTCTGCAATGGCAGACTGTACTTCTTCAAACTCAATATAAACGGCATCTTCAAACTGGTAGACCGTCGCTTTCTGCAACGACTGCCTGTAGCGGAATCTTGCCATTACTTCCAGGGATTCGCCGTTTTTTAATCTTAAATCCTCACGGACCCAATGGAGTTCAGCATTATCTATTTTCAATGCTTTCTTCAGCAATCCGGGAAACTGGTGCCCTTCACCAACAAAAAGAATGTTGTTTTCCATGTCTCTTGAAATGATGAAGCAGCTTTCCTTATGTCCGCCGATTCCCAGCCCTTTGCTCTGTCCGATCGTGAAAAACTGGGCACCCTGATGCTTTCCGATCACTTTTCCGTCAGTTTTTTTATAATTGATTTTCTGACTTAAAAATTCCAGTTCTTCCTGTTTTGAAGAAAATTCTGGGATGGCCTGAGAAAATAAAGGTGAATCTTTGAAAATTTCAACAATCTCACCTTCCTTCGGCACCAATTGCTGTTGTAAAAACTGCGGAAGGCTCACTTTTCCGATAAAACATAATCCCTGTGAGTCTTTTTTATCTGCGGTTACCAAGCCGATTTCTTTGGCAATTTGCCTTACTTCAGGTTTTGTCAGTTCCCCGATTGGAAACAACGCTTTGGATAACTGATCCTGCGATAACTGGCATAAAAAATAAGACTGGTCTTTATTGTTGTCTTTTCCGGCTAATAAATGGAAAATTTCCTTTCCGTTTACATCAACTGTTGAGTCTACTCTCGCATAATGGCCGGTGGCAACTTTATCCGCCCCCAAAGACATCGCTGTTTTCATAAAGACATCGAATTTAACTTCCCTGTTACACAGAATATCAGGATTCGGAGTTCTTCCTCTCTGGTATTCATCGAACATGTAATCAACGATCCTTTCCTTATACAGTTCGCTCATATCAATCACCTGAAAAGGGATCCCTAATTTCTGCGCAACCATTAATGCATCGTTACTGTCCTCAATCCACGGACATTCATCTTCCAGTGTTACCGAAGCATCGTTCCAGTTCCGCATAAAAAGCGCGACAACCTCATGACCCTGCTGCTGCAGCAAATATGCTGTTACGCTGGAATCAACACCTCCGGATAATCCTACTACTACTTTCATTGTATTTCAATTTTACGAAACTCTTAACGGGAGTTCTTAGTTTGACGCTGCAAAAATACGACTAAAAATATTCGTAAAAAAAACATAATTTTAAGCATCGATAAAAACAATGCTATGAAAAAATTAATTGTTCCTTTATTTCTCCTTATTTCAGGGTCTGTATTTTCCCAGATGGCATCGGATTCATTATCTGGAAACCGCAACCGCTGGACATTTGGCGGTGGGATAGGCGTGGGCTTCGGAAGCCAGAGTACTTTTTATTTATCAGCTTCGCCAAGGGTAGGATACAGGCTTGCGGATGATCTTGAAGGCGGAATGACAGGTAGTGTTTCCTGGCAGACTTCAGACTTTTACCGTTCCACAATGTTCGGAATCGGTCCTTTTGTCAATTATTATATCGCCGATATGTTTTATCTGAGTGCAAATTATCAGCATTATTTTATAAATTATAAAGATAAGTTCTATGACTATAAAATGAATAACCAGGAAGATGCTTTATATCTCGGCGGTGGCTATATGCAGAGAGTCGGTAACAATTCCTTTATACAGATCGGCTTGATGTATAATGTACTCTGGAAAGAAAATTCGAGTATATTTTCAAGTGGTTTGGTCCCAAATATCGGATTTGTGATGGGGCTTTAATAGATATATCTGAAGAATGCAAATATTTTAAAAGATCTATATAACCATTATATTATTTTGCTAAAAATACAAAAGCACCGGAAATTTCCGGTGCTTTCTATTTAAATTAACTTAGTATTTAATTAAGATTGAGAAGACTTTTCAGCGGCAGATTTCTTCGGTTTTGAAGCTTTTCCTGCCAAAGCATCTTTAGCTTCATTAACATCGAGAATTACGGTCTCGCCTTCATTCAGCTGTTTGTTTACCAGCATTTCAGCCAGCAGATCTTCGATATATTTCTGGATCGCTCTTTTCAGCGGTCTTGCCCCGAAGTCCTTGTCCCATCCTTTTTCGGAAATAAATTCTCTTGCTTCGTCAGTCAGTTCCACTTTATAATTTAATTTCTCCAGTCTGCTGTACAATTTGTTCAGCTCCAAGTCAATGATTTTCTTGATATCCTCTTTTTCAAGAGAATTAAAGATCACAATATCATCTATTCTGTTTAAGAACTCAGGAGCGAATGCTTTTTTAAGCGCATTTTCAATGGTACTCCTGGCTCTGGAATCTGTCCCTGTTTTCTTGGCAGCAGTCCCGAATCCTACACCGTCTCCGAAATCTTTAAGGTCTCTCGTACCGATGTTTGAAGTAAGGATAATAATGGTATTTCTAAAGTCTATTTTCCTTCCTAAGCTGTCCGTAACGTGACCCTCATCCAGAATCTGCAATAGAATATTGAATACATCAGGGTGGGCCTTTTCAATCTCATCCAATAGGACCACCGCATAAGGTTTTCTTCTTACAGCTTCTGTCAGTTGTCCGCCTTCTTCATATCCGACATATCCCGGAGGCGCACCGACCAATCTCGAAACGGCAAATTTCTCCATGTATTCACTCATGTCGATCCTGATTAACGATTCATCAGATTCGAAAAGTTCCCTTGCCATCACTTTGGCAAGCTCGGTTTTACCGACCCCTGTTGTCCCAAGGAAAATGAATGTACCGATCGGGCGGTTAGGATCTTTAAGCCCGGCTCTGTTTCTTTGAATGGCTTTTACTACCTTTTTCACAGCATCCTCCTGACCGATTACTTTTCCGTTCAGATGATTATCCATTCCGGCCAGCTTATCAAGCTCATTTTTGCCTACTTTTGTTACAGGCACCCCGCTCATCATAGAAACTACTTCCGCAACGCTTTCCTCAGATACGGTTTCTTTCTTATCTTTTACATCCTTGTCCCACTTATCCTGAGCAGAATTCAGTTCCATCTGAAGCCTTTCTTCTTCATCCTTCAGCTTTCTTGCCTCTAGGTAATCCTGTGCTTTTACCGCCTTTTGCTTTAATTCCTTGATATCTTCAATTTTCTTTTCAAAATCGATGATTTCGGTAGGAACCTTCATATTTTTAATATAAACACGGGAACCGGCTTCATCCATTGCATCAATCGCTTTATCGGGTAAAAAACGGTCTGTAATGTATCTTGATGTCAAATTCACACACGCTAAGATTGCTTCAGGCGTGTAAATAACATTATGATGCTCTTCATACTTATCTTTAATCTGGTTCAGGATCTGAATGGTTTCATCAATAGAAGTAGGTTCCACCATTACTTTCTGGAATCTTCTTTCCAAAGCACCGTCTTTCTCGATATACTGGCGGTATTCATCCAGCGTTGTTGCTCCGATGCATTGAATTTCTCCTCTTGCCAAAGCCGGTTTGAACATATTCGAGGCATCTAAGCTTCCTGTAGAACTTCCAGCACCGACAATGGTGTGAAGCTCATCAATGAATAAAATGACATCCCTGTTTTTTTCCAGCTCCGTCATAATAGCTTTCATTCTTTCCTCAAACTGTCCGCGGTATTTGGTTCCCGCTACCAGACTTGCTAGATCCAAAGTGATAACCCGTTTCCCGTAAAGGACCCTGGACACTTTTTTCTGCTGAATTCTTAAAGCTAATCCCTCTGCTATTGCAGATTTACCAACTCCCGGCTCCCCAATAAGAAGCGGATTGTTTTTCTTTCTTCGGGAAAGGATCTGGGAAACCCTTTCAATTTCTTTTTCACGGCCGATTACCGGATCTAATTTTCCGTCTCTTGCCAAAGAAGTAAGGTCCCTTCCGAAGTTGTCAAGTGTCGGGGTTTTGCTTTTCGAACCGCCTAAATTGCCTGTAGGCTTCCTCATCTGCTCAAATTCCTCTCTCTCGTCATCGTCATCATAAGCACTCATCTGAGGTGCCTGTCCGGAATTTTTCAGCATCGTCTGATACTCCTTTGAAACGCCTTCATAATCAATGTCGTATGCTCCCAATACATTTGAAGTAGGATCTTCATATTTATATAGAATGCCTAACAGCAAATGAACGGTATTGATCTCATTGCTTTTGTATTGTCTGCATTCCAGCTCTGCACGTTTAATGGCATGGTCTGCCATTTTAGTGAAAGAGATATTGGTAACTTCTTCAGAAATAGGATTAAGACTTGATGTATTTAGAGTTTCAATTTTTCTTCTGATCTGTGTTAAATCCGCATTAAGGTTTTGAAGGATTTCTTTTGCAGAGTTTTCTGTTTTTATAATACCTAAAAGTAGATGTTCTGTATTAAGAAATTCACTATTCAGCCTCTTCGCTTCGCTTTTGCTTTGTTTGAACACCTGGCTCAAACCTTGTGAAAACTTATAATCCATAATGTATCTCATTAGAATAAAAGCAACATTGCCATTTATCCACTATCTAAATTACAAATATTTTACCAAAAACCAATAAATGACTTTATGGCAGAAAAAATTTTATTATCTTACTGAAAATGATTAAGTTTGTGACCTTGTAAACTTTTCTCATGAATTCCGAAACTGCTGCCTATATAGGATATTCCGCATCGCTTTTTATTGTACTGAGTTTCATACTGAAGGATATAAGAAAGATCAGAATTGTCAACATGATCGGCTGTATATGCTTCGTTATTTACGGTATTTTCAGCGGAATGCTCTGGCCGGTTATCATCCCGAACGCGCTGATCTGTTTCGTACAGATTTATCATCTTTTAGCAGGCAGGAATAAATGATACAGAGAAAAAAGATCATTACTTCTGCCTTTAGTAATTTATATACGGACCAGCGTATAGAAAAGGTCTGCCGTACTTTATACGAAAACGGTTATAACATTGAACTTATTGGGAATAACTGGGGCGGGGCAGAGGACATGTCACGGCCTTATCCTTTTTCAAGAATACCCTTAATTTCTAAAAGCTTAAAAACCGCTTACTTTGAATTCAACTGGAAACTATATTATCAATTAAAGAAAAAAGCAGATCAAAATACCATTCTCCATGCGAATGATCTTGATGCTCTGCTTCCGAATTATCTCATCTCCAAAAAGTTGAGCATACCGCTTGTTTTTGACAGTCACGAGATATTTTCGGAAATGCCTGCACTTCAGGGCAAAATGTCACAAAAATTGTGGAGATATCTTGAAAAAGCTGTCATTCCTGATATCAAACTGATGATAACGGCAAGCAGAAGCTATGCAGAATGGTTTAAAAGACACTACGGAATTGATGCGGCTGTTGTACAGAATGCTCCCAAAAAAATAAATAACATCCCGAATATTCCGGAAAACCATCCGAAAATTCTTTTGTACCAGGGAGCCATTAATCCGTTTCGCGGTATCGATAGGGCTATTTTAGCCATGCACCATGTAGATAATGTGGTTTTTAAAATTGCCGGTGACGGGCCCAGGAAAAAAGAATACGAAGACCTGGTGATTCATGAAAACCTTCAGGATAAGGTTCAGTTCTTAGGAAAACTAATGCCGAAAGATCTGAGAAAAGTCACTTTAACAGCTGATTGCGGAATGAGTATTGAGGAGAACGGCGGAGAAAGCTATTATTATTCTTTACCCAATAAAGTGTTGGACTGTATCCAGGCCCGTGTACCGTTAATACTTTCCAACCTTCCTGAGCTGCTGAAAATCAGGCAACGGTTTGATACGGGAGAAATCATTCAGGATCATCAGCCTGAACATATTGCAAAAGCCATTAAAGCAGTTATCGGTAAAGGAAGAAAAAGCTATCAGCCTGAACTTGATAAAGCGGCGCAGGCCCTGTGCTGGGAAAATGAAGAAATTAAACTTTTAGAGGTTTTTGAAAAAGCATCAGGTTTGGGATCAGCATTAAAATAATAGACAATATGCAGAATCTTCATATTGTTCTGTTGTCTGTTGCTTGCTGTTTCAAGCCTAAAGCATAATTTAGTATCTTTGCAGAAAGAAGTTAATTAAAATGACCATTAAAGAAAAACAGCAGGAAATCATCGACGAATTTGCGTTTCTCGAAGACTGGGAGCAGAAATATGAATATATTATTGATCTCGGGAAAGAGCTTAAAGGGCTTCCCGATGATAAGAAAGCGGATGAAAATCTGATTAAAGGCTGTCAGAGTAAAGTATGGATTGATGCCGAATTCAAAGACGGGAAACTGCTTTTTAATGCAGATTCCGACGGGATTTTACCGAAAGGGATCGTTTCTCTTCTGGTGAGCATTTACAGTGGTCATTCTACCCAGGAAATTTTAGATTCGGATTTTGATTTTATCTCTCAGATCGGATTACAGGAATTTCTTTCCCCTTCCAGAGCCAACGGATTGATGGCAATGACTAAACAGATCAAGTTTTATGCAGTAGCCTATCAGTTGAAATCATAGTTGTGACCAGGGTTTTAGCATATCGTTTTTCTGCCTTCGGCGATGTTGCCATGACTGCGCCTGTATTCCGGGAATTTCTGGAACAGAATCCTGACGTGGAAATTATTATGGTGTCCCGAAAGAATTTTGAAAGTTTATTTACAGGGATTCCGAATGTTATATTTAAAGGGATCAACCTTGATGATTATAAAGGGTTTTTCGGTTTAAGAAAACTTGCTGATGAATTGATTAATGAATTTCATCCCGATCTGATCGCGAACCTTCATGATGTGATCCGTACAAAAATCTTGGATAAGATTTACCGTCGGCGGGGGCTGAAGGTTTTTAAAATCAATAAAGGAAAGGAAGAGAAAGAACAGCTGACTGACGTCTGGAACCTTAACAAAAAGCAATTAAAAAAAACGGTGGAACGTTATGCTGATGTTTTCCGTGACATGGGTTTTAAGGTTGAGCTGTCACATCAGTTAAGGCCGGCAGCTATAGAGAAGTCCGGGATTGGTTTTGCGCCTTTCGCACAGCACCGCGGGAAAATGCTCCCATTGGAAAAATCTTATGAGCTGGCAAGGATTCTATCTCAAAAACACACCATTTATTTCTTCGGAGGCGGAGAAAAAGAAACTGAAGTGCTGCAAAGATGGGAAAAAGAAATCCCGAATACGTTCAGTCTTTCAGGAAAGCTGAGCCTTATTGAAGAATTAAATAAAATATCTGAATTAGAATTGATGATCTCCATGGATTCTGCGAACATGCACCTGGCGAGCCTTATGGGGACAAGATGTGTATCGGTTTGGGGCCAGACAGATCCGTATGCCGGGTTTTTAGGATTTGGGCAGAGTGAAAATGATGTGGTGCAGGTTAACGATCTTACCTGCAGACCCTGTTCTGTTTTTGGAGACCGGGAATGTTTCAGGGGAGATTGGGCCTGCCTGGAAGAGCTTAAAATTCAGAAGATTGTTGAGAAGGTTGATAAAAAATAGCTTCCCGGATTTGGGAACCTGATCTGATTATTTGTTTATATCCTATTTTAACTCTGCAAAGGAACTGCTGTATCTGAAAACTTCAAAAGTATCAGAGCCTTTTGGCTTATGAAGTACGATATAATTTGAATTGAATAAATTCTGTTTCCTGTCTTCAGCAGATAAAATACCGGTTCCTTTGTTCTCGGAAATATTTTCAAATGCAACCGCTCTTCCGTGTCCCAAGATTTTGATTTTAAATTCTTTGAAATCAGGTAATAAATCTTTATGGGAAGCAAAGTAATTCTTTAAATTCTCATTGTATTTTTTTTGTCCTTCTTCAGAAAGCCCGTCGGCAATAAAAAGATCATTTTTAGCTTTGGAAATTTCTTTCATAAACTGATTACCATTTCCTGAATGCAAAAGATTCCTCAGTTCTTCATATTTAGCGAAAACCTCTTCCTGTAATTTGTTGGAATCCATTTTAGAAATATCCTGAGAATTATTTAAATTTGTGATTCCGGGAGTTGCTTCTGCCTCAAAATTCCATTTAAATTCATAAGACTGAACAGGCTTTTCCAATTTGGGAAAATCCAGTTTTTTAATTTCCTGAATGTTACCGTAATCTTTGTTCTGAAGAAGATAAATTCCTGTATTTTTACTTATATCGGTAAGGATTTCAGAGGTAATCTCTTTCTGGTAATTTTTATTGGCAGAGATTTTTATTTTTACTTCCTGCTTACCTGTAGAGAAAATATACTGGTTGAGCTTGTAGGGCCCGGGAATACCATTGTTATTATGCGACTGTCCCACTAAAAAATCATTTACATATATTTCATAGTCTACATTCCTTATTTCATGGTTAAGAAGATATGATTTCATTACTTCGGTTTTTATTATATTTTGTTCAGTTCTTTTATTGTCAACAGTATTTTTCTGTTCATTGCTGCAGCATACAAACAAAAGACTGCAAGAGGTAAGTGCTACTATAAAACGTTTCATTATTTTATTTCTCCTTTATTTTTAAAAATATTAATTTTATCTTCATAGTCGGGAATAAGCTGTACGGTTTTGGCGTCACTCTTATCAGAATAGCCTGCTTCTGCCCATACTTTTAAAGTAACACCTGCGAAATAAAAGTCTGCATCCCAATTGTCTTTTTTTCCAAAGTTTTCTCCTAATGTAAGAGTGATACTTGTATTTGCTTCAGCACCGATACCTGCCCCTAAAGATTTCTTTTTATTTTCTTTAGCATCAAAAGATTTGTTCTTTTCTGTCTTTACATAGACTTTCAATGAGAAACTGGCATGTAAAACCCCTTTTAATTCTCCCTGTAAAGCGATACTTCCACTAAAAGCACTGTCTGCAAAATTATATTTAATAGCAGCCGGTGTTGCTTCTCCATCTTTGGAATCGGCACCTGCTAATTTTATAGCAGCCGAAAGCTCAAAATATAATTCATAGTTAATTTCTACACGGCCACCACTGAAAAGGTTAGCCAGCCACGAAACTAAATCCAGTGCATCAATAATGGCTCCCCAAGGCTTAAATTTACTTCCCAGCGCTAAGATATCCAATTTTACCTTAGCCCCGATAATCGGATTTGCAATAAGCCTTCCTTCTAACTCTGCGGTAATATGTCCGGTTTTAGAGACAGCATATCCTATGCCTAAACCTAAGCCAATGCTCGGTGGGTTAAGTTCAAAGCTCATCGGTAAAGCATTAAGCCTTGCCATTAATCCTTTTTGTGTAGCCGGAGAGGTCTGAAGTCTTCTGTTTTCATTCTGAGCCTCGGAAACCCCTAAGTCTCCATCTAACTTATTTACCATCCAAAAAAGAGGCTGCAGCATATTTCTGTATTTCTCTGCAAAATCTTTTCCTAATTTTATAACATCATCTTCACCGCTTACCTCACATTCTACATATAAGCCGAAAGAGGTTTTTCTGCCCACGTAATGCTGTAAATGATTGGCGATTTTTTTATCAAGTATGTCTTTTCGTGTAATGTTATTCTGGCTGTTTATTTTGCCTTCGCTGAATCCGCTGTAATAATTATCAAGTTCTGTAGTCGTGTTATAGTAAAGAGGCGTGTCAATATTATAATTAAAATTAATTACCCATTTCATATCCGGGAACACTCTTATTCCGGCAATCTGATTTGGATACCTGCAAGTAGTAACCGGAACAAAATAAGTCTGGTGAATCTGTTCTTTATAAATATATTTTAAAAGATATCTTACGACCCAGGCATTCTTGAAATTGTCAGCCAAAAGGCCTTTGGAAAGATATTCCTGTTTTCCGTAAAGATAATTGTTGATTGTATCGTCGTAGGATTTGTTATATTTATATTTAAGTTTTAATGTAATGGAATCATTGGATTCATCAATGATAAAGTCTGTTCCTTCCTGCAGTCCCTGAATCCCTGAAACAGATATTCCCTTGAAGGCTTCCTGAATCTCTTTTGGCTGCGGAATTCCCTTCATTTCCTGATCAGACGGTATTTTCGTATGGTCAAGCTTTGGCGCCTTATTGCTGTTGGAGGGATGAAAAACCAACGGGGTTCCCGGTGCCGGCGATTTAGCGAAGTTTAAAATTCTTTGGAGAAATAGCTGCGGGTCTTGCGAAGGTCTGTATTGCCCGACAATCCAGTCCATTTTAAAAACGTCTTTAATCCCGTCATGAGGCTTATCATCATTAAGAATCCTTTGGCACATATAGCCGTTTTTCTCCGTCCGGACATTTTCCGGTGTTGCATCTTTGTCCTGAAGATATTTTGCTGTAATCTTAACATCTTTCGGATCTTTATCGCCGGCTACAATATCCGCCCATCTTTTTGTACTGTCTTTTACACTTTGGCCACTGTATTCATTAAAAATTTCATAATCTGTTTCCCCATCATTAATAACGATTTTTGAATAGGCACAAGGGTTTTTTTCTTTAAAATTATAGTCTATATCACCAATGTACTGGATCATGTTGGCTTTTTTCTGTTCCAGTCTGGCGAGAACCGTTTCCATGGCTTCATATTTTACAAAAAAGGCCGGTGAAACGTCTATGTTATCGAAATCTCTTTTGGAATCGGAAATTTTTCTGATCTGCCCCTGATCCGGCTGATAAGTATATTCTTTTTTGGTTTTGGTATTGGTGATTTTTATTGTAACAGAGTATGCTTTAATTTTTTTATCTTTAGTATGAATGGTGTCTTTCCATTCCGGATTGATAAAAACAGGGAATTCATAACTGATATTTGCCGTTCCGAGATTGATATGAATGCTGTCTGCACTCTTTACAAGCGGAGAATAATCTACCAGCTTGCCTTTTATAATGGGTTCTTCAAGTAAAACCTTATGCTCTTCGTCGGTCAGATGAATCTCAACTTCCAGATTTTCAAAAGATGGTTCATTTTCTATATTACCGTATTTCTGTTTATACTGATCGTTGATCTTTAATGGCAGCATATGTGTTGCCACATGAAATTTAATGACTTCACCATAAGAATAATAGCCGTCATTGACTTTAAATTCTTTAATCTCAGGATTAATATTCTGCTTATCAAAATAAGCCAGGTAAATTTTTGGCTTATCAATCGTAAGGAAGTGAAAATTTAATCCTTTTCCGGGGAGTAGGCTAAATACCTCCATGCGGTGATAGTTTCCCAGCCACACATCATTGGAATTCGGCGTAATTTCTATGGCAGAGCCTTGCTTATACTGATCATCAATTCCCAGATATTTTACGGATATGTTGCCACCTCCTAAGTCTGCCCAGAGCGGAAGTTTTTCACCATCAGGGGTTTTTAAGGCTTCCCCATAAAGATAAGATAAAATAAAAGCCCATTTTGCCCCTTCAACGGTAGTTTGAGGGTTGGTTGTTTTTTCACCTAAGATATTGGTGTTGTTTTCTAAAACAAATCTATGGGTCTTTCCGCTTAGAAGATACACAACCACATCAGGCACAACAGTAAACTCTTTTCTGCCGTCTATTTCATGGTAGCAAGCTTTTATCCCTTTTAATATATCTTCCATTTATCTTGCATTTAAGTGGTCGTAAGGATAAGTGAGCGTGTAATTTTTTATATCTAAAATAGGATTGATATGAGATTGTAATTCTTCATCTCCTTTCTTGATACTGCTTTCAGTCGGCTCGCCTATCTGGCCGGTTTTCATTATGCTTATACAGTCTCTGCCGCCGACAGGGCAGGTTGCTTTACTGTCTTCCAGTAAGATGAATCCGTCAGGCGGGGAATATTTTTCTTTTTCATAATAATTGCTCCATTCTGTAACGGTCGCTGTACAGGGGCTGTTGTTCATCTTTTTACAAGATCCAAAAGTGTTTTTCTCAAAAGTGGCGCCAATATCCTTATGGGTAGCAGCCAGTTTTGAACTGCCGTTAAAATCATTAATGAAGTATTTCTGTTGGGTAAGTACTTTAAGCTTATCTGGTGTGGTCCCGAATTGACATTGGCACAGAGCACCCTGTACTACCTTTTCTTTTAAAGACATATTAATATTATTTGTGTGGTATGTAAAATTAGTGTTTTTTATTGATATCGAAATTACCAGTCATTTTCAAACCTGTTTTTGTAGAACCCCCATTTATTTGTTTCGGTAACCACTAACCCGCCCGTAATAAAGGGGCTGTCTCTGTCCATTGTTTTATTTTTATATTCCTCAGCATTCTCTTGAAATAGGGTATACTCTATTTTTTTGATAAGATTTTTTTCCCCTGCCCAATCCTTTGAATAAACTTCAAAATACGCTTGAATATGCATTGGGAAATGATGATAAAGATCCATGTCAAAAATTACTTTTAAAGACATAAAGCAAGTTTCAACAGCATTTTTAGGAATAAAATAAGAAGGTGCAATTAATTCGTTGCTGGAGAACTCTATGACGAAAGAATGGTATTTTGTGGGAATTTTATTGATTGACTGTATTCCTGAGAATTTTAAAGGAGGCGTATAAGGGATAACGGATAAATATAATGAAGTTTCAGTTTTTCTGCTATCACCATAATTGATAAATCTGGGATGAAAGAATAAATTCCAGAACCAATCATTTTTCAGAGATCTTTCTAAAGAAATCTTTTCAGAAATTTTTTTATCCGCTGTAAGAAAAAAATCGTTCAGGGAATCGCTCCTGTGTTTTGTGCGTATTTTCTGTTTTTGATGTTCCCATCGGGAGAGAATCTCATCATGATTGAGAATCTCATCCCGGCATAATCCTTTTTCATTGATGGATGTTCTGATAGGATATATAGCTTTGGATAAAGCATCTCCTAATACCTCATTGATGCTATCCGGCTGTTGTTGATTATAATAAATATTTTCTTTATTTATTTTTAATATCCCCTTATAATCTTCAATATTAAGTTCTGCCGTAATATCATAATCAATTCTCTTGGATGGAACTTGTTCGTCCCCTGAAAAATATTTTACAGAAACCCCGTATTTCCGTGGTGATAAACCAGCCGGTTGTATCCTGAGACTGTTGAGTCTTCTGAGGATCTCCTTTTTCGACATGACTATGTCCATCAAATTGTTTTTTTCTTTCAACATTATACTTCGTCCATCAAATTTAAAAAAATAAAAATAGCCGTTTAATAAAGTTATAATGGATTTTAAGTATAAATATAAAAAACCTCCCAATAAATTGAGAGGTTTTGTGGGCCCTGAGGGATTCGAACCCCCGACCCTCTGGGTGTAAACCAGATGCTCTGAACCAACTGAGCTAAGAGCCCTGAAATTTTTTAAAAGGCT
>NZ_AUMU01000009.1 GCF_000430845.1 Chryseobacterium gregarium DSM 19109 | reverse complement strand
AGCAGTAATTAAAATTAGTAGCCCGTAGGGGAGTCGAACCCCTCTTACCAGAATGAAAATCTGAGGTCCTAACCGATAGACGAACGGGCCATCTATACTTTATTAAGCCAGTTTGTTAACGTGCTTAGTTAATTTGCTTTTTAAGTTAGCCGCTTTGTTTTTGTGGATAATGTTTCTCTTAGCTAATTTATCCAATAAAGCGATAACCTTTGGCAGTTGTTCTGCAGCAACAGTTTTATCTTCTTCATTTCTTAACCCTTTGATTGCTGTTCTAGCAGTCTTGTGGTAATATCTGTTACGAACTTTTCTAACTTCGTTTTGTCTGATTCTTTTTAATGCTGATTTATGATTTGCCATATCGTTCAAATGTGAGTGCAAAAGTAAAAACTTTTTTTTTATCTACCAAATTATTTTTTAAAAAAATTAATTTTCGTTGGATAAATATTTTCTGAGTTTATCTATTGCCTGTTCTATTTTAATATTCTCTTCTTCTCTTTCTAATTTTTTGATGGTGCTTTTCAGCATAACCATCGCATTGTTCCATTCTCCGGTGGTATTGGTGAAGGTAAACCCATCAATCGTTACTTCAAAATCGACTCTTTCACCTATCCTGTAAAGTCTGAAACTTATTTTATCATCACTGCCTGTTATTCCGTCTTCATTGATCTTTAAATCGTAACTTTTCGGACTAGAGTGGATTTTCTTAAAAAGCAGTTTTGCTTCCTGTATTTTTAAATCCGGCATGATCTGAAATTTGGTATCCTGCAGACCATCAAGATTCCTGAAATACAGCCGGTAAACAGCTTTCTATCCGTTGATATCTTAATGCCTCTGTTAGACGGTGCAAATATAATATTTTTCTGATATTAAAAAAAGATTATTCACTAAAATAATGTCACTTTATTCTCAATATCTGTCTGTTTATTACTCGTCGGCTGTCAATTGTTTCTAAATCTGCATATTAAAAATTGTCCGATGACTGTCAAGGCTAAAATTATTTTTGTTTTTTTAAAATCTTTAATATACCATTGTTTATGACCTATCGTAATTAAAAACAAAAAAGCCCTGTAAAAGGGCTTTTAAATGTAGGATCGCGTAGCCTATAGGGGAATCGAACCCCTGTTGCAAGGATGAAAACCTTGAGTCCTGACCACTAGACGAATAGGCCAAATTTTGAGGTTGCAAAAATAGCCATTAACTTTTTAACTTCAAAATTATTTTTATTATTTAAAAACTTTTTGGATCACCGTATTCTTAATGCCTTTAGCTTCAATGTCTTTCTGGAGCTTCACAGCATCTTCCAGGGTATACGCTTTTCCGTAAGTATAATAAAAGACGCCGCTTTCCTTATTTCTTTCCACATCTTTCAGGGTCTGCATGATAAATGAATTGCCATTCAGTTTGTCCCCGGAATAAACTTCGACAGTATAATATCCGGCATTCATTTTCTGATTAGGCATAAACCCTACGGCATATGCATTTCTGAATCCTGCATCTTTAGCCGTTTTAATGTTGATATCCCTTACAGAAGCCAGATTCGTTACGCCGTAATAATATTTATACTGTCCGTTTTCTTTGATCGGCAATATGTAATTCAGTCCTTTTAAAGCCGGATCGCCGTCATTATATTTGGTAGGTGAACTTAACAGCAGGATTCTGAAATCATTCTTTAATGCCACCTCAGCCAGTTTATCGGGATCAGGTTTCTTCACAACGTAAGACGTACCGGATTTTCTGTCCACGGCTTTCTTATAATCGATAATAGCTTTGTAAATACTTTCTGAGATTTCGTCCTGTCCTCTTTCGGAAGCTAAATAATGGCTCTCTTCCGGGTGGTTGATAAATCCTGTTTCGATAAGCACGGAAGGCATGGCATTCATACGGAGAACGTGAAGGTTTTTCTGAAATACCCCCCTTGAAGTCCTTTTGTCTTTATTGACAAAATTGTTTTCCACCAGTCCTCCTAACAGCAGGCTGGATTCAAGATATCTGCTTTGCTGAAGTTTTAAGGCAATTAAAGATTCCGGTGAACTCGGATCATAAGAACCGAATGTCTGCTTGTCTTTTTCATCTAGGAAGATCACGTCATTTTCTCTCTTGGCGACTTCCAGGTTGGTGTCGTTCTGGTCCGGCCCCTGCACAAATGTTTCCGTTCCATAAGCCGTCGGCTTTTTCGATGAGTTACAGTGAATGGATACAAAAAGGTCTGCTTTGCTCCTGTTGGCCAGGTTTGTTCGGTCTGACAGGGAAGGGTATTCATCAATCTTTCGGGTGTAGATTACTTTAAAATCTTTGTTCTTTTCAAGCATTGAGCCTACTTTCAGGGTAATCGCAAGGGTAACATCCTTTTCAGCGATCCTTCCTATATCGGAATAAGTTCTGTTGGCTCCGTGATCGCTTCCCCCGTGTCCGGCATCTAAAACAACGATAAATTTTTTCTGTGAAAAAATAAAGTTACTGAACAGAATAAGGAGAAATGATAAAATTATTTTAAAATTTACTTTGTGCATCTTACAGTGTTAAAAATTATATTAATTTTGGGCCTTAATTGTATATCATAAATATAACAAAAAAAATTGGCCAAAACCGTCTCCAAAAATATATTACAAATTTTAATTATCCTAATTTTTAACAATTTTTTAGCACAGCAGACTCCTGAAAAATTGACCGAAAATGTGGTTAACGATACTATTTCCAAGCAAGATACCATTGTCCTGAAAAAAGAATCTCTGGAAGATGTCATGCAGACAAAAGCAGACTATAACAGAAGAGATTTTCAGAAAAAAATGATTTATCTGAATAAAAATGCCCAGGTAAAGTATCAGGATGTGCAGATTGATGCAGATTATATCTCTATTGATGAAGAAAAAAGCCTCATGTTTGCAAGGGGTAAGCAGGATTCATTAGGGAAATTTATAGAACCGGCAGTAATTACCCAGGCCGGCAAAAAATATGAAACCGACCAGTTTCAGTACAATACCAAGACCAAGCAGGCTATTGCGTTCAATGCCAGAACGGAGGAAAGCGAAGGGGTAATTGTTGCAGAAAAAACAAAAAAATATAATGATTCCGTTTTTGCGATGAGACGGGCTAATTATACCACCGACGATTATTTCATCAAGAAAAAAGATACGGCAGCAGATTATCATCTTCGGGCCTCAAACATCAAATTGGTCAAAACAAAGAATAAATCTTCGATTATCTCAGGACCGATCCAGATGTATATTGAACAGGTCCCGACTCCTTTGATTATGCCTTTTGCCATTCTGCCTTTTTCAGATAAAAGGTCTGCCGGTATTCTGATCCCGAGTTTCGGAGAAAGGCAGGATGTAGGATTTTTCCTGAATGGCCTGGGCTATTATCAGCCCATCGGCGAACATTTTGACCTGAAAGTGCTGGCAGATATTTATACGAAAGGGAGCTGGAACTTAAGGCCGGAAATGAATTATGTAAAGAAATACCGGTATTCCGGGAACTTTTCGGCAGATGTGGGAACCGCCGTACGCGGGATCAAAGGGCTGGATGATTACGGAAAAACAAGTACCTACAGGATTGCCTGGAGACATACCCAGGATACGAAAGCCAATCCGTTTCTGACGTTTTCAGCTTCGGTAGATATTGTAAGCACCAAATTTTACAACAATACTTTAAATAATAATTACATTCTCAACCAGAATGTACTAAATACCCAGCAAAATTCTACAGTTACTATTACTAAAAGGTTTTTGAAATTACCGGCCACGATTACCGGAACAACGTCTTACTCGCAGAATTTTGCGACAGGATTGTCGGATCTTCGTCTGCCGCAGATGAATGTGGCCATCAACCAGTTTTATCTCTTTAAGTCAAAAACCGGAGTAAGGCAGGGCTTATTGGAAAACATCACGGTAAACACAGGACTGAATTTAACGAATTACGTGCAGACGGACGAAGGTGAGCTTTTTACGGCAGCCATGTGGGAAAAAATGCAGACCGGCCTGAAGAACAATATTGCTTTAGGAACCAATACAACGGTAGCCAAATATTTTACATTCAGTTTAGGCGCTAATATTGACAATGCCTTAACCACCAAAACGGCCGATAAATTTTATGACCCTATCCAGAATAAAGTAGTTACCGAAACGAATAAAGGGATTTCAGGATATTCTACCTTTTCCACTACGGCCAGTCTTCAGACAACATTATATGGCATGCTGAAATTTAAAAAAGGATCTGCCATTGAAGCCATCAGGCACATGATGACCCCAAGTTTAGGATTTACCTATTCTCCCGATTTCGGAGGGTCAGGGTTCGGGTATTTCAGGAATTACTATGATGCCAGCGGGGCTTTGACTCCGTATTCCATTTTTGAAGGGGGGATTATAGGAAGCCCGACCAGCGGGATGGTAGGTGCTTTAGGATTCAATATCGGGAATAATATCGAAATGAAAGTGAAGTCTAAAAGTGATTCGACAGGCGTAAAGAAACTGAAGATTTTCGAATCCCTGAACCTTTCCGGAAGTTATAACTTTGCGGCAAAAGACCATCCGTGGTCCATCATTACAATCAACGGACAGTCTTCTTTCTTTGATAATAAATTAAGTGTCAATACAAGTTTGTCTTTAGACCCGTATAAAGTGCTTTACCTGCCCAATCAGGAAACCGGAATCAGAACCGAAGATTTCGGAGGTTTCGGAATACAGGGATTCAACGTTCAGATGTCTTATCCTTTAAGCAGCGAAATATTCGGTGAAAAAACGGATTACGCAAAAAAATACAAGGCAAAAGGAGAGATCAGGAATGAAAATTATTATTTTGATGATGATAATTATGCCCATTTCGACCAGGCCTGGACTTTAAACATCAATGCCAATTATGCCTTCACGAAAAGTTCCGCTTCAAGGACACCGACAAGGCTTGCTTCGGTAGGGCTGGACGGAAGCTTAAAGCTTACGCCTTTCTGGAATATCAACGGCAGTACGCATTATGATATGGTCACCCAGCAGCTGGCTTATACAAGGATCGGCTTTTCAAGAGACCAGCGGAGTTTTACCATCAATTTCAACTGGGTTCCTTTCGGTCAGTATAAAGTCTATGATTTCTTTATCGGGATCAAGGCCAACATCTTAAGTGATGCATTAAAATACAAAGACAGAAGTTTTACCCAGCCTAATGCACCATTCTAGCATCAGATTTGATATCTGGTATGGAAATAGAATATAAATTTTATATTTGCACCCAAAATAAATTCTAATGAAAAAAATAATCAACACGGTTAATGCTCCTGCAGCAATCGGGCCTTATTCGCAAGCCAATATGGCAAACGGTGTGTTATACATCTCCGGACAGATTCCTGTAGACCCCGCAACCGGTAAACTGGTAGAGGGTATTGAAAAAGAAACGCACCAGGTAATGAAAAACCTTGAAGCTATTCTTACGGAAGCCGGTATGACTTTTAAAAATGTGGTAAAAGCAACCATCTTTCTTAAAAGTATGGATGATTTTGCGGTAATGAATGATATTTATGCTTCGTACCTGGATGCCGAAAGCTATCCGGCCCGTGAAACAGTGCAGGTTTCCTGCCTGCCAAAAAATGTTGATATCGAAATTTCCATGATCGCACACCAGGATTAATGAATTTTCTAAGAAATACAATTGCGGTTATTGTAGGTCTGGGAATTGCCGGACTTATCATCACTCTTGGTATAAGAGTATTCCCGCAATGGGTTACTTTTGAAGCTTTTGCTCCCTTTGAGCACTGGCAAAAATTCCTTCAGACCATGCAGCATGATGATGCTTTCTTTGGTTTCCTTTTATTTGTTTCCGGATTGGGAACTACCATCGGAGGAGTTGTAACGGCTATCATTGTAAAATATGCCAAAGTAGCCTATGCTATTCTCATCGGTTTCATCATGTTGTTTATAGCTATGCTGGATGTTATCGTTTTTCCTTATCATCCTACATTCTATAAGATTTCTATTTTTCTTACCTTTTTCCCTTTTGCGTGGATGGGGGGTAAAATTGTAGAAGTCATATATGAGCGTAAAAAGAAACGGAGGATTGCTGAAAGAATCAATAAGTAAATAAAAAAACGCTGCCATTTGAATAAATGTGCAGCGTTTTCATTGATATGAAGTGAAGTTTAGTTATTTGTCTGATTAAGGCATTTTAAAACCTCTCGTATACATCTGCCCGTAAGCATCTACGAATTTTACCGATACGTTGCCTGAATATTTATCAAGGATCTTTTCAACATCTTTCTGTGAATTAACAGGTTTACCGTTGATCTCGACCACAATATAATTGTCTACAATCCCGATTTTGGCAATCTCGCTTCCTTCTGTAACATTGGTGGCAATAACACCGCTGTTTAATCCGTAGTCGGTTTTAAACCTCTCATCCAGCGGTTTAAACTCGGCGCCGATTTTTTCGGTTACGCTGAGGTCAGCTTTCGTTCTGGCAGACGTTCCTCCTTTCTGATCCCTTAAAGTAACTGTAGCAGTCGCTTCTTTACCATTTCTCAAATAAGTTACCATTACTCTGTCACCCGGACGCTTGCTTCCTATGGCAATAGAAAGGTCTGCAAAATCGGTAACAGCAGTATTGTCAATCTTGGTGATCACATCACCGGATTTAATGCCTGCATCTGCGGCACCGCTGTTATCTCCAAATCCTGTTACGTAAACACCGGATCCGGCTTTGATATTGGTTTTGTTCTGTTTATTGTACCCTGCAACCTGCATATCGTTGGATAAATCCAGAGAAGTTACGCCGAGGAATCCTCTTTGTACAATTCCGAATTTCTTAATGTCTTCAACAATTTTTCTGGCTAGGTTTGAAGGAACGGCAAATCCGTACCCCTGATAATATCCGGTCGTAGACTGGATTGCAGAATTGATCCCGATAAGATCCCCGGTTGTATTTACCAAAGCACCTCCCGAGTTGCCCGGATTAATGGCTGCATCCGTCTGGATAAAACTTTCAATCGGGTTGGCTGCTTTCCCCTGTGAACCCAGAATTCCGATTCCCCTGCCTTTTGCAGAGACAATACCGGCTGTTACGGTAGAGTTCAGGCCGAGCGGGTTTCCGACAGCAAGTACCCATTGTCCCACTTCGATATTATCTGAATTGGCAAAATTTAAATAGGGCAATCCTTTTTCCTCAATTTTTAATAAGGAGATATCCGTATTGGGGTCAGTGCCTATCAAAGTTGCGATATAAGACTTTTTATTGCTTAAAACCACTTCCAGCTTATTGGCGCCTGCCACAACGTGGTTATTGGAAATAATGTAGCCGTCCGGTGAAATAATAACGCCTGATCCCATGCCTGAAGGCATATTGTCCGGCATCTGCTGTTTCTGTCTCTGCTGCCCTCTTCCCCCAAGCGGGTCTCCGAAGAAGAAATCAAAGAGATCCTGTTCCGACGCTCTGCTGGTTGATCTTGACTGATAATTTTTAATGGTTACCACCGCAGGGACTGTTGTTTTGGCAGCTTTCACAAAATCATCACCTACTGCTGCAGAATTCATTCCCGCAAAAGAAACGTTGGGTGCCGATTTGGTAAAATAAGACTGATCCCCGTTGGCGGAATCATGATTTAAATATTGTAGTGTTCCAACAGTAGTAGCTCCTGACATGACGCCTACTACAGCAAATGGTAATAGTTTTTTTAAAGTACTCTTCATTGTATATCTTTCTTATTGTTTTTTATATGAATTAAATTCTTTTTATTGTAAACAAATTTAATGCTAAATAAGTAGATACTTATTCTGTATTGTTTCATTTTTAACTAAAATTTAACAGGATAAGCAATACTTTATACATTATGTCATAATTGTTAAAAATGCTTTTAACAGATATTAAAAATTTATTAAAGACAAAATGTCATATATAGGATGTATTGTCATAAAGAAAGTTAAATGGAGTGCTGAAATAACTCAGTATTCTATTGGATAAGCAGCAATGAAAAAATTATTATATTTGCAAAAATTTTTCTCACTTAAACCGTTTATAGCATGCAACTGTATAACACCTTAAGCGCAGAAGAAAGAGCTCAGCTTATTGATGAAGCCGGTAAGGAACGCCTTACATTGTCTTTCTATGCGTATGCCAAAATTGAAGATCCCAAAAAATTTCGCGACGAATTATTTATAGCCTGGAATGCTCTGGATGCCCTGGGACGTATTTATGTGGCCCATGAAGGGATCAATGCTCAGATGAGTGTTCCTGCAGACCAGTTTGAAGCTTTCCGAGATACATTGGAAGTATACGATTTTATGAAAGGCATCCGCTTGAATGTAGCGGTTGAACAGGATGATCATTCCTTTTTAAAATTAACGATAAAAGTCAGGCATAAAATTGTTGCCGACGGTTTAAATGATGATACTTTTGATGTAACCAACAAAGGGATCCATTTAAAAGCTCAGGAATTTAATAATTTACTGGAAGATCCCAATACAATTGTAGTGGATTTCAGAAACCATTATGAAAGTGAGGTCGGCCACTTTGAGGGAGCGATTACGCCTGACGTGGAAAATTTCAGAGAAAGTTTACCGGTTATTAATGAGCAGTTAAAGGATTTTAAAGAAGATAAAAACCTGTTGATGTACTGTACTGGCGGAATCCGTTGCGAAAAGGCCAGTGCATACTTTAAGCATCAGGGTTTTAAAAACATTTTCCAGTTAGAGGGCGGGATTATTGAATACACCCGTCAGATAAAAGAAGAAGGGATCGAAAGTAAATTCATTGGAAAAAATTTCGTGTTTGACCACCGGTTAGGCGAACGGATTACAGACGATATTATCGCACAGTGTCATCAGTGCGGCAAGCCTTGTGACAACCATACCAATTGTGCCAATGATGCATGTCATTTATTGTTTATCCAATGTGATGAATGCAAAGCCGCCATGGAAAACTGCTGTTCAGAAAACTGTCTGGAGACCATCCATTTGCCTTGGGAGGAACAGGTGGAATTAAGAAAAGGATTACAGGTAGGAAATAAAGTATTCAGAAAGGGGAAATCTGATGCTTTGAAATTCAAAAAGTCCGGTGATTTGCCCGATCGGCCTTTGGCAAAAGCGGTTACAAAAAATATCCGTAAAAAAATAGCGGTTAAAAAAGTCCTGCTGGGAAAGGCAGAGCATTATTACACAAAATCAAAAATTGCCCAGTTCTTGATTGAAAGCAAAGAACTTTCGGTAGGGGATAGAGTGCTTATTTCAGGTCCTACGACCGGTGAGCAGGAAGTTATGATCACTGCAATTTTCGCAAACGGAGGACCTTGTGAAACGGCAAAAAAAGGCGATCAGATTACTTTTGAACTTCCGTTCAGGGTTCGTTTATCGGATAAATTATATAAAATAGTGCAGGCTGAAAACACCTGATAACCATGTTAAAAGCGGAGCTTAGAAAAAAGTATACACAGAAAAGAAAAGCCTTGTCTACTGATGAGGCTTTCCTGTTGTCCGAAAAGGTTTTTAAGAATTTCGTTGATTATTTCAAACCCGTTACAGGCAAGAAGGTTCATGTTTTTATTCCGATTGAAAAGTTCAGGGAAATTGATACATGGTTATTTATCAATTACTTTTTAAGCCATCATATCAGGGTTTTTGTCCCTAAAATTGCAGATACGAAATTGATTTCCGTTGAGATTTTTATGGATACGAAATTTGAAACCAATGCTTGGGGCATTTCGGAGCCGGTTTCTGATGAAGATTCAGGATGTTCTGACTTTGACTATGTAATTACTCCTTTGCTATACTGTGATGATAAAGGGAATAGGGTAGGTTACGGCAAAGGCTTCTATGACGGTTTTTTTGAGAATATTTCAGAAAATTCAAAAAAAACCGGAGTTAATTATTTTAACCCCGATGAAAATATCGATGATGTCTGGGAACAGGATATTTCGCTTGACTATTTGGTTACGCCTACAGATATACTATCTTTCTTCAGTAAAGGATTGGAATAAAAATCTAGAAAGAAGAATCTAAATTCTCTGTTGGTATTGGGGGTAGAAACCAGAATGTATTGAGCATTTTTCTCAAAAGATCCCAGTGACCGGTTCTTGTTATCAAAATATTCCACGCTGAATTTAGCAAAATCCAGGGTGTCCTTATTGTAAAAATCTTTATACACCTCCAGGTTATTTACTTTTACGCTTTTTACTTTCAAGCTGTCCAGTTCACGGAATAATTTTTTGAATGTTAAACTGTCCGGTTTATGGAAGTAGCTCTGCATCTGTGAATAGATCACGGTATCAATCTCCGTATTTCTGTTTCCTGAAAGATATAATGTAGACAAATCCAGGAGTTCCTGTACTTTCTGTCTGGTAATCAGATTAATGGCCTGCGCGCTGTCCATCTGTACCGCAGGATAGGTTTTTGTGTTATTGCTGTTTCTGAGTTTATCCAGATCGCTTATTTCTGTCTTTTTATTATTACATGAAACCAATGCAAGAAATAACAGGGCAAAAATTAAAAAGTTATTTATTATTTTCATCTGTGGTTGCAATTTTAAATTTAATGGAGATGATCTTTCCGTTATTGTCCTTTCTCATTTCTATTACACTCAGGTTCTTAAGTGAAGTAGTAGGGGTTGTTACGAGTGTAATATACTTTTGTTTATCAAGTCTTTCAATTCCATAAGTACTGTTGTCATATACCTGATAGATGACCGCATTGTTGCTGATCAGATTTTCAAGCTGGTTTCTTTTCTGCTTAATAAGCGCGAGCTGTTCCTCTTTCGGGGCACCGGTTACATCTTTAATGGAGAAATAATAGGCAGCCATTTTATAATCGTCCGGCTTCAATTCAATCATTTCCTCATCCGGTGCATTTTCAAGGCTTCTGTTGACTTCCAGGTATTCATAGAATGGAGCGCTGATCTGCATTTTCAGGTTTTTATCTTTTGTGGAATAATAAAAACATTCACCAGGTTTTATTTTATAAAGGATAGGCGATTCGTTTTCTTTGATCACCTTTATTTCAAGGATATTCAATACACCTGCTCCCCGGTCTGCATCGCTGAAGCAGTATTTATAGGTTTTGGAAAAAATAGTGTCTTTAAATCCCAAAAGTCCTGTAATAATAATTAAAATTGATGTCAGAAAGATCCAGGCACTTCTCTGAAAAAAGCTTTTAGTCTTTTTTACGGGTTTAATATCAGCGATTGTATCACTCCCTGATTTCTGATTAATGTATTGATTTTCAGTTATTGATTTTTGTAAATCGGTGATTTCGGAAGCTTTAGTTTGTGTGTTTGTGTCTGAAATGTCATTTTGGGGAAGATCCTCTGATGTAGACACTGTTTTTGTCAGTTCCAAGATATCATCTTCAGATAATTCTTCATTATCCTGCAGCAGTTCTCCAGAGAAAAGATGCTGCTTTTTAAACTCATACCACGATTCGTATCCCGCATAGATACTCAGTAAATTGAGCATGTCTATTCTTGGAAGCTTGGTAACCGGTGATGATTTAAAATATGTATAAAAAGATTTTTCGCTGATGTTGCCTTTGGCTTTTTTACGGAGGTCTTCCTGGAAGTATATGATATCAATCCCCTTCCATTTCGAAATATCATCGTAGGAAGGAGTGTGTTCTTTCAGATATTGAGCCTGTACATCCTTTTTCAGCTGCTCAAAATGCAATAAATCTAAATCTGTCAATTTACTGTTGAATAATTAAATTATTGATTATCAGTAGTGTTTACTTGTAAATCTATTTTACAAAGGTATTACAATTATTTTTCATAAACAAATTTTCTATCTGCTATACCTTTGTCTTGTTCAAATAACAGAACAGGAAAAAGATTTATATAACAATATTAACAAAATTAAATTTAATTTATTATGAAAAAGTCATTATTCGTAGCTGCTATCGCTGCAATCTCTCTAGTTGCTTGTAAAAAAACTGAAGCTAACACTACTGAAGGATCTAAAGATTCAATAAACGCTACTGCTGATTCAGCTACTAACGCTATTGATTCTACAGCTGATGCTACTGTAGATTCAGTAAAAGCTACTGCTAACGCTACTACTGATTCAGTAAAAGCTGATGCTAAAGTTGCTAAAGAAGAAGTAAAAGCTGAAGAGAAAAAAGAAGAAGCTGCTACTAAAAAATAATTAAAGCAAAGCTTTAAAAATAAGAACCGTTTCACTCAGTGGAACGGTTTTTTTTATTTTAATTGACGACAAGTAATGCTATAGTTAGTCTTTCTTCTGCCGCAGCACTTCATAACAGGTAATTGCCACGGCATTGCTGAGATTCAGAGAATCAATGCTGCCGGCCATCGGAATTAATGTATTGCGCCCTTTTCCGATCCAGAAATCACTCAGCCCTGAATGTTCCGTCCCGAATAAAACTGCGGATCTCTGTTTGAAATCCCTTTTGGAAAGATCTTCTGCCGTTTCATCCATTATCGTCGTATAAATAATGAAGTTGTTTCTCTGCAGGTATTCAAAAGTCTGTTGATTGTCAGCCTGAAATACCTCCATCCCGAACAGACAGCCTACGCTAGATCTGATTACATTAGGATTATAAAAGTCTGTCTTGCCGTCCGAAACAATAAGCGCATCAATTCCGAACGCCTCGCAGCTTCTCAGGATGGCGCCTAAATTTCCCGGCTTTTCCACGCCCTCAACAATAATTACCGTAGCATTTTCTTTGGGTGCAAATGAAGAAATATCGGTTTCCTTTATTCTGTAAACTCCGATAATGCCTTCAGAACTTCCTCTGTAGGCCGTTTTTTCATATATCTTTTCGCTGATCAGATGGACTTTTCCTTTTGGAAGCTCTTTATCGTATATTTTTTCGCAGATGAAAAATTCTACAGGTTCAAATTCGAATTGCAGGGCCCGCTCATTCTCCTGCTGGCCTTCTACCGCAAAGACTTCCGATTTTTTACGGAATCTGTTATCTGTGAGAAGTCGGGTAAGGTGTTTTACCTTTTCGTTCTGAAAACTTTCTATTAACATTCTGCAAAATTATGTAAAATTATTTTTAAGATCCTTTAAATTGGATTTTAAGCAACGAAAATCCCGATCGATAACCGGGATTCTTATCTTGAAATTTTTTTTCTACTAAGATATATCATGAGGGATCTGGGATTGTTCAATCAGGCTCTGCGGAAGTTCCTTTTTGTTTTTTATGCCTAACGATTTTAATTTCTGCGTCTGTGTAACTAGATTGTCATTTCCTGTTGAAAGCTGTTTGTATGCCTCATTGTATACATTTTTGGCCTGATCCAGATTTTTTCCGACTTTCTCTAAATTGTCAACGAAGCCTACGAATTTATCATAGAGTTTTGCTCCTCTGTCTGCAATTTCCATAGAGTTCCTGTTCTGGTATTCA
The DNA here is from genome assembly GCF_000430845.1 of Chryseobacterium gregarium DSM 19109. GTDB lineage: Bacteria > Bacteroidota > Bacteroidia > Flavobacteriales > Weeksellaceae > Chryseobacterium > Chryseobacterium gregarium. Next base: position 197,365 of record NZ_AUMU01000009.1, on the reverse strand, counting down.
CGTTTCCAGAGGTCGGCGATCAGTTTTAATGAAGTAATAAGGTTGCTTGGGTTTAACAACAATATCCTTTTATCATACGCGAAATTCCAGAGATTCTGGTCTGCCTGCATGGCTGCGATATAAGCGGGCTCACTTGGGATAAACATCATCACAAAATCAAGGGATTTTCCGTAATCGTCATAGGCTTTCTGGCTCAATTGGCTGATATGGTTTTTAACGGAAGATAAGTGCTGATTTAATTTTATCAAATAAATATCCTGATCGGTCTCATCAACCAGTTCGGTAAATGCGGTTAAAGAAACTTTGGAATCAATAATCACATTCCTTTCGTCCGGATATTTTATAACGGCATCGGGCCGCATTTTCTTCCCTGAAAATTCTGAGAAAAGTGCTTTGTTGTCTTCGTCGCGGAGCTCATGTTCCAGAAAATATTCCCTGCCTTTTGCCAGCCCGGATTTTTCCAGGATACTTTCCAGGATCATCTCGCCCCAGTTTCCCTGGGTTTTGCTTTCGCCTTTTAAGGCCCGGGTCAGTTTTTTGGCATCTTCCGAGATCTGCTGGTTCAGTTCGGCGAGCTCCCTTACTTTTTCCGCAAGTGAAAAACGTTCTTTGTTTTCTTTTTCATAGGCTTCATTGACGCGGTTTTTCAGGTCGGTGATCTTTTCCTGGAAAGGTTCGAGAATATTTTTTAAGTTGTTTTGGTTCAGAGCTGTGAACTTTTCTGTTTTTTCTTCCAGGATTTTATTGGCAAGATTCTCAAACTGCATCTTTGATTCTTCCTGAATCTTGCTGATTTCCGATTTCTGGGTTTCGAGGGACTTCTGCAAGCTTTGATTGATAGCGGAAAGCTCAGCGTTTTTAGCAAAAATATGCTGTTTTTCTGTCAATAGATTTTCGATCTGTGTATTTTGCCTGGAGCTCAGGTGCTTCTGTTCCAGGAACTGGATATTCAAAGAGGTATATTCCGCAGAGATTTTTGCGAATTCATTTTTAAGATCATTCAGAAGATCAGACTGCTGTAAGCTGAACTCTTTTTCCTTAATAATGATTTGAGATAATTCCTGTATTTTCTGACAAGAATTTTCCGCATCTGCATTGTTTTTAATGTACAGGTTATTCAGTTCATCATAAGAGCTCCTGGAAACCATGGATGACTTCAACATGAAATACAGGATGACTGCACCCATAATTCCTCCTAAAATACATCCGGTTATTAAATATATCATCTCCATATTTCAAAATTACAAAAAGAATAGCTGATTTGTTTTACGGGAAACCTTTTTAATGCCGTTAGGTTGCTGAAAATCTTTCAATCTGATTCTTCAAAACTTCTTCTGTTTTTAATTTTTAAAAGATGATATAGAAATCATCTGCAAAAAAAAGTGAGCCGGAAAGGCTCACTGGGTAATATAAAGTCTGATTTTTGTTATTTTTATGGCACCAAAACGGGTCCTGTAATTTCAATAGGAGGACAAAATCCTGTATTGATCATGCATTTTCCGCCCATGCACCAGTAATTGGTCATTGAAGTGGTTCCGTCTGGACATCTGATAAGTGCTTCTCCGTATCGGGCACATTGTCCGTCGGAATAACACTCCAAAGCAGGGTGAAGTGTTCCTCCGAAAACATCTTTAAGTGATTGTCTGGAAAGTTTAGTCAAATTGATTTTTTTCATGGTTTAATTTTTTAGTGATTAATGACTCTGTTTATAATGTTCTCATAATAAGATTAATAATCTTAATGTATTAGCTAAAATATGAAAATAATCACTACTGTTTGATAAAAAATTAAATTAATTTGAGCTTTGCTTATATATAGCTATGCTGCTTAATCTTTTATTCTTAGAAACTCTTTTGCCAGTTCAATCATTTTGGGATCTCCGGTATATTTTCCATGTTCATCGGAAAGTTTTACGGTTGGGATCCATTCTTTGTTTGGAGCCTGTACCCCGATCAGTTTCATTACAATATTCATAGGTTTTAAGCCGACATCATTGGTAAGGTTGGTTCCTATTCCGAATGAGATTCCTATTTTTCCCCTGCAGTAATTGGTAATTTCTTCTACTTTTTCCAAATTTAAAGCGTCTGAAAAAATGATGTATTTAAATAAAGGATTGATTCCGTGCCTTTGGTAGTGGGCAATGGTTTTATCTGCAAATTCAAGCGGATCTCCGCTGTCGTGACGGACACCATCAAAAAGCTTTGCAAATTTTTTGTCAAACTGCTGGAAAAAAACGTCGGTGGTATAAGTATCCGAAAGGGCAACTCCCAAATCACCCCTGTATACATCGACCCAATGCTCCAGGGCCAGCTCATTGGCCATTTTGAAGCCGTACTCTGCTGCATGGAACATAAACCATTCATGGGCGTGGGTTCCTATAGGCTTTACTCCGTATTTCATAGCGAAATGTACATTTGAACTGCCTATAAAAGTAGATTCTTTTTTCTGGTTTAAAGCTTCCATGACCAGATTCTGAACTTTGTAAGAATGCCTTCTCCGGGTACCGAACTCTGCAAATGTCACTCCCAGTTTTGCTAGTGAATCTGCTTTGTCAAGCGTTTTATGCATCACAACCTCATTAGGGTCCCGCTCCATGTGATTGATTTCATAATGAAGTTCGCTGATTAGGGCCAATAAAGGCACTTCCCAAAGGATGGTCCTGTACCACAGTCCTTCAACCACTACGGAAAGTTCGCCTCCTTCCTGACGGATTTTTACTTCAGAAGGATCATAATGATAGCCTTCAAGAAAATCGAGATAGGGAAGATCAATATACGGGCAGGTTTTTGCCATGAATTTTTTTTCTTCTCTGGTTAAGGTAAGCTCAGCCATTTTATTCACGGCTTCTCTGAGTGCCGCATCAAAACCTTCCGGGAACTGATGTTTTCCTCTGTTGATGAATTCGTACTTCACGATGGAAGAGGGAAATAACTTTACCACGGCATTCTGCATGGTAATCTTATAAAAGTCATTATCTAAAATTGAGTTCAGTCGTATTTCCTGCATTATTGTGTAATTTTTACGCAAATATAATTATTAAAAATAAAATCACCTAAATGTAAGGTGATTTTTTTAATCTTAAAGTAAATTTATTTACTTTCCAAGGTAAGAATTATACATCCAGACTTCTTTTTCCTGTTCTGTAATGTAGTCGCTCATCTGAGAATTTGTTCCTTCATCTCCTGCAGCGTCTGTAATTTCCAGAAGTTCTCTCTGCAGGTCAATCACTACTTTGAATGAGTTTAAAATAATTTCAACGCTTTTGGTTCCGTCGCTTACTTCCTGACTTTCCTTAATGGTGGCCACCTTTAGATAATCAGAATAATTATGGGCTGGAGTTGCTCCTAAGGTCAGGATTCTTTCGGCAATCTCATCGATTTTAAGAACAAGGCTATTGTAGAGCTCTTCAAATTTAGGGTGCAAAGTGAAAAACTGGTCTCCTTTAATGTTCCAGTGTGACCCTCTCGTGTTCTGATAAAAAACAGAATAATTAGCTAAAAGAATATTGAGTTTTTCAGCGATTTTCTCACAGTCGGCCTCCGGCAGACCTATAATATTGGCATTTTTCATACAGTTTATTTTTTACAGTATAAATTTAGTAAATATCATGCCGAAACTATATTTTCATGATTGATGATACTTATCTTTGAAATTCTTAAAATATATTTAATTTGAAGATAGCCTTAATATAAATTTTCAAAATTTTACATGAATTGGAAGCGCAGATATTCCTGATACCACATTGAACTAGTAAATATCAGAAATTTAATTGGAACAAAAATGTTCAGGTTACAATTGCTGACTAAATGCAAGTTCTTGTGTGTTAATTTTTAGTAAATAAGATTATTTCTATATAACTGCTTGTAAATTAAAAAAATATTATTATTTTTGCACCCTAAAATAAAAGCAATTAAATGCCTACTATTCAACAATTAGTAAGAAAAGGAAGAGCCACGCTTGCCAAGAAGAGCAAATCGGCTGCCCTTGATTCATGTCCACAAAGACGAGGGGTATGTACGAGAGTATATACTACCACTCCTAAGAAACCTAACTCTGCACTTAGAAAAGTTGCAAGGGTAAGACTTTCTAACGGGAAAGAAGTCAACGCCTACATCCCGGGCGAAGGACATAATCTTCAGGAGCACTCGATAGTATTGGTGAGAGGCGGAAGGGTGAAAGACCTACCGGGAGTACGTTACCACATCGTAAGAGGTGCTTTAGACACTGCAGGTGTAAATGGAAGAACACAGAGAAGATCGAAGTATGGAGCTAAGAGACCAAAACCAGGTCAGGCACCAGCTGCACCGGCAAAAGGAAAGAAAAAATAATCATTAAATAAGGTACAGAAACAATGAGAAAGACAAAAGCGAAAAAAAGACCGTTGTTACCAGATCCAAAATTTAATGATCAATTGGTAACTAGATTTGTAAATAATCTAATGCTTGACGGTAAAAAGTCAATTGCATTCAAAATTTTCTATGATGCTTTAGACATCGTAGAAACTAAAAAAGGAGAAACTGAAAAAACGGCCCTTGAAATCTGGAAAGATGCATTAACCAACGTTATGCCTCACGTAGAAGTACGTTCCAGAAGAGTAGGTGGTGCAAACTTCCAGATTCCTATGCCAATCAGAGCTGACAGAAAAATTTCTATGGCAATGAAATGGTTAATTAGCTACTCTAAAAAGAGAAATGATAAGTCTATGGCTTTGAAATTGGCTAACGAAGTGGTAGCTGCTTCAAGAGAAGAAGGTGCTGCGTACAAAAAGAAATCTGATACTCACAAAATGGCGGAAGCTAACAAAGCTTTCTCACACTTTAAATTCTAATTAGAAATGAGTAGAGATCTTAAATTTACAAGAAATATTGGTATTGCTGCACACATTGATGCCGGTAAAACCACCACTACAGAAAGGATTTTATTCTATACAGGGGTGAATCACAAAATTGGAGAAGTACATGATGGTGCTTCTACAATGGACTGGATGGAGCAGGAAGCAGAAAGAGGGATTACCATTACTTCTGCTGCAACGACTTGTTCTTGGAACTTTCCAACAGATCAAGGGAAAGTTTTACCAGAAACTAAACCTTATCACTTCAATATCATCGATACCCCGGGACACGTTGACTTCACCGTAGAAGTAAACAGATCTTTAAGAGTATTGGATGGATTGGTATTCTTATTCTCTGCCGTAGATGGAGTAGAGCCTCAGTCTGAAACAAACTGGAGACTTGCCGACAACTACAAAGTGGCCAGAATGGGATTCGTAAACAAAATGGACAGACAGGGTGCTGACTTCCTTAACGTGGTAAACCAGGTTAAGACGATGTTAGGATCAAATGCAGTTCCAATCGTTTTGCCAATCGGTGCTGAAGAAGATTTCAAAGGTGTTGTAGACTTAATTAAAAACAGAGCGATCATCTGGGATGAAGCAGGACAGGGAGCTACTTTTGAAGTAGTGCCGATTCCTGAAGACATGAAGGATGAAGTTCTGGAATACAGAGAGAAATTAGTAGAAGCTGTGGCTGACTACGATGATACTTTGATGGAGAAATTCTTCGAAGATCCGGATTCTATCTCTGAAGACGAAATCAACGAAGCTCTTAGAAAAGCGACTATCGATTTATCCATTATCCCAATGACTTGTGGTTCTTCATTTAAAAATAAAGGAGTACAGTTTATGTTGGATGCCGTATGTAAATACCTTCCTTCTCCCTTGGATAAAGATGATATCAAAGGTACTGACCCAAGAACGGATGCTGAAATCACAAGGAAACCAGACGTAAACGAGCCGTTCGCCGCTTTAGCGTTTAAGATTGCTACTGACCCGTTCGTGGGAAGACTGGCATTCTTCAGAGCATACTCTGGAAGGTTAGATGCCGGTTCTTATATCTTGAACACGCGTTCAGGAGATAAAGAAAGAATCTCAAGAATCTATCAGATGCACGCTAACAAGCAAAATCCTGTAGAATATATTGAAGCAGGAGACATTGGTGCAGCGGTAGGATTCAAATCCATTAAGACAGGTGATACAATGTGTGACGAGAAACACCCAATCGTTCTTGAATCGATGGTTTTCCCTGATCCGGTAATCGGTATTGCTGTTGAGCCTAAAACTAAGGCTGACCAGGATAAAATGGGTAATGCATTGGCTAAATTAGCAGAAGAAGATCCAACGTTTACGGTTAGAACTGATGAAGCTTCAGGACAAACAATTATTTCCGGAATGGGTGAGCTTCACCTGGATATCATTGTAGACCGTATGAGAAGGGAATTCAAAGTTGAAGTAAACCAAGGACAGCCTCAGGTTGAATATAAAGAAAATCTTACAAAAGTTGCCAACCACAGAGAAGTTTACAAAAAACAATCAGGTGGTAAAGGTAAATTTGCTGACATTGTATTTGAACTAGGACCTGCTGAAGAAGGTAAAATCGGTCTTGAATTCGTTAACGAAATCAAAGGTGGTAACGTTCCTAGAGAATTTGTTCCTGCTATTGAAAAAGGCTTTAAAGCTGCAATGAAGAACGGTCCTTTGGCCGGTTTCGAAGTTGAAGGTATTAAAGTTGTTCTTAAAGACGGATCTTTCCACGCGGTGGATTCTGATGCACTTTCTTTCGAATTAGCTGCTAAAATAGGATTTAAAGAAGCTGGACGTGCTGCGAAGCCGGTAATTATGGAGCCTATTATGAAACTGGAAGTTGTAACTCCGGAAGAATATATGGGTAACATTATTGGTGACCTTAACAAGAGAAGAGGTACAATCAGCGGTCAGGAAGAGAAAAACGGTGCTGTAGTAATCAAAGGTTCAGTTCCACTTTCTGAAATGTTCGGATATGTAACCACTCTAAGAACACTTTCATCAGGAAGAGCTACTTCTTCTATGGAATTAGAGAAATACGCACAGACTCCACAAAACGTTGCGGAAGATATCATTGCTAAAGCAAAAGGTTAATTTTTTAAAGTAAAGAAATGTCACAAAGAATCAGAATAAAACTAAAATCTTACGATTACAACTTGGTAGACAAGTCTGCTGAGAAAATCGTAAAAACGGTAAAGGCTACCGGTGCTGTTGTAAACGGACCTATTCCATTGCCAACAAACAAGAGGATCTTCACGGTATTGAGATCTCCGCACGTTAACAAAAAAGCTAGAGAACAGTTCCAACTTTCTGCTCATAAGAGATTGATGGATATCTATTCTTCTTCTTCTAAAACGGTAGATGCTCTGATGAAGTTAGAACTTCCTTCAGGTGTAGACGTAGAAATTAAAGTGTGATAACTGCCGGAAGGTGGATGATGGAAGTCAGAAGTCTTTAATGCAATATCAAACTTTGCTATGATAATAAATCCCTTTTCGAAAGAAGAGGGATTTTTTTGTCTGGTTTTTCATGGGTCATTCATGATCGGATGAGTTTATTTAAACATCTTGATTGCGGAGGAGTTTTTGATGATTAACTTTACACTAAAATCAATACGATGTCAGTTTCAGATAAAAATGTCTTTGAGAAATTTTCAAATTGGGCAACAAAATTTACCGGAAGTTCCTATGCTTTCATTGGTGCCACATTAATTGTCATTATATGGGCAGCTTCAGGGCCGGTTTTTAAATATTCCGAAACATGGCAGCTGGTCATCAATACGGGGACAACCATCATTACTTTTCTGATGGTTTTCCTGATTCAGAAAGCCCAGAATAAAGATTCTAAAGCGATTCAGATCAAGCTTAATGAGCTGATTGCGGCCAACGAAAAGGCAAGCAACAGGATTGTGGATATTGAGGATCTTACAGAGAAAGAACTCGATCAGCTTCATTGCTATTATGAAAAGCTTGCCGACTTTGCGGAAGAAGATGAGGACATCCATGCTTCACATTCCATTGATGCCGCACAGCGAAACCAGGATCATAAAGATGAAGTCTTCAGGACAAAGCACCAGCAATGGCTGGAACAGCAAAAAAAAGAGGAATCGAAATGATTCCTCTTTTTTATTTAAACTACTTCATAAAGTAACCGAAATACGAGCAGCTTCCCATAAGGCTTTTTGCCGTTTCCGTATCGGGATACTGGGATTTCAGTATGGCAAAATAGGTTCTGTATTTTTGGTTTTTAATCTGATCAAGCTGTTGTTGGTAAGCATCATTTTTCTCACTCCATTTCGGATCAGAATAGTCCGTTTTAGAAGGGTTTTTTGTTTCATACTGATAATATTTTCCCTGTTCTGCGCTGGCCATTTGAAATAGAATCCTGGCTTTTTGTTCCTTGCCGTCAGAGAGTGCCAACGCTTTTTTATAATAACTGATGGCGAAATCGAAATTATCAGGTTCTATGTAAGAACGGTCAAGGAAGTTTTTATAATAGTACTGATACGGATTTCTTTTGTCTGTTACCTGAAAGTCGTATTTTCCTCCGTTCGAATTATCAAGATCCATCACGAACAATTGCCTGTAGTATCCTAATACTGATGTATTATATAACAAGTTGCCAATAAGTTGATTAGCCTTTGCCGCTCTTTCATCCTGTTCGCTGCCTATCTGTTTCAGCTGAAGCACTACGTCCGTCAGCTGGAGCTTGTTCATCGCAGGCCTGATAAAAGGAAATGCGGTATAATCTTCTTTTTTCATGCTTTCTTCGGAACTACTTTGGTAGCTTTCCCAGACATTGTGCCCAAAAACAAGATCCGGAATATTGTTGAAACCATTGTAAGCCGTAGCAGTATATTGAAGTGGCGCTACTTTTTTCTGGTCATTGTTCCATTCTGATCTCGGAACTCCGGAAAAGTTTTGCGCTTTTGCGTAATAGGACCGGGCGGTTTTAAAATCAGCCAGCTTCATGGCACGGTCACCATAGATCACGGCAAAGAATGCATCGATGTTCCCAACATCATTAATATTCTTAGCAATGATCTGTTGCTCAAAACGGGTTTTATCGGGTTTTCTGTAAAAGGCTTCCACACTTTTTACTAGGACAGAATTGGGATTGTACTGAAGATCCGAAAGCTTATTATTCATTAAAAAAGATTTTCCATCTTCTCCCTGAAGGAAATACCGGTTGGCCAGTACATCTTTAAGAAATTCAGCTGTTGACGGCACTTCACTATAAAAGTCACCATCAGTCTGCGTGCTGTTATTTTCCGTTTCAGGTTTTTCCGTGAAATACTCGGCATAATCTTTCATCAGGTGGTTTTCGTACGCTGCATCAATTTTTGGCCTGGATACGATATCATTTAGTACCTTCATTCTTTTGATCTCTTCCAGGTATTCCGGATTGTCGGTGGTGATGTCATTCAATATTTCAGTGCTGCCCTTATAATCTTTTTTCAGGAATTTAAGGTAGGCATCAGCGATCTGCCAGTATTCATCTTTAGAATTTTCTTTAGCCTTATCAGTGAATTTTTCCAGGGCATCCAGAAAGTCTTTGGTCTGTTCATCATAGTAGTAATTGTTTTTGGTGAAAACAGGAATCCTGTTGGGATTGTCTATAAGTTCATCATCACTCTGATTGTCCTTATTGCCGTCATCCGCCTTGTTTTTAGATCCTCCGAAGAGATTCTTAAAAAACCTTATAATCTTTTGCCAAAAAGAGAGTTCTTCTTTCTTAGGCTCGGCAGCTTGTGCGGTAGTACTCGCATCTGAACTTTTACCCGGAGATTTGGTATTGACTGCGGGGCTGGTATCATCGTTCTGGTAATAATAAATCGGGAGGTAGCTCCGCTCAAGTTCATTGATGCTTCTTACAGCCATTACTTTCAGGATCTCAGAGTCGGGATTAATTTCATACATTTTCTCCATGATCGGAATCGGATTATTAAAATCTTCATATCCTAAAAGAAAATAAGCCATATTTTTTTCATCGGCGTTGCCTGCCCGTTTCAGTATATTATTAAATGAGGCCGTATCCGAAAGCTTCATGGAGACAAAAGCAGATTCTTTCCGGCTTCGGCTGTTTTTGAAAACCTGAAAGAAGTTCCAGTTTGCGTCGCTATTCAGTCCCAATCCTCTCTGCGCTCCGGCCAGCTGGTCAAGAGCCATGATGTAAGGGGCGCCCTTTAGCCTGATCGGTTCAACGTATGTTTTGAAAGCCTTGAGGGCAGCATCATAATTTCTGGTGTAATGATTGAACCGTACCAGCTGATATCCGTACCGTTGTTTGATTTCAGGATTTTGGGCTGCATGATACAAAGACGTTAATGCTGAAATGGTCTTGTTATAATCCAGACTGGTTGCATTTTTGTCATTTTGAGGACCGCTATAATAAAATGAATCCGCGCCTTCAACAAAGTTGATCCTCATATACGGTTCCAGGTATTTTGCCTCAATGAGGTAGTCGATAGCTTCACGGTACTTTTGATAAAAACCGGGTCCAGCTTTGATGAACAGCTGATTTGTCGGATTGCCTTTTTTCAGAGCATTGAGATCATTCAGGCTCATTTTATTCACCAGATAATCGGTTTCTGCATAAGTGAACTGGTTGTTGAAAAACCGTTTCCAGGAGTCTGTGTTTTCATCAGGAATCTGTGAAGGTTTGAAATCCGTATAAAATCTCGTCGAATAGCTGTGCAGGAAAGGAAGATAGGATTTATCCTTAATAATGCTTTGCGTGAACAGATTAAAATATTCATAGTCCGGATCCGACCATGCACAGGCATGTGATTCCGTATAGAACAGGGAAATAACTGCCAGTGAAAGTAAGTGCTTTTTCATATTAATATTAAGTGTTTTTATTTAAGGATCAGCATTTAAAAATCAAAATTCTGCTCTGCAATAAATTTATGGTCCAACTGATAATAAACGATATTAAAATGGGGTATTTTTTTCTCCAGGAAATGGACAACCTCCTGAAGCTGCTCATCAGAAATTTCTTCAATTTTAATCCTGAATCCCTTATTTAAATAATTTCCGAAATAAAATCCGTCCTTCTGAATTTCAATTTCATGTTCCGAAAGTTTTTTGAAATCCGGATTTTCAAGATCTTTTTCAGATAGGGCATTGATTAATTTGTGCTTTCCAAGATAATTGGTAACAATTCCCCAAGAATAAACTGGAAGGGCCACTTCAATATGCTTAACAGGATATTCATCAAGCCTGGCTAAATAGCTTTTCAGAGTATTAACGTCCAGAATTGAATTTTTATCCGAGTTTTCCAAAGGCGAGGAAGTGGAGTAGCACATCAGATATACTTTTTCTACAGGCGGGATGCCGGTCTGGTTTTTATCTTTTACCTGATGCAGACGCAGGGTACAGGTGACTTCTTTTCCTGAGATTGCTTTTAATTCTTTAAGAAAGTTAAAATAGTCATTGCGGGTTCCTTCGGTCCAGTCACAGTCGATCTGGATTTCAGTATGGGTCTTCAAGCCATACTGTGAAGTTTTTTTCTGAACCAGATCGCAGATGCTTTTTGCAAGAAATCTGATTTCTTCTTTGCTGATATCAAGAAACGTATGGTTCGTGATAAAAATAACCGGAACAATTTTTTTTACCGGAATAAAGCTATTGTCTTTTGTGATCGTTGCTACAGGCTGAAGTTTCCCATTAATCTTATCAATGTCAAAGAACCTTGTGTAGAGGTAGGGAATGGATGCCTTATCCAATGCCTTTTTTTCTGTTGCGTCTAAAGAAAGTTTTGTTTTCCAGTAATAAAAGGTATACGGATGGGGCTCTTTCTTTATGCAGGATGTGAAGATTAAAAAGAGTAAAAGCAATAGGAATTTAAAGGCTTTCATTACCGGTACAGTTTGCCGCCGCAATCACAGTTTGTATACGCCATTTCGGAAACCGGGCAGCAATCGTCTGATTTTTTAATATTCCCTTTTGCATCGGTAAGGTAGATCTTCTCCTTATCGAATTTTACATAAAAAGTTTCATTGTAAGTCTTAAAATGTACCTTCATGACTTTCGGATTGTATTTTCCGGCATTGATGTTTTCTTTGGTTTCCGCACCATCGGCCTGGTTTACCTGGACAAAGCCAAAATGTACATCACCATTGGTTCTCACATCGAGATAATAGGCCGGTGTTCCGGAACCGCTGGCTGCCTGCTCAATAACGAAATCTCTTTTTCCGGTAAACGGGGCTTTTGACTGGGCGAATGTAATAATGCCTATACATAACAGAAGCAGTGAAAATAGCTTTTTCATTGGGAAATAATGTTTAAAAAATTAAAAATACTGTATCAAAAATTACACCGTAAAATCATATTGATTTCTTTTAGTCGGCACTTTTTAAATGTTATAATTTTAGATGCAAGAGGCTCGGGAGATTTGATTAGGGCTAGGAAATTAATATTATCTTATTATGGCAATACTGATCTTACGAAAATCTCTAACCTATCATAGTTTAAAAAATCATTTAAATGTAATAAATAGAGTGGTTAAAAGTTAGAAACTATACCTTGTATCAACAAATGCATTATTGTTATATTGTCTGTAATATAAGCTTTATTGATGTATTATATTAAACATAAAGTTGATTTATTAAATTATAATATTAATTAATCTGATATTTATTGATAATTATTTTGATGGTATTAATTTTATTCATACTTTAGTGAAATCAAATTTAAAAATAATTATCATGAAAAAATTAATTCTTATGGCGGCATTTGCAGTTGCCGGAACAATGAGTGCAAACACTATTGCTGTGGAAACCGAAACATTATCTGAAGCAGAACAAACTTCAGGTGAGGGAAAAGCTTATGCCTGTGTGCCTGTTACTCTTTCTTGTGGCGTTACAGGGGAGGCTTGCGGTGAGACACTAGGCGATATTATAGACATTGTTATCATTGCAGATGACATTTTGTGCGGAAACTAATAAGTTACAAATCTTGATTAATAAATCACAAAAGAGGATCTAGATCCTCTTTTGTGGTGTAAAATACATAAAATATGTTTAAAAAAGTTGGAATAACATGGCTGTTTTTTCTAATTGCCTGCAGTTTATATGGGCAAAAATCAATTGACATTGATGCCATAGAATCAAAATATGTGTATCTATTGACAAGCCGTAATGATTCTCTGGATAAGGCAAACATGAGTGAAGAATATTTTATATTAGAACGGGGGAAGAATAAATCGCAGTTTATGAGCATGAATTCATACAAAAGAGATTCTATCATGGCTGAAATGGCTAAAGGATCAAACACATCTGTTTCAAATATTGACCTTTCCAATATCCCTAAAACCAATTTTACGTACCGGATTATAAAAGATCCTGTAAAAGGCCACGTTCTTTTCTATGACAGAATTATTAGAAATGATTTTGTTTATGAAGAGAATCCCGCTTTCAACTGGCAGATTACTGAAGAAAAAAAGAATATCGGAAACCTGAAATGTCAGGCTGCTGTTGTTTCTTATGCGGGACGCCGCTATAAGGCCTGGTTTACCAATGATATCCCTATTTCGGATGGTCCTTATAAATTTTATGGGCTCCCGGGGCTCATTGTGGAAATAGAAGATTCAAAAAATCATTACAAATTTGAATTGCTAAGTTACAAAACTCTCGCGGACAAGCCTGTTCTCTGGATCGCAGAGAAGAGGGCTAACGGAAAAAAAGTGGCAAAATCAGATTTTTATAAAGCACTGAAAAATACCCAGGATAATCTTATTTCTGAAATTGCAAAAAGCGGTTTTACCCTTGATTCAAATGCTGAAGCCCGGGTAAAGGATAAAATGAAACGAAAAAACAATCCTATCGAATTAAATCCTTAATGTCTGTCTGAGTTTAAAAGCCGTTTTTTCAACGGCTTTTTGATATAAGACAGATTGTCAGGATGACATTGCTATAGATAAACCTGCATCTGATATTGCTCAGAAATTAATCCTTTGACTGATTGGATATCTTTAATGCGAACACGCTATTTTTACATTTCATATTACAGGAATGAAGATATTTATTTTTTTACCAGGGAAATGAATAGCTATGTTTTGTGTAAATCACTAAAAATCAAAATATTTTGCAGTAAATATTTGTCAGTTATAAATTTATTCATAAATTTGCACACTCATTTTAGGACATGGTATGCCTATATCAAACGTAGAAATTGCTTTAGATTCCTTAAAATGGCAAAAACAGAAGATAAATTTTATTATAATATAAACAATGTCAGGTATTATTGGTAAGAAAATCGGTATGACGTCTTTGTTTAACGAAGAAGGAAAAAACATTCCTTGTACAGTTATTCAAGCCGGTCCGTGCTCGGTTTTACAGGTCAGAACCATTGAAAAGGATGGCTATAAGTCAGTTCAGTTAGGTTTCGATGACAAGAGTGAGAAGAACGTTGGTAAAGCGTTAGCTGGCCACTTTAAAAAGGCTGGTTCAGCTCCTAAAGCTAAGTTGGTAGAGTTCTACAGAGAATTCGTAGACCAAGTAACGGTAGGAGAAGATGTAACTGTGAAATTATTCGGCGAAGGAGAATTCGTAGATGTAACAGGTACTTCAAAAGGTAAAGGTTTCCAGGGTGTTGTTAAAAGACACGGCTTTGGAGGTGTAATGCAGGCAACTCACGGACAGCACAACAGGCTTAGAGCTCCAGGTTCTATCGGTGCGGGTTCAGATCCATCTAGAGTATTCAAAGGGATGAGAATGGCAGGCAGAATGGGAGGTAAGCAGGTAACTGTTCAAAACCTTCAAGTGTTAAAAGTGGATCAAGAACAAAATCTTTTAGTAGTAAAAGGTGCTGTTCCGGGAGCGAAAAATTCTTATGTAATTATCAGAAAATGGAACTAGTAGTATTAAATACATCAGGAAAAGAAACCGGAAGAAAAGTAACTCTAGACGAAACAGTATTCGGAATTGAGCCAAATCAGCACGCGGTTTACTTAGAAGTTAAACAGTACCTTGCCGCACAAAGACAGGGGACTCATAAATCTAAAGAAAGAAGCGAAATTACCGCTTCTACTAAAAAGCTTAAGAAGCAAAAAGGATCTGGTTCTGCAAGATACGGTGATATTAAATCTCCGACTTTCAGAGGTGGAGGTAGAGTATTCGGACCAAAACCGAGAGACTACAGGTTCAAATTGAACAAAGCGCTTAAGAGATTGGCAAAAAAATCTGTTTTATCTCAGAAAATGAGAGACAACAGCATCAGAGTTTTGGAAGATATGAGCTTGAACGCTCCTAGAACTAAAGATTTCATCACCGTATTGGATGCTTTGGCATTAAACGATAAGAAAGCTTTATTTGTACTTCCTGAAGCTAACAAGAATGTGTATTTATCTTCAAGAAACTTACCTAAAACCAAAGTAAAGAACTTCAATGAAATCAGTTCTTATGACTTGGTTAATGCAGGTGAAATCGTGTTCTTTGAAGGTGCAGTTGAGAAATTCCAGGAAAATTTAAAGAAATAAGTCATGTCAGTTATCATTAAACCAGTTATATCAGAAAAGGCTAATTACCTTACAGATTTAAGAGGTTCTTATTCTTTCTTAGTAAATCCTAAGGCGAATAAAATCCAGATTAAAAAAGCTGTGGAAGCAGCTTACGGTGTAAAAGTAGCAGACGTTAATACAATGATTTATGCTCCGAAGGTTTCTTCAAAATACACTAAAAAAGGTCTTCAGGTTGGAAAGACAAACAAATTGAAAAAAGCGGTAATCAAACTTGCTGAAGGTGAGGTTATCGATATTTTTGCTGTAAATTAATTATTAATTATAAATAATAGTAATGTCTGTTAGAAAATTAAAACCTATCACCCCGGGACAGAGATTCAGAGTTGTTAACAATTTTGAGGAAATTACTACCAACAAACCAGAGAAGTCTCTGACCGTTGGTATTAGTAAGTCAGGTGGGCGTAACCAAACTGGTAAAATGACCATGCGTTACACCGGCGGTGGACACAAAAAGAAATACAGAATTATCGACTTCAAAAGAAACAAAGCAGATATTGAAGCAACGGTAAAAACTGTAGAATATGATCCAAACAGAACTGCATTTATCGCTTTATTAGAATATGCTGACGGAGAGAAGAGGTATATCATCGCTCCGAACGGTATCAAGGTAGATCAGACAGTGGTTTCAGGAGAAAGCGTAGAACCTAACGTAGGGAACGCAATGAAATTGAAAAATATTCCATTGGGTACTGTAATTTCTTGTGTTGAAATGAAACCTGGTCAGGGTGCTATTTTAGCAAGAAGTGCTGGTTCTTCAGCCCAATTGACTTCAAGAGACGGAAAATATGCAATCATCAAATTGCCTTCAGGAGAATCAAGAATGATCCTTACTGAATGTATGGCAATGATTGGTTCAGTTTCTAACTCAGACCATCAGTTAACGGTATCAGGTAAGGCTGGTAGAAGCAGATGGTTAGGAAGAAGACCAAGAACAAGACCGGTAGTAATGAACCCTGTGGATCACCCGATGGGTGGTGGTGAAGGACGTTCTTCCGGAGGTCACCCAAGATCTAGAAACGGTATGCCGGCTAAAGGGTACAAAACCAGAAAGAAAAACAAAGCGTCTAACCGTCATATCATATCTAAAAGAAAATAATTATGGCAAGATCACTTAAAAAAGGACCATTCATCGCATATACTTTAGATAAGAAGGTTCAGGCAAATATAGAGTCTGGTAAGAAGACAGTTATCAAAACTTGGTCTAGAGCGTCTATGATCTCTCCGGACTTCGTAGGACAAACTATTGCTGTACACAACGGGAAATCTTTTATCCCGGTTTACGTTACAGAAAACATGGTAGGTCACAAGTTAGGAGAATTTTCTCCAACACGATCTTTCAGAGGTCATGGTGGTAACAAAAATAAAGGTAGCAGATAATCATGGGATCAAGAAAAAGAGAAAGTGCATTAGCACGTAAATTAACAAATCAGGATGTAGTAAAAGCATTACATAATGATTGCCCGTCTTCTCCGAGAAAAATGAGATTGGTAGCTGATATCATCAGAGGAGTAGAAGTAGACAAAGCTTTATATATTCTAAAATATTCTAAGAAAGATGCCTCTAACAAGTTAGAGAAAGTCTTACTTTCAGCCATGGCCAATTGGCAGGCAAAAAACGAAGGTGCTGATATTGAAGAGGCAAACCTTATCGTTAAAGAAATTTTTGTAGACAGTGCAAGACAATTGAAGAGACTGAGACCGGCTCCACAAGGTAGAGGGTACAGAATCAGAAAAAGATCAAACCACATTACGTTAATCTTAGGTACAAAAGAAAATTAATCAAGGTATGGGACAGAAGACAAATCCAATTGGTAATAGATTAGGTATCATCAGAGGATGGGATTCTAACTGGTTCGGTGGAAACGATTATGGAGACAGAATCGCTGAAGACTACAAAATCAGAAGATACCTTGAGGCTAGATTATCTAAAGGTGGAATTTCAAGAATTTATATTGAAAGAACATTAAAATTAGTTACAGTTACAATCACTACTGCTAGACCGGGATTAATCATCGGTAAAGGAGGTCAGGAAGTTGATAAATTGAAAGAAGAATTGAAGAAACTTACAAAGAAGGATATTCAAATCAACATTTTCGAAATCAAAAGACCTGAGCTTGACGCAGTATTGGTAGCTGACAGCATCGCTAAGCAGATCGAAAACAGAATCTCTTACAGAAGAGCTGTTAAGATGGCGATCGCCGGTACAATGAGAATGGGTGCAGAAGGTATCAAAGTTCAGATCTCCGGTAGATTGAACGGTGCTGAAATGGCAAGAAGTGAATCTTTCAAAGACGGAAGAATTCCTTTGTCAACTTTCAGAGCTGATATCGATTATCACATTGGTGAGGCATTGACTCAGTACGGAAAGCTAGGTGTTAAAGTTTGGATCATGAAAGGTGAAGTTTACGGTAAAAGAGAACTTTCTCCTCTAGTGGGACAACAGAAAAAAGGTGGCCCTTCAGGAGACAGAGACAGAAGAGATAACAGAGGAGGAGGCGACAGAAGGGATAACAGAGGACCTAGAAAAAACAATAACAATAATAACAATAATAATTAAAAATTTTAGATAGAAATTTTGAATTTTAAATTACCGTTACTTTTTTAAAATAAGAAAAATCTAAAATCTAAAATCTAAAATCTAAAATTTAGAAATTATGTTACAACCAAAAAGAACCAAATTCCGTAGAGTTCATAAGATGAAGATGAAGGGGATTGCCCAGAGAGGTAATCAACTTGCTTATGGAACTTTCGGGATCAAGGCGACAGAAGGTGCTTGGATCACTGCCAGACAAATTGAAGCTGCGCGTATTGCTGCGACAAGATATATGAAGAGAGAAGGCCAGTTATGGATCAAAATATTCCCGGATAAACCGATTACTAAAAAACCCGCCGAAGTAAGGATGGGTAAAGGTAAAGGTGCTGTGGAATATTGGGTAGCTGTAGTTAAGCCTGGTAAAATTATGTTCGAAATCGGAGGAGTACCTTACGAAATCGCAAAGGAAGCACTTAGGCTTGCTGCACAGAAATTACCGGTAGTTACCAGATTCATCGTTGCTAACGATTTTGTTAAACCCCTTTAATCTTTGTATACAATGAAAAAAGCTGATATTAAAAATTTAAGCGCGGGTGATATTCAAGCTCAGCTAACTGAAGCAAAAGCTCAATATTCTAAATTGAAATTGGCTCATGCTATCAGTCCAGTTGAAAACCCGATCCAAATCAAAGATTTGAGAAGAACAATCGCTAGACTAAATACTGAGTTAACTAACAAACAATAATTTCATTTTACAATGGATAGAAATTTAAGAAAAGAAAGAATCGGAGTGGTTTCCAGCAATAAAATGGAAAAGACTATTGTTGTTAGTGAGACTACGAGAGTAAAGCACCCGATGTACGGTAAATTCGTTTTGAAGACGAAAAAATATACTGCACACGACGAGAACAACGAATGCACAGAAGGTGATACAGTTCTGATCCAGGAAACTAGACCTATGAGCAAGAGCAAGAGATGGAGATTAGTAAGAATCATTGAAAAAGCTAAGTAAT
Organism: Chryseobacterium gregarium DSM 19109; assembly: GCF_000430845.1. Taxonomy (GTDB): domain Bacteria; phylum Bacteroidota; class Bacteroidia; order Flavobacteriales; family Weeksellaceae; genus Chryseobacterium; species Chryseobacterium gregarium. Next base: position 178,441 of record NZ_AUMU01000009.1, on the reverse strand, counting down.
AATGTTACAAACAGAATCAAGATTAAAAGTTGCTGATAACACAGGTGCTAAAGAAGTATTGGTTATCAGAGTTCTGGGAGGAACCAGAAGAAGATATGCTTCAGTTGGTGATAAGATCGTTGTTACTATCAAAGATTCCACACCATCAGGAAATGCAAAGAAAGGTCAGGTATCTAAAGCTGTCGTAGTAAGAACTAAAAAAGCGGTAAGAAGAAAAGATGGTTCATACATCAAATTTGAAGACAACGCTTGTGTATTGCTAAACGCAGCAGGAGAAATGAGAGGAACCCGTGTTTTCGGACCGGTTGCCCGTGAGTTGAGAGACAAAGAATATATGAAAATCATTTCATTAGCTCCTGAAGTACTTTAATATTTAAAATTTTAAAAAAATGTCAAAGTTAAAAATAAAAAGAGGAGATAACGTAATCATTACCACTGGTAAAAAAGATATCAAAGGTAAAACGGGTGAAGTTATTGAAGTGATTAAAAAAGAAGGAAAAGACCCGAGAGTTATTGTAGCAGGACTTAACATCGTTAAAAAACACGTTAAGCCTTCCGCTTCAAACCCTCAAGGAGGAATTACTGAAAAAGAAGCTTCTATTAATATCTCAAACGTAGCTTTAGTTGGTAAAGACGGAAAAGCGATCAAAGTAGGTTACAAGACTGAAGGAGATAAGAAAGTAAGAATCGATAGAAAAACGGGTGAAACTTTATAATTTTAAATAACACATGGAATATATAGCAAGACCCAAGAAAGCATATAAAGAAACAATTGTTCCTGCAATGATGGAAGAATTTGGGTACAAGTCAGTAATGCAAGTACCTAAATTGGAAAAAATCATCCTTTCCCAAGGATTAGGTGATGCCACTGCAGACAAAAAAATCATTGATTATGCTGTAGAAGAGCTTACCAATATCACCGGCCAAAAGGCTGTTGGTACCATATCTAAGAAAGATGAAGCTGCCTTCAAATTGAGAAAAGGAATGCCGGTAGGAGCTAAAGTTACTTTAAGAGCACACAAAATGTATGAGTTCTTAGACCGTTTAACTTCTTCTGCATTGCCGCGAATCAGAGATTTCTCTGGAATCAAGGCTGACGGTTTCGACGGTAGAGGTAACTATAACTTAGGAATTACTGAGCAGATCATTTTCCCTGAGATCGTTATCGACAAAGTGAAAAAAATCCAAGGGATGGACATCACTTTCGTAACTACTGCTAAAACAGATAAAGAAGCGAAAGCATTATTAACTCACTTCGGTTTACCATTCAAAAAGAATTAAGAGATGGCTAAAGAATCAATGAAAGCGCGTGAGCGCAAGAGAGAAGCACTAGTTGCTAAATACGCTGACAAAAGAAAAGCTCTTAAAGAGGCAGGTGATTATGAAGGACTTCAGAAATTACCAAAAAATGCTTCTCCTGTAAGATTACACAACAGATGTAAATTAACAGGAAGACCAAGAGGATACATGAGAACGTTCGGAATTTCCAGAGTAACTTTCAGAGAAATGGCAAACAACGGTCTTATCCCGGGAGTTAAGAAAGCCAGCTGGTAATTATTACCCAATAAAAAATCGGGACAATTAAGTTGTCTGGATACTAGAGATACGAAATATCAGACCGAAGTTTTCTGAAGTCTGATATTTTATTCTTCAAGTCCTCGCAATACTGATTGTTCTTTAACCAATAATTTATAAAAGAAAAATGGTAACAGATCCAATTTCAGATTTCCTAACAAGAGTAAGGAACGCACAAAGCGCAGGCCACAAAGTGGTGGAAATTCCTGCATCGAAAATCAAAAAGGAGATTACTAAGATTTTATTTGATCAGGGGTATATCTTAAACTTTAAGTTTGAAGATAGCGCTGTTCAGGGAACAATCAAAATCGCTTTAAAGTACGACAAGCAAACCAACAAACCGGCTATTAAGTCTATTCAGAGAGCTTCTAGACCAGGTTTGAGACAGTACAAAGGTTCTACGGAACTTCCAAGAGTACTGAATGGTTTGGGTATTTCTATCATCTCTACTTCTAAAGGAGTAATGACTGACAAGAAAGCTAGAGAAGAGAAAGTAGGCGGTGAAGTAATCTGCTATGTTTATTAATTTTTAATCACAGGAAAATGTCAAGAATTGGTAAAGCAATTATAACAATTCCAGCAGGAGTTACAATCACTGAAAACAACGGTGTGGTAACGGCCAAAGGTCCAAAAGGAGAACTTTCTCAGGAGCTTACAGCAGGAATTACTTTAGAACAGAATGATGGTATACTTACAGTAAGCAGACCATCCGAGTCTAAACAACACAAAGCGCTTCACGGTTTATACAGAGCGTTAATTGCCAACATGATCGTTGGTGTAAATGAAGGTTTCGAAAAGAAACTGGAATTAGTAGGGGTAGGATACAGAGCATCACACACAGGTCAGAAACTTGAGTTGGCTTTAGGATTCTCTCACGGTATTGTATTGGAGCTTCCTGCGGAAGTGAAAGTAGATACATTGACTGAAAAAGGTAAAAATCCAATTATTACTTTAACGTCTTATGACAAGCAACTTCTTGGAATGGTAGCGGCGAAAATCCGTTCATTCAGAAAGCCTGAGCCGTACAAAGGAAAAGGTGTAAGATTCGTTGGGGAAATTGTTAGACGTAAAGCTGGTAAATCTGCTTAATAAATTATAAGTATTATGGCATTAAGTAAATTAGAAAAAAGAATAAGAATAAAAAGAAGAGTAAGAGGAAAAATCTCCGGATCTTCTGAATTGCCAAGATTATCTGTATATAAAAGTAATAAGGAAATTTACGCTCAGTTAATCGATGATAACAGTGGGAAAACTTTAGCTTCCGCTTCTTCCAGAGAGAAAGGAGTTGACGCTAACGGTACTAAAACTGATGTTTCTGCTGCTGTGGGTAAAGCGATTGCTGCCAAGGCTATTGCTGCAGGAATCGAAAATATAGTATTTGATAGAAACGGATTCGTATATCACGGAAGAGTTAAGGCTCTTGCTGACGGTGCGAGAGAAGGAGGACTTAAATTCTAATCATTAAATTTCGGAAAATATGTTAGGACTAGATAATATAGAAAGAGTAAAACCGGGAGGATTGGAACTTAAAGATCGTCTCGTAGCTGTTAACAGAGTAACAAAAGTAACTAAAGGAGGTAGAGCTTTCGGATTTTCTGCAATTGTTGTTGTAGGAGATGAAGCGGGAACTATCGGTTTCGGTTTAGGAAAATCTAAGGAAGTTGCCTCTGCTATTGCTAAAGCGGTAGAAGATGCTAAGAAAAACTTAGTGAAGGTTCCTGTAATGAACCACACCATTCCTCACCAGACTTCTGCCCGATATGGTGGTGCAGATATCTTCCTGAGACCTGCTTCTCACGGTACAGGGCTTATCGCCGGTGGTGCGGTAAGAGCGGTACTTGAGTCTGCTGGTGTTCATGATATCCTTTCAAAATCCAAAGGATCTTCAAACCCTCACAATGTGGTGAAAGCTACTTTCAAAGCATTGTTAGACATCAGAAGACCGGAAGAAATTGCAAGAATGAGAGGAGTTTCTCTAACTAAAGTGTTTAACGGTTAATAATAAAGCAATGGCAACAATTAAAGTAAAGCAAGTAAAAAGCGCTATTGGTAGAACTAAAACCCAAAAGAGAACGCTTGAAGCATTAGGATTTAAGAAACTTCACCAAGTTGTAGAGCACGAAGCTACTCCTTCTATCTTAGGAATGATAGCTGCAGTTAGTCATTTACTTGAAGTTCAAAAATAATTTTAAAACAAAAATTAAAATGAATTTAAACAACATAAAACCTGCTGCAGGTTCTACATTCAATTCAAAAAGAATTGGTAGAGGACAGGGTACGGGAAAAGGAGGTACATCTACAAAAGGACATAAAGGTCAGAAAGCAAGAGCCGGTTACTCTCAGAAGATCGGTTTTGAAGGAGGTCAGATGCCTTTACAGAGAAGATTACCTAAATTCGGTTTCAAAAACGTAAACAGAAAAGAATACAGAGCGATCAACCTGGATGATATTCAGAACTTAATTGATACTAAATCTTTAACAGGAGATATTACAAAAGAAGTTTTGGTACAGAACGGTTTGGCTACTAAGAACGAAATAGTGAAAATTATGGGTAGAGGAGAATTGAAATCTTCGGTTTCAATTTCGGCTGACAAATTCACTAAATCCGCTGAAGAGCTTATTGCTAAAGCAGGTGGACAAGCAATTACCTTATAATAATAACTAATGAAAGAATTTATACAAACACTCAAAAATATTTGGAGCCTTAAAGAATTACGGGATAAAATTATCTTTACTTTAGGGATTATTCTTGTGTATAGATTCGCATCTTATATCTCATTGCCTGCAATTAACCTTGCACAAGTGGGAGATCTCTTAGAGCATTATAAAAGTCAAGGCGGAAACAAGCAGGGAGCAGGTCTCCTTGGCTTGCTTTCGTCATTTACGGGAGGGGCTTTCAGCCATGCTTCCGTGATGGCGTTAGGAATCATGCCTTATATTTCTGCTTCTATTATTGTTCAGTTGATGGGGATGGCTATCCCTTATCTTCAGAAGCTTCAGAAAGATGGAGAGTCAGGTAGAAATACATTGAATCAGATTACAAGATGGTTAACAATCGGTGTTTGTCTCGTGCAGGCGCCTTCTTATTTAACCTCTATCACTCAATTGTTTTTACCGTATGCTCAGTTCCAGTCTGCATATTATGTAGAGCCGAATTCTATTATGTTCTGGCTGCCAAGTATTGTGATTTTGGTTGCCGGTTCAGTATTTGCAATGTGGTTAGGTGAGAAAATCACCGACAAAGGTATCGGAAACGGTATCTCCATCCTTATTATGGTGGGGATCCTTTCAAGGTTACCGGAAGCATTCGTACAGGAAATGGCCGTGCAGAACGGAAAAGGAGGAATGGGGTCAATTATGATCCTTATTGAAGTAATTTTCTGGATGCTGGTGGTTCTTTTAGCAGTGGTATTGTCCGTTGCTGTCAGGAAAATACCGATTCAGTATGTAAGCAGAGCTCAGGCAAGAGGAGGTGTCAACAGAAATCTTATGCAGGGAGCAAGACAGTGGATTCCATTGAAAGTAAATGCTGCCGGTGTAATGCCGATCATCTTTGCCCAGGCACTGATGTTCGTACCGGGACTATTAACAAAAGTAGATGAGTCAAACACTTTTCTTGCAGGTTTCAAAAATGTTTTCAGCTGGCAGTACAATGTATTGTTCGCGCTGTTAATTATTATCTTCTCATTTTTCTATACTGCAATTACCATTCCGGTGAACCAAATGGCTGATGATCTGAAGAGAAACGGAGGCCTGGTACCCAAGGTAAGACCAGGAAAAGAAACAGCTGATTATTTAGATGATATTTTATCAAAAATTACCTTGCCAGGTGCAATTTTTTTATCTATCTTTGCAGTCCTTCCGGCAATTGTGCATGGAAGCTTTGTTCAGACAGATGCGTTCGCCCTATTTTTCGGGGGGACATCATTATTGATTATGGTTGGAGTAATTTTAGATACTGTTCAACAGATTAATACTTATCTGCTGAATCATCATTATGATGGCTTAATGCAGTCTAAATTATCAAGAACGACTGGATATTAATTTATGGCAAAACAAAAACATATTGAACAAGACGGCGTTATAACGGAAGCACTTTCGAACGCTCAGTTCCGTGTAGAGCTGGAAAATGGGCATATGCTTATCGCTCACATTTCCGGTAAAATGAGAATGCATTATATTAAACTTTTACCCGGAGATAAGGTAAAATTAGAAATGTCTCCTTATGATTTATCAAAAGGGAGGATTACGTTTAGATATTAAACAAAATGCCAAACGGAATGTATGTTCCGTTTGGCTATTGTTAAAAAATAAATACTATCAAAATGAAAGTAAGAGCATCAATTAAAAAAAGAAGTGCTGATTGCAAGATCGTACGCAGAAAAGGTGTACTGTTCGTAATCAACAAGAAAAACCCAAAATTTAAACAAAGACAAGGCTAACATTAAATTATGGCGAGAATTTCAGGTATTGATTTACCAAAAAACAAAAGAGGTGTTATCGGTTTAACTTACATCTACGGAGTCGGAAGAAGTACATCTTCAGAAATCCTTAAAGCTGCCGGTATCAGCGAAGACAAGAAAGTCAACGAATGGAATGACGATGAATTGGCTGCCATCAGAACCTATATCTCAGAAAACGTAAAAGTGGAAGGAGAATTGAGATCTGAAGTGCAATTGAACATTAAGCGATTAATGGACATAGGATGCCAACGAGGAATACGTCACAGACTAGGACTACCTTTAAGAGGCCAGAGAACGAAAAACAACTCGAGAACCCGTAAAGGAAAGAGAAAAACTGTTGCTAACAAGAAAAAAGCTAGTAAATAATCGTTAGGAATTATGGCAAAACAAACTAAAGTAGTTAAAAAAAGAAAAGTAAAAGTTGAAGCTATTGGAGAAGCGCATATTCAGGCTTCTTTCAATAACATCATCATTTCTTTAACAAATAAAAGCGGAGAAGTTATCTCTTGGGCGTCTGCCGGTAAAATGGGTTTCAGAGGTTCTAAAAAGAATACTCCATTTGCTGCTCAGATGGCAGCTGAAAATTGCTCTAATGTTGCTCATGAAGCTGGATTAAGAAGAGTAAAGGTGTATGTGAAAGGTCCTGGTGCAGGTAGAGAATCTGCCATCAGAACAATTCACAATTCAGGAATTGAAGTTAGCGAAATCATTGATGTGACTCCTATGCCGCATAATGGATGTAGACCACCAAAAAGAAGAAGAGTTTAATTTTTAGAATTTACCCATTATGGCAAGATATATTGGACCTAAAACAAAGATTGCTAGAAAGTTTGGTGCTGCAATCTACGGAGATGACAAAAACTTCGAGAAAAGAAAAAACCAACCGCCGGGACAACATGGCGTTAATAAAAGAAGAGGAGCAAAGAAATCTGAATATGCTGTTCAGTTGATGGAGAAGCAGAAAGCTAAATATACTTACGGTATTTTAGAAAGACAGTTTGCTAACCTATTCGAAAAAGCACACAGAAGCAAAGGGGTAACTGGTGAAGTGTTATTACAACTTTGCGAGTCCAGACTGGATAACGTAGTATACAGATTAGGGTTTGGTAAAACCAGATCTGCTGCTAGACAATTGGTTTCTCACAGACATATTACTGTAAATGGGGAGCTGGTAAATATTCCGTCTTATTTGCTTAAAGCGGGTGATGTAATCGCCGTAAGAGAAAAGTCTAAGTCTCTTGAAGTGGTTACTGATGCATTGGCTTCCAAAGCAAATTATGAGTGGTTACAATTCAACGATGAGAAGAAAGAAGGTACCTTCGTTTCTGCTCCTGAGAGAATCCAGATTCCGGAGGACATCAAGGAACAGCTTATTGTCGAACTTTACTCTAAATAATTTTTTAATCAAATTTTTGCTCAACCCAATAATATGGCAATTTTACAATTCATAAAACCCGATAAAGTAATTTTACTTAACTCTGATCAATTTAGAGGTCAATTTGAATTCAGACCACTTGAACAAGGTTTCGGGCTTACAATCGGTAATGCTTTGAGAAGAGTATTGCTTTCTTCTCTGGAAGGTTATGCTATTTCATCTATCAAAATAGAAGGTGTAGAGCACGAATTTTCAACTATTTCAGGAGTAATCGAAGATGTTACCGAAATTATTCTTAACCTTAAGCAGGTAAGATTAAAATCTACGGCAGAAAACCAGACTAACGAACAGGTGATCGCTAAGGTTTCGGGGCAGACGGTTATTACTGCTGGTGATTTAGGAAAGTCAATCAACGGTTTCCAGGTGCTGAACCCGGAACTTGTGATCTGCAACCTGAACAGTGATGTAACTTTCGAAATTACTTTCAATATAGAAAAAGGAAGAGGATATGTTCCTTCTGAATTAAATAAGTCAAACAATGCTCCAATCGGTACTATTGCCATTGACTCTATTTTTACGCCAATCAAGAAAGTACAATACAGCATTGAAAATTATCGTGTAGAGCAAAAAACAGACTACGAAAAACTTGTATTAGATATTGAAACTGATGGTTCCATCAGTCCTCAAAACGCTTTAACAGAAGCTTCCAAGATATTGATTTATCATTTCATGTTATTCTCTGATGAGAGAATCACCCTTGAGACGGAAGCGGTAAAAGCATCTATTCAATACGATGAAGAAACACTTCACACAAGACAACTCCTGAAGTCTAAATTAGCAGACATGGATCTTTCCGTAAGAGCCCTGAACTGTCTGAAAGCGGCTGAAGTGGAAACCCTTGGAGAATTGGTTTCTTACAGTAAGTCTGATTTGATGAAATTCAGAAATTTTGGTAAAAAATCTTTGACAGAACTAGAAGAATTAGTGCATTCAAAAGGTCTTAACTTCGGTTTCGACGTTGCAAAATATAAGTTAGACGCTGATAAATAATTAATAATGAGACACGGTAAAAAATTCAATCACTTAGGAAGAACAGCTTCTCATAGAAGTGCTTTACTTTCTAATATGGCTTGTTCTCTAATTGAGCATAAAAGAATCAACACTACTGTAGCTAAAGCGAAAGCTTTAAGAGTATATGTTGAACCTCTATTAACAAAGGCAAAAGAAGATACTACACACAATAGAAGAATTGTTTTTTCATATCTTCAAAGTAAAGAGGCGGTTACTGAACTTTTCAGATCAGTAGCTCCTAAAATCGCAGAAAGAAACGGCGGATATACAAGAATCATCAAGACTGGTTTCAGACAAGGTGATGCTGCTGATATGGCTCTTATCGAGCTTGTTGATTTCAATGAACTTTACAATCCTAATGCTGAAGAGAAAAAGACGACCAGAAGAAGCAGAAGAGCTACAACGGCTAAAAAAGAAGCTGTAGTTGCTGAAGCTCCTGCAGCAGAAGAAAAAACTGCTGAACCAACTGCTGATTCTGCAGAGGAAAAAACTGAAGAATAATATTCATTCAGATATAAAATAAAAAACCGTTCAAATTTCTGAACGGTTTTTTTGTACCCTAAAAGGTGATTGATTTGTATCTTTAAAATGCATAAAATTGTTTTACTAAAAGTTACCGTCATGAAAATTGTAAACCAGAAATTATCCAAAACACTTCCTGCCGAATCAATCGGTTTTACATCAACGCTAAACAAAGGAGGTGAAATGACCCCGGATACAGTGATCATCCATTTTACGGCAGGCCGGAGCGCCGAGAGTTCTGTGGCATTGTTCAGAGATCCTGAAGCGAAAGCCTCTGCTCATATTGTTATTGACAGAGAAGGGAAGATTACCCAACTGGTTGAATTCAACAGGAAAGCCTGGCATGCCGGCGTAAGCAGATGGGCAGAACGGTCGGGGTTCAATAATTTTTCAATAGGGATTGAGCTTGATAATCCCGGAAGGCTTACTAAAGTAAATGACCTGTTTTATTCATGGTTCGGGAAAGAATATCCCAAAGAGGTAGTGGTGGAAGCCAGACATAAACACGAAAAAAGTATTTCGTTCTGGCATAACTTTACGGAAAAACAGATTGACTCCTGTTTCAGAGTCTGCAAACTGTTGATGGAAACTTATGATATTAAAGATATTCTGGGCCATGACGATATTGCACCGTTCCGGAAAAATGATCCGGGCCCTGCTTTCCCGATCGAAAGTTTCAGGGCAAAACTGTTCGGAAGGCAGGATGATACGGCAGATATCTATAAAATAACGGAAAACAATACCAATCTGAGAACAGGTGCGGGAACTGCGTTCGGGATCATTACCACGCTGCCGGTAAACACGGAGGTTGAATTTGTCAAAAGTAAATCCGGATGGTTCTATGTTTATGTTCTTAAACCACCTGTTAAAGGTGGGGAGCCTCTGTATGGCTGGGTCAGCGGGGCTCTGCTTAAAAAATTGTAATAAATGATAAATATAGTCGCAATGTAAAAAGCCTTCAGACGAGATTGTTCTGAAGGCTTTTCCCTGTTTAAATTTTTGTTTTTACAAGTTCTACAATATTATTTCCCTGATCTAAAATCAGGCTGTCTCCTTTTACAGTCGCTTTCATATCCATTTTTTCGTAAGTGGTTTCATTGCCTTTGGATTCTACCTTATTCAGGATAAATGTTTTGTTGTTGCTCCTGACGCTCATGGTTTTTTCTTCATAATTAAAAACCACTTTGGCAAGGCTTCCGTCAGTAGCTTTATATACATAATCCGTTTTTATGTATTTCTTTCCGTTGACATCAGTTTCATAATGAATGGTGGAATCTGTTTTGCCGTTATCAGCCAGGACTGTTCCCGCATTATCCGACTTCAATACAGCTTTATTCCCTTCTTCATTTTTCTTACAGCTTACGGTTGATAAAATGAGTATGGAACCCATTATGACAAGTGTCTTTTTCATGATTTTTATTTTTATAAATTGTTTACTGGGAAATATATTATTTTTTACTAAATTTAGTAAAAACAAAAACCAAAACAATAACCTGAACTCAAAACTTAACAAATTACACAAAAGGGTAATTGATTCTGCTTTGTTTTTTCCTGACATTTGTCTTAAACAGAACTGAACATGAGCATTTCCATAGCCATCGTAGAAGACGAAAAGAACTACAACAATGCGTTGAAAAAAGTCATCAACTATCAGGATGACATGAACGTTGTTGCCCAGTTTTTTAATGGTAAGGATGCACTGGCAGATCTTTCTGGCCTTTCTCCGGATGTTGTCATGATGGATATCCAGCTGCAGGACATGCTCGGAATTGAAATCATTGAAAAACTGAAAGTGAAGATGTTAAACACACACTTCATTATGTGTACCAGTTTTGAAGATGATGATAAAGTGTTCAATTCCTTAAAGGCCGGAGCCATAGGATACCTTGTAAAAGGTGAAAGTATGGATAAGATCCTTTCCTCAATCCGTGATGTCTGCAACGGCGGCGCCCCGATGAGCTTCTCGATCGCCCGGAAAGTTCTCAGCCATTTTGAAAGAAAGCTTCCCCAAATACAAGGGTTCGACGAACTCACTGGCCGCGAAAAAGAAATATTGGAACTTCTATCCCAAGGCTTGCTCTACAAAGAAATCGCCGATAAAAAATGCATCAGCATTGACACGGTAAAAAAACACGTCGGAAACATCTACAGAAAACTCCACGTCAACAACAAAGTGGAGGCTATTAATAAATTTAATTATTTTAAAAACTAAGAAACATGGAAAATTTTGAACAAGAAATAAGCTGTGCAGAAATGAAGCTTAAACTCATTAAAGATATTTTGGAAGGAGAATGTAATGATCTCATAAATAACAAAAAAAGAAAGTCTAAAGATTTTTTTGACCAAGAAATTACTAGGAAAGAAAAAGAGGATGAAGTAAATAGTATGAGCAATTTTGCTTCTTTAGTGATGCCTTCATCATTTTTCATTGAACAGATGCAACCAATTATTACAGCTAATGTTCTTACAAGTGAATGTATTCATATATATTTTATCAAAAATACAAGTGAAATAAGTCTTTTATTTAGGTTTAACATAGATGAACAAAATGATCATGAGGATATAAATTTTCGCGAAAATGAAAAATTATGGAAGCTTAGTAACGGAAAGTTGTCGGAAATTTCTGCAAATGACGCAAAAAGCTATATTGAAAACTTCAGAGAGTTGTACAACAATCAGGGTTTTGATACTGAAGCAACTATGTATACTCAATATATTACTTTTCATTATGAAAATATTTTGGGAAATTTTCTGAGATTTGAATCTAAAAGCCAGTTAATATGTGCTGCAAAATCAGATCCTTTTAATGAAGGAAAATATAGACTTAATCTTATTCTTCAAATTGACAGAGCAAATTGTAAAAATCCTCAAACACAAGAGAAAATCGCCTTTTTTAATGTTGGAAATATGCAACCGTAATGTATACTAGCTCACAGTTGGCCTATTTGCTGGTTTTATTTCTTGTTGTATCCTTTTCTTTTTTTTTGTATTTAAAAAAAGGAGGGAGACAACAGGATTTTTTATGTTTTTATTTAGGAGCAAGTTTTATACTCGAATTCCTGATGCTAATATTTCAAATATATTTTGGAAGCAGTGCAAAGTTTGGATTTTTGTATAATATTTATATCTTGTTTTGTCCATTATTTTTTCTTTTTTATTTTAATCGAAATCAAAATAGTTTTGTAATAAAGCTAAATACGGCTGTTTTTATAATCTTTATAATTATTTTTTTGAGTTTTATTTTTAAAAATTATCAAGAAGTTAATCAAACTATAGGGATTTCATTTTCATTAATATACATAATTTATAGCCTTATTTGGTTTTATGGAAAGCTAAAACATCCGAGTGAAAAAATTATAATGGATGATCCTAAATTTTGGGTTTCTTGTGGACTGTTATTTTGGGGAGTTTTTTTTATTTTAAGAATTATTCCAAGATATTTATTTAATGAAGTTGATAACAAAACTTTAATTGTTTCTCAATCATTCTTTTTTGTCATCAACATTCTTTTTTATGTTTCATTTTTTATTTCATTATTAAAATATAAAAAAAATTATGATGAGTAATGAAAATCTGAATGAGATAAAATTAACTTACATTATCATCACAATAGTAATGTTATTTTTTGTAGTATTCATAATCTTTGTTGTCCTTATGTACAACCGAAAACAACTCCTCTACATCAAAGAAAATCAACTCAAAGAATCCGAACACCAGAACCAGCTCCTCCAGAAGGAATTAGAAAAACAAAAATCAATAGAAAAGGAACGTGAAAGAATTTCCCATGACATGCACGATGATCTTGGAGCGGGAATTTCGGCACTAAAACTTCAGGCAGAATTTTTAAAACAACGCGCCGAAGATGATGATTTAAAAAGCGATATCAATGAACTGCTGAAAACTTCAGAAGAAATGAATCTTTCGATGAGGGAAATGCTCTGGAGCCTGAATTCAGGAAATGATACCTTAGGAAGCTTTATAGATTATTCTAAAATATATACCCGGAATTTTCTTAAGAAAACAAATATTCAGCTGAGTATGGAGGATGAAAATATAATTTTTGAAACGGTCATCACTACAGAACAAAGGCGGAATTTATTCTTATGTTTAAAGGAAGCCCTTAATAATGCTTACAAACACAGCCAGTCAAATCAACTAGAACTCTCGTTTATGCAGAAAGATAAAGAATTCATGATGAAAGTTTCGGATAACGGAATTGGGATCCATCATAACAAACCCGAAGGAAACGGGCTTCGGAACATGAAAGCGAGAATGAAAGAACAGAAAGGGCATTGCGAAGTGACAACCGAAAACGGGACCCATCTTTTTTTCCGAATCGATTTATAACTAATTTTTCAACTTAAATACAGCATCATCATTTTTAATGGTGCTGTTTTTTGTTGTGAGAATTACCCGTTTGGGTAATTGACATGAATCTGTTTTAAAGGGAACTTTGAAGTATATAAATTTAAAAATTACAGCTATGAAAACTAAAATTATTTTTACAATGTTGGTTTTATTTAAATCATTTTTTTGTTTAGCCCAAGATGAGAATGACGTAATAAATGTTGGAAATGAAAGTTATATTTTTACAAAACCTGTTCTTATCTATAAATGTGCAAATTTGGATTGTAAGAAGATTACAGATACTCATTACAATGAGAGAAGGTGTAAGATTTGATCTTATATCTAAAACAGAAGATGGCTCTATTATTAAGTTTTGGATTTTTAGAGAAACTGAAGAAAAAATAAAATATAATTATGCACAAAATGAAACAGCAAAACACTCTAATGAAAGTATTGCATTTTTTATGGTGAAAAGCAAAGATTTTGATGCTAAGACACAAAGAAGATATAGTACTGGATTTTTTCCTAATAATAATAGAAATTTATGGTTTACAGGAACTTCTATAACTGCAGGTGTTACAATTATACCCATCAAAATTCGCCCAAGTATTACTTTGAATGGTCAAAAAATGGGATTTGAGTTTTCAAAGGATGTTCAGTTAGGTATTAGTGCAGGAATAAGACAAAGAATTTCTAATTATAGACCCTTTTTTATTAATTTTTTATATAATATTGGAATTAGTCGTTAGATTCATATACAACCAATAATTATTTACAGGAACCTATAGACGTTATTGCTCTTACTCATGCCACAGGAATTGTCTTTGATTTTAGTAAAATCCAATTTGGTTTCTTTATGGGATGGGATAAAATTTCACAAAGAAATCAAAATGACTGGATTTATCAGGGTAGATCTTGGTATTCAATAGGTTTAGGATATTCAATTTTCTCAATTAGTACAAAATCAAATACTTCAGTTACTGGAAATAATTAAATATCATTTCTTGAATAATAATAATCATCACAATCTCAATATTAACTAAAATTTAACTCACAATCATACCATAAAATACCCTGTAAATAGCACAGCATTTTAAAAATTCATTAAATTTGTCTAAACTATAAAAAAGAACAATGAGTTACATTTCTTACATAGAAGCGAGACAGATTTTGGATTCAAGAGGAAATCCTACAGTTGAAGTAGATGTATTCACCGAGAGTGGTGCCATGGGGCGCGCTGCCGTTCCTTCCGGAGCATCTACCGGTGAGCATGAAGCCGTTGAATTGCGTGACGGCGGTTCAGAATGGATGGGAAAAGGGGTTTCCAAGGCTGTAGAAAATGTAAGAGAAGTAATTTCACCTGAATTGGTGGGTCTTCCTGTTTTTGATCAGAACCTTATCGATCAGATTATGATTGATTTAGACGGGACAAGCAACAAAGGAAGCCTAGGTGCTAATGCAATTCTTGGTGTTTCGTTAGCTGCTGCAAAAGCTGCTGCTGCTGAATTGAAAATGCCTTTATACAAATATGTCGGAGGGGTGAATGCCAACACACTTCCTGTTCCGATGATGAACGTAATCAACGGGGGTTCTCATTCAGATGCACCGATTGCGTTTCAGGAATTTATGGTAATGCCGGTAAAGGCAGATTCTTTTTCTCATGCTTTGAGAAAAGGGACTGAGATTTTCCATAACCTGAAAGCGATTCTTCATTCAAGAGGGCTTTCTACGGCAGTAGGTGACGAAGGTGGTTTTGCCCCGACATTCTCCGGAACTGAGGATGCTTTGGACACTTTGCTTCAGGCAATTGAAAAAGCAGGATACAAGCCGGGTGATGATGTCATGATCGCATTAGACTGTGCCGCTTCAGAATTCTATAAAGACGGAGTGTACGATTACAGAAAATTCCAGACTCCGGATGCGGCTCAGTTTACAAGCAGCGAACAAGTTTCTTATTTGGCTGAACTGGCCAATAAATATCCGATCATCTCTATCGAAGACGGGATGCAGGAAAATGACTGGGAAGGCTGGAAAATGCTGACCGATAAAATCGGAGACAGAGTACAGCTGGTTGGGGATGATTTATTCGTAACCAATGTTGAGAGGTTAAAAAGAGGGGTTGACGAAGGCATTGCCAATTCAATTCTTGTGAAAGTAAACCAGATCGGTTCCCTTTCTGAAACCATGGCAGCGGTACAGATGGCTCAGCATAACAAATTCACTTCGGTGATGTCTCACAGATCAGGGGAGACTGAAGACTCTACCATTGCAGATTTAGCCGTAGCCATGAACTGTGGTCAGATCAAGACCGGTTCTGCTTCAAGATCAGACAGGATGGCAAAATACAACCAGCTGTTAAGAATTGAAGAAGCTTTAGGCGAAACGGCGGTTTTCCCGGGCTTGGATGCTTTTAAAATCAAAAGATAATTAATCGAATTTATAAATAACGGCAAGCGAAATTTTTTGTTTGCCGTATTTTGTAAGAAGTAGTATATTTAAAAAAAATAAATTAAATAATGTCAGACAACAAAGTAATATTGAATTACGATGGTAATTCATATGAATATCCTATCGTAGATAGTACTATCGGAGACAGAGGAATCGATATTTCAAAATTAAGAGACCAGACAGGGTTAATCACTTTAGACTTAGGATACAAAAACACCGGAGCTACGCTCAGCGAAATCACTTATTTAGATGGTGACAAGGGAGAATTGTTCTACAGAGGATATCCGATTGAGCAGATCGCGGATAAATCCAATTTCACAGAAGTAATGTATCTTTTATTACACGGTGACTTACCTACTTCAGACCAATTCAATACCTTCGAAGGCAATATCAAAAAATATAACTTCGTAGCAGAAGAGATGAAAAAAATCATCGATGCCTTTCCTCGTTCTGCTCATCCAATGGGCGTTTTATCTTCTTTAACATCTGCTTTAACGGCATTTAATCCAAAAGCGGTTAACGTTAATTCTAAAGAGGAAATGGACCTTGCAGCAGAACTGCTGATTGCTAAATTTGCACACCTTGCTGCCTGGACCTATAGAAAAACATTAGGGTTACCGTTAAATCACGGAGATAACAACCTGAACTATGTGGAAAACTTCTACAAAATGGCTTTCAGACAACCGAATGCCGATTTCGAAATCAATCCTGTGGTCGTTGGAGCTTTAGATAAATTATTAATCCTTCATGCAGATCACGAGCAAAACTGTTCTACTTCTACGGTAAGAATGGTTGGTTCTGCCCACACAGGTCTTTTCGCTTCAGTTTCTGCAGGTATTTCTGCACTTTGGGGTCCGCTTCACGGAGGGGCCAACCAGGCCGTTATCGAAATGCTTGAATTGATTGAAAAAGATGGTGGAGATGTTAACAAGTGGGTTGAAAAAGCAAAAGATAAAAATGACAGTTTCCGTTTGATGGGCTTCGGACACAGAGTGTACAAAAACTTCGACCCGAGAGCGAAAATTATCAAAAAAGCAGCTGACGATTTGTTAAGTGCATTAGGAATTGAAGATAAGGCACTTGATATTGCCATGCAGTTGGAAAAAGTAGCCCTTGAAGATGAGTACTTCATTGAAAGAAAACTATATCCGAATGTAGATTTCTATTCAGGAATTATCTACAGAGCGTTAGGAATCCCTACAGAAATGTTCACCGTAATGTTTGCATTGGGAAGACTTCCGGGATGGATTGCCCAGTGGAAAGAAATGAGATTGAAAGGAGACCCTATCGGAAGACCGAGACAGGTTTACCAGGGAGCTCAGAAAAGAGACTATATTGATATGGTAAACAGGTCATAAACCGTATTACTATTATATACTTGAAAATCCCAAAGCTTGCTTTGGGATTTTTTATTGTAATAATTTTTATCCTGAGGTTATTCAGAGAACTGATGCATAGCCTTAGAGTGTTGTGTATTATATTTTGCTTAATACCACTTTCATTACATTACATGAAGGTGATCATTGGTCTTCTTTAATTTATGGGCACTGGCATCGGTCACAGGTCCAGATGTAGCATTGGCCTGAATCATCCCATTCACAGCATCTTCGTCCGGCATTATGAACGCCGCCGATAATCGTTTTCTGGTTTTCTCTGCTTAGTTTGTGTGCATTTTTCAGCACGGAATTTTTCTTGTTCATGATTTTGATGTTTGATTGTTAGTAATTTAATATTAATTTTTGCTTTAATATTTCACTAATATATGAAATCTAAAGCTACTTCATCATATTTTTGATATAAATATTACTCCTTGGATAGATTATCTGTTAATAGAATTTTAACAGCAATAAAAATTTAGTATTTATCGGATATACATTATTAAGGAACTGCAGGATACGGTATTCTCAGAATGCAGACGAATTACATTCCTAAAAGCAGGCTAAAAGTTTCCCAGATACAGTCCTTTACTTATATTTGCAATATTGCATAACTCTTTATGAAACTAAATATAAAAAACGAAACAGGAAGGCTTAAATCAGTAGTTTTAGGGCAGCCTAATTCCATAGGAGGGATTCCTACCCTTGAGGAAAGTTACGATGCCAAATCCTACCATTCCATCGAAAATAAAATCTATCCCAAAGAATCAGAGATTATTAATGAAATGAATGCTTTCGAGGCAGTTTTAAAAAAATATGATGTAGAGGTACTCCGCCCGAGCATTATTGAAAACTACAATCAGGTGTTTGCAAGAGATGTGGCTTTTGTGATTGACGATAAAATGATTATCTCTAATGTCATAGCAGACAGGGCCGATGAGCAGGATGCTTACAAAACTATTTTTGAAAAAGTAAAATGGAGGGATATTATCAACCTTCCGGAAACGGCACATATTGAAGGAGGAGATGTGATTGTCTGGGATAATTTTCTATTCATCGGGACCTGCTTCAGTGAAGATTACAGGAACTATAAAACGGCAAGGACCAATGAATATGCCATCGAAATACTCAAAGAATATTTCCCTAAAAAAAGGATCATCGATCTTGAACTGAAGAAGAATGACAGAATTCCGTACGAAGGGATTCTGCATCTGGACTGTACTTTCAATCCTGTAGGAGAAGATAAATGCATT
Organism: Chryseobacterium gregarium DSM 19109; assembly: GCF_000430845.1. Taxonomy (GTDB): domain Bacteria; phylum Bacteroidota; class Bacteroidia; order Flavobacteriales; family Weeksellaceae; genus Chryseobacterium; species Chryseobacterium gregarium. Next base: position 160,011 of record NZ_AUMU01000009.1, on the reverse strand, counting down.
ATTTATAAGAACGGATTTGTGGACGAAAGCGATTATCATCTGATCATCGATATTTTCGGGGGAGAAAACTGTTTCCATGTGACAGATGAGGAAATGTTTGAAATGTTCCCGAATATCTTTTCCATTTCTCCTGAAATTGTAGTTTCGGATCAGGCTTTTATGAGGATGAATAATCATCTGAGGAATGAATGGGGTATGACGGTAGAGGAAATCCCTTACCGGGAGATTTCGAAAATGGGAGGATTGTTACGGTGCTCTACCATGCCTTTGGTAAGAGATTAATTAAACAGGAGGAATGACAGATTTAAAAGCTTTACTTGACAATAAATGGGCTGCATTGCTGCTTTTGGCAATAATATTTTCATTGATTTATAATCCTTTTACGCATTTTCCGTATACATTTTGTGTAATTATTGCAGGTATTCTTTTATTTACTTATCTGCAGGATGGAAACCTGAAAAATCTTAATTTTAAGAAAATAGGATTTTCGGAACTTAAAATCATATTGGTTTGTTACCTTGTGCTGGAACTTTCTATGGATTTTGTTTTTCAGCCACTGGTCAGTAAAATTTTTAATGAGCCTGCAGATTATTCTTCATTTAAAGTCATTGAAGGAAATCCCCGGAAATATTTTAAATGGCTTTTTAATATGTGGATCAGTGCTGCGATCGGTGAAGAGCTTTTATTCCGCGGTTTTGCTTTTTCACAGCTTAAAAGATGGTTCGGGAAAAATCAGATGGTGATTGTCCTGTTAAGTGCCGTGATGTTTTCGCTGCCGCATTTATACCAAGGGATTTCAGGACTGGTTATGACGTTTTTATTCGGGCTGGCTTTCGGATTCATATATTTGAAATTCAAAAACATCTGGATCAATATTATTGTCCATGGCTTGGTTGATACTGTTTTCCTGACACTGAGCTACTACAGACTGACAGATTTCTATTCAGGATTCAATATTATTTTATAAAAAATTAAACACATGCAGACTACAGATACCGTTTTAATGATAGAGCCGATCGCATTCGGTTTTAATGCAGAAACAGCAAAAAACAATTATTTTCAGATAGAACAGAAAGGTTTTGATACCCAGATCAAAGCTTTGACAGAGTTCAGGATGTTTGTCGAGAAATTAAGGAGCAAGGGCATTAACGTGATTACGGTTAAAGATACCTTAGATCCCCATACGCCGGATTCTATTTTCCCGAACAACTGGGTGAGTTTCCATAATGACGGCAAAGTGGTATTGTATCCGATGTTCGCATCCAACAGAAGGGTGGAAAGGAGGGATGATATCATCGAAAGCATCAAAGATCAGGGATTCGAAGTGACGGAAATTGACGACTGGTCTTTTCCTGAAACACAGGGCCATTTCCTGGAAGGAACGGGAAGCATGATTTTTGATCACGATAACAGATTGGCGTATGGTTCGGTTTCTTTACGGTTGGATGAAAATCTGTTCAGGGAGTTTTGTGAAAAATACGGGTTTACCCCTGTTGTTTTCCATTCGTTTCAGACGGTTGGGGAAGAAAGGCTGCCGATTTACCATACCAATGTCATGATGTGTGTGGCCGATAGGTTTGTAGTGATTTGCCTTGACTGTATTGATAATGAACTGGAAAGAAACAAGGTTGCTGAAACGATCAAAAATTCAGGAAAGGAAATTATTGAAATCTCGGAAGAACAGATGCAGCAGTTCGCCGGAAATATGCTCCAGGTACACAATAAGGACGGTGAAAAATTCCTGGTTATGAGCGAAACCGCTTACCGGTCTCTGAATACGGAACAGATCTCTGCGATAGAAAAATACTGCGAAATCATTTATTCAGACCTTAATACCATTGAAGTCAACGGAGGAGGCAGCGCCCGCTGTATGCTGGCCGAAGTTTTCTTACCGAAAAAATAATTATTCTAAAAAACTAATCCATTGGAATCACCAACCAGTAAAGGTTTACATATTCTTCTGACTTTGGAAACGGAGTCGGAAGATCTGCTGTCGGACAGCGAAGGCTTTCTGGCCTTTACCCGGAACAGCCTCGCTGCAAAAGAGGTGGAAATTGTAGGCATCACCAATCATATTTTCGAAAACCGGAGCTTTACTTCGGCCGTTTGCCTTAAAGAATCCCACCTCTGCATCCACACCTGGCCGGAATTCAAACAACTCACTTTTGATGTTTTCCTGTGTAATTATATGCAGGACAATACCGATAAAGTTGAAAAAATTGCCGATGAGGTGATAGAGTATTTTAAAGCTAAAACCATTCAGAAACACAAAATTTATAGATAAATGCATTACGTTTGCCCCATCTGTAAAACTGAAAATAAACATGAACTTACGTTTCCCGTACGGGAATATGTCTGCACGGCGTGTTCAAGTCTTATCAATGCTCAGAAAAACCTTTCCGAGAAAGCCAGGATAAAAAAGCCGGTTGAACATGTTGTCCTGAAAGTCGGACAAAAGGGAATGATTTATCACACCGAATATACCGTTACAGGAATTATTATCAGGAAGTATGGATCCAATATTTTCTGGAGGGAATATTATTTAAAAGATAAAAGCGGGAAAGATGCTTTTTTGAGCGAAAGTGACGGTCATTGGGTTTTTCTGGAGCCGGTCATTGGAACCGGAGTGAAAAAAATATTCGATATGAAAGCGGCAGAACTGAACGGCAGGAATTACCGCTGGTATGAAACGACAGAATGTACCATTTATGCAGCGGCAGGGTTTTTCGAGGATAAATTAAATTTCGGACTTACCACCTACCGGGAATATGTCAACGCTGACCAAATGATTTCTCAGGAACAGTCCGGCAGTTCAAATGAATTCTTCTTTGGCAGGCATATTTCAAAATATACGGTAAAAAGAGCTTTTCATATTCCTGTCCTCCCCAATCAGTCAGGAATCGGGATTGTGCAGCCTTTCTACTTTAATTTCAAACAGACCCTCAATAGTATGGGGGTGGCAGCTTTGATCATTTGTCTGATCCAGCTGTACGTAATGGCTTCAAGATCTAACGCACTGGTTTTTGAACAGGAAATCAGCTTTACAGAAGTAAAAGATAAGGAACTGGTGAGCAAAAGCTTTGATTTGTCCGGTGGCTCTGCTCCTTTAAAAGTAGAGATTTCTTCCAATGTCAGTAATTCCTGGGCCAGTGTAGGCTTAAGCTTGGTGAATGAAAAAACCAGTGAAATAGTTTATGCTTCGAAAGATGTGGAAGAATATCACGGCTATGAAGGCGGGGAAAACTGGAGCGAGGGAAGTACAGACGAGGCATTCAATTTCTGTGGGGTGGCTCCCGGAAAATACCATTTTTTGATTTCTGCAGAAAAGCAGGAAGCTCCGGTAGTCTCTAGCTCGGCAAATAGTTCAATCGCTTCTGAAAATAAATCTGTCAAAATAAAAGCAGAATGGCTCCCCGTTTCCTTCTGGAATTTCGGAATCATCATGGTGCTTTTAACAGCGTTTGTAGCTGTATGCTATTTCGGAAGAAAAATATTTGAACAATCAAAATGGAATAACAGTTCCAATTCACCTTATCCACAGACTTGATGATGACCAATCTACTGAATTATATAAAAGAAAACTGGCTGCTGTGCCTTATCGGAGTTTTTTTCATCAGCTGGTTTACCTATCTTACTTTTGAAGGAAACCAGTTCTGCGACTGCGAAAAAACAGAAAAATATCAGGACGGGACTACCCGAAGGCATCATTCTTCGGGAGTCGGATATTACAGATACTATCACAAATAAAAAATATAAATTATGGATCAGATCAATTTTCTGCCGGTAATCAACTCAGTGATTTATTCTTTTCTAGGAATCGCTATTTTGCTGGTTTGTTATGTTATCATCGAAAAATTAACACCGGAAAAAACATGGCATGAGATTGCACAGAATAAAAATGTGGCATTGGCGATCATTTTCGGGGCATTCATTATCGGGATTTCAATTATTATAAGCGGAGCCATTCATGGATAAGAAGAGGATTCCTCTTGAGTTGCTGTTAATGTTTTCGGTGTTTGTCATTGCTACGTGTGGACTGATTTACGAATTGGTGGCCGGTGCTCTGGCAAGCTATCTTTTAGGAGATTCGGTAAAACAGTTTTCTTTCATCATCGGGGTATATCTGTTTTCAATGGGTGTGGGTTCTTATTTTGCCAAATTCATCAAAGGAAATCTTATCGATAAATTTGTGGAAATAGAAATCATGGTCGGCATTATCGGAGGAATCAGTTCGGTTGTTCTATTCATTCTGTTCAATACACTAGCACATTTCGAGGCGGTTTTATACCTTTTTGTATTTTTCACGGGTTGTCTGGTCGGAGTGGAAATTCCGCTGCTGATGAACATCCTGAAAGACCGGGTTCAGTTCAAGGATCTGGTCTCCAATGTCTTCGCTTTCGATTATATCGGAGCTTTACTGGCATCTATTCTGTTTCCGTTGGTACTGATTCCTAATTTAGGAATTGTAAAGACCCCTTTGTTTTTTGGACTGATTAATATTTCGATAGCTATTTTCTTATGTTTTTATCTTAAAAAAGAATTGTCAAAACCGGTTTCTTTAAAAGTAAAAGCCATCGGAGCCTTTATCTTTTTACTCGCCCTCTTTATTTTTTCAGATAAAATTTTATCTTATTCCGAAGAAAAATTATACGGTGAAAATGTAGTCTATACAAAAAGTTCCCCTTATCAGAGAATCGTGCTGACCAGAAATAACCGCGAGTTCCGTTTGTATTTAAACAACAACTTGCAGTTTTCCTCTATAGACGAATACCGGTATCATGAAGCGCTGGTGCACCCGGCAATGTCAATGGCGAAAGATATCAGCAATGTGCTGATCCTTGGCGGAGGCGATGGCTTTGCTGTGCGTGAAGTATTAAAATATAAAGAGGTTAAACACATTACTTTGGTGGATCTTGACGGTGAAATGACAAATTTTTTCAAAAATAACCAGACCATGCGGGAACTGAATCAAAACTCTCTATCAAGTCCTAAATTAAACATCATCAATAAAGATGCTTACATCTGGGTTAAGGAAAATACCCGGAAATTCGGGGTCATTATCATCGATTTTCCGGATCCGTCTAACTACAGTTTAGGAAAGCTCTATTCTCTGCAGTTTTATAAAGAGCTGGAACGGCTGACCACTACCGATACAAAAATTGTGGTACAGACCACTTCCCCTTATTTTGCGCCCAAATCTTTCTGGTGTATCGAAAAAACCATTCATCAGATTTTCCCCTTTACTTCAGCATATCATACTTATGTTCCGTCATTCGGGGAATGGGGGTTTTCGATGGCTTCCTTTGAGCCTGTCAATCATAAGGTTTACCGGAAAATTCCCGGTCTGAAATTCTACGATTACAATTTTTCACAGCTGTCTTATTTCACCAAAGACATGAAAACCAAAGATATCGAGGTCAACCGGCTGGATAATCAAATTTTAGTACGTTATTTCGATGAAGAGTGGGGGAAAGTACAGTAGAAAAGAGTTTCTGAAAACAATCTTTTTAGGGAGCTTAATGATTCCGTTTTTGCAATACTGCAGTAAAAAAGGGAAAAGTTTGCTGCTTAAGATCACCGGGACCAATCATGTTCTCGGGCACAAACTTTGGGCTAAAGATTTCCCTGAACCTACAGAAGAAATCCATATCAAATACCTGATTGTCGGCGGGGGAATTTCAGGGCTTTCTGCATGCCGTCACCTTCATCAAAACCAGGAACATGATTATCTGCTGCTGGAAATGGAAAATCAGATAGGCGGAAATTCATCAAACGGACAAAACCAATTCTCAAAATTCCCTTTAGGGGCGCATTATCTCCCTTTGCCCAACAAGGAAAATACAGAAATTATTGAATTCCTTAAAGAGTGCGGAATTTATCAGGGGGATGATGAAAACGGCGAACCGGTTTTAGATGAATATCAGATGACTTTTCCTCAACAGGAACGGTTGTTTTTTAAAAATTCATGGCAGAACGATATCGTTCCCCAAAAAGGAGTTTCTGACGAAGTTCAGAAAGAGCTGAACCGGTTTTTTAATATGATGGATCATTTCCGCAGTAAAAAAGATTCATCAGGAAAGTATTTTTTCGCTATTCCGGTAGAAGATTCAAGTAAAGAAGATGAGGTTTTACACCTGGAAAAAATTATTTTTAAAGACTGGCTTCATCAGCAAAATTTTAAATCAGAAGAATTACTCTGGCTGATGGATTATTCCTGCCGTGATGATTACGGCTTGGGCATCGGGTATGTTTCAGCCTGGGCGGGCATCCATTATTTTGCCGGAAGAAAAAACAACTGGAGCAGAAAATATAAAGATCAGGTGTTTACCTGGCCGGAAGGAAATGCGAGGCTAACCAAGCATTTTTTAAAATATGCGGAAGGGAAAAATTTAACGCAGCACCTGGTTTTTGATGTAAAATCAAAGGAAAACCATGTTGAAGTTTTAAGCTTTGATAATGTTCAGAAAAAGACTAAAAAGATCATTGCTGAAAAAGTTCTTTTTGCCGTTCCGCAGTTTGTTAATGAGAGGATTTTCAGTGATCGGAAGGTGAAAGATTTTAATTATGTCCCGTGGCTTTTAACAACCCTTACGCTCAAAAATGAATTTGGAGGCGATGAGGAACTGGCCTGGGATAATGTAATTTACCGTTCTGAAGGTTTGGGTTATATTTACGATCAGCATCAAAATGTCAATCAGATTATGGGTGAAAAGGTAATTACTTATTACAGGAGTTTTTCAACCGATGACTGTAAAAAAGCGAGAAGGCAATTATATGCTATGAAGGAAAGCGAGCTTCGGCATCTTGTTTTGGACGATCTGAAAAAAGCCCATCCTTTGATTGAAGATTTTATTGTTGAAATGCAGTTTCACAAAATTGGTCACGCCATGATCGCTCCAGTTCCGGGACAGATTTTCGGAAAGCCTGAAGCAAAGCAATCAATCGGCCGGAAAATATTCTTCGCCCATACCGATTTATCAGGGATTTCTATATTTGAAGAGGCCTTTTATCAGGGATTGAGAACCGCAGGAAAGATGATGTTATGAAACAACCGTGGATCCATAATGCAAAAACAGACAGCTGGTTTATTTTATCACCGCCCTTTGTAATCTTGCTGATGATTTTCCTTTTTCAGAAAGATATTCAGGGCCTGGAAAATAAGTATTCCTTTTACACTTGGCTGTTTCTTATTGTTTTTGTGGATGTGGCCCATGTATATTCAACTTTGTTTAAAACCTATTTCGTTAAAGAAGAACTTCAGAAAAGGAAACTGCTGTATTATGGAATTCCCGCTTTAAGCTGGTTTTTGGGTTTAATTTTATATCAGCTCGGAAGCCTCATGTTCTGGTCGGTTCTGGCTTTGATTGCCGTATTCCATTTTATCAGGCAGCAATATGGTTTTATGCGGATTTATGCTCGTTTTGAACCGGATAGCTGGAGCAAAAGAATAGATGAGGCTGCCATTTATTCAGCAACGGTTTTCCCGATGCTGTATTGGTTTAAAACGCCGAGAGCTTTTACATGGTTTGTCGAAAATGAATTTGACTGGTTTAAGAATCTACCGGATTATACAGGGTTTATTTCTGTTTTATATCTCACTATTGTATCAGTCTGGATAGTCAAAACCTCAGTTGATGTTTTTAAAACCAAGCAGGTCAATATTCCTAAGATCGCTTTGATTACGGGAACTTACCTTTCCTGGTATTTCGGGATTGTTTATTTTAACAGTGATTTGGTGTTTACTTTTTTAAACGTCATTTCACACGGGATTCCGTATGTCGCTTTGATTTATATCAGGGAAATCAAACAGAAAGACGCTCAAAAATTAAACAGGCTTTCAGTTTTCAGATCTACTTCCGGGATATTTTTATTTATTGCTGCTCTTCTGGGTTTTGCATTTTTTGAAGAATTTTTATGGGAAATTTTAGTCTGGAATGAACATTTTTCACTGAATCTGAATGTATCTGTCGATTGGTTTCAGTTCTTGGTTCCTTTATTGGTCGTTCCGCAGCTCACCCATTACTTACTGGATGGTTTTATTTGGAGGAAACCCAAAAAAGTTGATTAATTTTGCTCTATAAGTTAAAATAGATGAACATGCAGAGATACCTTCTTTCATTCATGATTTTGTTGGGAATATTCAGCTTAAATGCTCAGCAAAAGACCTTCTGTAACCCAATCAATATCGATTACGGCTATACGCCGTTTGAGGTTTTCTCAAAACAGGGCAAGCACCGGGCTACCGCCGATCCCGTGATCGTCAATTTCAAAAATAAGCTGTTCCTGTTCTCTACCAATCAGGAAGGGTACTGGTACAGTGATGATATGCTTGACTGGAAATTTGTCAAGAGAAAATTCCTCAGAGATAAAAAATACATTCATGATCTGAATGCTCCGGCAGTCTGGGCAATGAAAGATACTCTATATGTTTTCGGATCAACCTGGGAACAGGATTTCCCGATCTGGAAAAGCACAAACCCTACAAAAGGCGACTGGAAAATTGCGGTTGATACCTTAAAAGTAGGTGCCTGGGATCCTGCCTTTCACTATGATGAAGATAAAAATAAGCTGTATCTCTACTGGGGTTCGAGCAACGAATGGCCGCTGTTGGGAACCGAAGTCAAAACAAAAACATTGCAGTCTGAAGGTTTTGTAAAGCCGATTTTAAGGTTAAAACCGGAAGACCATGGCTGGGAAAGATTCGGTGAATATAATGACAATGTTTTCCTGCAGCCTTTTGTGGAAGGGGCATGGATGACCAAGCATAACGGGAAATATTATATGCAGTACGGTGCGCCGGCTACAGAATTCAGCGGATATTCAGACGGGGTTTATGTGAGCAATAATGCTCTGGAGGGATTTGAATACCAGCAGCACAATCCGTTTTCTTACAAGCCCGGCGGCTTTGCCAGGGGAGCCGGGCACGGAGCAACATTTGAGGATAATTATAAAAACTGGTGGCACGTTTCAACGATTTTTATCTCTACCAAAAATAATTTTGAAAGAAGGCTGGGGATCTGGCCGGCCGGATTTGATAAAGACGATGTGATGTACTGTAATACTGCTTACGGTGATTATCCGACCTATCTTCCGCAGTTTGCGCAGGGAAAGGATTTTTCAAAAGGACTTTTTGCCGGCTGGATGCTGTTGAATTATAATAAACCGGTTCAGGTTTCTTCAACGTTGGGCGGATATAATCCCAACTATGCCGTGGACGAAGATATTAAAACTTACTGGAGTGCGAAAACCGGGAATTCAGGGGAATGGTTCCAGACAGATCTGGGAAAAGTTTCTGCCATTAATGCGATTCAGATCAATTATGCGGATCAGGATGTCGAGTTTATGGGAAAAACGCTGGGTAAAATGCACCGGTATAAAATTTACGGCTCAAATGACGGTAAGAAATGGAAGGTTATTGTTGATAAAAGCAAAAACACAAAAGACGTTCCTCATGACTATGTTGAATTGGAAAAACCTGCTAAAGCAAGGTTCCTGAAAATGGAAAATCTAAAGATGCCGACCGGGAAATTTGCATTGAGCGGTTTCAGGGTTTTCGGGAAAGGTGCCGGAGCAGTTCCTGCAAAGGTTCAGAATTTCGTGCCGTTGAGAGCCGATCCTAAAAAATACGGCGAAAGAAGAAGCATCTGGATGAAATGGCAGCAGAATTCCGATGCCGACGGATATGTAATCTATTGGGGGAAATCTCCGGATAAATTATACGGAAGCATCATGGTGTACGGAAAGAATGAATATTTCTTTACCGGAGCCGACAGGACAGATGCTTATTATTTCCAGATCGAAGCTTTCAATGCGAATGGCGTTTCAGAACGGACGGAAGTTTTTAAATCTGAATAACAGTAGATGACAAATAAACCCTCAGAAGCTCCGAGGGTTTTCTTTTATAATGGATTTTAAGGAAGAAAGCATGAGGGTAAAAATAAATATCTGATTCATCACTTCAGTTCATAGAACGATGTCTAAAAATTACCGAAATTAGCAACAGAAAATATATCTAAATAATATACTATGAAAAAACTCAAGTTTTTGTCTCTGTCGTTGTTTCTTCCGTTTATTTTTTCGGGTTGCAGTGATGATGAAACCGAAAAAAATTACCAGGTTGAGATGGATGCTGTCGTAAAAAATGTTCATGCCAGCCTTCAGAACAGCCTGGGTACCGATGTTCCTTCCCTGAGCGTTTATATCGTTTCGCCAAAAGGCACCTATTTCAGTACGGTAAAAGGGGCAAATGGCACTGCGGTGACTCCGGATACCTATTTCCGGTTGGCAAGCAATACAAAAAACTTCACTTCCACAGCCATTTTAAAAATGATGCAGGATGGCTGGCTGAAGCTTGACGATAAAATTACAACCAATATTCCGGGAACGACTGTTCCTTACACACCGGACGCTGCAAGCTGGAATTTTCCTCACAAAAATGAAATCACCATTCGCCAGATTTTACAGCATCATGCAGGAATCTATGATCTGACCAATGATAAAGACCAGTATAGTGTAGGAGGGGAGACCTATGCAGAAAACATGCTGGCAACAAACCCGGATTTCCAGTTTTCGGCCTCAGATTATGCAAGAGTTCTGACAGAACATAACCTTACGTACGGTTCTCCAAATACCGTTTATCATTATTCCAATACAGGTTATACGATTTTAAGTGAGATTATTGCACGGGTATATTCCCAGAAAACCAATTCCACTAAAACCTACCGCGACTTTATGTACGATAAAATTGTCGGTCCGGGTACGCAGAAACCCCTTGGTGTCAGATTCCCTGAACTGGCTTCCGACAAACAGCTGCCTTCGCCTTACGTAAAGGGGCTTATCAAATATGATGATCATGAAGAAATTACAGATCTTATCAATGCCAGTGCACATATCGGAGAAGGCAACGGACAGGGAACCATGCTGATGTTGTCACAATACATCAGAAGTATCATGAAAGGTGAAAACGTATTGTATGCTTCAAGTGCGGAATTGATGAGAACAAACACAGGATCTAAAACCACTAATGGATATGGCCTGGGCTGTTCCTATTTCCAGGGAATCGGTTACGGTCACAACGGGGCAACAGAAGGGTATCTGTCAATGATGGCATACGATCCTAAATCTGATGTTTCCGTCATTGTTTTACTGCCTTTCTGGGACTTAAGGGGAAATAACCTGAATAAATGTATTTCGACTCTAAGTTCTGCTGCCATTGAAGCTAAACGGACCTTGGGATATTAATTAAAGTAGACTGCCATATAAAATAAAACGCTTTGAGAAAATCAGAGCGTTTATTTTTTAGCGATATTTTTCAGAAACAGATCAATCTTATCAATTAACAAAGTAGAATTCGGTTGATTTTCCCATGACGTATGCGTTCCGTTAAATTCATAAGATTCATGATACACGTTGTTTTTAAGTAAAACTGAATCTAAAATCCTTTTTTGTGATAAAGGAACAACACGGTCCTGGGTCCCGTAAAATGAAAGCGTAGGGGCTGAGGTTTCATTAATCCAATAGGCCGGACTTCCAGAATTCATTAATGAAATATTGTTTTTAATGATTTTAGGATCAACCAGATTTTTTTCTACGAAGGCATAATCGTCATAATTTTTAAATCCCGGATCATTCAGATCCGCCGGGCCAACGATATTGACAACGGCTTTTATATTCTTATTCTGATTAAAATGATAGGCATACAGCATCGATAAATGGCCGCCTGCGCTGTTTCCGAGAAGAATATAACGAGGTTTGAATTTTAATCTTTTTTCTACATAAGTTATGACACTTTTAATGTCGTCAGTTTGGCTGGGAAGAGCGAAACGGCTGGAAGAAGCCAGGCGGTAATTTATATTGACAAAAATATTATCAGGAAATTTTTTCATTAAGGAATAGGTGAAAAAGGTGAGCTGGGATTTATTACCTCCACGCCATCCGCCGCCGTGAATGATAATAAAAACATCTTTTCCGGCTGGTTTTTCCGGAGTATAAAGGTCCAATTCCTGATCAGGTTCTGTTCCGTATGCAACCTCTTTTTCTATTGTAAAAGAAGAATCTTTATTCAGACCTATGGTTTTCTGTCGGCAGCCTGTAAAAAGCAGCACAAGCAGTATTGGCAAAATATTTATAAAGTTTTTCATCTGTACTTTGTATAATCGAAAGAATATTTTAATCAGCACTATGGATGCAATTATTGTGCTTGTTTTATTGATAAGCTGAAGTAAAGATTTTAAAATAAAAAAACCCGCTGATGACTCAGCAGGTAGATAACAAAATAATATATGAAGAAATGATTGATTGATTTATCTCGTCCTGTTCTTGATGGCATCTGAAGCCGCCTCAATGTCCCTTACTTTTTTCACTTTGCTGTTTCCGAAATTGTACGTAATGCTTACGGTCATATTTCTTCTGAACTGGTCGTTTTTTATATAATTATAGTTTCCGTTATCCTGATAATCCTCGATTTCTACAATATTGGTTCTTAAAACGTCGTTTACATTCACGGCAAAGGTCCATTCGTTCCAGTTTTTCTTGATGCTTAGGTCTAAACTCATCAGGTCTTTCAACATTCCCAATTCAATTTGCTGTTTGTCAACATAGAAGTAATTTACTCCCAGGAACCATGTTTTCTTTTTGTCTAAACGGATCGTGTTGTTGCTGGTAACGATAAAACTCGACGATTTTCTGTTATTAACATAGGTGTCGAAAACCTGTCCTGTTGTAGGGTCTGTATTCAAAGTTCCGTTGTTGATATTGTGCTGAACTCCTGCATTGAAATTCAAAGTCAGATATTGCTTGAAAAAAGATTTCTGAATTCCTAACATCGCAGACATTTCCTGTTTGTCTCCGAAATTTGTACGGATATAAGCAAGTTTTACTCTTTCTACCTGGTTCTTATCCGTATATTTCATCTGTAGAGGAACCTGAGTGATCTGATCTTTCTCATAAGTATGGTTTAAGATCAGGAAATAAGAGTTTTTATACATATAAGTCAGTTCCTGATTATAGGTAGAAGATGCCTTTACGAATGGGTTGTTCTGAGTGTAATTGTCTTCTGTAATAATATTTCTTACAGGATTCAGTTCCCAGAAGCTTGGTCTTCTCATTCTGCTTGAAAATGAATACGAAAGATTATTCTTATCATTAATCGCATAATTGAAACTTAAATAAGGTAACAGGTTATTGTAATTTCTTTCTATTCTCTGATGCTGCTGTTCGGGAATTTCATTAGTTGGGCTGTCTGCAGTTCCCAGACTGTTGGTAATTTCATATCTCGCTCCAACCTTACCGGAAAATTTATCGGAAAATTTCTTTTCAAAAGTAACGTAAACTCCATAAATGTTTTCATCATAGATAAAATGATTAAAATCTGGTTTGGTACTGGTTAGGCTGCCACTTGTATTGTAAGCGAAATTATAATTTTTGGTATCATTATCCGTTTTGGTTTTATTAAAATTACCTCCGGCAGAAAAGGTGAAATCATTTTTAAATTTCTGAATGTAATCTACAGTTCCGGAAAAGTTATTCACAATCTGCGGGATGCTCTGAGTAATTTTTGTTTTTGTTCTCGAAAACCCGCTTGTACTACCAGCTATATCAGACATCAGGGTATTGTTATCAGAATACTGAAATCTTTTATAAATAAGATACGCTGCATTCGCATTGAATTTACTTCCTAAAGAATCCAGCTTTATTTCATAGTTCAGATTGACAGAGTTGTTGTAATTTCTTGCATCTTCCTTATTTTTTGTTCGTGTATAGGTTGTTTCAATGATTCCTTTATCATTAGGCTTGGTTAATGTATTTAATAAATCAATCGTAGAGTTGTAGCTTTTATTGGCCCACGAATTCCATGAAAGTGCCAGGTTGCTTTTTTCAGTTAATTGATAATCAATATTTAAGTAGCCTCCCAAATTTTTATTGGGGTCATCGATATTACCTACCGATTCATTTTTTATATCACCGATTCCGTTTTTCAATACATACGCCTGCGGATTGATATTCTCACCGCCGCTTAAATTAGCATTGATACCCAGCTTATTCTTTCTGTAATTCACAGAGAAACTGGCCTGGCTCGCATTGTATTTATTCTGGCTATTAGACATTCTCATATTTCCGCTGGTACCGTCACTCATTTTCTTTTTCAGGACGATGTTGATGATTCCGTCAGAAGATTCTACCTGATACTCACTTCCCGGAACGGTAATCACTTCAATTTTCTGGATGTTTTCCGCAGGAGTGTTTTTTAAGAACTGCGTTAAAGATTCTGCATCCATATTGGTTTTTCTTCCGTTGATGTAGATCAGCGCGTTATTTTTTCCGGCAATCTTTAAGGCTTTATCATCCGTTGTAGACAGTAGGGGAGTCTGTTTCAGAAGATCAAAAGTTGTATTTCCTTTAGCAACCGGTGAAGCCGCAACATCATATACAAAACGGTCACTTTGTTTTTTGAAAACCTGTTTGGTCAGTGTTACGCCTTCTATGCTTTTTGTTTTTACAGAATCTTGTTTTTTTTCCTGTGCGAAGGTTAGTCCGCTGAAAAATATAGCTGCAATAAGTATTTGAGTTTTCATAATAGTAAGTTTAGAAAGTTTAATAGCTTGTATCTGTTATTATTTTACATTGCAAAGATATATAATAAATTTAGTATCATGCAATACAAAGTACTTAAAATATTTTTAAATTTAGTTTAATAAACTGATTCCCAGTTTGTAAAATTTCAGATTAAATTTTTTGCTTCTTTAGTTCCTGCTATTTATTCAGACAATTCAGACCTGGATTTTGTTACATCATCAAGTAGAATTGATATGAATTTTTAAAAATTTTGTCCATAATTCTGGACGGTATAAAAATTTAGGGATAAAAGAGAAGAGAAAGATTATATAAAAAGTAAATTAGAATAAACTGATTGGAAGGATATTAACTTAAAAATTAAATAACAGTAATTTGAGAAACAAGGAATGAATCTGCCTTAGCAATTTTATTAAGTATTGTTCAACAGGTTTTATCGCCTCAAATTTTATCAATAAGAGGCTGCAGCTGGAATACAGACTAGAAAGAATTCGAAATGTATGGCAAAGAAGAGTTGAAGGCTATTTAAAATAACTATTCCCTGTCGAACCGGGCAAGTTTTTTATCCACCCAGATGGTGGCAAAAGGAAAAAATGCTGACATCAGCGCGAAGACAAAATCTTCATCATCCCAAGTATAGATTTTTCTTATTGCGGGTAAAAACAATAGGTAAAGAGTGAAAAATAATCCATGAATACTACCGACCGTACTGATGTAAACAATCGGAAAAATATTTTCAGGATCCGTACGGATCCAGATCATGGCTGTGAATAAGAAGAACCACGAAACGGCTTCAGCCAGGCAGATCTGCTTAAACCATTTGATATTTTTTTCCTGTGGATATTTTGAGAAAAATTTTTCGATGAAATCCATATGTATTTATTTATAAAAAAATCTTAATCCAATTTTAGATTTTACAGGATATCCTTTATATTTTAAAGGTTCAAATTTACTGGATTTCACGAATTTTTTAATTTCTTTTTCAAAATAGGGTATATATTTTTCATTATTTTCATTGTAAATATGATGATAAAATTTTTCAAATCCTAAAAATTTTCCTGTATTGTCAAGACTTATTATGACTATCGTCTGAGATGTATATGTATTTTTTCTGTAATCATATGCTTCAGGATAAATGAAGTTTTCTGAGAAGTCTTTATTTAAAAGATCTTTTCCTTCAAAGTCCGTGTGAGTTCCTTTGTATTTCCATTCCGTATGTTCATCTTCATCAAAAATTTTTTCCGGGTGCTTTTTGACATATTCTGAAACAGATTTTTTTACAAGATTATCAATGAAATGCTTCCCAAGCTTTTCTGCGGTAAATTTTGTCATATATGCATAGTAACATGAGTTGGGAGCATAACCTCCAACATCACTGCCCATCCATTCTCCACCCCATACTATATGATGTTTTTTTAGAATTTCTTTTAATTCTTCAGAAGGTATAAATAGATCTCTGGAAGGAGCAGCGACGTTGATGTAGAATTTATTCTCAGTCTTAGAATCATTAACTGCTCGTAAAGAATCGGTTTTGCAACGTTCACTGTAATATTCCAGTCTTTCCTTTAATCGCTTTTTAGCCTCCGTTTCTCTTACCGTGTTAATCGAGTCCTCCTGTGATACAATTTGTCCGAAAGCAAAAAACTGTACACAGAAACAGAATAAAGTTAAATAGAATCTCATCCTCATTATTTGTAAAAACTGCTGCCGTCCAGATAATCAAAAACTTCCGGCGGGAGCATGGGGCGTACATTTTTCCCGGTTTTGATCATGCTGCGGATTTCAGTTGCAGAAAGTTCAATGACAGGAGCTTTGATCAGAGAAATATTTTCATGCTGAAGATAATGTGAATCTTTCCCGTTTTCAAAAACTCTTGGATATACGATGATGTGGTGATTTTTAATTAAGGTTTCCGAATTTTTCCATTTAGTCAGGCTCACCAGATTATCTTCACCCATAATAAGGCTGAAAGAGTGATCAGGAAATTTTTCACGAAGATAAGTCAGGGTATCGATCGTATAGCTGGGTTGCGGAAGCGAAAATTCTACATTTGAAGCTCTCATTTTCGGATAGTTCTTAACGGCAAGCTGCACCATATCCAGCCGGTTATGATCTTTTAATAAAGATTTTTTGTCTTTAAAGGGATTCTGAGGGCTTACTACAAACCAGAGTTCATCCATATCTGAATTTTCCAGAATATAATTAGCCAGAATTAAATGTCCGATATGGATAGGATTAAAGGAACCGAAGAATAAGCCGATTTTTTTCATTGTTATTGAAGCATAAATTTAACAGGCAAATAATCTAATCCCTGAATTTTACATCTTTAATATTCAGGTAATGCGTTACATTGCCTTTCCAGTGGTTTTCTTCCAGTGTGAATACCAGATCAAAATGTTTATTCCTGAAATCATCGGCAAACTGCCCAAGTTTAAAGCCTACACATTCAATATTTCTGCCTGTAGATTCCTGTCTGATATAAAACTTCAGGTGGTTGTTGTCCTTCCCCATCGTTTTGATATAGCCCGAAAGCTTTTGATTGGTCAGTGCCAGGATAGGTTTCATATTATGAGGGCCAAAAGGAGCTAATTTCCGGTGGAAGTTAATAAATTCCCGGTTGATTTCATCGATCTTAATTTCAGAATCTATCGTGATACAGGGTTCCTTCTGATGCTCCTTGATTTTTTCGGAAACAATTTTTTCAAACTTTTCCTTAAAAGCACTGAACTTGTCTTTTTCCATTGAAAGTCCGGCCGCTGCATGGTGCCCCCCGAATTTCAGAAAATATTCGGAACACAGATCCAAAGCCTCGTGCACGTCAAAATCAGATACGGATCTTGCAGAAGCTACCATTTCACCGTTGTTTCCGTCTGTAAAAACCAAAGTAGGCTTATAGTAGGTTTCAATCAGTCGTGATGCAACAATGCCGATAACACCCTTGTTCCATTCTGGATGGTATACAATGGTTGTATATTTTGTTTCCTGCTGGGATTCTATTACCTGATTAAGGGCTGAAAGGGTAGAGTTCATATCCAGCTCACGCCTTTCATCATTAAGGTCCATAATGTCACCTACGATCTGATGGGCATGTTTCAGGTTATCCGAAACCATCAGCTCAACGGCAGCTTTCCCGTGGGAAATTCTTCCGGCTGCGTTGATCTTCGGAGCGATTTCAAAGACAATGTTGGATATTTCAAAATGAGAAAGCTTGTCATCGGGGATCAATAATCTCAATCCCAGGTTCCTTGTTTTCCTCAGTGTTTTTAAGCCCAGTTTTGCCAGAACCCTGTTTTCGCCGGTCATGGATACGATATCCGCAGCAATAGAAATGGCAAGGAGATCCGTCAGTTCAAACAGTTCCGCTTCGGGAAGCTTATAGATGGTATTCAGGCCCTGGCATAATTTAAAACCGACACCGCATCCTGAAAGTTCTTTAAAGGGATAGCGGCAATCGCGCCTTTTCGGGTCCAGAACCGCAACAGCTTCCGGAATTTCTTCACCGGGTAAATGGTGGTCGCAGATAACGAAATCAACAGCCAGACTTTTGGCATAATTAATCATATCCAGGGCCTTGATTCCGCAATCCAGGGCGATGATTAATGAAAAGCCGTTTTCTTTGGCAAAATCAATACCTTCAGTAGAAATACCGTACCCTTCGGAATTTCTGTCGGGAATATAAAAATCAAGGTATTTTTTCTGGACAATTTTGCTTAGGTATAAGTACATCAGGGCAACGGCCGTGGTGCCGTCCACATCATAATCGCCGTATACCATTATTTTTTCACCGTTTTCAATAGCATTGGCAATCCGTTCTACAGCTTTCTGCATATCTGCCATTAAAAACGGGTTGTGGATGTCAGTAAGGTTCGGTTTAAAAAATTCTCTGGCCTTTTGATAATTGTCAATTCCTCTCATTACAAGAAGCTTAGATTCAAAGGTTCCAAAACCAAGTGACGAACTTAGTCCATCCACAATCTCTTCATCGGGTTCAGGCTTGTAAATCCATTTTTGACTCATTTCACAAAAATAGGGAAAAAAAACAGCATTCTGAAATCCTTACCTTAAGATTTGATTTTAAGATTGTTAAAAAAATAGTTATCTTCACGATTCAAATTCGAAATAAAAATTATGAAAAAAATTACAGTCTGCCTGATGTTAATCGGGGCGATGCATTTCGCAGATGCACAAAAAATCAATCTTGGGAAAGCGGCAAGTGTTGTTTCCAGCGGTGCCAAAGCTTTGACTTTTACCAATCAGGATGCCATCAGATTATCCAAAGAATCCGTAGAGTGGATGGATAAGAATAATGCTGTGGCAGGTGCTAAAGATCCCTATACCGTAAGGCTTAACAAGCTTTTCGGAAAACACAAAACTCAGGACGGCCTTAACCTTAATTACAAGGTGTACAAAGTAAAAGATATCAATGCTTTTGCCTGTGCTGACGGCAGTGTGCGTGTATTTTCCTCATTGATGGATATCATGACAGACAGCGAGTTACTGGCTGTGATCGGCCATGAAATCGGACACGTTAAAAATCAGGACACCAAAGATGCGATGAAAACAGCGTATCTGAAAGCAGCAGCACTGGATGCGGCATCTTCAGCTTCATCAACGGTGGCTACCCTTAATGACAGTCAGGTAGGAAAAATGGCCAATGCTTTCCTGGATGCTTCCCACAGTAAAAAACAGGAGTCTGAAGCGGATACTTATTCTTACGATTTTATGAAAGCCAATAATTACAATGTGGTAGGAGCGTATACGGCATTTAAAAAATTAGCATTGCTATCTGAAGGCGGTGCTGCACAGTCAGGATTTCAGAAAATGTTTAATTCTCACCCGGACAGCAATAAACGGGCGGAAGCCATTAAAAAGAAAGCTGAAAAAGACGGATTGTGGAAAGATCCGGGAACAGTTAGCCTGCCAACCTCAAAGCTGACAAAATAATTGATATTTATCTATTCAAATAAAAATCCTCAGACTGTTTAGCCTGAGGATTTTTTTATGATCAGTAAAATGAAGTCTTACGAATACATTTTCTCTCTTAATTCCTTTACTTTTTTATCAGCAAGATAATCGTCATAGGCCGTTTCCCTGTCGATAATTCCTTGTGGAGTCAGTTCAATGATTCTGTTACAGACCGTTGAAAGCATTTCGTGGTCATGGGATGATAACAGAAGGTTGCCTCTGAAATTTGACAATGAATTGTTCAATGTCGTGATACTTTCAAGATCCAAGTGATTGGTAGGCTCATCCAATAAAAGAACGTTGGCTTTCTGAAGCATCATTCTGCTGAACATACATCTCATCTTTTCACCTCCTGAAAGCACCTTACAGGATTTTAAGGCTTCATCCCCTGAAAAAAGCATCCTTCCCAAAAATCCTCTCATGAATTCTTCATGGCGCTCTTCATCATTTTTCGTGAATTGTCTTAACCAATCTACCAGGCTGATGTCTTCCTGGAAGAATTTTGTATTGTCTAAAGGCATGTGAGACTGATTGGTCGTAACGCCCCATGCAACACTTCCTTTGTCTGCTGCGCTGTTTCCTGCTAAAATTTCAAAAAACTCGGTGATCGCCAATGAGTTTTTGGAAAGTACAGCCACTTTATCACCTTTTTTAAGGTTCAAATCAATATTTGAAAATAACAGTTCGCCGTCTTTCGTTTTTTCAAGACCTTTTACATCCAGGATCTGATCTCCCGCTTCTCTTTCCATTTCAAAAATGATGGCCGGATATCTCCTTGAAGATGGCTTGATGTCATCGATGTTCAATTTATCGATCATTTTCTTTCTTGCTGTTGCCTGCTTGGCTTTGGCAACGTTTGAACTGAATCGTGCGATGAAATCCTGAAGTTCCTTTTTCTTCTCTTCAGCTTTCTTGTTAGCCTGAGCCCTTTGTCTTGTCGCTAACTGAGAAGCCTGATACCAGAAAGAATAGTTACCCGTGTACAGGTTTAATTTAGCATAATCTAAATCTCCGATGTGCGTACATACCGTATCCAGGAAGTGACGGTCGTGAGATACGACAATTACTGTATTTTCATAATCTGCAAGGAAGTTTTCCAGCCAGGCAATCGTTTCGATGTCAAGGTCATTCGTAGGTTCATCCAGGATCAGTACATCAGGATTTCCAAAAAGCGCCTGAGCCAGAAGGACTTTTACTTTGTCCTGATTTTCAAGTTCGCTCATCATCTGCCAGTGCATACCGTCTTTGATGCCTACGTTAGAAAGCATCGTCTGGGCATCAGATTCTGAGTTCCAGCCCCCCATTTCATCATAAACTACACCAAGTTCACCTGCTTTGATGCCATCTTCATCAGAGAAATCTTCTTTGGCATACAAAGCGTCCATCTCTTCTTTTATTTCAAATAATTTTGTATTTCCTCTTAAAACGGTTTCCAGAACAGTATATTGGTCATAGGCAAAGTGATCCTGCTCCAAAACCGACATTCTTTTCCCTGGTTCCAGAGATACATGTCCTGTCGTCGGATCCTGCTTTCCTGTTAGTATTTTAAGGAATGTAGACTTTCCTGCACCATTTGCTCCGATGATTCCGTAGCAGTTTCCTTTGGTAAACATGATGTTTACATCATCAAAAAGAATTCTTTTCCCGAATTGTAAAGATAAGTTAGATACTGTTAACATATAGTTTGTAAATTTGGCGCAAAAATACGAAAAGAATTTGGGTATTTCGTAATAATGTAATATTCAAGTTTTTAATGTGGGGTATTTTTTATATATTTCATAAAAGAAATTCAAGATGAAGATTGAAAAGACAGTCAGTATAGTAAACAGAAGGGCCCGGTTTGAATATGAAATTATTGAGGAGGTGGAAGCGGGTATGGTTTTAACCGGTACGGAAATCAAATCCTTACGTTCTTCAAAAGCATCTATTGCAGAGTCATTCTGTCAGTTTATTGATGGGGAATTGTACATTATCAACATGATGATTGATGAGTATAAGCTGGGGACATTTTATAATCATAAAACAAAAAGGGAACGGAAATTGCTCTTGCACAAAAAAGAACTGCAGAAACTTGAAAAGAAGTTAAAGGATGCCGGAAATACAATTATCCCTTTAAAACTGTACATCAATGACGGGGGGAAAGCGAAGGTTTTAATAGCTTTGGGAAGGGGTAAAAAGCTCTATGATAAAAGGGAAAGCATAAAAGATAGAGAAAATAAACGGACCCTCGACAGAATATTAAAGAAAAGTTAAAAATCATCTTAAAAACTTTGTTTATAAAGAAAAATTATATTTATTTTGCATTATCAATTATTTAATCATTTAATTCTATGAAAAATCTAAAATTAGGAATTTCAGCATTGGCACTTACTGTTGCTTCTACTGTGTTCGCTCAGACTACCAACAATCCGTGGTTAATCGGGGTTGGTGCTCATGCGGAAAACCACTTGGCACAGGGAAGTAATTTCAGTAATACTTTTGCTGCTAAAAATTTGACGAAGACCATGTTCAATATGAACAACTTCTCTATCACTCCACCATTATCCAAACTTACAGTGGCAAGAAACATCGGTAAAGGTTTGGTTATTGACTGGCAGACTACTGTAGGAAACGTTGAGAACAAGAGATTTAACATGGGTAAAGAATTCATGTTGATGACAGGTCTTGGTTTCCAGGCTAAAGCTGCAGGGCTTTTATGGGATGAAGAATCTTGGTTCGATCCGTATTTAAGAGTAGGTGCTAACTATTTGAGACATGACTATACTTCTCTTACTTTCCCGAGAATGGATGCTAATGGCAACATGGTTTCTAACGGAGAAAACGGTAACGAGAACGGTAAAGCTAACTTCTTTACAGTTGCAGCAGGTGCCGGTGTTAACTTCTGGTTGACTAAAAACTTCGGTTTAGGAGTTCAGGGAGACTATGTATCTACTCCAGCTGATAAATCTAATGTTGCGAACTTCTGGCAGGCTTCTGCTTCCCTTAACTTCAGATTCGGGAACAGAGACAGAGATAAGGATGGTATCTTAGATAAAGATGATTTATGTCCAGATACCCCAGGTTTACCGGAATTCCAAGGATGTCCTGATACTGACGGTGACGGAGTTCCAGATAAAGATGACCAATGTCCAGATGTTGCTGGTCCGGTTGAAAACAACGGTTGTCCTTGGCCAGATACTGATGGTGACGGTGTAATCGATAAAGATGATGCTTGTCCTACAGTTGCAGGTCCTGCTGAAAACAACGGTTGTCCTTGGCCAGATACTGACGGTGATGGTATCTTAGATAAAGATGATGCTTGTCCTACGGTTCCAGGTCTTCCAGAATACAACGGATGTCCTAAGCCTAAAGTTAAAACTGCTGAAGAATTACAAACTACCTTTGGCAGTGTATTCTTTGATTTCAATAAAGCGACTATCAAAGCTGAGTCTAAAGGAGCTTTAGATAATGCTGCTGAGTTAATCAAAAAAGACGGAGGTAACTACTTGTTAGAAGGTAGAACTGATGCTAAAGGTGCTGAAGCTTATAACCTTAAATTATCTAGACAAAGAGCTGCTGCTGTAGTTGCTGCTTTAGATGCAAGAGGGGTAGATGCTAATGCTCTTAAATCTATCGGTGTTGGTGAGGCTAAAGCTACAGTTCCTGAAAAGGCTTCTGATGCTGAAAGACAAGTTGACAGAAAAGTAGTGGTAACAGCTATTGAAGATGCGGCTCAGTGGGAATCTCTTAAAAAGAGAGACTATGAAGATCCGGCTCCAGTAAAAGTTAAAAAGAAAGCTCCAGCTAAGAAAAAAGCTCCAGCTAAAAAAAGAAAATAATTAAATTTTTCTAAATATAATACCCTCAGTTTTCTGAGGGTATTTTTTTTTCGTTGACTTTTAATTAATTTTGTTGAAAATTAAAATTTAAAATGGGAAGAGCATTCGAATATAGAAAAGCGTCTAAAATGGCCCGATGGGATAAGATGGCCAAAACATTCTCTAAAATAGGTAAAGATATCGCACTCGCGGTAAAAGCAGGTGGACCTGATGTAGAAGCAAATCCTGCCTTAAGGAGATGCATTCAAAATGCAAAAGGAGCGAATATGCCTAAAGATAACGTAGAAAGAGCGATCAAGAAGGCAAGTGGTGCAGATGCTGAAAACTATGAAGAAATCAACTACGAAGGTTACGGACAAGGTGGTGTTGCGTTTTTTGTAGAATGTACTACCAATAATACCACCAGAACGGTAGCCAATGTAAGAGCCATTTTCAATAAGTTTGACGGTAACCTGGGAAAGAACGGTGAACTGGCATTTATCTTTGACAGGAAGGGGATCTTTACGCTTGATTTAGCCCAGATTAAAATGGATTGGGAAGATTTTGAAATGGAAATGATCGACGGCGGCGCAGAAGATGTAGAAAAAGATGAAGAGGAGGTCATGATCACTACAGCATTTGAAGATTTCGGTTCTCTTTCCCATAAACTGGATGAACTGGGAATTGAAGCGAAAAGTGCGGAACTTCAGAGAATTCCTAACAATACGAAAGAAGTGAACGAAGAGCAGTTTAAGGCCAATATGAAAATGCTTGAGCGCTTCGAAGAAGATGATGATGTACAGAACGTCTACCACAACATGGAAATCAGTGAAGAGCTGATGAACTCTTTATAAAAATAATATAGCATTCATATACAGTTAATTTTCAATTGGTTTCTTTGTATAAATTATGAAAAGAAACGTTGAATTAGTTGTTATTTCGGATGTTCATTTAGGAACTTACGGATGTAAGGCTAAAGAATTGCTCCGGTATCTTAATTCTATACAGCCTGAAACTTTAGTTTTGAATGGTGATATTATTGATATCTGGCAATTCAAAAAGTCTTACTTCCCTAAGAACCATCTGAAAGTGATCAAAAAGATCCTTTCATTGGCTACCAAAAATACGGAGGTGTATTACATCACCGGAAATCATGACGAGATGTTCCGGAAGTTTACCGATTTTCAGCTGGGTAAACTCAAAGTCTGCAATAAAATCTGCCTCGAAATTAACAGCAAAAAGACATGGATCTTCCACGGCGATGTTTTTGATGCATCGGTTCAGCATTCAAAATGGATTGCAAAACTGGGTGGGAAGGGCTATGACCTTCTGATTGTCATCAATAATGTTGTGAACTGGTTTTTAGATAAAATGGGTAAAGAGAAATATTCATTTTCAAAAAAAATCAAAAACAATGTGAAAAAAGCGGTAAAATACATCGGTGATTTTGAACTGACTGCTTCTGAACTGGCCATTGACAATCATTATGATTATGTCATCTGCGGACATATCCATCAGCCTCAGATCCGTGAAGTGATTAATAAAAAAGGCTCCTGTACCTATTTAAATTCCGGCGACTGGATTGAAAATCTTTCTGCCCTTGAATATCATAATAAAGAATGGAAAATTTTTTATTACGAAGATCATAAACATCTGCTTAAAGATGAAGAAGCAGAGGAAATTCAGGAAGTGGACAATACCGAGCTTTTAAAAATGGTAACCAATTTCACGATATGAAAATCCTATACGCTTTTCAGGGGACAGGAAACGGCCACATAGCCCGGGCACAGGAAATAGTTCCTCTCCTTAAAAAACATGCTTTAGTCGATACTTTGATCAGTGGGCATCAGTCTCAATTAAAAGCTGATTTTGATGTAAATTTCCAGCACAAAGGCGTTTCCCTGCTTTATAACAAAAAAGGAGGTTTATCCTATAGAAAAACACTCACAGGCAATCGTTTTCTGGAAGCGGCTAAAGTCATCAAAGAAATTGAGCTCTCGGGCTATGATCTGATCATTAATGATTATGAGCCTTTAACAGGTTGGGCATGTAAGCTTAACAAGCATCCGATGATTGAATTAAGCCATCAGGCTTCGATGTTATTTAAAGAAACCCCGAAACCTGAAAAGAAAGATTTTTTCGGAGAGCTGGTGCTGAAATATTACGTGCCGAGTAGCAAAAGAATAGGTTTTCATTTTGACAACTATCATCCACAGATTAAAAAGCCTGTGATCAGAAAAAAAATAAGAAACCTCTGCCCTGAAAAAAAAGGGTTTTATATTGTTTACTTACCAAGCTTTGCCGATGAAAATATCATTAAAATCTTAAAGCAGATTCATGTAGACTGGAAGATTTTCTCCGGATACAGCAAAATTCAGTATAAAGATTTCAATGTTGAAATCTTTCCGATTGATGAGGTTCAATACCTGAAGGCTTTTGAAGGCTGTGAAGGGATTTTATGCAGTGCCGGGTTTGAAACTCCTGCTGAAGCTCTTTTTATGAATAAGAAACTGTTTGTCATTCCTATTCATAATCAATATGAACAGGAATGCAATGCCTGTGCGCTGGATAAAATGGGAATCCCGAATTCCAAGGTCCTGAATTTAGAGGAAATACAAAAGTGGGTAGCGTCCGGGCAGCACCTTAAAGTTAACTATCCGGACAATATTGAAGAAATTCTTGTCAATGAGGTCTTAAATTTTTAACAGGACTGATTCTTTTTTTATGCGTAATTTTTCAGATATTAATATTATCAACAAAGAATTATTATATTTACTATAATAAAACTAAGATTTTATTAACACCAAAAAATTAATTAAAATGAAAAGATCAGAAATTCCAGAATTTAAAATTCTGTCTAAAAATGAGTTGAAAAATCTGTATGCAGGAGATAAAAATCCTCCCTGTGTTATTTCATGCTGTGATCCAAAGTTACCTCCATGCGGATTTGTTAATTGCAATGGGGTGCAGTGTCCGGGAGGGCCGGTCCTGCCTAAATAAAATTTATCCATCAGGAAGACCGCTTTTGACGGTCTTTCCTGATGGATGTATAAAGTAAATAGTATTAGTATTCTCAGTTATTTAAAAAAACATCTTCTACATCATTCATTCTGCGCATTACAGCCCTGGCGTAAGAACAGTGAGGATAGACTTTCCAGCTGTTTTCTCTTGCAAACCTGATGGCTTCCTCAACTAAAAATTTTCCCATTCCCCGTCCCTCAAACTCACGATGGACCAGAACGAAAGAAATAACCAGCCTGCTGTCTTCCGGAAAAATGGTATAGGTAAGCCTTCCCACTTCTTTCAGTTCATTACTTAATGTAATGACTCCGCCGTTTCCTGATTTATTATTTTCAAATTTCATATGTTAATATTTACAGAATTAAAATACAAAAACCACACCGATGCGGTGTTGAACAGGATTAGGAGCGTTAAGGCTAATTCTCCAATGTAAAATATAAAATATTACCTTGCTGTCACATTCTTAAAAAGCGACATTTAAATGTTGGATGTATATCAGTTATCCTTGCCGGTATAATAGTTGTAATCTTTAATCACAACCCCGATAAATTGTCTTTCGGTCATTTTTGTCGCATCAATATCTACCTTTAAGATGCTTTTGATCTTATCCGAAAGCTTATTGATAATCTGCCGGTCATCAACCCTTAACGCCTTTAAATAATTGTCTTTGATAATTCTCATATCATTGTCGCTTAAAGCAATAACCTGAGGAAAAGTAGGGAGGTAGCTTTCGTGAATATTTTCTAAAATCGTATGCGAAATGTTGATGTTGTTTTTTAAAGAAATGACTGCTGTCCCGGCTGCCATATCTCCCAGGCGCTGGTTGTTTTTTGAAACGACCATAGAGACCAAGCCGATGACTCCTGCAAAAGAAGTATCAATAATCCTGAATACCCACCGGATCATATAATCTCCCAGACCGGCCTGATAACCGTCTATTTTTACCACACGGATCTTCATTACCTTTTTACCGGGAGTCTGCCCTTCCATCAGGCTTTCAAGAACGACGGGGTAGATCACTATGGGAAAAAGAAGAATGATAAACACGGCCATAACCGACCACTGATCAAGTCCGTTTAGTATATAGCCCATATCAAGCACTTTAAAAAAAATGTAAAAAACGACAATTCCATATGCGATTTTGATCAGAAGATCGAGGATGAACGCAATCATCCGGTCTCCCACACTGGCCGTGCTGAAATTAATATTTACATTTTGTGAGGTATTAATCGCGATTTGAGACATAATTTTTATTATTTTAGCCTTACAATATGAGAGAAGTTTATTTTATTAAACAAAATAAAGAAAAATGGTTGGGAATCGAGCAGGTTATCCAGGGTAAAATTAAAAAAAATCCTGATGACCTTTCGTCGCTGTACATTAACCTGGTCAATGATCTTTCTTTCGCCCAGACGTATTACCCGAAAAGCAATACGACCGTTTACCTGAATCATTTGTCTGCACAGATATTCCAGAAAATCTATAAAACAAAAAGGGTAGAGGAAAACCGGATTCTTTATTTTTTCAGTACAGAAGTACCTTTGCTGGTCTATCAGTACAGAAGGTATTTAGCCTACGCTTTTCTCTTTTTTACTTTGTTTACCCTGATCGGAGTGCTTTCTGCGATATATGATAAGGATTTTGCCAATATCATATTAGGGAAAGACTATGTCAATCAGACCATAGAAAATATCAAATCCGGAAATGCGGTAGGCATATACCAGAGCGGTTCAACCTGGGGAACTACCATCGGAATTATATTCAACAATATCGGAGTGGGGGCCAAGCTCTATATCTATGGAATCTTCGGAGGTGTGGGGACTTTATGGGCGCTTTTATCCAACAGCGTGATGCTGGGAGCTTTCCAATATTTCTTCTATGATTACGGGGCTTTGAAGGATAGTGCCAGGGGAATCTGGCTTCACGGCGTTTTCGAAATATTTTCCATGGTGGTGGAAGCCATGTGCGGATTGATTTTAGGGGCATCCATTTTATTTCCTAAAACTTTTTCAAGATTTAACTCATTTAAAAACGGATTCAGGGATTCCTTTAAGATCTTTTTAAGCACCGTTCCGTTTACGGTCTGTGCCGGAATTATCGAGGGGTATGTGACAAGACATGCACTGAAGATGCCGTTATTTTTAAACCTGATCATTATCTTCGGATCTTTAGCGGTCATAGGATTTTATTATCTCCTGTATCCTTCAATTGTCAATAAAAAAATTAATAACCAGATCAATGATGCAATTATATAAAAAAAGGGATTTCGGAACTTTTATCAGCGACAGTTTCGCTTTTTTTAAAGTATACGGTAAAAATTATTTTAAAAATTTTATTCTCCTGAACGGCTTATTGCTGATTTTGATGGTCATAGTCATTATCTTAGGGTTCAGAGAATTTTTCGGAGTGCTTTTCGGCTCGAATATGAGTGGGGAAAGCTATTATCTTGAGCAGTATTTTACCGATAATCTCGGGCTGTTCATTATTTCAGGAATTCTGCTGTTCATTCTTTACACAGCTTTAATGACGATTAACTTTCTTTTCCCCGTTTTTTATATGAGAAGAATTGCAGAAGGAAGCAAAGATGTAAAAACAGATGATATCATAAGTGATTTCAAAGCTAACTGGAAGAAAGTGATCACTGCTTATTTCGGGTTGACCTTTTTGGTTATGCCGGTTGCGACCGTTATTTTCGGGTTTTCCTACTTCCTGATCATTATCCTGATCGGAATTGTACTGATTCTTTTTGTTGCTCCTACCCTGTTTAACATCATTACATTCCTGTGCTATGATTATTTTAATGGGAAGAGAGGCTTTTTTGAAAGTCTGAGTTATGCGATAAGGGCTCAGTTTTCCTATACAAACGGAAGAGAAAGCTCTCCGTACTGGAAATACTGGGGCTCAACCATTGTTATGGGAATTCTGTTTTATATCGTGAGCGGAGTATTTTCAGCCATTCCTTTGATCTTGTTCATGACAAAACTAACGACTACGGCTCCTGATGCCCAGTTTGAGCAAAACCCTATGACAGGAAATTTCGGGATACTGATATTTTTTCTTTACGGAATTTCTTCATTACTTTCCATGCTGCTGATGAATGTTTTATACATCAATTCGGGATTGATGTATTATGACAGCAGAACAGATCTTCACCAGAAAGTGGAGCTGGCAGAAATAGAAACCATTGGAATCAATGAATAAAATCCTTTTTTTCTTACTGATTTTTTTCTCTGCCGGATATACCTATGCGCAGACAGATGACGATCCGCCGGAGCCATTCGATGAGGTGTATATCGATTCGTTAAATACGGGACATTACAAAAATATGTACCGTGCAGATTCTGTTTTGTCTAAAAATCCGGTGACGGAAAATGAACTGTATCCGAAAAAATTCAAAGAAAATATACCGTCAAGATACAAGGAGAAAGAATTTGACTATACTACTATAAAACCCAGGATGTCTTTCTGGGATAAGCTGATGCAGAAAGTTTACAAAATCATTGAAAGCATTTTCGGTGAAACCGTGTTTGCAAAATCAGGGAGTATTGCCGAAGTGCTGATCCGCCTGTTTGCGATTCTTTTGGTAGGTTTCCTGCTGTATTTTATTATCAGGTATCTCATAGGAAAAGAAGGGAATTTATTTTTTGGAAAGAAAAACAAGAAAGTGAATATCAGGGACGAAGAGCTGCACGAAAATATCCATGAGATCAATTTCCCTGAAAGTATTCTGCAGTTTGAAAGATCCGGTGACTTCCGTTCAGCCGTAAGATATCAGTTTCTGTTTACCTTAAAAAAGCTGAGTGATAAAAAGCTGATTGCGTGGAACCCGGAAAAAACCAATAAAGATTATGTGGCAGAACTGAAAGCTCCCCATCTGAAAAATGAATTCTATAATCTTTCGTATATTTTTGACTATGTCTGGTATGGAGAATTAAGCATCACTGAAGAGAGCTATCTGAAATTTAAAAACCAGTATCAATCCTTTAAACCGTAATCATGAATAAAACTTTCAAAATATATGCTGTGATTTTCATTGTTGTGATGATTATTCTGGCGTTGTTTGAAGTCAATAAAACGGAGCGTACGGACTGGAGGAAAAATTTTGATACCAATCAGAAATCGCCGTTCGGATTATTTGTCTTTACTAACGAAATCAACGATCTTTTTAAAAATAAAGTAAAAAGAATTGACCAGACGCCTTACGACTATTACAACCGGAATAAAAAGAAGCCGCATAATATTTTAGTCATTGAAAATGGTCTTGACAAACAATCGTGGAATAAAATCCTGAGTCAGGTTTCCAGCGGTTCTGATGCCATGGTGATTGTCACTGATGTTCCGAAAGATATTTCAGACAGCATCGGGTACTACGACTCCAAGATCTCTTTTGAAGACGAAAATGTATTAAAACTTACCGATACCAAATATCAGAATGATTTTATTAAACTGGATAAGTTTCCGTCAGGAAAAGGCTTCACATTCGTCAAACCCGGCGTAGAAGTTTTAGGGAAAACCGTTGAAAAAAATAATACAGACCAGGCGAATTTTATTAAGGTCAAGTTTGGGAAAGGAAGTATATACGTTCACTG
Organism: Chryseobacterium gregarium DSM 19109; assembly: GCF_000430845.1. Taxonomy (GTDB): domain Bacteria; phylum Bacteroidota; class Bacteroidia; order Flavobacteriales; family Weeksellaceae; genus Chryseobacterium; species Chryseobacterium gregarium. Next base: position 129,068 of record NZ_AUMU01000009.1, on the reverse strand, counting down.
CGAGCCTCTTTTTATTACCAATTACTACCTGCTGAAACGCGGAAGCGTGCAGTATGCGCAGGATGTTTTTTCGTACCTTGACGACAGGGAAACGGTCTGGTTTGTGAAAAGCAGCTCTAAAACTTCGCAGTTTTTCCTGAGATTTATCCTTTCGAATCCTGCACTGAAATATGCCTGGTGGATATTTCTAGGCGGGTTGGTTTTATTCATTTTCTTCAATGCAAAAAGGAAACAGCGTATTGTTCCGATAGTAGAGCCGTTAAAGAATACCTCGGTAGATTTTGTGAAAAGTATCGGGAATTTATATTTACAGGAAGGTGATTTCCATGATATGATGGCGAAAAAAGCCCAGTATTTCCTGAACAAAGTAAGGATGGACCTTCTTATTGATACCCAGAAGCTGGATGAAGAATTTGAAAAGAAACTTCAGCTCAAAACCGGAAAACCGATGGAGATGATCAGCGAAGCGACTCATTTCATCAAAAAAGCACTGGACCCTTATGCTGCCGTCATGAAAGAGGACCTGGCGAAAATGAATAAACTGCTTGATCAGATAATTTGAGATGTAACGACCTGAATATAATAATGTAAAAATTTTTAATTGGTAAATTGATACACTGTTGTATTGTTAAATTAAATAAAAGTATGGAAAATATTGAAAACCAAAATACAGAGAAGCTGAGTTCTATTAATCTTGACAAAAAAGAAGAACAGTTTGAGTCGAGAATTGATATGATCGAGCTCCGGGCAAGCCTGGATAAAGTGAAGTCTGAAATAGCCAAAGTAATCGTAGGCCAGGAAAACATGGTGGAGCATCTTTTGGCCGCCTTATTATCGAATGGCCACGTCTTGATCGAAGGGGTTCCCGGAGTTGCCAAAACGATTACCGCAAAATTGCTGGCTAAAACAATTGATGTAGGATTCAGCAGGATTCAGTTTACACCGGATCTGATGCCTTCGGATATTTTGGGAACATCGATTTTCAATGTAAAGAATTCAGAATTCGAGTTTAAACAGGGACCTATTTTTTCCAATTTTATTCTGATCGATGAGATCAACAGGTCACCGGCGAAAACCCAGGCTGCCTTGTTTGAAGTAATGGAAGAAAGACAGATTACGATGGACGGGACGCAATATACCATGGATGAGCCTTTTCTGGTGGTTGCCACTCAGAATCCTATTGAGCATGAAGGAACCTACAGGCTTCCTGAAGCCCAGCTGGACCGTTTCCTGTTCAAGATAAATGTAGGCTATCCGACTCTTGAAAATGAAATCACCATCATTAAAAACCAGCACGAAAGCAAGAAAGAAGATAAGACAGAAGGCGTCAGTAAAGTGATTACGTCCCAGCAGCTGAAGAACTACCAGCATCTGGTAAAAGAAATCATTGTTGAGACCCAGCTGATCGAATATATTGCGAAGATCATTGTCAATACCAGAGAAAACCAGTTCCTGTACTTGGGCGCTTCTCCTAGAGCAAGCCTGGCATTGTTAACCGCTTCCAAAGCATTTGCCGCCTTAAGAGGAAGGGATTTTGTAACGCCTGAAGACATTAAAGAAGCGAGTTATGCCGTATTGAGGCACCGGGTGATTGTATCACCGGAGAGAGAAATGGAAGGTTTAACCGCAGACGAAATCATCAGACAGATTTTAGAGGGAATAGAAATTCCGAGATAGAAATAAATGTCGGTTAAGAACTGTCAACTATATTTTTTAGCTTACTGCCTATTGCTTACCGATTATTGCCAATGAAAAACCTATACATCAATACACGCTTTTTTTTCGCACTCATCGGAGTGGGGGTTCTGTATGTTTTTGCATTTTTCTTTCCGGTCCTGATGATAGCGGCACATGTCCTTTTACTGTTATGTTTTTTAGCGACCATGGTAGATTATCTTTTTGTTTTTAATCAGAAGGATGGCATATCGGCCCAGAGGATTTTACCGGAAAAACTGTCGAACGGTGATGAAAACCCGGTGAAAATTGATATTAAGAATAACTACAGTTTTACAATTAATGCCAGAATCATCGATGAAATTCCGTTCCAGTTCCAGAAGAGGGACTTTTTAATTGAAAAACAGATTGAATCAGGGAAAAATAATTTTTTCCAGTATATCTTAGAGCCGAGAGAGCGGGGGGAATATCATTTCGGGAACCTGAATGTATATGTTTCATCGCCTTTAGCCTTCGTTTCGAAAAGGTTTACATTCCAGAAAGATGCTGCCCTGCCGTCATATCCCTCATTTATTCATTTGAGAAAATATGAGCTGATGGCGCTTCAGAGCGAATTTCTGCTGGGCGGGATTAAAAAAATAAGAAAGCTGGGGCATACGATGGAATTTGAGCAGATCAAAGACTATGTTCCCGGAGACGATATCAGAACCATTAACTGGAAAGCGACCTCCAAGACCAACCGGCTAATGGTCAACCAGTTTCAGGATGAGAAATCACAGCGGATTTTTATGCTGATCGATACCGGAAGAACGATGAAAATGCCCTTTAAAGGATTGAGCCTGCTGGACTATTCCATCAATGCAACCATGGCACTGTCGCATATTATCCTGAAAAAAGGTGACCGAGCGGGAATGATGACCTTTTCCAAAAAAACAGAAAATAAGATTGCCGCAGAAAATAAATCGGGGCAGCTTAAAAAAATCTCCGAAACCCTCTACAATATTAAAACCGACTTTTTTGAAAGTGATTTCAACAGATTATATCAGGATGTAAAGTATTCATTAAACCAGAGAAGTTTAATTCTATTATTTACCAATTTTGAAACTTTGGACGGACTGAACCGTCAGTTGAAATATCTGCGCGGGATCGCTAAAAATCATCTATTGGTTGTGGTTTTCTTTAAGAATGCAGAGCTTCAGACAATCATCCATAAAAATCCTGAAAGCATGCAGGAAATCTATGATGAAATTATTGCAGAAAAGTTTGAGTTTGAGAAAAAACTGATCATCCAGGAGCTTCGTAAATATGGGATTTATACAGTTTATACCCTGCCTGAAAATTTAAGTATTGATGTGATCAATAAATACCTGGAGATCAAAGCAAGAGGGATTTTATAATTTTAAGATGAAAAAAGTAATAAGCATATGCCTTTTGTCGTTTCTGGTGATAAGCTGCCAGGATAAAGAACAGAAATTAAAAAGGACAGGAGAGCGGGATGTTCTGTATGTTCAGAACTCAGACCAGGAAATGAATGCAGCTATTAAAAAGGCTAAAGAAACTTTTTCTGATTTCCAGACAGCATTCAATAATGATAATCCTGACTATTCCAATTTTAGTATAAAGCAAAAATTTGATACATCAGACGGCGGAGGCGAGCATATCTGGATCGGTGATTTGCAATCTAAGGAAGGCGGATATTACGGGATTGTTCAGAATGTTCCGGTTGATGTGGCGGAGGTTAAACTTGGTGATTCAGTTAAGATTTCTCCTGAAAGGCTGAGTGACTGGATGTATCAGGATAAAAATTTGGTCAAAGGAGGATATACCATCAAAGTCCTTAGGAATCATATGACTCCTGAAGAAAAAAAGGAAATGGATGCGGAAGGATTAATTTATGAATAAACAAATATCAGTTAAATGAAAATAACACTCAACAGAATCAACGACCATTATTTATTTGAATGTACCAATGCTCATGGAAATTCAATTCTTTTGGATAATACTTCTGAACTTGGTGCAAGAGGAGTCTCACCGATGGAAAGTGTTCTGATGGCGGTGGCAGGATGCAGCGGCATTGATGTGGTTTCTATCCTGAAAAAACAACGGCAGGAAATTACAGGGTTTAAAGCCGAGGTGGAAGGAGAAAGGATTCCGGTGGATGAAGCTAAGCCTTTCAAATCAATTAAAGTTAAATTTCTATTGGAAGGAAATATTGACCCTAAAAAAGCACAGAAAGCGACACAGCTGTCTTTTGAAAAGTATTGTTCTGTGTCAAAGACACTGGAACCGAATGTTGAAATAAGATATGATGTTTATGTGAACGGAGAAATCGTTCAGTCATAAAAGTCAATCTTAATAAAAAAGTAAAATGCGGATAAAAATCAATTTTTATCCGCATTTTTTAATATGAATAGGTGTATTAATTTACCTTTTAATTGTTTTCATGCTTTTTACAGAACCGTCTTTCATGGTTAAAGTTAAGATATACATTCCCGATTTTACTCCTCCCAGGAATAATTCAGAAGATGGATTTTCTACTGTTGTTACGATAACTCCCGAAAGATCCGTTATCACTGCTCTTTTTACATTTTCCGGTTTTTCAATATGTAAAGTGTCAATAAACGGATTCGGATAAGCAATTCTTTCTTTTTCTTTTGCATTGACTTCACTGGTAGCCAGAACCAAAGGTTGAAGTGTTACTGTTACAGTGAAAGTGCCGTTATCCACTTTATTGTAAGCTGCACTGCAGTCAGAGCCTCCATATGTTCTCCATGCTCTCATTTCAAAGTCAACTGTTCCCGTAAGATCATTTGCTAAAGTAAGGCCGGTCCTGTTGTAAGAAAATGTTCCGGTGTTTGATCCTGATCCCGAAGATACTGCAGCTTCCGTATTGCCGTTGGTTGTACAGGCAAGCAGACTTCTCTGTTCAGTCATCCAGCCGTTACCGGCCGTTGACATATTGTAAGATACAGCCGTTGATTTTATTTTATATCCAGCCGGAACGGTAATGCTAAGGCTTCCCGGGCAGTTGGTTGTCGATGAAGTGGTGACACTTGTATTATTAAACATCGTATTGATATCCCCGAGGGTATAAGTTGAGGAAATCTGTCCCGTCGCTATCTCTTTCATTTTCCAGAAGCTCTGGCCGGATCCGCAGTTGGCTCTCACCCAGAAATAATAGGTTTCCCCCGTAGCAAGACTATTTAGCGTTACCGAAGTGGTCCCTGCCGGAACGCTTCCCGTAGGAACGGTTGTTGCGGTAGGCGCAGCAGGTGAGGTGCTGTAATAATACTGATACCCTGAAGACGGTGCACTTGCAGAAGCATCCCAGTTTACAGTCGCACCTGTCATGGTAGAAGTGTATGTAAGATTGGACGGAGATCCGCATGCATTATAAGCGTCTGCAGAAACGGCAAAGATATTAGGGATTCCTCCGGTTCCTGTTTTGGTCACGGTTACGCTTTTAACGCTTTTGGATAGGTTGGCAGGGTCTACTGCTAAAGGAATCTGATATAATCTGGGATTGGTACCGCTTCCTGACTCCAGGTTATTGTTTGTAATATTTATCCTTCCGATTCCCTGTACAGCATAACTGCTTCCGCCATACCAGTCTGAAATGCTGATCCCTGTAAAGGTTTGCGAAGTATTATCTGTAAAATTTACATCTACGTCCACCGTACAGGCTCCGCTTCCTCCAGTAGCCAGTATATATAAGCTGTTTACGGAAAGAGGCGTGGTGAACATAAGAGTACCGTTATCCCCTGCAGCTAAAAGCCTCAGTGAATTGTTGGAGCTGTAAGAAGCCATCTTGTAAGATAATCCGGATGTAGAAGAAACCGCAGAATTAATAATTCCGTTGACAGGAAGTCCATAGGTAAGCGGAGTACTGCTTGATGTCAATTGAAAATCACGCGAGATAAATGCATAGCTTACTCCATCTACATCATTATTGGTAGAAGATGCAGCCGCACCGACTCCGTTAGCGATAACATCAGCGTTAAATCCGCCCTGAATCTGCATTGGTTGATATTCCTGAGCATTAAACTGGTTGGTAAACATTGCTGCAAATACCACAGCGGTAAGAGGTAGTAATTTTCTTTTCATAAATTTAATTATTAGATTTATTATGCTAATATAGGGAATAAATTAATAATACATTAATGAAATTTGAATTTTGATATTTAATTTTTACTTAAATTATAGAAACAATGCCGTAGTGCTAATTGAAATTCAGTTAGAGCGAATTCCTTTCTCTTAATCTGATAAATGTTATTGCGTGACAGATAGGAAAAAGCCTCTTGATAAAGAGGCTTATAGAGGTTGAAGTGAATATGATTTTATGATGTTATCCTAATCTGGGCTTCATCAGTTTTGCAACGGTTGCTGTCCAGCCGGTCTGGTGGGAAGCCCCTACACCCCGGCCGTTGTCGCCGTGGAAATATTCAAAAAAGGTAATATAATCTTTAAAATTATCATCATAATTGAATTTGGAGTTGCCCCCGTTAAAAGGCCGTTGGCCTACTTCATCCTTAAGGAAAATAGAACACAGCCTGTTGCTGATATTCTGTGCCACCTCATCGAGATTTTTCTTATCGCCGCTTCCGGTAGGCAGTTCGACCTTAAGGCTGTTGCCATAGTAAAAATGGAACCTTTGCAGGCTTTCTACAATTAAGAAATTAATCGGAAACCAGATCGGCCCTCTCCAGTTGCTGTTCCCTCCGAACATCCGGCTGTCACTTTCTGCTGGAGTGTAATATACCACGTTCTCAGTCCCGTGCACCGAGAAAACAAATGGATTTTCCTCATACACTTTAGACATCGCCCGGATTCCGTAATCGCTCAGGAATTCTTTTTCGTCAAGCATCCTTGATAATACTTTTGAAAGCCTGTTCTTACGCAGAATGCTCATCAGGTGTTTTCTTCCCTGGCCTTCTTCTTCCCAGTGGGACACCAGTTTGGTCAGTTCAGGTTTGTTTTTAAGGACCCATTCCATTCTTTCCATGAAATTAGGCATTTTATCGAGCAGGTGATGGTCGATAATTTCTACGGCAAACATAGGAATCAATCCCACGATACTTCTGAGTTTCAGTGAAACGCTGTCGCCGTCACCCAGCTGTAAAACGTCATAGAAAAAGCCGTCTTCCTCATTCCACAGTCCTTTGGTGCCGTCACCCAGGTTTTCCATGGCTTCGGCAATATAAAGATAATGCTCGAAAAACTTAATGGCCATATCTTCATACACCGGATAGTACTGGGCAAGTTCCATGGCAATCCGCATCATATTCAGTGCATACATGGCCATCCAGCTGGTTCCGTCGGCCTGCTCCAGGTGCTGCCCGTCTTTTAATATCATGTTCCGGTCAAAAGCCCCGATGTTATCAAGCCCAAGGAAGCCTCCTCCGAAAATATTTTTGCCGTTTTTATCCTTTCGGTTAACCCACCAGGTAAAATTTAAAAGTAACTTCTGGAACACTTTTTCCAGGAATAAAAGATCAGGTTTCCCATTCTGCTTTTCATCAATTTTAAAGACCCGGAAGCATGACCATGCATGAACAGGCGGATTAACATCGCTTAAATTCCATTCATAGGCCGGCAGCTGCCCGTTGGGATGCATATACCATTCTTTGGTTAATAGCAGAAGCTGCCCTTTTGCGAATTCTGCATCGATGATGGCTAACGGCACACAGTGAAAGGCCAGGTCCCATGTTGCATACCACGGATATTCCCATTTATCGGGCATTGAAATAATATCTTTATTATGAAGATGATTCCACTCCGTATTTCTTACGTAATTATTAAAGTCCCTCGGCGCTTCGTAGTTGGGGTCTCCTTTCAGCCATTTTTCGACATTATAATGGTAAAACTGTTTGTTCCATAACAATCCTGCAAAAGCCTGTCTTTGAACATTTCTTTCATCTTCACTTTCCACATCATTCTGCACCTCGCTATAGAACTCATTGGCTTCTTCAATTCTTGTTTCCAGTATTTTGTCGAAATCCTGGAAAGGCTTATCCGACTCGTGGGGCGATAATCTGAAATCAAATGTTTTTGATTGGCTTGCTTTAATAGTTTCATCAATTAAAAACGAAGCCTTTGTCCCTCTTTTTTCAGGGTTGACGGTATTGCTTCCGTAAATAATGTAATCATTGATGCCGTCTTTGAAATAAGTGTTGCCGGGATAGGGTGCTCCGCGTAATTTCGGATTGTTTGTTTCATTATCACAAAAAGCACTTTCAGCATTCATGTTTCTCGAATAAAGCTTTTTGACGGGAACGCTGTCATGGTTAATATTGATACATCCTTCATGAGAAGCATTGGTCTGTCCTTTATAGGTGTTGTAGCCCCATTTCCAGTTATTTCTGAACCATACGGTGGGGGCCACAATGATAGGTGCATCTGCCTCGCTTCGGTTACACACCGTTACCCGTATCAGAAAATCATCGTGATCTGCTTTGGCATATTCAATAAAAATATCGAAATATTCATCATGGTCGAAAATTCCGGTGTCAAAAATTTCATACTCAGGCTGTTTTTTGCTGCGTCTTGCATTTTCAGCACGGATATCGTCATAAGGAAATTCATTGATGGGATATTTATACAGCATTTTCATATAACTGTGCGTAGGCGTATTATCCAGGTAGTAAAAAATTTCCTTGATATCTTCCCCATGGTTTCCCTGAGGGTTGCTGAGCCCGAAGAAGCGCTCTTTAACGATTTTATCTTTCTTATTCCAGAAAGAGAGCGCGAAGCAGAAAAGCTGCTTTGCATCTGAAATCCCCGCAATTCCCTCTTCACCCCAACGGTAGGCGTAGCTTTCTGCATTGTTATGATTGGCGAAATTCCATGCGTCGCCGTTTGAACTGTAGTCCTCTCTAACATTTCCCCATTGCCGGTTACTTACATAAGGTCCCCAGTTCTTCCAGTTGCTATCCTGTAATCTTTGTTTTTCTGCACTCATATCTCACCTGTTTTCCATACGAAGTTAGTTTTTTTAAGAAAAAACTCCAACTTCTTACATTTGAATTATTAATAATATAACTTTTAAAATCCTTTATTGATAAGGGTTTGTTATATTAAATTAAATTTATATGCATATTTAAAAAAATGTTCTATCTTTGCACCATTCGTTCATTCGCATATTGAAAATGTTATCAAGAAAGGTTGAGGGATTAGACCCTATGAAACCTTAGCAACCCTTTGTGCAAGCAAAGAAGGTGCTACGTTCTACCAGATTTATTTCTGGACAGATAACTTACTGAAATTTCTTTCAGCCATTCTCGTGGCATTTTCAATTGTATTATAAAGCATAATAGAATTGAAAACAGAACTGAACCATATTCATTTTTCGTACCATACCGATTCTCAAAAGGAATATCATATTCCGTTAAGCTATCAGCTTTTCGGAAAAGCCCTCTTTTCAGCACCTCTTATTTTAATTAACCATGCGTTAACCGGAAATTCAGACGTGGCCGGAGAAAAAGGCTGGTGGAAAAATCTGATCGGCGAAAACCGCATCATTGATACCAATAAGTACACCGTTCTGTGCTTCAATATTCCAGGAAACGGCTATGATGGTTTTTTATTGGATGAATATGAAGATTTTACGTCTTCGGATATAGCCAATATCTTTTTAAAAAGCTTGGAAATATTAGGAGTTACGCGTTTATATGCCATAATCGGAGGATCTCTGGGAGGTGGGATCGGATGGGAAATGCTGGCGAAAAATCCAGGACTTGCTGAAATTTTCATTCCAGTTGCCTGTGATTATAAAACCCACGACTGGCTTCATGCCCAGTGCCTGGTTCAAAAATTTTTATTGAATCAGAACGATGAACCTCTGCAAAAGGCCAGGATCCATGCCATGCTGTGTTACAGGACACCCCAGTCTCTGAATGACCGGTTTCAGAATACATACAATAATGAAAAACAACGGCTGGCATCCGAAGACTGGCTGATTTATCATGGAAATGCATTAAACGAAAGATTTAGTCTGAAAGCATACCGGCTGATGAACCATTTGCTGATGAATATCAATGCTGATGAAGACAGATTGAACAGGATAGAAGCAGACATCCATCTGATTGGAGTGGATACCGATCTGTTTTTTCCGGTTTCAGAAATCCGGATGTGCTGCGGGAACCTGAAAAAGAATAAAAACCGGGTATTTTATCATGAAATACAGTCCATACACGGGCATGATGCCTTCCTGATGGAATATGAACAATTAAATACGATCATTAAAAATATTTTGTAAAGATGAAGAACAGTGCCAACGAAATAAAATTTTTAAAAAACAGGTCCATCATTAAGTTTGAAGGAGAAGATTTCCTGGGGGAAATCGGGATTGACGGAAGGATTTTCAAAGCGCTTACCTTGGCGCGGATCAGTGTCGGGGTAATTTCCCAGCAGGCTATTGAAAACGGATTGTCTATTCTGGTGCAGGAAAGCGATTCTGAAAAAGCAGTCAACTGCCTGATTGATGAATTTGAGGCAGAACGGAAATCCGGGAAAGTTTCTCAGATCTACAGTATTAATAATGTATCGGTATTAGGGTTTGTTGCAGAGGATTTTAATAAAGTCCTGTCGGAATTGGCCAGGAATAATGTGTTCCCATTGCTGCTCAATCAGATAGCCAGTGAAAAAAGAGTGAACATTGTGGTGACCTCTTCACAAAGCGAAAAAGCAAAAAATATCATTGAATCCGAAATTTATAAAACACCGAAAACGGTGCATTTAGCCATCATCGGTCATGGGAACGTTGGGAAAACATTGATAAAACAGGTTCTGGAATCTTCGGAAGAAATTAAAAGACGTAAAAATATCGATCTTAAAGTTGTGGCAGTAGCCAACTCCAGAAAAATTGCCTTCAGTAAAAAAGGGTTCGGAAACAACTGGAATGATGAGGTGCTGACTGCTGAAAGTCCTTCAAATATCGATACCCTGATCAGGTTTTCAAAAGAAAACCAGCTGGAAAACCTGATTGTGGTAGACAACACGGCAAGCAAAGACTTTGTAAAAAACTATCATGCGCTGGCAGAAAATGGTTTTGACCTGGTGTCTTCCAATAAAATTTTCAATACCCTTCCGATTGAGGAATACCGTAAACTGAGGTATACCTTAAACAAAAACAACAGGCGGTACTTATATGAAACCAATGTGGGCGCAGGTCTGCCGCTGATTGATACCATTAAGCTTTTACATCTTTCAGGTGAGAATATCACGAGGATCAAAGGGGTGTTTTCAGGAACTTTAAGTTACGTTTTCAATAATTTTTCTTTGAGGGATGATCGGTTTTCTGTCATTATCAATGAAGCACTGGAAAAAGGATATACTGAGCCGGACCCGAGAGAAGACCTGTCAGGAAATGATGTTGCCCGAAAGCTGCTGATTTTAGCCCGGGAATTAGACCTGATCAATGAATTTGATGATATCAGAATCCAGAATCTGGTGCCGGAGCATTTACTTTCCGTTTCCAAACCGGAATTTCTTACAAGACTTGAAGAATTGAATGAAGAATATCAGAAAATTAAAGGAACCCAGGAGCCTGGCCATGTATTGAGATATGTCGGTGACCTGCACGGAGATCTGCAGCAGGACAAAGGCGAACTGGATGTACAGCTGATTTCTGTCCCCGCAGGTTCAGCCTTAGGGCAGCTGAAGGGCTCAGATTCAATCTTCGAGATTTACACTGAAAGCTATGGAGAGCATCCGATCGTTATTATGGGAGCCGGAGCCGGAGCCCAGGTTACCGCAAGAGGTGTTTTCGGAGATATTTTAAGACTCAGTGAAACAAAATAAATAAATGTAACAATATAACAATGTATCATTGTAAAAATCAAAAAATGATACCATGAATTGGTGAACTGCTAAACTGATACATTGTTATATTAAATTTAATTTTTATGGAAAATTTTGAAACCCTTGCTATACGGACGCAGACTGAAAGAACCCAGTTTGACGAGCATTCAACACCGCTGTTTTTAACTTCAAGCTTTGTTTTTGAAGATGCCGAAGATATGCGGGCGAGCTTTGCCGAAGAAAAACCCAAGAACCTGTACAGCCGTTTTTCAAATCCGAATGTAACGGAATTTACAGATAAAATTACAAAAATGGAGGGAGCAGAAGCAGGATATGCTTTTGCAACAGGAATGGCGGCCATATATTCAACCTTTGCGGCTTTATTGAATGCGGGCGACCATATCGTGAGCTGTCAGTCGGTTTTCGGTTCTACACATACGCTGTTTACCAAATATTTCCCGAAATGGAATATTCAGACCAGCTATTTCAAAGCTGAAGATGCAGAAAATGTAGAACAATATATCCGGCCGGACACAAAAATCCTATACCTTGAGACCCCGACCAATCCTGCCATTGAAGTATTGGATCTGGAATTTTTCGGAAAAATCGCTAAAAATCACAACCTGATATTCATTGTAGACAATTGTTTTGCAACGCCTTATCTTCAGCAACCGGTTAAATATGGAGCGGATATTGTCGTGCATTCTGCAACAAAACTGATTGACGGACAAGGAAGGGTATTAGGCGGGATAGCAGTCGGAAGAGAAGACCTGATCAGGGAAATTTATCTTTTCGCAAGAAATACGGGTCCGGCCATGTCTCCTTTCAATGCCTGGGTGTTGTCCAAAAGTTTGGAAACATTAGCCGTGCGTGTAGAAAAACATTGTGAAAATGCGTTGAAAGTAGCAGAATTTTTAGAAGGCCAACCGAATGTAGAATTGGTGAAGTACCCATTTTTACCCTCTCATCTGGGCTATGAAATTGCCAAAAAGCAGATGAAACTGGGAGGAAATATCGTCGCCTTTGAAATAAAAGGAGGCATTGAAGGCGGAAGGAATTTCTTGAATAAAATAAAAATGTGCTCATTATCTGCAAATCTGGGCGATACCAGAACCATTGTGACACATCCGGCTTCAACCACTCATTCAAAATTAACAGAGGAAGAAAGGAATGAAGTGGGTATTACTGCGGGTTTAGTCCGCTGTTCCGTAGGTTTGGAAAATGTGGAAGATATCATTGCAGATTTGAAGCAGGCATTGGAATAATGGATCTTTTCAAGGTTCAAAAACCTGATAAGACTACAGTCAAAATTAAGATCAAATTAAAAATGAAAAATTCAGAACAATTATACAAAGCACTATCCGAAAGAATTTTAATTCTCGACGGAGCCATGGGGACGATGCTGCAGCGTTATAAATTTGAGGAAGAAGATTACCGTAGCGAACGTTTCAAAAACTGGGAGCACCCTGTCAAAGGAAACAATGATTTATTGTCATTGACCCAGCCCCATGCCATCGAAGAAGTACATAAAAAATATCTCGAAGCCGGTGCTGATATCATTGAGACCAATACATTTTCGGGAACCACCATTGCCATGGCTGATTATCACATGGAAGATCTGGTGTATGAACTGAATTACGAGTCAGCAAAAATTGCCCGCAAAGCCTGTGATGAATATACCGAAAAGAATCCTGATAAGCCACGATTTGTCGCCGGTTCCATCGGCCCGACGAACAGAACGGCAAGCCTGAGCCCGGATGTTAACGATCCTGGTTACCGGGCCATCACTTTCGAAGATTTGAGGGTAGCTTACAAACAACAGTGCGAGGCATTGTTAGACGGGGGTTCAGATATTCTTTTAGTGGAGACCATTTTCGATACCTTGAATGCGAAAGCCGCTTTATTTGCCATCGATGAAATTCAGGAAGAAAGAGGAATCGAAATTCCGATTATGGTTTCCGGAACCATTACCGATGCTTCAGGAAGAACACTGAGCGGACAGACGGCAGAAGCGTTTTTAATTTCCGTATCACACTTGAATTTATTAAGCGTTGGATTTAACTGTGCTTTGGGAGCCAATCAGCTCACACCATATCTGGAAACTTTGGCCCATAATTCAGAATTTTATGTTTCGGCATACCCGAATGCAGGTTTGCCGAATGCCTTCGGTCAATATGACGAGTCCCCGGAATTTATGGCGGAGCAGATCCGGGAATATGTTGAGAAGGGACTGATTAACATCATCGGAGGTTGTTGCGGAACAACGCCGGAACATATCAAAGCGATTGCAGATCTGGTTGAAAAATATGAGCCGAGAAAAGCAACCTATAATAAGGCGTTAATTTAACAGTTTGCGAATGTTCAGTTCAGCAGCAGATTGTTAGATTTTTAAATTGGTAAATTATAAAATGAAATATTTAAGATTATCAGGGCTTGAGCCTTTGATTATAACACCGGAAAGCAATTTTATCAACGTTGGGGAGCGGACCAATGTAGCCGGGTCCAAGAAGTTTTTACGATTAATAAAAGAAGAGAAGTTTTCTGAAGCTTTAGATATTGCAAGAGACCAGGTAGATGGTGGTGCCCAGATCCTTGACGTTAATTTTGATGACGGTCTGATCGACGGAAAAGCTTCCATGATCAAATTTCTTAACCTTATCGGCTCCGAACCTGATATTTCCAAAATTCCGATTATGGTCGATTCTTCCAAGTGGGAGATTCTTGAAGCCGGCCTTCAGGTGGTTCAGGGAAAGTGTGTGGTGAATTCCATCAGTTTAAAAGAAGGGAAAGAAGAGTTCGTAAAACATGCCAGGGCCATAAAAAGATATGGAGCAGCCGTGATCGTGATGGCTTTTGATGAAGTGGGGCAGGCGGACAATTACAAGAGGAGACTCGAAATCACAAAACGTTCTTATGACATTCTGGTCAACGAAGTGAAATTTCCTGCTGAGGATATTATTTTCGACCTGAATATCTTCCCTGTTGCCACCGGAATGGATGAACACCGCAGGAACGCAATCGATTTCATTGAGGCGACCCGATGGGTAAGACAAAATCTTCCTTATGCTTCGGTGAGCGGAGGCGTATCCAATGTTTCTTTCTCTTTCCGTGGAAATGATACCGTAAGGGAGGCGATGCATTCTGTTTTTCTTTATCATGCGATACAGGCAGGAATGAACATCGGTATTGTGAATCCCGCAATGCTTGAGGTGTATGATCAGATTAACAAAGAACTTTTGGAACTTGTTGAAGATGTCATTCTTGACAGAAGAGAAGACGCTACGGAACGTCTTTTAGATTATTCTGAAAGAAATAAATCAGTTAAAAAAGAAAAGGTTGAAGAACTGGAATGGCGCTCTTATCCTTTGCAGGAAAGAATTACCCATTCTCTGGTAAAAGGGATCGACCGTTTTATTGAAGAAGATGTGGAGGAAGCCAGGCAGCAGGCCGTAAAACCGTTACATGTTATTGAAATCAATCTGATGACCGGGATGGGCGTGGTGGGTGATCTTTTCGGAAGCGGAAAAATGTTTCTGCCGCAGGTGGTAAAATCAGCACGGGTAATGAAAAAAGCAGTAGCCTATCTGCAGCCCTTCATTGAAGCGGAAAAAGACCAGACTCAGAAAGCCAACGGAAAGATATTAATGGCCACCGTAAAAGGCGATGTTCACGATATCGGTAAAAACATTGTGAGTGTAGTTCTGGGATGCAACAATTATGAAATTGTCGATTTGGGTGTGATGGTCCCTGCCGAAAAAATTATTCAGGCTGCCATTGAACATAATGTTGATGTGATCGGATTAAGCGGACTGATTACCCCAAGCTTAGACGAAATGGTCTACATCGCTTCAGAACTGGAACGGCAGAACTTAAGTTTTCCTTTATTGATCGGCGGAGCAACGACTTCAAAAGCCCATACCGCGGTAAAGATCGATTTGAAATATAAAAATGCCGTCGTTCACGTAAATGATGCCTCAAGAGCGGTGAATGTAGTAAGTTCCCTGCTGGGCGACCGTAATAAAGAATATGTTTCGGATCTGAAAAGCGATTATTCGGATTTCAGGGAAAAATTCCTGAACCGGCAGATCGATAAAGATTATGTTACCATTGAAGAAGCAAGGATAAACCGTTTTAAGATTGACTGGCAGAATGAAGAAATCTTCACCCCTAACCAATTGGGAATACAGATTTTTGAAAACCAGGATTTAAATGAATTGCTGCCGTTTGTAGACTGGTCTCCGTTTTTCAGAAGCTGGGACCTGCATGGAAAATATCCGAATATTTTAGAAGATGAGGTCGTCGGGGCGCAGGCCAGAGAATTGTTTAAAGATGCGCAGGTGATTTTAAAAAGGATCCTCGATGAAAAATTGCTCACTGCAAAAGCTATTTTCGGGATTTTTAAAGCAAATACCAATGAGACAGATGATATTATCATCTTTGATGAAAACCATCATGAACAGGTTAAATTTTTAACCCTCAGACAGCAGGCCCAAAGATCAAAAGGAAAAGATTATCTGGCATTAAGTGATTTTATTGCTCCTCAAAGCTCCGGTAAAACGGATTATGTAGGAGTTTTCTGTGTAACCACCGGCTTTGGGACGGATGAGCTGTCCAATGAATATGAAAAGGCCCATGACGATTACAATGCCATTATGGTAAAAGCTTTAGCCGACCGTTTTGCAGAAGCTTATGCTGAATTTTTGCATAAAAAAGTCAGGACCGAATACTGGGGCTATGCCAACCAGGAAAACCTGAGTAATGAAGACCTGATTGCTGAGAAATATAAAGGGATTCGCCCTGCACCCGGCTATCCCGCCTGTCCGGATCATCTCGAAAAACATGCGATCTGGGATCTTTTAAACGTAGAAGAAAATATCGGGGTATATCTGACGGAAAGCCTTGCGATGTTTCCTACCGCTTCAGTGTCCGGATATTATTTTGGAAGCCCGCACGCCAAATACTTTGGGTTGGGCAAAATTGCTGAAGACCAGTTGAAAGATTATTCGAAAAGAAAAGGGATTTCTTTACAGGAAGCCAGAAAATGGCTGTCACCTAATTTAGCGGATTAAGTTACTTTTGTAAAAAAAAACAATATGAAAAATTACAAAGGATTAGAAGAATTAAACGACATGAAACTGATTGATAACCAGAAAGCAAAGATAGATGCCCACCGTCCATTTTCCAAAGAATTGGAAAATAAAATTTTCCAAAAATTAAAGTTGGATTGGAACTACAATTCTAATGCAATTGAAGGCAATCAATTAAGTTATGGAGAAACTGTTGCATTTTTAAATTTCGGACTGACTGCAAAAGGAAAACCTTTTAAAGATCACCTGGATATCAAAGGACATAATGAGGCAATAGGATTTATGCTTCAACTGATTAAAGAAGACCGCCTGCTTTCAGAAAGTGATATCAAAGATTTACATAAGATTATCTTGGTTGAACCTTATTTCTCAAAAACCATTTCACCTCAAGGGATTGAATTTCAAAAGGAAATAAAAATAGGGGAATATAAGACATCCCCAAATCATGTACAAACGCTTTCGGGTGATATACATTATTATACAAATCCTGATGAAGTAGCTTTTGAAATGAATAATCTTTTGGAATGGTACAGAAATGCTGAGGAAGAAAATCTGCATCCAATCATCATTTCCGCTATTTTCCATCATAAATTTACTTCTATTCATCCCTTTGACGACGGAAACGGAAGATTAGCAAGAATTCTGAGCAATTTCATTTTGCTTAAACATCAGTATCCAGTTATTGTCATTAAAAATAAAGATAAAAAACAATATTACGCTGCATTAAACATTGCTGATAATGGAATCTACGAAGATTTAATAAAGCTATTTGCCGAAAATATAGGATTCAGCTTCTATATTATGCAGAAAGCGATTAATGGAGAAAATATTAATGAAGCAGATGATTTGGATAAGGAGATTGAGTTGTTTGTTAAAGAATCAAAAATTAGTACATCAGTAGGGCTAGATTTTGAAAAAGATAAAAAAATATTAACTGATTATTATATAATTAATTTTTTAGAATATTTACTTCCGAAGTTAAACAAAATTGGAGAACTTTTTCAAAAGTCATATTTGATGTACTCTGGAGAAAAGTTCTTACTTACAGATTATAAATTATTAATCAACAAATTTCATGATGAATCTTTTGTATTTAATGAATCTATTGAGTTAGAATTACCTATTAATTTTAATGATCATTTAATTGATGAATTTGATTTAAATATTATTGTTCGAATCTCATTAAAAAGAAAGACAGTAAAGTATACAATATCTAACGAAAAAGTTTTTTATAATGTAATAGGTGAAGGTGTTATAGAAGAATTTCCAATTGATTCAAAAATATATTTTTATGATGTAAATCAAATTGTAATTTATAACGAAGTTGCAACTCGCATAATAAGTTATATTATAAATTTTATAAAAAATAAAGTAGAAAAGATTTAATGAAAATCACAGACCATATAAAAAACGCAAACGGGAAAACATTATTCTCCCTTGAGGTCGTTCCTCCACAAAAGGGAATCGGGATTGAAGATCTGTACACGAATATCGATCCGCTGATGGAATTCAAGCCGCCGTTCATTGATGTCACCACTTCCCGAGAGGAATATATTTATATTGATAAAGGAAACGGATTGATGGAGCGCAGGATCACAAGAATGCGTCCGGGAACGTTAGGGATCTGCGCCGCCATTCAGCATAAATACAATGTCGATACCGTTCCTCATCTGCTGTGCGGAGGTTTCACTAAAGAGGAAACGGAATATCTTCTGGTGGACTGTATGTATCTCGGAATAGACAATATTATGGCTTTACGCGGTGATGCGATGAAAGGGCATCAGTACTTTGAACCAACGCAGGGCGGGCATGCAAGTGCCATGGATCTGGTACACCAGATTAATGACCTGGGAAGAGGGAAATACCTGCATAATGAAGAACAGGAATGTGATGAGCATAATAAATTCTGTGTCGGGGTAGCCGGTTATCCCGAAAAACACATGGAAGCCCCGTCTATGAACTATGACCTGAAATGGCTGAAACAAAAAGTGGATGCAGGTGCCGATTATATTGTCACACAGATGTTTTTTGACAATAAAAAGTTCATTGAATTTGTCCAGAAAGCAAGGGCGATGGGAATTTCCGTTCCTATTATTCCGGGCATCAAACCGATTGCCACCAAGAAACATTTAAAGATTTTACCGCAGATCTTCAAGATCGATTTACCGGAAGAATTAATCAATGAAGTGGAAAAAGCGAAGAATAATGAAGCTGTAAAACAGATCGGTGTCGAATGGGCCATCAGCCAGTGCAGGGAACTGCTGGATTTTGGTATTCCCGTTTTACATTTTTACTCAATGGGTAAAAGCGATAACATCAAGAAAGTGGCGGGAGCACTGTTCTGATAGATTAAAAATTAAAGCCCTGTTAGAAAACAGGGCTTTATTATGTAATTTAATTAGGTTTTATAAATTTCGGCGGAGCCAAAGGCTCCGCCGAAATTTTATATCTGATGAAGGGTTGCCGGCATTTCGTTCTGATACAGAACCAGCCTGTCGAAAACGCTTTTTGTGGTGGGTTTTGAAGAATTGGTATTGAAGATAAACATACCGCTCTCAATATTGAAGTAATATTTTTTTTCTAGATCTGCTACTGAAAACCATTTCAAAAGGCCGTTCACAATATTGATGTCTTCCCATTTTATAGAGCTTTCATCCAGAGAAAATACATGCGGGTTCTGGTGTAAAGTATCTACAAAATGGATATTCCTGCCTTCAACGTAAATAATTCCGCTTCCCTGGAACGCTTTGAGTTTAAAAAATTCATTCTGCGTATTCCCCATATTGTAGCGCACAAAGGCATAATATTCAGGAGTGCCGATTTTCTCGAGCAACGCTTTCTGTTTCTTTTTTCTGCTTCTGGCTGCAAGATAGGCAATCAGAAAAATAAGTGCGGGAATAGAGAATATGATCAGAAGAAAGAGGATAAAGAAAATAATCATTGGATCCATAAGTTTTGCTTTTTAATATTATAATTCGGGGTGTTTTTTAAATTCTTTATTGCTGTCAAACAGATACCGGTAAGTAGCAAGCTTGCGTGTTATGGTAGTATCCAGGCTTTCGGCAATCTTGATCATTTTAGGGTTAAAATCACCGATCCACTGCAGTTCGGTCACCTTAAAATCAGTATACTTTCTCAAATGCTGCGTTCCTTCCCAGATCATATATCCTTCAAGACCTTTTTTCTGCCACTCGGGAACAACACCAAAAACGAGACCAATCATTTTCTCATTCTTCTTAAATCTTTTAAGCCAGAGAACCTTAAGCTTTTCCCAGAGCCCGAATTTTCCGTTCAGGTATTTAAACCACTGGTTCAGGTCAGGGATATTCATCCACATCGCAACCGGTTTTTCATTCTCATACACAAACCATGAGATGTGTTCATTAATAATGGGTTTCATTATCTTAAACATTTTTAAGGTTTTGGTTTCTTCTATCTGTTTTCCTTCTCCATGCGATGCCCAGGCTTTATTATAAATTTCCGTAAAGTCCTTTGCGAACTTTTCCAGATGGGCTTTTTTCATTGGGCGTGCTGTAATATCCGGGTTTCTTTTATGTTTGGCGTGCATCACGGTAAAAACTCTCGAAACTTCAGCAAAAACAGGTCTTGAAAAGCAAAGCTGTTCAAAATATACCCTGAAACCATACTGCTCAAAAAGAGCTTTATAATAAGGGGAATTATAATTCATTCCGTACAAAGGTTCAATAAAACCTTCGATCAGGAGACCCCAGAATTTGTCACGTTCCCCGAAGTTGATCGGGCCGTCCATGGCTTCCATTCCACGCTGCTGAAGCCAGTCTTTACAAAAGTCAAAAATAAAGTTTGCGGTCTCATGATCATTGATACAGTCGAAAAATCCGATGCCTCCGGTAGGTTGTTCCTGTTTGTATAAAGGGTTTATGAAAACGGCCACTTTTCCTACCGTTTGATGTTGTTTATTTTTGAATAGAAATCTGGTGCATTCCCCGCTCCTGAAGAATTTATTTTTTTCAGGGTCAAAGAACTCTTCAATATCTTTATCCAAGGGTCTGATATAGTTTTCGTCATGCTGATAAAGTCTTGCCGGAAACTCCAGAAATTCTCTTTTGTGGTTTTCATTGTGTACTTCTTCAACAATAATCATAAGGCAGAGGCTGAAAGATAATTTTTTAGTATGATTTGAAATAAACAAAACGGATATTATCCGTATTTTTGCTGCAAATTAAATAAAAATGGTTGATTTTACGGATAACGATGATGATATTTTCACGGGAAAAGAACATACGCCTATTAGGAAAGATGCTTTTGATAAATCGCCACAGGAAAAAATAGAGAAAATCACAGAGCTTTTCGGGGAAATTATGCAAACGTTAGGCCTTGATATGACCGATGATTCTCTGAAAGATTCCCCGAAGCGGGTAGCCAAAATGTATGTGAATGAAATCTTCGGCGGGCTTCTGCCGGATAACAAACCCGGGATTTCTACCTTCTCAAATAAATATAAATACCGCCAGATGCTGGTGGAAAAAGATATTACCGTATATTCATTCTGTGAACACCATTTTTTACCGATTATCGGAAGGGCACATGTAGCGTATATTTCAAACGGTCAGGTCATCGGTCTTTCAAAGATCAACAGGCTGGTGGATTATTATGCCAAAAGGCCACAGGTTCAGGAAAGGCTCACCATGCAGATTGTCGATGCCTTAAAAGAAGCATTGGGAACAAAAGATGTAGCCTGTATTATCGATGCAAAACATCTTTGCGTAAATTGCAGGGGAATAAAAGATACGGCAAGTTCTACGATCACGGCAGAATTGAGCGGGATTTTCAGAACCAATCCGATCACAAGACAGGAATTCCTTCATTATGTGGGAAGCCATGCGAAATTGGACTATTAAATTACGGCGAATGATAAAATTTAAAAAAGTTTCAGACAAAATTTTTATAACCACAATTATTTGTTGTTGCTATGAATGCTGTTGTTAAAGGATGTCGGTCTTTTAATAGGAAAACTTTAAACTAAATTTTAAAATCATTAAATCAAAATAAACAATGCAACTAAAAATATACAACTCGCTTGCGGGAGAAAAAGAAATATTCAAACCCATTCTTGAAGGAAATGTCGGAATGTATGTCTGCGGGCCTACCGTGTACAGCAATGTGCATTTGGGAAATGTGCGGACTTTCCTTTCTTTCGATTTTATTTACAGGAGCTTAGCGCATTTGGGTTATAAAGTAAGATACGTCCGGAATATCACCGATGCCGGCCACCTTACCGATGACGGGGATGTAAATAACGACCGTTTCGTTAAGCAAACCCGCCTTGAAAAGCTGGAACCCATGGAAATCGTACAGAAATATACGGTGGATTTCCATAAAGTCCTGGAAATGTTTAATCTGTTGCCGCCGAATATTGAACCGACAGCAACCGGGCACATCGTTGAGCAGATTGAATTAACGCAAAAACTGATTGAAAAAGGATTCGCTTACGAAAGCAACGGTTCCGTTTATTTTGATGTATTGGAATACAACAGGAGAGGCCTGAATTACGGTGAGCTTTCCAAAAGGAATATTGAAGAGCTTTTTGCCAACACCCGCGACCTGGACGGACAGGGCGAAAAGAAAAACCCGCAGGATTTTGCACTTTGGAAGAAAGCATCTCCGGCACACATCATGAGATGGAATTCGCCATGGGGAGAAGGTTTCCCGGGATGGCACCTTGAATGTACGGCGATGAGCACGAAATATTTAGGCGAAACTTTTGATATTCACGGAGGCGGAATGGACCTGAAATTCCCGCACCATGAATGTGAAATTGCCCAAGGAAAAGCCTGCAATGATGCTGCTCCGGTAAATTACTGGATGCATGCCAATATGCTGACGATGAATTCCCAGCGCATGAGTAAATCGACCGGAAATTATATCCTGCCGATGCAATTGGTAACAGGGGAGAATGATTTCTTCGAAAAGCCTTTCCATCCGTCTATTGTACGGTTCTGTTTTTTACAGGCACACTACAGAAGCGTTCTGGATATTTCCAATGA
Organism: Chryseobacterium gregarium DSM 19109; assembly: GCF_000430845.1. Taxonomy (GTDB): domain Bacteria; phylum Bacteroidota; class Bacteroidia; order Flavobacteriales; family Weeksellaceae; genus Chryseobacterium; species Chryseobacterium gregarium. Next base: position 106,483 of record NZ_AUMU01000009.1, on the reverse strand, counting down.
TGCAATGATTGCCAGCGAAAAAGGGTTCATAAGGTTAATGGAAGCCGTGAAAGTTTTAAACTCAGTCAACCCGGATGATGAAAAACAATCCGGTTTCAGTCTGGAAGAGTGGAAAAATAAAGCCTATGATGCATTAACGGATGATTTCAATTCTCCGGTGCTGATAGCCCACTTATTTGAAGCCGTGAAATACATTTTTGCTTTGAAGGATGGAAAAGAAACCATTTCAGCGAAAGATTTAGAGAACTTACGATTTACTTTAAACGCTTTTATTTTTGATGTGTTAGGCTTACAGACCATTGAAGAAAATAACAATGAAAAGCTGGACCAGACTTTGAAAGTGTTAATTGAATTAAGAAACCAGGCTAGAAAATCTAAAAACTTCGAGCTTTCAGACCAGATCCGTGACAAACTGCTTGCTGAAGGTATTGAGCTTAAAGACGGCAGGGACGGAACATCGTATGTCCTGAATTAAATTTTTTTAAATATTTATACAAACTCTCACAATTATTTGTGAGAGTTTTTTATCCTTATCCCTGTCACTTAAGTGTAGTGAAGAATTTATCATTTCAACATTCAATTTTAAAATTTTTTTTTCGTTCTGACGTTAGGCCTGGAAAAGCTAATAATATTCCTGTTTAAATCTCACAATTTTTTTTCAATCAATTTGAAAATTGTGTAACTTAGTCATAGTAAAATAATTACGAACCAAATATACATACTATGAAAAAACATTTACTTCCTCTATTTTTAATGCTGTCCGCTGCCAATGTCTATGCACAACAGGATTTTTTTGCCCTCACCGGGAAAGATACGCCAAGCATTATTTTCAGTGATTTCCGCGCTCTTGACGGAACCACCGGCGTGTCCGGAGATAAGGTTTTTACCGCTGATGCTTCAGCAAAGGTATTCTCGCAGAACAGAAGCGCAACGGTAGTTGAAGATAAGAATACGTATAATAATGCTCAGGCGGTGAATATGGCAACATTGGCTTACGATCAGGTAAACAATAATCTGGTTTACATGCCGATGTTTTCTCCTAATATTTATGTCCTAAATGCAAAAACCAAAGAAATTACGTTGGTGGAAAACAATGTGGTGAGAGTAACATCATGTGACATCAATTCCCATATGACGAGAATGGCAACTGGCTATGACGGGAATATCTATGCAATCAACAATGCCGGAACCCAGTTTTTGCAGATCATTAGAAAGGGAGGCCGTTATATGGTGAATGACTTAGGTATTATAAAAGATGATGCTTCCAACGGAAAAAATTCTTTTACCATGATCGAAACTGGTTTCGGCGGCGATATGATTGCCGATGCGGATAACAATTTCTATGTTTTTTCCACTTCAGGGAATGTTTTCAAGATTTTTACGAAAGAACTTAAGGCTAAGTTTATGGGTAAGATTTCCGGAATCCCTGAAAATTATTCGGTCAATGGTTCTGCCGTAAACTCAAAAGGAAAAGTAGTAATTGCCAGCGCAAAAGGCGCTCCGTTATATGAAGTCGACCTGAATACCTTACAGGCAAACCCGATGGCCGGCGAGCAGAATCTTCATATTTATGATCTGGCCAGTAAGTATTTCGCGAATGATAAAGCTGTTTCCAATACTGTTTTTGCCAATCTGGATATTTATCCGACAAGAGTGGATGAACATTTAATCAATGTGAACGTCAATGATAAATCAGTAAAAGGAAATATCAGGCTGACTGTTTTCGATCTTTCCGGTAAAAATGTAGTGAAGCAGGACTTATCTGTAAAAGGAGGCTCTTTAAATCAGGAGGTTGATCTCAGGAATCTGGTAACCGGAGCCTATCTGGTAAATATTACCGATGAATCCAGGAAAACATTGCTGAACAAGAAAATTGTGGTCACGAAATAACCCTTAACTGCACTTAAAATAAAAAACCTTTTCAGCATCTGAGAAGGTTTTTTTTAATGAATATTTGACATTCATTAAGTTTCATTTTTCGATATTAAAATGTATTTTTATAAAAAAAATATACATGAAGCTATACTTTAATGTAGGGTACAGTACACAAGTAGGAGAAAAATTGCAGTTGGTGATCACTGAAGAAGGTGCTGTATCAAAGACTCATCCTATGTTTTATACAGAAAACGGTTTATGGAAATGTGAGATTGATTATTTTTCAAAATCGGTTTCTTACCGTTACCAATTAGTAGGGGAAGGGAGAAATATCCTTAGAGAAGAGTTTGTTCAACACCATCTCAATTTTCCCCATCATTATAAAGAATTTGTGATTTTTGATCAGTGGAATAATAAAAATTTTCCTGAAAATTATTTAAACAATAAGATTCTTTATAATAAGCTGAATACCTTTAAGCCTGAAAAAAGATCGGTTCTGAAAAAGCATACCCATTTGTTCAGAATTGAAGCTCCGGTATATAATCCGAACTGGAAAGTTGTACTCGCCGGAAGTACGGCTTCATTAGGGAACTGGGATTATGAAAATGCCCTCCATTTGGTTCAGACCGGTTTCGGGATATGGGAAATTTCAGTTGAAATCACTGAAAATGAATCAATTCAATATAAGTACGGACTGTATGATACAGAAAAGCAGCAGTTGATCGATATTGAAACAGGTGATAACCGTTTTGCCTCACCAAATCAGTCGAAAGAGGTGCTTCAGATTGTTTCGGATCATTATTTTAAATTCAAGCTCCATCAGATGTACCATGACGCGGGAGTTGCCGTTCCCGTATTTTCATTAAGAACACAGGATGGCTTCGGAGTCGGAGAGTTTTCTGATCTGAAAAAGCTTGCCGACTGGACAAAAGAAACCAGCCTTGGCATTATCCAGATTCTGCCGATCAATGATACTACAGCCAATTATACATGGACGGATTCTTATCCTTACGCCGCAGTTTCTGTATATGCGCTGCATCCGCAGTATATTTCCCTTGAAAAACTTGATTTTGAACTGCCTGAAGACACCGGTCAGCAATATGAAACCGAAAAAGCGAATCTTAATGCTTTGGAATTAATTGATTATGAAAAAATGATTTCGGGGAAATGGAAATATTTGAAAACCGTTTTTAATACCAACAGGGATACCATCTATAAAGACAGAAACTTTAAAAAGTTTATCAAGGATAATGAAAGCTGGCTGGTCCCGTATTCCGCATTTTGCGTTTTAAGAGATAAATATAAAACCCCGAATTTCAACGAATGGAAAACCCATAAAAAATATATCGCAGGTAAAATTGCTCCTTTTTTTACCGCAAAAAGCAAAGAATATGAAACTTCCATGCTTCATGCCTGGGTACAGTACCAGCTTCATAAGCAGCTTAAAGATGCCGTAGACTATATCCATAGTTTAGGCGTTTCCTTAAAAGGTGACCTGCCGATCGGAATTTACAGGTATTCTGTAGAAGCATGGACGGAACCTGAATTGTTCGGGATGGATTTTCAGGCCGGAGCACCGCCTGACCAGTTTACGGAACTCGGTCAGAACTGGGAATTCCCGACTTATAACTGGGAAGCCATGAAAGCCGATGATTACCAGTGGTGGAAAAACAGATTCAAGGCGCTGGAGCAGTATTTTGACGCGATGCGTATTGACCATATCCTTGGTTTTTTCAGAATTTGGAGGATGCCGGTTTCCGCTACTCAGGGAATTTTAGGCTATTTTTATCCTGCCGTACCGGTAACCCTCGAAGAATTCAGTGCCCGGCATATTCCGTTTAATTTTGACCGTTACTGCAAACCGTTTATTAATGATCATATTCTGGAGAATTACTTCGGTGAAAATAAAGAGGATGTCCTTTCATTTATAAGTATGGATCAGGACGGAACGTATTCTTTTAAAGAAGAATTCGATACGCAGCGCAAACTGTCTGATTTCTTCAGGAAAAATCCTCATGGCCTGATTGAAGAACAGCTGATTGCTTTATGCGCCAACGTATTGTTTTTAATCGAAGAAAGAAACGGGCAGGTCGTCTATCACCCGAGATTCAACCTCTATCATACCGAATCTTATCATTATTTATCTGATTGGGAAAAGAAATCGCTTTATGACCTTTACCAGGATTATTTCTTTGTAAGACAAGATCAGCTCTGGTATGAAAAAGCGATGGAAAAGCTTCCGGTCATCCTTAATTCCACCAAAATGCTGATTTGTGGTGAAGATCTTGGAATGGTGCCTCACTGCGTTCCTGTGGTGATGGATGAGCTGGCAATTGTGGCGCTGAAGGTTCAGCGTATGCCTTCGGATCACCTTCCTTTTTACAATCCCCAGAATGCAGGCTACCTGAATGTGGTTACTGCTTCTTCGCATGACAGTTCGACATTGAGACAATGGTGGCAGGAGAATCCGGCTTTAACCCAGCAGTATTTTAATCAGCAGCTGGTGCAGTACGGAAAAGCCCCGGAAGAGCTGGATGCGCATCTGGCTGAAATTATTATGAAGCAGCACCTGTACAATGATGCCATGCTGGCTATTTTCCCGATTCAGGAGTTCCTGGCAACTGATAAAGAACTTACCAATATTGAAATGAATAATGAAAGGATTAATAATCCTGCTGTCTTTCCGCATTATTGGAGATACAGGATGCACCTTCAGCTGGAAGATCTCAAAGGGCGTTCAGATTTCAATCAGAAGATCTCGGATTGGGTAAAAGACAGCGGAAGATCATAAATTTAACATTTGATTATCAATCCGTTAATATTAAATATAAAGAAGTTTTATCATATGATTTAACTTCTTTTTTTTATTTATATCAAAAAGGTAGAATTAAGATATTCTACTTTATATTAACCAATTAACGGCTATACAATGAAAAAAATATTAATCAGTTTTGCTTTGGGTATTGCAACTTTTGCTTTTGCTCAACAGTATCCGGACAACGGATGGGACGACGGAGGATATTCTCAGAATGAGGGAGGATATTATAGTGATCAGGATGATCAGAATTATTTCCCTGATGATTATTATTACAACTATCCCCAGGATTATTATCCGAATAATTATTATCAGAATAACTATAATGACTACAGGAACAGTATTTCAGGCATCAACTGGAATGTATTCTTCAATCAGAACAGGCTTGCACCGTGGCAGATTGATCAGATCTTAAGGCTAAATAATCTGTATTCAGGTTTTTCTACATGGAATAATTTCTACAGATACAACCCTGACAGATGGTACTATGACCGGTTTTATGCATTGGAGAGAATTATGGGGCCTAGGGTTTTTGTAATTTTCCAGAATAATTACTACAGAGGATACAGTCCGGTAGTATATTTCCAGAATTACAGAAGATCGCATTATGCAGCCATATGCAGGCCGATGCCGCGCTACAGAAATGTGAACATTAATATTTACCGGGTTGACCGGTCTCATTTCCGCAGAATGGATAATCCTACGATTAATATCGTGAGAAGTCAGAGACCAGATAACGGTTTCAGAGGCTCGGTAAGAGACGGCAGCAATGGTGGCGGATTCCGGAATCAGGCTGAAAACAGGAATAATAATAATTCAGGTTTCAGAAAAGAAAATAACGGCATAAGAAGCAGCGGAGGCTTTAGGAGCAATGATAATGGCGGTGTAAGAACTAACGGAGGATTCCGTACAGAAAGAGCTGAAAACAGTGGAAGCGGAGGCTTCAGAAATAACGGGGGCTTCCGTGGGAACAGTGAAGTGAAAAGGGAAGAAGCGCCAAGAAGAGAAAATAACGGAGGCGGTTTCAGAAGTGAAGGCGGTTTTAAAAGAAGTGAGAATTCAGCTCCGAGACAACAGAATAACGGAGGCGGAGAGAGAAGCGGAAACCGTGGTTTCAGGACCGGATTTGCAAAGAATTAATTTTCATATATTATATTTAAGTGGTGTGAAGGGCAGATTTTAGGATTTGCTCTTCTTTTATTTTTAAACTTTTTTTATTATTGTGTATTTAATATTAAAATTTAACAATTTTTATGAATTTTACGGTTTAACTTTCATTTTAACTTATAATCAAAAAGATAGACAACAATAAATTTAAAATTTAGAAATATGAAAAAGTTAGTATTGGCAGTTGCCTTAGTTGGCATGGGAAGTTTAGTAATGGCTCAGCAAACCCCTCCACAGGATAAAGAAGGAAGAAGAGCGGAGATGCATCAGAAATTTCAGGAAAGAGAACAGGAACATTTGGATAAAATGCAGAAGGACCTTGGTTTAAATCAGTCGCAGGTAGCTCAGATCAAAGCGCTTCATGAAAAAAGAAAAAATGAAATGAAAACTGACTTTGATAAAAATAAAGACCAGAGACAGGCCAGAATGGAGCAAATGAAAGCGAAAAGAGAACAGATGAATGCGGATATGAAAAAGATCCTGACTCCACAGCAGTATGATAAATGGCAGGCAGACCGAAAAGCTAAAATGGAAGAAAGAAAAATGGCGATGAAAGACAGGGGAATGAAAGGAGAAAAGATGCATAAGCCTATGAAAACGGTAGCTCCGCAGACCAATTAAGCAGTTCATAGTTTAGTGTTTTTAATGTGTTAAGGGACGGGATTCATTCCGTCCTTTTTGATTAAATTTTATTAAAAGTTTTGATTTAGGGTTTTATTCCCTAATTTTGGCTGTAAAATTTATTTCTTATGGTTAGCGAGAAAATTGCAAGGTTAATTAACGAACAAATAGCTCACGAACAATATGCCGCACAATATTATCTTTCAATGTCTGCCTGGTTTTCAGCCAAGGATCTTGACGGGATTGCCAATTATTTCAGGGTTCAGAGCAAAGAGGAACTGATGCATGCTGATAAAATGTTTGATTATCTGAATGATGTGGGAGGCGAGATCATTATCGGGGAAATCCCTAAGCCGCCGCATGAATTTATCGGTGCCATTGATATTTTTGAAAAAGCATTGGAACACGAAAAAAAAGTAACGAAAAGCATTTTTAATATCGTAAAGAATGCCAATGATGAAGGTGATTTTGCCACAACCTCTTTTTTACAGTGGTTTATCAATGAGCAGGTAGAAGAAGAGGCCAGCGCATCGCAACTGGTGACGAAAATCAAAATGGTAAGTGATAACCCTTCGGCACTATATCTTTTTGACCAGGAACTGGCACAGCGGACTTTTGTTCCGGATGCGACAGCTTAACATATTTCGATATATAAATTATATTTACTCTTAAAAGTCTACGGAATATCTATGATATTCCGTAGACTTTTTTTAAAGAAAACTTATGTCAGTTTAAGTTCCAAGAACAACAATCCAATACAGGCTGATCAATGAAATTGGTAACAGACTAAAGGTCTGATCCTAGGCCAAGTATTATTACAGGTAAATAAGTTGGGTCTTCAGAACCTTTCTTCCTAATTTTTCAAGAATATTTTTATAGTTTTCAATCTGCCGTTCATCTTTCCGGTTTTCTTCTCCGGTTTTAAAATCGACGATGATGTAACCTTCGGAACTTTTTAAAATCCGGTCGGGGCGGTACACCCTGCTTTCACCGTTTTCTGAAATCATAATATCCCTTTCATTGATGATCTCCCATTTTCCGTCAAAGAATTCAGCATAGGTTTCAAGGATCTGATGCAGGTCGCGGTTGATCTCTTTGCTCTCCTCAATGCTGATATGCCCTTCGAGGATATAGCAGTCCAATACTTTCTGAATATCTGCTGCCGTGTTGATCTGGGAAAGTAATTCATGTACAAAAAGTCCGATTCTCACCTTTTCATTCTTTACCTGATAATTTTTTGAAGGGGTGGCAATCCTGATCGCTGTATTTTTTTCATTGATGTTCTTCAGGATCCGGATATCCCGGGTTTTAAAGGATGAGGTTTTGTCCTTGGTATACTTCTTCAGCATGTCAGGATGGGTTTCATACAAATCGAACTCATCCGGGTTTTCCGTGTTTTTCGATTGCAGGAATTCTAAAAGCTCTAAATTATTGGAGGTTTTATTGGCCTTCTGAATATAAAAAAACAGCTGTTCCACCGGCCGTGTGGTGGCCACATACTGGAGGCACAGCCTGTCGACAAAGTTTTTATAGGAATTCTGTCTGTTGAACTGTTCGATTTCCTTGTCATATACTTCCAGGTTTTTACTGAATTGGTTGATATTCACGGATTTCAATGCCGTGTCCTGCGTTGTTTCAAACCAATTCGTAAATTCCGTATCACGGTTTTTATTCATCATCGGGATGAAAACAACAGGGAATTCCAGCCCTTTTGCTTTGTGGATCGTCATGATTTGTACTGCATCAATATTTTCCGAAGCCTGAATGGTATAGGCGGATGCTTCTTCGTCCCAGTATTTCAGAAACTCTTTTGTACTCGCACCTGCGTTCTGGGTAAAGTTGAAAAGCATTTCCAGAAAGTTCAGAAGGAAATCCGTTTCTTTATGTTCCACCGAAAATTCATTAATGTAATATTCTACGAAATTATATAAGTTAAACCTGGGAAAATTATCCTGCTTCAGCTGCAAAGAATATTTGTGCTGAATAAATTCCATTATTTTTTCATGGGATTCCATATCCAGGATTTCTTTCATTTCCCATGTGAAATCTGCCATGCGGATTCTTTCCAGCTTCTTCAGGTAATACATCATCATGATCAGGCTGGGCTTGTTTTTCGGATTGGTTTCCCATTTTAGAAACTCGATCACCGCTTTCAACGTATTGGACAATTCCAGGGTAAGGCCTTTGTCTGAAATGGTTTTGATATTGGTTTCTTCACCTTTATAACGTACCTTAAGATTTCCCAGCTTTTGGGAATAGCTGAAAATATCAAAATTTCCCCGGCAGAGAATCGTTATATCAGAAAATTTAAAGCCGTTATCCAGCGCTTCTTGGATGTCTTTCCGCATTCTTTCGGAAGTATCGGTGTAAAAATTTTCATTGGTTAAATTCTCGATCAGATTTACCTTTACCCGGCCTTCCATTGAAGATTTCGGGTTTTGTTCGGCATCCGTTCCGAAAATGTCTTTGTGCTCTTCCTCTAAAATCTCCGAATGAAATTTGTACAGCTCATTGTTGAAGGTCACAATATTTTTTGCACTTCGCCAGTTGTCCTTTAAAACCAGTAATTCGGCTTCTTTAGGTGAAATTTCCTTTTTGTTGATGATGTCGAGCATTAATTTACTTTCACCGCCGCGGAACCGGTAGATGCTTTGTTTCGGGTCCCCTACGAGTGTAAAAGACGTATTATCTATAGAAACGGAGTGATCCCTCAACGGAACGAAATTCTGCCACTGCAGTTCGGAAGTATCCTGAAATTCATCGAAAAAATAATGCTGGAACTGTGAGCCTACCTTTTCATAGATAAATGCAGAAGGCTCATTCCGTAAATTTTCGTTGATCAGGATATTGAATTTTGAAAGTAAAACCAGATCGTTTTCATCTTCGATCTTTTTAAGCTCGTCCTGGATGTCTTTATTTACTTTCAAAGGCAGAAGTGCCGATAGAATTTTCTCTTTTTTCTGGGTTTCAATATATAAAAGAATCAGCTGCATTCTGTTTTCCAGCAGCTGTTCCAGAATTTCAAAAATTTCGGATTCCTTATTTCTTGATTTGGAAGCGGCTCCTTTCCGGTAATTATTGACTACCGATTCTTCAGCGGTCGTCGGAAAAGGGAAGCCGGGCCTTTTCTGACCGTAAAAATCAAGGACTTTAATGAAAAATCCTCCTATCCCGTTTTTCCCCTGCGCAAAATCTTCGATTCCGATGTTTCTGGATGTAAATAATTCTACAGATTTTAAAGCGAGTTCAACGGCCATTTTTTTATTCGCTACAATTTCTTTCCGCAGGGTATTTTTTATATTTTCATAATTGGCACTGTCAAAATCCTTATTGTTTTTAAGGTGTTCATAATGAATGTCTTTGACAAACTCTTTTGCCGAATCATAAAGATTTTTATTCAGATTGACCCTCTCATTATTCTCTAAACTGTAATCCACATAATCCATGAAAGAATTGGAAATCGATTCATTTTCCCCGATCTGGTCCAGCATTTTGTCAACGGCTTCAATCAGAAACGGTTCCGCTTCAATTTCAAGATTGAAATTTTTGGCTAAGCCCAGCTCGTGCGAAAAGCTCCTTACCAGCCTGGAATTAAAACGGTCAATAGTTCCGATGTTTAACGTAGAGTAATTGTGAAGCACATAATCCAGCATTTTTTTTGCCCGATGGTGCAGTTCATCAATCGTGATCTTCAGACCCTGTTCTTCAAAGGATTTCTGAATGTTCTTCAGATCTCCGTTTTCTGCAAAATTATCAGCGGAAAAATTGCCCAGCCAAGACAGGATTCTTTCCTTCATTTCATTTGCCGCCTTGTTGGTGAAAGTAAGTGCCAGAATATTCCTGATCGAATGCTGCTGATTGGGATAGCGCAGACAGATCATCAGAAGGCGCTGAACAAGGGCATATGTTTTTCCCGAACCTGCCGAAGCATTGATAACGGTATAAGAATTTTGCATTTTAAATGGAATTGATAATGCAAGTTAGCTATTTTTTGAGTGAAATTTTAACAATTTACAACAGCTATTTAACAGTTTTGAAAGCAGAACTCCAAAAGAAATCCTAAAACGCGTTAACTGTGGTTAAACTTATGGGATAAGCGAAAAATAACTTTAGTTTTGTCAGATAAAAAAAATAGCCTGTGAAACTTAAATTACTCTTTTTCTTATTTAGTGTTCTTTTTATCCATATCAATGCCCAGGATTATATTTTCGGAAAAATTACTTCCGAAGAACAAAGTGAACTTCCTGACGTAACGGTGATCAACATCAGGACCGATGAAAGGGTTGCCACCAACCGTGACGGGCATTTCATGATCTCAGGAAGAGCAGGCGATGAACTGCGTTTCGTGAAAAACGGCTATGAACGTACCCAACAGAAAGTCACCGCCCAAAATATCAGTTCACCTGTCAACGTAACACTGGTAAGAGCGGCCACTCTGATTGCTGAAGTTGAAATCAAAAAAGAAGTTACCGGGGATATAAAAATTGATTCCAAAAATCTGAATCCTCCTAAAAAAGTAGAGAAACTGAAGAGTGATCTCGGGCTTTATATGTCTCAAAAATCTGATCCCAGAATTTTAGCGGCAAGACCCGGGGAATTTATTCAGCCGAAAGGGCAGGGGTTCTCTGTGGGGAACATTAAAGACAAATGGGATGATGTGGATCTCAGCAGTTATCTCAGCTATGCTTTGGGGGAGAAATATTTTACTGATCTGAAAATTGACAAGGCTTTGATTCAGCATTTTATCTATTATGTTTTTGCAGGAGGTTTCGAGAGAAAAAAGATTTTAAAATACGGATTTTGCAGCGAGGCGGATTTGGTGAGATTCCAGAGGGCTGTCCTGAACAGGATTTCATCATACAGAGCTCCGCAGACCCAGAGGTCATTGAAGTAAATCATTTATACATAATAATCAATGATGAAATTAAGATTTTCAGTTGTCCTTGTTTTTATGGTATGCTGTATCGTTTTATCACAAACTGTCAGGGGAAAGATTACCGATGAAGATGGAAATGGACTTACCTCGGTTACCGTGATGAATATATCTTCTGATCAAAAGACCTATACCAATACTGATGGTACTTTTTCTATTGATGCCTCTGCTGAAGATGAGCTCAGGTTCATAAGAGCGGGTTACGAAAGGGCTTCCATACAGGCAAGTTATGGCATAGATAAGGATTTGAATATTAAACTGACAAGAATAGCCCATGATATTGAAGAGGTTAAGGTCCCTAATATTACGGAAGATCTTACAAAAGATGCCAGATCCGTAGAAAAAGCGGATAAGGGCAGGGTTATTCAGGATGCAGTAGGACTTCCTCAGCCTTCAGGCAAAATGCGGGAGAAACCTGCCGAAGTAAAAGATGTTTTAATTCCGATTATTCTGGGACAGCTGAATGTCCAGGGTATGTATGATCTCATCAGCGGAAAAGCCAGGAGGCAAAAGCGGCAGTACAGATATGATGATCTTCAGGAAGATATTTCCTGGATCAGAAATAGGGTAGAAGATGAGTATTTTACCAAAGAAGGAATTCCCAAAGAACGGATTTCAGAATTCATAGAGTTCTCCTTTCTTATAAAACCGCAGACCCGGACCTTTGTACGGGCGAAAAATTTAGCAGGAGCTCTATTGAGAATGGAAAAAATGATTCCTGTGTTTAAGACAAGACTGCAGGCAACTAAGCTGTAATGTCCTTTTGAAGACCCCAAACATGGAATGGAATTTGATCAAGTAAAGTATTGAAAACTAATATATAAAGGTCAAATTAATTCATATGAATAAAAATATCATTGCGGTTGCCATAGCAGCTCTCGGATTTATTGTAGGACTTGCTTTTCTGGGAAATGCCATTAAAAACAGGAATAAATCTGAAAACACCATTGCCGTAACAGGCTTGGGCATTAAACAATTCACTTCCGACCTAATTACCTGGTCGGGAAGCTTTTCCAAAAATAATACTGATCTGAAGGCTGCTTATGACGAATTGGCCTTAGACAGAAAAATAATTAATGATTATCTTATATCCAAAGGAATCAGACAGAACGAAATTGTTTTTTCTTCAGTCGATATCCAGAAACAGTTTAGAAACTATAACGACGTCAATGGAAATTCTGTGCAGGGTGAATTCTCAGGCTATAACCTCACACAGAAAGTCTCGATCGAAAGCAAAGAGGTGGCGAAAATTGAAAATCTTTCCAGAAATATTACGGAAATTATCAACCGGGGTATTGAATTTACCTCTTCTTCTCCCAGTTATTTTTATACGAAACTGGCTACCGTAAAACAGGAAATGATTGCTTCAGCAACAAAAGATGCCAAAGAACGGGCGGAAAAAATTGCAGAAAATTCGGGAAGCAACCTGGGCAATCTTAAAAAAGCGACGATGGGCGTTATTCAGATTACAGCCCCGAATTCAAACGAAGATTATTCATACGGTGGAACATTCAATACTTCTTCTAAAGAAAAAGAAGCGAGCATTACCATTAAACTGGAATATGAAGTGGATTGATTTCATTTTCAAAACTTTTTAAGATTACAGTCTATAGTATCTGAATAATCTGTAAAAACAAAAATCCGGAGCCTACATTGCTCCGGATCTATATTTTAATGATATACCACATCATAAATTTCATCCTTAACTTCCTGTAAATTTTCAGGAGTATAATTTGCCAGCAGCCATAAACTTAAAGGCTTTTTGCCTTTTCCGTAGCTTGGTTGTATGTACATTTCATCAATCAGGCAGAAGCCGTTTTTCCGGTAAAAAGTATACCGTCGTTTGGCATTTTCATCTAAATGTTCAGGTTCTATTTCCAGAATAATCCGCGGATAATTTTCAAATAAGTATTGGGTAATCTGAGAACCTAATTGCCGGTTCCTGTATTCTTTAAAAACTTCAAAATGCTCTACAAAACTATAGGTACTCAGTTCCCAAAGGATAAGGTACCCGATATTTTTCGATTCATGGGAAACAGAAAGCACTTTTACTTTCGGATTTAAGAATAGAGCAGCCAGCTTGTCCTGGTCTCTTCTCTCATCCTCCGGAAAAGAAGAGCAGTAAGAATTATAAATTTCCTGAAATCTATAGTCTTCAGGTGACGCAATCTGTAAAAATTCCATGATTTATAAATCAAAAACATTAGGTCTTCTGGTGATAAAAATATCCTTTACCCAAAGGGTAAATGCCAGTCCGAGGTAGATAAGAAAGAAAAAACCGGCGGTCGCAAAAGTGGAGTAGATGAAGAATACCCTTAGTTTAGAGACGGGAATCCCCAGCTTGGCACCTGTTCTCGTAAGAACGCCGAACCATTCCCTTTCCATTTTATGGCGCATGTTATCAAGCATCTTAAGAATCTTTTAAAAGTTTAAAACCGATGCTGCAATTTAAGCAATTTTTTTCTTCACATGAATGTTTATAATGAAAAATGAGGCTCTGGCTTTCCAGGGCAGTCTCGATATTTACCCCTAATCTTTTCCATTTATCCGTTACCGAATTTTTCTCAGCAGAAAGTTTCTGATAAAAATCTATAATTTCATCTGCGGTTTCTTCACGCTGGTATTTGTGATAGGTGTATTTCAGAGGCAGAACGGTATTCAGGATCACTAAATCTGTAAATTCTTTTGTCAGGGTTTTAGGCTGTTTAACCTTTGAAAGTTTTCCGAAATTAAAATGATTGTCCCAGTATTCTGAAGCTTTTACCTCTTTAAAAAGTTCAGAAAGTTCATCTGCATCTTTGATATGAATGATTTTGGAAAACAGGTTCTGATGACGGTAATACAATCCGGCTAACTGAGACATGCGGATGGTAGGGAAATTAGGAGGCCTTAATCTTAAAAATTTAGGACGGAACGGTATGTCAGAAATATTGAATTTCGCTTTAATAAACTCAAACTCCCGTTTCCATATAACCATCTGATCATCTTCAGGATGCTCAAGCCATCCGGAAATACCGAACAGCAAAGCTTCGAGCTGCGTCCGGTTCTGCCTGATCTTGTTAATAACTGTGAAATCTATGCTTTCAGCAATCTGCTTGAAAATAAATGTATTTACTTTAAGTCCGAAAGAGTAGGCGAGGCTGTGAAATAAAACGGCTTCAAAATTATTTTTAAACTGCCGTAGGCTTCTTTCAAACTCCAGAGATTTTTCTTCCAGCTTTTTCAGGATATTTTCTTCGTGAAAGGCAAACGGAATTTTGGATGGATTAAAAATAGGCTCACAGGGAATGAACTGGTTTCCGCCGGCAAGCTTTTCATATTTTCTGAGAATATTTTCATCAATATGATCTTTCAGCTCCAGTGTCGGAATATTTTTATCATTCAACTCATCAATTTCTACATCATGATGAAAGACCACATGCAGGATAATGTTCTGATAATTGGGATCCCGGGAATGATTGTGGAAAATCCAGTCGGAAGATTTTACATGAAGTTCAATATGTCCGGCTAACAGAATATTGCTGATTTTTACTTTTGCATCTAAAAAGTCCGGGCCAGCATTGGTGTTCCATTTTCCGAATTCTAGGATTTCAACAGAATTGCCTCCAACATCTGTGAAATCGAAACTCTTGAATATCTTGAAATTCCAGAGATACTGTAATAATTTTTCGGTCATCAGGTTGTGTTTTTGTGTTACCACTAATTTAAGAATTATTTTTATTTGAAAAAATAAGCGGTTTAACAAATGGGAATCGAAAACTGCAGGAATGAAAAAATGTTTTAAATCAATAGAATAGGTAATACGGAAAAAGCATCCGTAAGGATGCTTATATGATAAAAATAAGTTGTTGTTATGTCAGATAATGGTCATCTCTTTTTTGAAATTTTCAATGGTTATCCTGTACATTTCCTCATACACCGGAAGTACATTTTTCAGATCAAATTTAATAGCCTGCTCTTTAGCATTTTTCTTCATCTGTATTAAAAGCTCCTCATTACTTAAAAGCTTGATGGTATAATTGCTCATGGCTTCCACATTACCGATTTCCGCAAGGAATCCGGTTTCTCCCTGGATGTTCACTTCAGGAATTCCTCCTGCATTGGAACTGATGACCGGCGTATTTGCAGCCATCGCCTCCAAAGCAGCAAGACCGAAGCTTTCCTGTTCAGACGGCAATAAAAACACGTCCGAAAGCTGAAGGATTTTATACAGGTCATTGACCTTGCCAAGCAGGCGGATTTTAGAAATCAGTTCCGGATTTTCCTCTAAAAACTGATTCACTTTCTCCATGTCCGGCCCTTCACCGATGATGATTAATTTTGATTTTACCTTTTTCTGAACATTTTTGAAGATCTGCAATACTTCATCTACCCGTTTTACCGGGCGCAGGTTGGATACATGGATCAGTATTTTTTCATCAGCATTGGCAAACTGGGTTCTCTGGCATTCGTTACGCTCTTCAAACTCCGAATTGTCAATGAAATTGGTGATAACCTGGATCTCTTTTTTTATTTTGAAAAACTGCAGCGTATCTCTTTTTAAACTTTCTGAAACAGAGGTGATGGCGTCTGACTGATTGATGGAAAATTCCACCGCATGCTTATAACTCGGGTGCTGCCCGACCAATGTTATATCCGTTCCGTGAAGCGTGGTGACCAAAGGAATATCATTGTTATCTTCCTTCAGCATTTGCTTGGCCGTAAATGCCGCATAGGCATAAGGAATTGCATAATGGGCGTGAAGCAGATCTAGTTTGTAAAGGTTTATGACACGGTAGATCATTGAGCTCAGTGCAATATCATAAGGCTGGTACTGGAAAAGCGGATAAGTCTGAACATTCACCCGGTGAAAGAAAATATTCGGATTGGTGATATCGAGTCTTGCGGGAAGGGCAGAGCTTATAAAATGGACTTCATAGCCTTTATTAGCCAGGGACATGCCCAGTTCTGTTGCTACAATTCCGCTTCCTCCGTAGGTCGGATAGCAAAGTATGCCTATTTTCATTAGTGTATGGTTGTTTTAATGGTGCTGGTGGTTCGTAATTGTATCTGTAGAAGCAGCAGGATTAAGGTCTATTCCGGCTCCTGCTTTTAACTGATCATTGACCAGTACGGGAAGCCTGCCCCATATTTTGGTTTTCCCGTTGAGCGCATCTGCGGTTGCCGTCATGGAATCATCATTGTTTTCATAAGCAACAAGAACGGTGGAAACTTTAGACAGATCAATGTCTTTCAGTGCATAGGCACTTCCGAAAACAGTAAGGATCACATTCTGTTTCCTGGCCATTTCAGCTAAAACCTTTTTCGATGTTTCCGAAATTTTATAAGGTTTATACGCTGTTGAATTATCTTTATGGAAACCGACGATTACAGTAGAATTTGCAGGAATGGTATTGATCTCAGCTGCTTTTTTAATGATGATGTCTGATCCTGACCGACTGGCAAAAGTCTGATAAGGAGCTTCTTCTAAAGGAACATAATAGACTTGTTTACCGTTTAAAGGAAGCAGTTTTTTGTCATCCTTTAATAAGGTCAGAGCATTGGAATATAAATTCTGAACGAGAACCTGATGGGAATCATTATTAAGGTCAGCATTAATATGTTCAGGCTTTTTGGGTGAGTACTGATCTAATCCTAAAAAGTATTTGGTCAGGAGGATTTTTTTCACACTTTCCTCTACTCTCGACTGTGGGATCTCTCCGTTGTCAATTGCCTTCTGAATCAATTTTTTTCCTTCTGCCACACCCTGAGAAAACAGCATGATGTCATTTCCGGCTTTGAAAGCCATGGCATCCAGCTCTCCTGGTTTGTATTTATTGGCTACAGCGCCCATATTTAAAGCATCTGTAATGATTAAACCTTTATATCCTAATTTTTCCTTCAGCAGACCGGTGATGATATTTTTAGAAACCGATGCCGGAATTCCCTTTCCTGATTCAAGAGCGGGAATATAAAGGTGAGCAACCATTACGCCGCCGATGCCTTTATCCATCAGGGCTTTAAAGGGGGCAAGCTCTACAGCTTCCAATCTTTCTGAATTATGGGAAACTACGGGCAGGTCTAAATGAGAATCAGTACTGGTATCCCCGTGTCCGGGAAAATGTTTGATTGCCGCTAAAATATTATTCTTCTGAAGCCCGTTTGAGTATGACAAAGCGGAATTAATCACATTATTTACCTCTGATCCAAAGCTTCGGTTTCCAATAATCGGATTATTG
Source organism: Chryseobacterium gregarium DSM 19109 (assembly GCF_000430845.1). GTDB lineage: Bacteria > Bacteroidota > Bacteroidia > Flavobacteriales > Weeksellaceae > Chryseobacterium > Chryseobacterium gregarium. The sequence continues at coordinate 88,854 of NZ_AUMU01000009.1, read as the reverse complement.
GGATTGGTATTGACATCAACTACGGGTGCAAAATCCCAGTTGATTCCCATCCGGTGACAGTCTTCAGCAATTTTAGCTGCCATCTGCTCAATTAACCTTTTATCCTGAATGGCCCCAAGTGTCATCGCCCAGGGAAATTTATGGGCGGTGGCAATTCTCTGATGTACGCCCCATTCCGCATCCATTCCGATCATCAGTGGAATTTTCGATTTTTGCTGGAATTCATTGACAAGGCTGATTTCTCTCGCTGCATCATCCTGCATCAGGATCAATCCTCCGATTTTATCATTGACAACAATATTCCTTACGGCATTGATTTCATTTTCACCTTTATTGGTATAAAGGGCTATGATAAACAGCTGTCCCAGTTTTTCATCCTGGGAAAGTTTTCTATACGTTTTGTCAACCCAGTGATGTGCTTTCTTCAAATCTTCTTTGGAGAGGTTCTCAGGCTGGTATTGCGCATTGATTTTTAAACTTAAAAACAATGAAATAAAGACCAGAGTATAAACCAGTTTCTTCATAATTCTGAATAAGAACAAAAATACAATTAAAAAAAATGATGAAAGCCATGTTTTTTAAACTTTTGGTATATGATTTGAATAGGCTTTGTATAATAAACAAACAAAATTTTATAAAATGAAAAAAATTCTTCCAATGCTACTGCTGGCTTTCGTTAGCTTATTTATATTCAGCTGTAAAGATGATGATGAAGATTTTGATACCTACTCAAAAGTTGCTGACGTTACAGGATCTTTCAACAATGCAAATAGTTATTCATTCACACAAGGTATTGATATACAGGGTACAGATGTAGTATTAGTATATAGATGGTTAGGTGATTCTTGGCAACAGATTCCTAAAATGATGTATCTTTCAAATAATAGAGAATTTCAATATAACTTTGTTTTTGACAGCAAAAATGTACAGATTCGTATAGATGATGAAAACTTTGATTTAGCAACATTTAATTCTTCTGAAGCTACTCAATATCTTAACAGCCAAAGATTCAGAATTGTTCTTGTGCCGGCAAGTGCAGCAAAAGGGACTTCTACAGTAGATACAAGTGATTACAATGCAGTAATCAAATATTATAATCTTAATGATTCTAATGTTAAAAACGTAAAAGTAAATTAAGAAAATATATGTTTTCAGTTTTTTATAATTACAAAAAAATCTCCTGAAATAGTTCAGGAGATTTTTAATTGTTAAATATATGATTCGTTATCATCAATCAAATGACCGAAATAGTCTTTTTTTGTCTGAAGATATCCTCTGCTGATATCATTTGCCGGAATTTGTAAAGGTATTCTTGAATTAAGATGGATATTGCTTTCCTGTACATATTTAACTTTTTCAGGATTGTTCGTGAGTAAATTGATATCCTCAACATTAAGCAGGTTTAAAATTTCAATAGCCACTCCAAAATTTCTGTCATCAGCGGGAAGTCCCAGTTTCAGATTGGCTTCCACTGTATCGAACCCCTGCTCCTGTAAAGAATATGCTTTTAATTTATTGATAATTCCGATGTTCCTTCCTTCCTGACGAAGATACACAATAATACCTCCGTTTTCCTGGATGTACTTCATAGCCGCATCAAGCTGCTGTCCGCATTCACATTTTTTTGAATGGAAAACTTCTCCAGTGATACATTCTGAATGAAATCGTACGTTGACAGGTTTTGAAAAATCTGTATTTTCTGCGACGATGGCCATATGTGGCATCCAGTCATTTTCGTTTTCGGATAAAGCGATCATTCGGAAGGTGCCGTATTCTGTAGGCACATTAGATTCCGCCTGAATTTTAATCATTGATTTGATATCCCTTATTAATTTAATTTCCCTTAATATAATCTTCGATCGCAGAAATATTTGTCTTTAACCGGACAAGATATCTGTTGAGGACTTCATCATCGTCACCGTTAAGGCTCTGTCTCAATTTCTGAACTTTTTTGTAAGATTTTTCAAAATCTCTTATCGCTTTTTTCTTTCCGCTTGGATTGCTTACATCTAGGGCATATAAATAATTCTGCAGGCTATACTTCAACGTTACAATTTCATTGTTCAAAACCGTATTTTTAAAATTCGGAAAAGTAGCAATAAGATTAGAAATCTCGGATGCGTTTACATTACCTTTTATGCTGATTTCAACGCTGTTCTTTGTATCATTGTTTGAACCAGATCCTTTGGTGTCACTGTAAAAGCTGGATGACAACGGAGAAAAATTAGGTTTTTCCGTTGCACAGGATGTTATTATCAGTATTATTCCACAAAAAAATAGTTGTTTCATTTTTGCCCCTTTTGATAGAGGATTGGGTTAAGACTTTCATCATTGTACATTTTCATTTGTTTGTACACCTTTATCTTAACATCACCGTTCTCAATATCAGAAAGCAACTGATTAATAGAAGTTGAAAGATCCTTATGCTGATCAAGAAGAACATCTAGCTTTGCCTGGCAATTGGCTCTGTGTTCCTCTGACGCCGAATCTCTATTGGCCTCTAACGACATATGATAAACTTTAAGAGCAAGAATTGACAATCTGTCTACCGCCCATGCGATAGTCTCGGTGTTGATTTTTGCTTCAGGTTTAGGAATTGTATTTTTATACTTATTCAGAAACCAGCTGTCTATAAATTCTACCAGATCAGTTCTTTTCTGATTAGAAGCATCTATTGCCCTCTTTAATTGAAGAGCTTCAGCCGGATCAATATTTTCATCTCTAATTATATCTTCCAAATGCCATTGAACGGTATCAATCCAGTTCTTTGCATACAAAATTCGTTCCAAAGTATCTTTTTCGAAAGGGTTATTAATTAGAGTATTAACGTCATCATACACATGGTAGTTATCAATGGATTGATTGAAAACTTTCCATGCAGTTTCTGTAAAATTCATTGGGTATGTAGAATTTTTAGTTACCTGAAGGATTATTATTGGTCGTCTTATTCTCTGAACCCGGTTTGTCTTCCTCTTTTACGGCATCCTTGAATTCTTTAATTCCGGAACCTACACCTCTCATCAGTTCAGGAATTTTTTTACCTCCGAAAAGTAATAAAAGTAATATGGCTACAATCAGGATGTGCTGCCATGATAAGGATAGTATTGTTAATGTATTCATCTTAATTTTTTTACAAAGTTAATCTTTTTATCAATAAGAAACCCAACCTAATGGATCCACCGGTGTACTTCCGTTCCATACCTGGAAATCAAGGGTATAAGTACCGTCAAAATCCTGTCCTATTACCCCTACCGGAGTGCCTGCTGAAACCTGTTGTCCTTTGGATACATTTACACTTCCCAGGTTGGAATAAATAGTAAAATAATTTCCGTGTTTTAGAATAACCGTCTTGGTACCGTCACTGTTAGCCAGTACTGAAGAAACAGTTCCCGGGAATACAGATTTCGCTCTGGTACCCAATGGCACTGAAATCTTGATACCATTATTTTCCTCATCAATATTTTTAAATACGGGATGAGGATGTCTTCCGAAACGGTGTGTGACCTGTCCCACTCTGTCTGCAGGATACCCAAGGCGCCCTTTGTTATCGGCAAAATTACTTCCGGCAACGGTTGTAACGCCGTAGCTGGTCATAGCTTTGGTTTCTGCTGCTTTTTTATCATCTTCCTTTTTTCTGGCCAGTGCCGTTTCCGCAGCTCTTGCCGCCACTAATTTTTCAGTCGCTTCTCTGGCTTTTGCAGTGGCTTCATCAGAGGCTTTTTTTGCAGCCACTTTTCTGGCTTCATCTCTCGTTGTCGCTTCAGCTTTGGAAGCATCCTCATTACGTTTCCGTTCTTCTTCTACTCTTTTGGCCACCAGTTCAGAGGCTTTTTTTGCAGCAGCTTCGGCAGCCAATCGTTCCCTTTCCAATGCTTCGGCCCTGATTTTATTCTCGGCTTCTATCCGGGCTTTTTCTCTTTCAGCCGCTATTTTTGCCAAACGGATTTTTTCTGCTTCCGCTTTTCTTCTGGCCTCTTCTTCCGCTTTTGCTATTCTTATCTCTTCTGCAATGATGCTCCTGATCTGTCCTTCCAGTGTTTTAGATTGTACTTGCTTCTGCCTAAGCTCGGAAGTTAATTTGGATTCATTCTTTTTGAAATTCGATACTAACTGTTCCTTTTGGGCCCTTTCAGCATTAATAGTGGTGAGATCTTTTTGTTGATTAACCAATAGATTGGCTTTTTCCTTTACGGAATTTTGCTTCATAGCAATCGTTTGTTTTATTTTTGCCGCCACATTGGATATTTCTGCCGCTTTTTTATCCTGGTAATCAGCATATTGTTTAAGGTACTGAACCCTCCGGATTGCCTGCCCCATATTTTTAGCGGAAAGTATAAAAGTTACCTTGTTCTGTACTCCCTTATTTTTATAGGCGTTTACCAAAACCCTGGCATAATTTTCCCTCAGGATCTTAAGCTCTTTATTTTGATGGTTGATCTCTCTCTGACGAAGATAAATTTCTTCTTCAATGAATTTTTTTTCCTTTTGGGTATTGTTATAAACTTTTTCCCTTAATACCAACTTCTTATTTACATTGTCAAGGTAAGCTACCGAAAGTTTAGATTCATTTCTTGTTTTTGCTAAATCTGTATTTATCTGGGCAATTTGTTTCTTTAGTTCGGCACTTTGTTTTTGCAGCTGTTCTTTTTTACCGTTTTGACCGTAATACAGACCAAACAACAGGATACCTATTAAAAAGCTAAATTTTTTAATCATTGAATCTCGATTTTCTTATAACTGGATGGTACGGAATAAGGCGTATCCATCCTGGAAAAATCAAATTTCGTATTTTCCAGTAAAATCTGGCTGCTTTTTGATCCTTTTATAATTATTTTAACATTCTTAGGAAGACGGATCTTATTGATTTCTTCCCAATTGCCATAGGATACTTCGAGTTCATCAGGTGTTAATACGTCCTTCAGATTAACGGATAATAAATCGTAATTTTTATCATACTGCAAAACAATCTTATATTCCCTTGTTTTTTCATTCGTCACAATTTTCTGGTTGACATTGGATTCCATCTTAAAACCTTGAGCATTCCTTGTCAGGGTAAACTGTGAATCATTAATCTTGACAAAGGTTCTGCCGAGCAAAATCTTTTCGAGAGATTTATAGTCGATGAAGTTCACATTCAGTAAATTATTGAGATAATCAAAATCGGAATCAATATACGTTTTACTGGTTTTATCCTGTCCTTTAATCCCTTCAGGCGTAGCAATTCCCCGAGCAACAGTGATTACAAATGCTTGAAGAGTCATCCATACCTTTTTGTCTTTTTCAATATAAATGGTAGCATCCAGGGTCGGAATAAAGCTTCCGGTTTCCACATTAACTTTGCTGCTGATTTTAATCTGCTCAAAGGCTGGCGGTATAAGCACATGTTCAAAAAATGCGAATTTATCCCTTACAGGCTCATTAATATCTTTCGGGCTTTTGTTATTTTCTACAACGAAAGCACTATCCGTTTTTACACGTTTGTCTCTTTTTCCTGCAGCATTTCTTGTTTTGCAAGAAGTTACCAAAAAAATTAATAATAATGCTATAATCCAGTTTTTCATGTATTTACCTTTCAGATTAAAAAAATGTTGCAATATTAACGCCAAACCACACAAAATGTTTTTGTGTGGTTTGTATATACTTTTTGAATTGAACTTTTAGGGTTCAGATTACTTAGATAAAAAATCCAGAACAGAATAATCTCCCAAAGAAATCTCTCTGGCTACGCCAAAGTACTGAGCGGAATTCCCGATCATTGAATTGGAAAGATTTCCGTGGTGAATTCTTGTATTTTCCTGAATCAGAGAATTTTCAATGTTTGAATTAACAATAATGGTGTTATTCCCCAAAGAAACGCCAGGGCCGACTTTCGAATTGGAGATCTGCACATTTTCTCCGATAAAACACGGCTGAATAATCAGTGAATTTTCAATATGGGCAGAAACGGGATATGTTGACATTTCTTCTCTTTCGTATTCAAGGATCTTGCTGTTGGTCTCTACGGTTGCATTTTTATTCCCGCAATCCATCCAGTCATTTACCTTGCCCAACGTAAATTTTGCTCCTTTTGCTCTGAGGTTTTCCAAAGCGGTCGTCAATTGATACTCACCACCGTTTGTAATATTGTTTTCCATGAGGTAGTTGATCTCATCCATCAGCTTTTCGGCACTGTTGAAATAATAGATACCGATAATGGCAAGATCTGAAACGAAGGTCTGTGGCTTTTCAACGAAATCCGTAATAAAACCATCATTATTCAGTTTCACCACTCCAAAAGCGGAAGGGTCTTCAACACTCTTTACCCAGATAACACCGTCCGAGTTTTTATCCAACACAAAATCCGCACGGAACAATGTATCGGCAAACGCAACTACCACATCGCCGCTCATCGACTGTTCGGCACATTTTATAGCATGAGCTGTTCCTAAAGGATCAGTCTGGTAATAAATACTTCCTTTTGCTCCCAATCTCTCTGCGATCTGAATGAGAGATTTTTCAATCTCCGGGCCAAAATCCCCGATGATAAAAGCTACTTCTTCAATTTTTTCTCCTGCAACTTTTGCAATATCTTCCACCAGTCGCTGTACAATCGGCTTGCCTGCGATAGGGATAAGAGGTTTTGGAACAGTCAGTGTATGGGGACGTAATCTGGAACCACGTCCGGCCATAGGAACAATAATTTTCATAAATTATACAGTATGTTTTATTTATTGAGTTTTAATTTTTTATAAAGATAAGGATAAAACCATTGGTTAAGGTATTGAAGATTTATCTTTTCATTTTCGATAAGAGCATAGCTTTTTCAGAATAAACCAGGATTCCGGTATAGATCAGGAAAAATAAGTTTCCGATCCATAGATTATAATCAAAGAACTTTACAATTATATAGCTGAAGATTGCCAAAAGGATAATGAAAAAAGAAATTTTCCTCATTCTGTACGGAATGGGATAATATTTCTGTCCCAGCCAGTAGGAAAGAACCATCATTAAGAAATACGCTGCCAAAGTTACCCAGGCTGAAACCATAAATCCGTATTTCCTTAAAAAGATGAGATTTAAAATAATGGTAATCATAGCTCCTGCCCATGAAATATATGTTCCAACTCTTGTTCTGTCGGTTACTTTGTACCAGGTTGAAAGATTGTAATAAATTCCGAAAAATAAATTAGCGATCACAATAACCGGGATAATGTTCAGTGCCACCCAGTAAGAACTGTTCGGAACCAACAGCATTTTTATCCATGAAACATTGGCAATAATTCCGAGTGCCACCACCGATGCGAAAAATGAAAAATATTCCGTTACTTTTGCATAGGTAAGCTTTGCATTTTCATTCTGCATCTGCTTAAAGAAAAACGGTTCGATTCCCATTCTGTAGGCCGTAACGAAAAGCGTCATCAGGACTGCCATTTTATAGCATCCTCCGTAAGCTCCCGCATCTCCGTCAGCAATAATGAATTTCTGTATAAACTTATCAAAGTTTTCATTTACCATAAATGCCAGACCGGCAATCATTATCGGCCATGAATATTTGATCATTTGCAGAAAAAGCTCTTTTGAAAACCGGAATCTTATTTTCAGGATAACCGGCATCACCAGCAAAATCCCCAAGGCACTTGCTGCTAAGTTGCTGTAAAATGGATAGGACACTTTTTCCTTTAATCCCAGTTTTAAACTTAATTCCTGCGGGATGTAAAGGAACAAGGCAATAGCAAAAGCACTCTGGAAAGCTGCCTGGGTTACCCTTACCGCAGTATATTTTACCGGTCTGTTATGAAACCTGAACCAAGCCAGAGGGATCACAAGAATGTTGTCAAAAAATGCAATCCACGCAAACCACCGGATAAATTCTGGAGTTTTTGAATATCCGAAAACATTGGCAATCGGCTGGTTGAACAATAAAACCGATATTAAAAAGACCGTTGAGAGGCCTGTAAGAAACCAGAATGAAGTATTGAAAACTTTCTGCTCATTATCTTTGTCAGAAGAAAACCGGAAATATGCCGTTTCAAAACCGAAAGACAGGACGATGTTGACAAATGAAATCAATGCATACAGATTGGTGAAAATGGCAAAGTCTTCATTATTTATATTTTTAATGAATAAATAGTTAAGCAATACGACTATGATCCTCGGCATAATTGCCCCAATTCCATATATAATAGTCTCGTTCAGGAGTTTTTTCATCTGTTAAATTATTTTTATCGGTCAGATGGAATCTCTGATTTCAAAAGGTGAAATTTTCTGCAAATGTAAATATTTAGAATTTGATTTTTGATCACTGGCGTTAAAATTCATTCATAAGCCTTAATTTTGCTTTTAATAGAAGCTAGATATGAGAAGTTAGAAATTAGTGATTGCTATAACTCATAATTGATAACCCGAAACTAACTTCTGATATCTAACCTCTAATTTCTAAAAAAGTAAATGAAAACCTTAATTAAGAACGTAAAAATCGTTAACGAAGGACAAATCTCTGAAGGCGATGTGCTCATTGAAAATGATTTGATTTCTAAAATAAATGCTCATATTTCGGAGGAGGCAGATCAGGTGATTGACGGTTCAGGAAAATATCTTTTGCCGGGAGTTATTGACGACCAGGTGCATTTCCGCGAGCCGGGCCTGACGCATAAAGGTGATATTGAAACGGAATCTCGGGCTGCCATTGCAGGGGGAATTACCAGTTTTATCGATCAGCCCAACACAGTGCCGAATGCGGTAACGCAGGAATTATTGGCGGATAAATACGAAACCGCTTCTCAGAAAGCGTATGCCAATTACGGTTTCATGATGGGAGGAACCAATGATAACCTGGAAGAGGTGTTGAAAACAGATCCGAAAAATGTTCCCGGGATCAAATTGTTTCTGGGTTCTTCCACAGGGAATATGCTGGTAGATAATCCGGAAACCCTGGAGAATATCTTCAGCAATACCAAGATGCTGATTGCGGTTCACTGTGAAGATGAAGCAACGATCAGAGCCAATACCCAGAAATATATGGACGAGTACGGTGAAGATATTCCTGTAAAATTCCACCATCTGATCAGGAGTGAAGAGGCCTGTTACAAATCCTCTTCAAAAGCGGTTGAGCTGGCAGAAAAAACCGGAGCCAGACTTCATGTTTTCCATTTGTCAACGGCAAAAGAAATGGAACTTTTCAGAAATGATATTCCTTTAAAGGAAAAAAAGATCACGGCAGAGGTTTGTGTGCACCACCTTACTTTTACCAATGAAGACTACGAAACCAAAGGCGGGCTGATCAAATGGAACCCTGCGGTAAAAACACAAAAAGACAAAGACGGACTTTGGGAAGCGCTGCTGGATGACCGAATCGATGTGATCGCAACGGACCATGCCCCTCACACCTGGGATGAAAAACAGAATGTGTATACCAAATGTCCTTCAGGAGCCCCTTTGGTTCAGCATTCTTTGGTTGTAATGTTAGAAAATTATCAAAACGGGAAAATATCTTTGGAGAAAATCGTTGAAAAAATGTGTCACAATCCGGCCATTCTTTTCAGGATTGAAAAAAGAGGCTTTGTGAGAGAAGGGTATAAGGCAGATCTGGTTCTGGCAGATCTCAATGCAAGCTGGACGGTTGATAAAGAGAATATCCTTTACAAATGCGGCTGGAGCCCGCTGGAAGGAACGGAATTTCATTCTAAGGTTACCCATACTTTTGTCAATGGGAATCTGGTGTATGATAACGGGAAAATCAATGAGCGAAAATCTGGAGAGCGGCTGCTTTTTGAAACTGAAGAATAAATTAAAAGACTGGCAATTCAATTGGCAGTCTTTTAATTTTGAATCTCCCGCAGATTGGGCGGATTTGCAGATGTTTGCATCAAAAATATGCTTAATCTGCCTGGTCAGCGAGGGATCATTTCTAACAATTACTTCATGGTTTAAGCAATCACAATGCTTTCAATTGCTTTCTGTAAAGAGTTCTCCATAATTCCCGGAATAGACAGGCCTTCTGCACGGAAAATACTCACATCAGTTACTCCGTAAAAACCAAAAACATTCCTAACATAAGGTACATTGGAATCATACATCTGATGAGGCCCTTCTGAATAAATATTCCCCGAAGTAAAGGCAACGTATAATTTTTTATTGTTCAGCATGCCTTTCGGTCCGTTTTCATCATAGCGGAAGGTATATCCTGCTCTTGAGGTATAGTCAAAATATGACCTGAGTGTTGAAGGGACTGAAAAGTTGTACATGGGAGAATCCACTACAATAATATCAGCTTCCTGCAGCTCTGAAATCAGGCCTTCGGAATACTGATGGATGGCTTCCTGTTCGGCGGTACGGTTTTCTGCAGGCGTAAAAAATGAATTGATGTGTACCTCTTCTAAAAAAGGCGCTGGATTTTTCGTCAGATCACGCTCTTTTATATTGCTTTCAGGATATTTTTCCCGGATTTTCTCTATAACTGCGTTTCCTAATTTTCTGCTTGCTGACACTTCCGTCCTCGGACTTGAGATAATGTGAAGTATGTTTTTCATATTTTTTAAAAATTAAATTTCTTTTACAAAATTATGTACATTTGCTAATGAAAAGTTAGCAGTAAACAAAAGGTTAGCGGTAACCTTTTAGTTAGCAATAAAAATTGAATCGATGGAAAACGCTGTTATATCAGAAGAGTCAATACATACCGGCAGATGTTCCGAAAATCTTTCTTCCGTGGAAGATGCCCTGTATGTGATCGGCGGAAAGTGGAAACTCAAAATTATTATCGTATTGCAGGAGCATGGCAGCATCCGTTTCAATGAACTGCAGAGAACCATTGCCGGAATCTCAGCGAGGGTGCTTTCCAATGAGCTGAAAGACCTGGAGCTTAACGGTTTTGTGAAAAGAATTGTTCATGCCGAACAAATGCCTGTAATTGTAGAATATGTTTCTACGGATTACAGCAAGACCCTGAAAAATACGATTACTGCTCTGTCTGAATGGGGCAGGACCCATAAACGGAATATCAGGGAAGACGTGTTTGATAAGCCGTAGGTTTTCGGCCGTCAGTTAAAAGACTTCCTGAACTCCAACGGCGAAATCTCAGTTTTCGCTTTAAATAATTTGCTGAAAGACTGAGAATGTTCAAACCCTAATTCATAAGCGATCTCACTTACAGAAAGTTCCGTTGTTGACAACTTTTCTTTAGCTTTCTCAATAAGTTTTTCGTGGATAATTTGCTGTGTTGTTTGTCCGGTCAGTGTTTTCAACAGACTTCGCATATATTGCGGAGACATTTTCAATTCATCCGAAAGAAACTGTACGCTCGGCAAGCCTTTTTCCTTAAAATCATCTCTTTCAAAATAATCATTAAGTAAAATTTCTAACTTTTCCAAAACCTGATGATGCGTTTTATGACGCGTAATAAACTGGCGCTGATAAAAACGTTCGGAATAATTCAGAAGTGTTTCCAGTTGGGAAATAATGATATTCTGGCTAAACAAATCAATGTTTGACTGATATTCTTCTTTGATATTTTCAATGATTTGCAGAATCCTTATTTCTTCATCGCCGGATAAAAATAAAGCTTCGTGTACAGAATAATCAAAGAATTCATATTTCTTAATTGCACTTGCCATGGGCGTATTCCAAAGAAAATCCGGATGAATCATCATCATCCATCCGGAAGGGTTTTTACCTTTTTCTTCTCTTGTAATGCTCAAGACCTGATGCGGTGCCATACAAAACATCACGCCTTCATCAAAATCATAATCTTTCTGCCCGTATCTGTATTTGTGGGCCATATCTCTTTTTACAGAAATCATATAAAAATCAAATATCAAACTCTGCTTTCCGCTTTCCGAAGCCTGCGCCATATCTTCAAAATTAATCACACTGATCAGCGGATGTTTTGGCTTGGGCAAACCCCGCAAAGTATGGAATTGAGAAATGGTTTTAATTCTTATCGGTATGTCAGACATCGGTTGAATATTTAATCAAATTTAATAAATATAAAGGTACAGATTATTGGGGTTCAGTGAAATAAACATCACCTTTCAAATCTTCCATCAAAGTTGGATGTTGTGGATCCCAGCCTAAAGCTGATTTTGTTTCTTCACTCGAAGTCAGATTGTTAAGTTCTGCAAAATGCGAAAACCATCCGAAATGTTCTGCCGCTTCATCATTTGTAAGGGATACAACGGGAACCTGTAATTTTTCTGCGATATAGGTAGCAATATCTTTAAACGGAATTCCCTGCTCTCCAACGGCGTGGTATCTTGTTCCGCTTTCAAAAGGTTTTTCTAAAGCCAGGCGATACAATTTCGCAGCATCCAATTTATGAACAGCCGGCCAAAAATTATCTCCCCCATTAATCACGGCAGATTTGCCTTTTTCTTTTGCAATTCTTATCAATGTGGGAACAAAACCAATAACATCACCTTTCCCGTGAACTGAAGGAGATAATCTTACAACAGCCACTTTTACCCCTTTTCCGGCTACAGCATCAGCCGCATTTTCCGTTGCAATCCTGGGATGTGGATGTGCCGAACGGTCTGTTTCTATGGTAAGTCCATCTTTGGAAAAAAGCGCAGTTCCGGAAGTGATAAGAAAAGGTTTGTCGGTTCCCGCCAAAGCTTCCCCAATCGTTTTGATCACTTTCCCATCAAGTTTACACATTTCTTCAAATCGGGTAAAATCGTGGACAAATCCTAAATGGATCACTCCATCTGAAGCGGCGGCTCCGGATTTCAGACTTTCGAAGTCATTAAGGTCTCCACGATGGGCTTCTGCTCCGGCTGCAATCAGTTTATTTTCTGATTCTTCCGAGCGAGCTAATCCCAAAACCTCGTGTCCGTTGGCTAATAATTCCTGTACTACAGCAGTTCCTACGAAACCTGTAGCGCCTGTAACAAATACTTTCATTGTAAATCTAATTTTTATAATGCAAAGTTCATGTTTCAGCTGACGGCACTTGTAGCCAAAAAGTATTTTCCTGTAGCCGAAAGGTATCAGAATTTACAATTTAATTAAAAGACTGCCTGAATTCCAGAGGTGATTTGCTCGTTTTCTTTTTAAAAAGCGTGCTGAAGGATTGCGAATGTTCAAATCCCAGTTGATAAGCAATTTCGCTGACGGAAAGTTCTGTGGTCGAAAGTTTTTCTTTGGCCTTGCTAATGAGCTTTTCGTGAATGTGCTGTTGTGTATTCTGCCCGGTATGGACCCTCAGCAGGTCGCTTAAATAATTTGGTGAAAGGTTCATGGCTTCGGCAATGTGGTGAACGGTTAAAAGCCCTTTCTCCAAAGAATCCCTTTCAAAATAATCATTCAGGAATTTTTCAAATTTTATTAACAACTGATGGTTATTGTTTTTTCTGGTGATAAACTGCCTCTCGTAAAAACGGTTGGAATACTGTAAAAGCAATTCGATCTGGGATAAGATGATCTCCTGAGTATGCGGATCAATATGCCGGCATTCTTTATCGATTTTAAAAAAGATTTCGATCAGGTTATTTTCTTCATCTTCCGACAGATGCAGTGCTTCATTTACGGCATACGAGAAAAACCCGAAACCTGAGATGGTATTTGCCAGCGGGTGCTTCAGTAAAAAATCTTCATGAAAGATCAGCAGATAGCCTGCGCCGCACTCCATATTCTGAAGATCCAGGTATTGTACCTGATTGGGCGCGGTAAAGCTTAAAACACCTTTGTCATAGTCATAATGCTGCTGCCCGTATCTTATTTTTCCCGTCGCGTTCCTTTTTAAGGCAACACAATAAAACCTGTTGACAAAACCTTTCCAGGTATCATCCTCAAGGAAAATGCTTTCAGACAGGTCAATAACACTTACCATGGGATGCTTCGGCTCAGGAAGCGAAAGCAATTTATGAAATGCGGAAATAGAAGGGATGGTGTTCATTACTTTTAAACTTTTTTAATAATAATTTTTGGGCGCCTTTTTCCGTCTTCCGCTCCCAATTTTTGTTCGCCGTCCTTCTCATAAAAGGATTTCCGCTCAAGTCGGGGAGCGATCGTATTAAACCTAACAGGTTTCAAAAAGCTGTTAGGTGTAGTTATTTTCGCCAATTAAAGTTACAAATTAATAATCCAACAGTCCCATGCTGAATTCATCATAAGGCGCGCCGGTATCAGTTCCTAAAGGTACGATACTTTCGAGTTTTGAAAGATCATATTCATTCAGAATGATGTTACCGGCTTCAATGTTCTGTTCAACATAGGTCCTGTGCTTGGTTCCCGGAATCGGAATAATCCCTTTACTGATGATCCAGGCCAGTGCCAATTGTGAAGGGGTGATATCTTTCTCCCGGGCAAGATTTTCAATGGCCTCAACCAATTCGATGTTTTTATGGAAATACTGTTCCTGAAAACGGGGGATTCCTCTGCGGAAATCATGTTCCGGCAAATCATCAATTGAGCGGATCTGCCCGGATAAAAATCCCCGCCCCAGCGGTGAATATGCCACAAAACCGATTTCTAAATCCCGTAAGGTATTAAATACCCCTTTTTCTTCTACCTTCCTTTCAAACAAAGAGAATTCACTCTGTACGGCCGTAACCGGATGAACGGCATGGGCTCTTTTTACTGTTTCTGAAGATACTTCGGATAAACCGATATAGCCGACTTTCCCTTCTTTTACCAGTTCCGCCATTGCGTCCACTGTTTCTTCAATCGGGGTGTTTTTGTCCAGACGGTGCATGTAATAAAGATCAATGTAATCTGTTTTTAGGTTTTTAAGGGAGCGTTCAACTGCTTTTTTGACATAATTCCTGCTACCGTTGATGGCCCAGGTTACTTTATCACTGTCATTGATTTCCCAACCGAATTTGGTGGCAATGATATACTTTCCACGGTCCGTTCCAATGGCTTTTGCAATAAGCTGTTCATTTTTAAACGGACCATACAAATCGGCAGTATCCAGAAAGTTGCCGCCTAATTCTAAAGAACGGTGAATGGTTGCAATGGCTTCCTTTTCATCGGCTTTACCGTACATATTGGCATCTTCAAAACCGGTCATCCCCATACATCCCAAACCGAGATTCGGAACGATTAATCCCTGATTTCCTAATTTTACTTTGTTCATATTGTTGATATTAATTTAATACCGCAAAGTTGGGAAGAAACCGGGAAGCGGATGTTTGCAAAATGACGGATGTTGTATGTAAATTACTGATTCGGGTTTAATCTTGTCAGGATCGGGGGGTCCTGTATCGAAATTTCAGATTCTTACAAACTGTAGTGTATGCATCCTGATTATTTTTTCGGTCGAGGGCTCATGTAAAAACTCAGCTTTCCGCCATTCATTATCTCAGAATGCTTTAATGTGAAATTTTTAATTTCTTTTCCATTGAGAAGAACTTTTTTGATATAAACATTCTCCGGGCCCTGGTTAATGGCTTCAATTTCAAAAGTCTTTCCGTTTTCTAAATTTAAAACAGCATTGTCAATTGCCGGGCTTCCGATTGCATACTCTTCCGAGCCCGGTGCCACAGGATAAAAGCCAAGTGAGCTCAGGATATACCAGGCACTCATTTGTCCGGCATCGTCATTTCCTCCTAATCCGTCGGGTGTTGCTTTATACTGCATGTTTAAAATCCGTCTCACCTGCGCCTGGGTTTTCCATGGCTGCCCTGCCCAATTGTAGAGATAGGCAACATGATGTGCCGGCTCATTTCCGTGGACATAGCCCCCGATGATTCCCTCTCTTGTAATATCTTCCGTGTCTGCAAAAAATTCATCCGGTAAATGCATCGTAAATAATTCATCCAGCTTTGAAGCGAATTTTTTCTTTCCGCCCATCATTTTGATCAGTTCATCCGGATTTTGGGGAACGAAGAAGCTGTAGTTCCAGGAATTACCCTCAATGAAACCCTGGCCGTGCGTGCTTAATGCATTGAAATCTTTTTTAAAGCTTCCGTCTGCCAGACGCGGGCGCATAAATCCGGACACTTTATCAAAATTGTTTTTCCAGTTTTCAGAACGTCTGATGAATTGATTGTAAATTTCAGTTTCACCCAAATGTTTCGCCAACTGTGCAACGGTCCAATCATCATAGGCATATTCTAATGTATTGGATACGGACGTTCCGTTTTTCTCCGCAGGAATATACCCTAGATCTATATATTGCCCGATGCCTTCATAATCTCGTTTGTTCGCCGTTGCAACACAGGCTTTCAAGGCTTCTCCTGCATCTCCGTTATAGTTTCCTTTGATGATTGCATCTGCAACCACACTTACGCTGTGGTATCCGCTCATGCACCAGTTGTCATTGGCATAATGGGACCAGATCGGCAGCATTTTCATAGAGAACTGATCATAATGCGCCATCATGGATTTCACCATATCCCCGTTTCTTTTGGGCTGGATAATATTGAAGAACGGATGGAGTGCACGGTAAGTGTCCCAGATAGAGAAAGTAGTGTAATTTGTAAAGTCTTCTGCTTTATGGATGTTTTGGTCTAAACCCTTATATTCTCCGTTAACATCGGTATAGGTGGTCGGATTAATAAAGGTATGGTACATGGCAGTATAAAAATTAATCTTTTGGGTCTCTGAACCTTTAATGACGATTTTATTCAGTTCTCTGTTCCAGTTTTCCTGTGCTTTTTCTTTCACCTGATCAAAAGATAATCCTCTGGTTTCTTTTTTCAGATTTTCCAGTGCATTGGCCTGGCTGACGGGTGAAATCGCCAGCTTGACTTCAATTGCTTCATTTTCAGCCGTGTCAAAATCAAAATACATTTTCAGGTTTTTCCCTGCGATTTCGGGGAAGTTTTTGGTCTGGTCAAATTTTCTCCAGAATCCGTTGTATACCTGTTTTTCATCATAGTTTTTCTGTCCGTACGATTTGAACGGTTTTGAAAACTTCATGGCAAAATACACTGTTCTTGTCCTCGCCCAGCCATTGGTCTGCCGGTAGCCTGTTACGGTATTTCCGTCCTCAACGCGAATATAAGTCCAGATGTTTTTACCATCATAGTTATAAATTCCCGCCATCAGATCCAGGATGATATGTGCCTGGTCAGACTTCGGGAAAGTGTAACGGTGAACCCCGACTCTTGTCGAAGCCGTCAGTTCAGCTAAAATATTGTGGTCGTCAAGCTTTACCTTATAATATCCTGCCTCTGCTTTTTCATTTTGATGGGAGAATTTACTCCTGTAGCCGTTTTCCGGATGTGAAGCCGTTCCCGGGTTCAATTGTAATTTCCCTACAGTCGGCATTATGAGAAAATCGCCTAAATCAGAATGCCCTGTCCCGCTGAAATGGGTCGAGCTGAACCCTACGATTGTTTTATCTTCATACCGGTATCCGGCGCAGTATTTATACACTTCACCATTATATTTGCCGTTCAGGGCATACGTAACAGTATCGGTTTCCGGGCTCAGCTGTACGGCTCCGAAAGGCACAGTCGCCCCGGGATAGGTATGTCCCATTTTCTCAGTACCGATCAGCGGGTTAACATATTGGTAAAGTTTTTCAAATTGCTGAGCTTTAAAGTATAAGCTGAACAATAGAATAAAAAGAAAAGCATAGGTTCCGGACCTTTTCATAAATAATCATTTTTCGAGTTTTAAATTTAATTAAATTTAAAATGTCTTTTCAGTTTATTTGAATGTTTAGTTTGGGCGGCGGCAAAGCCGCCGCCCAAACTAAACATTCTTACACTCCTTATTATTGTCCGCATATTATTTATAGCTTGCCGAATCACTTAAAATCTTAAATTTACTCAAACAATAAAAATATGAATCTGTATACACAGCCGATGTTGCGTGAAGACGCCCTTAAAGATAAAGTAGCAATTGTCACAGGAGGCGGAAGTGGCTTGGGAAAAGCCATGACCAAATATTTCCTGGAATTGGGAGCGAAAGTGGTGATTACGTCCAGAAATCTTGAGAAATTGCAGGGAACCGCAAAAGAGCTGGAAGAACAGACCGGCGGAAAAGTGCTTTGCGTAGCCTGTGACGTGAGAAACTGGGATGAGGTGGAAACTATGAAGGAAGCAGCTTTGAAAGAATTCGGGAAAATTGATATCCTTCTGAATAATGCTGCAGGGAATTTTATTTCCCCGACGGAACGGCTGACCCACTCTGCTTTTGACTCCATTTTAGATATTGTACTGAAAGGAACTAAAAACTGTACCCTTTCCATCGGTAAACACTGGATCGACTCAAAAACACCGGGAACCGTTTTAAATATCGTTACCACATATGCGTGGACCGGTTCTGCTTATGTGGTGCCGTCGGCATGTGCCAAGGCAGGGGTTCTGGCCATGACAAGATCTTTGGCGGTTGAATGGGGGAAATATAATATCCGTTTTAATGCCATTGCTCCGGGGCCTTTCCCGACAAAAGGGGCGTGGGACCGGTTGCTTCCGGGAGATATGAAAGACCAGTTTGATCTGGCTAAAAAGAATCCGCTCAAGAGAGTAGGGGAACATCAGGAGCTGGCGAATCTTGCCGCGTATCTCGTTTCGGATTTCTCATCTTTCGTTAATGGTGAAGTGGTAACCATTGATGGCGGGGAATGGTTACAGGGTGCCGGAGAGTTCAATATGCTGGAGGATATTCCGCAGGAAATGTGGGATGCGCTGGAAGCCATGATTAAAGCAAAGAAATCCAATTGATCAGAAACGGTCTGATTTTATTTCAA
Source organism: Chryseobacterium gregarium DSM 19109 (assembly GCF_000430845.1). Lineage (GTDB taxonomy): Bacteria > Bacteroidota > Bacteroidia > Flavobacteriales > Weeksellaceae > Chryseobacterium > Chryseobacterium gregarium. The sequence continues at coordinate 70,235 of NZ_AUMU01000009.1, read as the reverse complement.
AAATAATTTCTTACAGATTATGATGATCACACAGATATTGATGTATATTTAAATCTGCTGAATCTGAAAAATCAGCGAGAATATAATTTAAAATAAGCTTTAAAATTTATAAAGTTCAATACTGAATTGAAACAGGCTGCTGGATTGTAACAATTCCGGCAGTTTGTTTTACAAATTCAAATAAAAAATAATTCAATGAATCGTAAATTTCCAACCCTTGTTTCCGCTGTAGCGGTTATGCTCTTTTCACAGCTGGTATATGCTCAGGAAGTTCCCAAATATGATTATGTAGAGACTTTCAAACCGTTTTTCTATACACAGACCGGTACGCCGACAAGATCTGCAAGCGGACAGCCGGGATATGCCTACTGGCAGAATTCAGTGGACTATAATCTGAATGTCAGCCTTAATGAAGCCAGGAATGAAATTACCGGGACTGCTGAAATTACATACACCAACAACAGCCCTGATAAACTGGGCTTTTTATGGCTGCAGCTGGATCAGAACTTATTTGAAAAAGAGTCAAGGGGAAATGCGGTAGTTCCGATGTCCGGGAGCCGTAACGGGTCTCATGGCGAAGAATTTGAAGGAGGCTATAAAATTAAGTCGGTAAAGCTTGACGGTAAAGCGGTGAAATACACCATCACAGATACCCGGATGCAGATTGATCTTCCGTTTGAGCTGAAAGCGCAGGGAGGGAGAGCGAAAATTAAAATTGAATATTCATTCCTTTCCCCGAAATACGGATCCGACAGAATGGGAATAGAAGATACGAAAAACGGAAAGGTTTTTACCATAGCCCAGTGGTATCCGAGGATGTGTGTGTATGATGATGTATTGGGATGGAATACGATGCCATATCTGGGAGCTTCTGAATTTTATCTGGAATACGGAAATATCACGGCGAACATTACGGTTCCTGCCAGTCATTATGTAGTGGCTTCAGGTGAACTTCTCAATGCGAAAGAAGTCTATTCCAAAGAAGAAAATAGCAGATGGGAACAGGCGAAAAACAGTGATAAAACAGTAATGATCCGTTCTGAAGCGGACCTTGGAAGGAACCAGCAGGCGGGTACAAAAACCTGGAAATTCAGGATCAACCAGGCCAGGGATTTTGCCTGGGCATCTTCAGCAGCTTTCATACTGGATGCTGCAAGAATCAATCTTCCGAGCGGAAAAAAATCATTGGCTGTGTCAGCATATCCTGCGGAGGGTGCCGGTGAAAAAGCATGGGGAAGATCAACGGAATATACAAAGGCAGCCATTGAGCATTATTCGGCAAAATGGTATGAATATACCTATCCTGCCGCCACCAATGTTGCCGGAAATGAAGGCGGAATGGAATATCCGGGAATTGTCTTCTGCCATATGACTTCTAAAGGCGGGGATCTTTGGGGTGTTACCGATCACGAGTTCGGGCATAACTGGTTCCCTATGATTGTAGGTTCTAATGAAAGGCTGTTTGCCTGGATGGATGAGGGCTTTAATACTTTTATCAATGAACTGTCAACGGAAGCTTTCAATAAAGGCGAATATTATGAAAAGAAAAATGTAGCCCAGATGGGAGCCTTTCTGATGAATGACGGTTTTGAGCCGATTATGGTCGGACCAGACAATATGAAGGAAAACAGCATCGGGATCTTAGCTTATTACAAGCCGGGACTGGGATTGGGCATTTTACGCGAATCTATTCTGGGACCGGAAAAATTTGACAAAGCATTCAGAACCTATATTCAGCGCTGGGCTTTCAAGCATCCAACGCCGTGGGATTTCTTCCACACCATGGAAAATGTTTCCGGCGAAGAACTTAACTGGTTCTGGAGAGGCTGGTTTATCAATAAATGGAAAATTGACCAGGCTGTGAAAAATGTAAAATATGTCAATGGCGATTTTAAAAACGGAGCTCAAGTTACCGTTGAAAATATCGGACAGCTGCCGATGCCGACAACCGTTCAGGTAAAATTTAAAGACGGGACACAACAGATCATTAAAATACCGGTTGAAGTATGGAAAAGAAATACGGAATGGACGTTTAAAGTGGATTCTGCCAAAGAAATAGAGCAGGTGAAGCTTGACCCCGATTCTAAGATCCCTGATGTGAATGCCCGGAACAACAGCTGGTCTTCAGCAGATGCAAAACCTGTAGAGAAAATCAATAGTAAAGATTTTACAGGAACCTATGGCAGTAAAGACCTTCCTCTGAAAATTGCCTTCAGGGAGAAAGATAATCAGCTTTTCGGCCAGGCAACAGGCCAGCCTGAATTTCCTCTGGAATATACAGGAAACAATACTTTTACCTTCGACCAGGCACAAATTTCAATGACCTTCAGTCAGGATAAGAAAACCATGACGTTTACGCAGGGAGGAAGGGTATTTAAATTTACCAAAGAATAATAGGTCAATACCAATAATCTTAAGCTCCGGATCTTCCGGAGTTTTTTTATGGTTATATCTTATGAAAAACTTTATGGCCATGCCTCTCTCTGAGGGATAAGTCTTATTTTTGTTTAAATAAAAAGTATGAATTTCAGATTTTCCATCCTATTTATAATGCTTTTTGCGTTAGGTTTTTCACAGGACCTTAAAGTGATGAGTTTCAACATCAGACTGAATGTAGATTCCGACAAAGAGAATTCATGGACGAACAGAAAACAGGATGTTGCAGATTTACTGAGCTATTATCATCCCGATTATTTTGGTGTTCAGGAAGCGCTTCCCGGACAGATGAAAGATCTTAAAAGCGGATTGAAAAATTACGATTATATTGGGGTCGGCAGAGATGACGGTAAAGAAAAAGGGGAATTTTCAGCAATATTTTATGATACCGAAAGGCTGCAGGCGGTAAAATCAGGGACCTTCTGGCTTTCGGAAACTCCGGAAAAACCTTCCAAAGGCTGGGATGCAGCGTTGAACAGGATCTGCACCTATGCTGTTTTTAAAGATAACAAATCCAAAAAAGAATTCATGGCACTGAATCTTCATTTTGACCATATCGGCAATATCGCAAGGGAAAAATCATCAGAATTAATTTTAAAGAAAATCAAAGAAATCAATCCTGAAAATTTACCGGTTACCGTAAGCGGGGATTTCAACCTGACGGAAGATTCCGAGCCAATTAAGATCATGTCAAAAAGCCTGCAGGATACGTTTTATCATTCGGAAACGAAGCATTACGGGCCTGAGGGAACGTTCACCGGATTCAATATCAATGAAGTTCCGAAAGACAGGATCGATTATATCTTTGTAAAAGGATTCAGAACAAGATCTCACAGGCATATCAATGACAGAAGAGAGAATCTGCTGTATCCTTCAGACCATTTCCCAGTATTGGCAGAACTGAGTTTCCTGAAAAATTAGATTGTGGGGAAATTAATTTCAAATCCGACACCTCTCACGGACTGGATTTTTATTTCAGGATCATGGATGAAATATTTCCGCAGTCTGCTGACAAATACATCCAGGCTCCTGCCCGTAAAATAATCGCTGGTTTCCCAGAGATTGTCTAAGATGTCATCCCGTTTTATGGTCTTACGGTTGTTTTTTATCAGATAAAGAAGAAGCTGCAACTCCCGGATGGTAAGCCTTGTATCCGCTTGATGATGAGAAAGTAGCAGCTTTTCGGTATCAAGTATATAGTCACCGATTTTTATCTGGGTCTCGGCACGTACAGGCAGAGTCCTTTTAAGGATATTTCTGATCCTCAAAATCAGTTCTTCGGGATCGCAGGGCTTTGAGATGTAATCATCAGCTCCTATTTTTAACCCGGTAAGCCGGTCTATCTTCTGGTTTTTGGCCGTTAAAAAAAGAAGCGGAAACCCCGGTTTTTCTTTTAAAATCATTTTAGCCAAAGAAAACCCGTCAATATTCGGCATCATAATATCTAAAATGCCAATGTGAAATGAGAAGTCTGAAGTTAGAACCGCTACGATATCTTCGGGATTCTGAAACCAGGTCACTTCAAAATCTTCCAGTTCCATATATTGTTTTAAAATCATTCCAAAGTCGGAATCATCTTCTGCTAATAAAATTTTAGTTTTCATACGGAAGGTTTATTTTAAAAGTTGTTCCCTTTTTCAGGGTACTTGTGACATTGATTTTCCCTTTATATTTTGTAATAATAGTATGCACGAAATACAGTCCCAGTCCCAAGCCTTTTGTATTATGGATGTTATTGGCCTGTATCCTGTAGAATTTTTCAAAAATACTTTTCATCTCACTTTTAGGGATTCCTTCTCCGTTATCATCTACGGTAATTTCCAGGTTTTTGTCAAGATCAGTAATGTTGATACCGATTTCAGAGGCTCCGTATTTTACGCTGTTTTCACAGAGGTTTTTAATGACCGTTTCCATCAGGTTTTTATCAAAAGGAAGTTCTTTTACAACATTGCTTTGAAGTCTGAATGTATTCCCGGAATAGGTAAACGCCAAATCCTGAATAAAAAATTTCCAGTCTTCGGGTTGGATCTTGTCCGCTTTTTCTTCATTTTCTTCCTGATGCAGCTGATGGAGCAGGCTTTCGAGGCGAATAATCTGCCTGTCAATGAGAGGCAATGTGGTTTCCGGGTTCAGGTTCTTTTTCAGTGCTTTAGAAGCTATTTTTAAAGTAGCAATCGGTGTTTTGAACTCATGGGAGATATTGTCAACAATGGTATGCAGAACCTCAATCTGCTTCTGTTGCTTTATTAAATTTCTAATAGTGAAAATATAAAGGCTCAAAACGCTGGCAAGCAGCGCTATACAGCAGAGGATGAGCAAGGTGAGTTCTTTAAAAACAACATGTTTAATATTTAAAATTTCATAGCCTGTGATGCTCCTGACTGAAAAGCTGTTGTTTCTGGTAATTTTTTTATCAGTTGAATCAGTTGATTTAGAAACGGTTTCCCAGGATCCCGTATTGGCAATTCCCGCCTTTTTAACCTTTTTTTCCGTTTCATAAATGACAATAGGGTGATTAATGAGGTTGGTTTTCGTAGGGTTAAAAACAATGGATGAATACTCAATTTTTACAGCTACCTCATACCCTTCATCTTTAAACTGTTTGTCTACAAATTTGCTGAATTCCTTTTCGGTAGCCCTTCTGTTCTTATCAAAAAGATCCAGGAACTCATCCTTGGTGATTTTTCTGTCTTTAAAGCGTACTAAGATTGCCTGGATGGAATCATCCGGCGACTTTCTCATGGCTCCTTTGTCTTCCAGACGGTCTGTGTATTCTGTGAGCCTTTTGTGCACGGTCCGGTAGATTTCACGTTCTTTTACCTGATAGGTTTTATACATGAAATATCCCTGAATCCCCAAAAGAAGCAGGAATAAAGTGGCAAAAAGAGCGACAAGGTTTTTGCTTTTTGAAATCATTAAAACAAAGATAGAACTTTCATCTTTTGCCTGGCAGGCATTAACCCTTCATTAACCTTCTGTTAACCTAAATTCTCTTTGCCAATGCAGACTTTTGTAGCGGAAGAGATGTATTGCTCTCCGTCTTTATAAACCTAAAAAATTAAGTATGTATAAATTCCTGATTTTAGTATTCCTTCCGGTACTGTTGTTTTCTCAAAAACATACCATACAGGGAACCGTTACCAACGCTCAGAATGAAAAGCTTCCTTTGGTTTCTGTAGAAGTTTATAATTCTCAGAATACCTTAATAAAGACTTTAACAACGGATGAAAACGGATTTTTCATATGGGAAAATATCGATGATAAGTCGGTGAAATTAATCATCAAAGATCTGGAGTACGCCCAGATTGAAAAAACGCTCAATCTGGAAATTGAGAACGGGGCTTTGCAGATTGTCCTGAAAAAAGATATACAGGACATTCAGGAAGTGGTGATGACCAAGCAGAAACCTTTGGTGAAAAGAAAAATAGACCGGATGGAATTCAATGTGGAAAACAGCAATATTTCTTCGCTCAATGCCTGGGAGATTATTAAAAAGACACCCGGCGTTACAGCGGGAAATGATGTTTTAGCCATCAAGGGAAGCCAGAGTATTTTGGTGACGATCAATGACAAAAGAGTCATGCTGACCGGGGATGAACTGAAAAATTTACTGGAAAACACTCAGGGCGATGAAGTAAAATCCGTTGAGGTGATTACCAATCCGCCTGCAAAATATGAAGCATCCGGAAGTGCGGTTCTCAATATCGTGATGAAGAAAAATAAGATTGAAGGGTACCGCGGAACCATCACTTCAAAATATATACAGAGCCAATATGCAAAAGGCGTAGCCGGGATTTCGCAATATTATAAAAAGAACAAGCTTTCGGTAATGGGGAGCTATTATTTGGGGAGCGGCACATATTACCGTGAAGGGACGGATTACGTAAATTATGTTGAAGACCAGACGCGGTGGATCAGCACCATGAACAGGAAAGACCAGAATAAAAGCCAGAATACCCTGAATTTCAATCTGGAATATGAAATCGACAGTCTTACCAATGTAAGTCTCAACTATTCAGGTTTTTTCAATCCTAAATCCTTCGGAACCTATAATGTCCCAACCCTGATCTACAATAATCAGAATGTGGTGGAATCTAATTATACAACCGTTAATGACCATCATTCACGAGTTATCAATAATTCAGTAAGCTTTCAGGCAGACCGGAAACTGAACAGTAAAAGCAAACTGACATGGACCAATTATTTTGCTGGAAACAATGCGCGGAAATATCAGGATGTACTGACGTATCTTGATTTTGCCAATCAGCTTCCCACAGAGAATAATTTTATAACCAATAATAAAAGCGATGTCCAGCTCTATTCCACACAGGCAGATTATCAGTGGAAAAGTGAGAAATGGGAACTGGAATCCGGAGGAAAATACAGTTTCGTAAAAACCAACAGCCTGCTTGATTTTTCTGACAACGAGAATGGGGAATTACAGTACAGGGCAGATAAAAGCAATATTTTTGATTATAAAGAACATAATTTCGCGCTGTATTCCTCTTTGGCATACAATCCAGGGAAGTGGAATTTTAAGGCGGGTTTGCGGGCTGAAAAAACCGATCTGGAAGGTGTGGTTTCAGAACCGTTTGAAATCAATAAGAATAATTACTGGAAATTATTTCCTACACTCTATGTCCAATATACAACAACAGGCAATCATCAGTTCGGGCTGTCTTACGGAAAGCGCATCAGCCGGCCTTCCTATTCATGGTTGAATCCTGCAAAGTCGTATTACAACCTGTTTTCTTATTTTCAGGGTGATCCGAAATTAAAAGCCACCATTGTCCATAATCTAAATTTCACATATACCTGGAAAGAGTGGAACCTTGATTTCTACTACAGGAAAGAAATCTTCCCATCGATGGAAATTTCTTATCAGGATCCGAGCACCAACAATTTGATTTATCATTACACCAATATTGAAAAAGCTCAGGCTTATGGTTTGAGCCTATATAAAAACTTTCAGATCAAACCTTGGTGGAGCCTGAGTGTATCTGAAAATCTTGAACACAACGAAAATTATTTTATCGGGATTGATAATGCTCTCTATAAAAACAAAGTCCTGAATTGGGTCTCCGATATTTCCACCAGCTTCACGCTGGATAAAAACAGTGAATGGAAACTGGAGCTGGGCCACCGGTATAATTCACCGTCCATTCAGGGAACATTTAGAATTTCTAGTTCGTCATCTGCATACTTGGTCATGAACAAAAAGTTTTTTGATAAAAAACTGGAAGCAAGCTTGATGTTTAATGATATTTTCAGGACGTCAGGGGAAAAAGTAAGTACCAAATACGCCAATCAGGACAATTATTTTATTGATTACCGCGATACACAAAGTGTTTCCCTCTCTTTGAAGTTTAATTTCGGGAACCAATCGGTAAAGAATGCCAAGTCCATTAAGAAAGCCGACGAGCAGGGAAGGATGTGAGGTTAAACTTTTTCTGATAATATTGATCGTTAACACAATAAATTGTATGCAACATTTTGCTTAATTTTGTGATTAATTATTAAAAATTATACATGAAAAAATTTCTGTTCGGAGTGGTCATGTTGGCATCATCATTACATGTTTCGGCTCAGGAACTGTATATGCCCAGAAATATTAAAAAAGCCTACGAAAAAGGAACGCGTGATCTTTCGGGTGCGCTGGGAAAAAGCTATTGGCAGAATAAAGGGATTTATAATGTTGAGGTAAAGGTTGATGCCGCTTCAAAGACCGTTTCGGGAAAAGAAACCATTGTATACAGCAATAACAGCCCGGATGATCTGAACGAACTGGCCATACGTTTCGTTAACAATTTACATAAGCCCCAGGCTCCGAGATCAGGAGTGGTTTCTAAAGATTTCTTATCCTCTGGCCTCCATATCAAATCATTCATGGTGAATGGTGAAAAATATACGGTAAATACCGAGGATTGGGGGACTGTAGAAAAAGTAAAACTCAACACGGCCTTAAAATCCAAAGCAAAAGCGGAAATTAAAATAGAATGGGAATATCCGCTGTCCGGACAAAGCGGAAGGGAAGGGCAGATTGATCCTGAAACTTTTTATGTAGCCTATTCTTTCCCGAGGATTTCTGTTTATGATGATTATAATGGCTGGGATATGCTCCCTCATTCAGATAGGCAGGAGTTTTATAATGATTTTAATGATTACAGCTTCGCAATTACAGCGCCGAAGAATTATGTGGTTTGGGCAACGGGAGATTTCCTGAACCCTGAGTCGGTGCTTCAGCCTGAATACCTGAAAAGATATAAAGCTTCGTTAAAAAGTGATAAGGTTATTCATGTGGCTTCTGAACAGGAAATGAAATCAGGAAAAGTTACCAAGCAGAACAAATGGAATACCTGGAAATTCAGAGCCGGAAATATTACCGATTTCTGTTTTGCCCTGAGCAGCCATTATGTATGGGATGCCTCAAGCGTTCAGCTTAAAACAAAAAGAGCCAGTGTTCAGGCCGGATATAAAGCCGGAGCTAAAGATTTTGAACATTATACAGAATGGATGCGCTATAACCTGGACTGGTTTTCAAGAAACTGGCCGGGTGTTGAATATCCGTATAACGTAATGACCGCAATTCAGGGGTATGCGGATATGGAATATCCGATGATGATCAATGATACCAGTATTCCAGATGATTTTCAGGATGCAAGGCTTACTGCGGATCATGAGATTGCACACACCTATTTTCCTTTTTACATGGGAATCAATGAAACACGGTATGCTTTTATGGATGAAGGCTGGGCAACAACTTTAGAATATTTAATAGGAATTGATGAAAACGGTGAAGCAAAAGCAAAGGAATTTTACAAAAACTTCAGGGTGAAAAGATGGATCAATGATCCTTCTGCTGAACAGGACCAGCCGATTATTACCATGAGCACGCAGGTAAGCGGAGCGGGATACGGCAACAACTCTTATGTGAAAGCTTCTTTATCTTATCTGGCTTTAAAAGATTATTTGGGTGATGAGCTGTTTAAAAAAGCACTGCATCACTATATGAACAACTGGAACGGCAAGCATCCGGTTCCGTGGGATTATTTTAATTCAATGAATACGGGATCGGGAAAAGATCTGAACTGGTTCTTTAACAATTGGTTTTACACGAATTACTATATTGACCTGAAAATTTCCGGGACGTCTCAGATCAATGATCTTCTTACCATCCATATTGATAATACAGGAGGTTTTGCAATTCCTTTTGATGCTGAAATCAGTTATGAGGACGGAACGGTTGAAAAACTTCATTTTTCGCCATCAGTCTGGGAAAAAGATCAGAAACAGGCCATGCTGACCATTCCTATCAGGAAAAAAGTGAAATCCGTCAATCTGGACGGTGGTCTTTTTATGGATTATACACCGGCAGACAATAAGAAAGTTCTTTAAATAAAAAACGGCTGTTTCAGAATTGAAACAGCCGCCATTTTAATTATAAAAAAATGATGAAAAGATTAATAAAGTCTTAGTCCCGATCTTGCACCGGAAGAGGCTACTACCGACTGCATTCTGGTCTTCTGTCCTGCAGAGAACATAAACATAGCCGCATCATCTACATAATCCATATAATTCATAAACATAACGGATCTCTGTACGCCACTGCAGGTGTTGTACAGTGGGTAGCTTGGATTTCCATAATTGGCTGTGGTTTGCGTAGGCGTATCTGATACCAGGTCATTTCCACAGTTGGCATCTCCCCAGATGTGTCTCAGGTTCAGGTAGTGGCCTACTTCATGGGTAGCAGTTCTTCCCTTATTAAAAGGAGATGAGGCGCCTGTTTTTCCGAAATAGGGAGCCGCAATCACTACGCCGTCATTCCATAATCCGGAAGATTCCGGGAATGTGGCATACCCTAAGGTCTGGCCCATATTTCCGATAATCCAGATATTCAGGTAATTGGATGGGTTGGTGGCATCAATCCCTCCACTGGGCGCTTTCTTCATCGCATCATTGGCACTCCAGCTGGTTTTGGTTGTTGCTTTTCTCACGGTGTTGGCCAGCCTGAACCTTACCTTTACATCTCCGGCTTTTATACCCTGGAATGCAGCAGGTATGTTAGAAGCGTCACTGTTGGTTCCGCCGTAATCCGCATTCAAAACAGCAATTTGTTCTGCAATCCGTGAATCAGAAAGGTTTTCGGAGGACGTCCTGTATAGAACATTGACTACAACCGGGATTTCTACCGTACCATCGGATAATACTCTTCCAAGCTTTAAGTCATTTTCGAATTTTTCAGTTTTGGATTCAAGCTCTGAATACTTTTGTCTGAGCTCAGAACTGTTCTTGAGGGCAATCTTCCTGATTTCTTCAGAAGCACATCCTCTCTGTAAAACGGAACCTCCCGGTAGGGCAGTCAGGTTATCAGATTCTTCATTTGGGTTTGAAAGGTTGTCGCTGTTGCAGGCAGACAAGAAGCTCAACATAAGAACTCCATACAATAACTTTTTCATAAATATATATTTTGTTGCGGTGATGAAATTAAATGATTTTGAATTAATATACAAATATTTCACACATTTGTTGAGTTATTTTATTATTTATTCAATAATACTTTTGTATTATTAATGATTATATCGTATTAAAATATGTTTTTTATTGATTGGTTTTATTCTAAAATATGATTATTTAACAGTAGCCGTATGAGGTGTAACCATCTTGATATGACAGTCCATTATAAAATAAAAATAAGTGCCGCAGAATTTTATCTGCGGCACTTATTACAAAAATAATATATATGAAAAAAACTACTTATATTTCTGCAGGTCGGAAAACCAGACCTGTTTCTTCAAAATAATCTAAAGTGATTCTGTCACCGTCATTCACGGTTCCTGCCAGAATCTCTTTGGATAATTTATTGAGAACTTCCTGCTGGATTACTCTTTTCAAAGGTCTTGCCCCGAAAACCGGATCGTAACCTTTGTTGGTTAAATAATTTAAAGCATCCTGAGTGGCGGTCATGATGATGTTCCTTTTTGACAACAGGTCATTAAAACCTCTCAACTGGTACGTTACAATTTTTCCGATTTCCTTTTTTCTCAAAGGCTGGAACAATACCGTTTCGTCAATCCTGTTCAGGAATTCCGGACGTAAGGTCTGCTTTAAAAGATCGAAAACCTCAATCTTGGTTTTGTCCACAATTTCATCCTGATTTTCTTCCGTAATATGCTCAAAATTCTCCTGAATGATGTGCGAGCCTAAATTCGAAGTCATAATGATAATCGAGTTTTTGAAATTCACGACCCTGCCTTTGTTATCTGTTAAACGGCCGTCATCCAAAACCTGCAATAAGGTATTGAAAACGTCTGGATGCGCTTTTTCAATTTCGTCCAGAAGCACAACTGAATAAGGCCTTCTTCTAACCGCTTCCGTCAATTGCCCGCCTTCATCATATCCGACATATCCCGGAGGCGCACCTACCAGTCTCGAAACCGAGTGACGTTCCTGATATTCACTCATATCAATTCTCGTCATGTTGTTTTCATCATCAAAAAGGTATTCTGCCAATGCCTTGGCAAGCTCAGTTTTACCCACTCCGGTTGTTCCTAAGAATAAGAATGAACCGATGGGCTTTTTCTCGTCGCTTAATCCCGCTCTGTTTCTTCGTATAGCATCTGCGACAGCCTGAATGGCTTCGTTTTGGCCTACTACCCTGTGATGCAGTTCATCTTCCAGATGAAGTAATTTTTCTCTTTCTGACTGAATAAGTTTCGTTACCGGAATTCCCGTCCATTTTGCAATTACTTCAGAGATGTTTTCTGCAGTTACTTCCTCTTTAATCAATTCATTCTGATGATTTTGCATCTCCAGTTCAAGTTTCTGCAAAGCATCTTCTTTTTCCTTTATTTTTCCGTACTGAATTTCTGCAACTTTAGCATAATCTCCTGCTCTTGATGCTCTTTCGGCTTCCAGTTTCAGGGATTCTATATCTTTTTTGATAGATGTTAAATCCTCAGATTTTTGTTTTTCTTTAAGCCATTTCGCATTAATCTCATTTCTCTGTTCAGAAATTTTGGAAATATCTTCTTTTAAATGCTCGATTTTTGTCTTGTTTCCTTCCCTTGAAATAGCCGCCAGCTCAATTTCCATCTGCATCAGTTTTCTGTCGAGAACATCCAGTTCTTCAGGTTTTGAATTGATTTCCATTCTCAGTTTAGCTGAAGCTTCATCAATCAAATCAATCGCTTTGTCTGGTAAAAACCGGTCTGAAATATACCGTTGGGACATTTCAACTGCCGCAATAATCGCTTCGTCCTTGATTCTTACTTTGTGGTGCGCTTCATATTTATCTTTAATTCCACGAAGGATGGAAATGGCAGATTCGGTATCCGGTTCTTCCACCATCACTTTCTGGAAACGTCTTTCTAATGCTTTATCTTTTTCGAAATATTTCTGATATTCATTTAAAGTGGTTGCACCGATTGCTCTTAATTCCCCTCTTGCCAAAGCCGGTTTCAGGATATTTGCCGCGTCCATCGCGCCTTCACCACCTCCGGCTCCTACCAGAGTATGGATCTCGTCGATGAAAAGAATGATCTGCCCGTTAGATTTTGTAACCTCATTGATCACAGATTTCAAACGCTCTTCAAATTCACCTTTATATTTTGCGCCGGCGATTAACGCTCCCATATCCAATGAATACAATGTTTTATCCATTAAATTTTCAGGAATATCTCCGGAAATAATTCTATGTGCAATCCCTTCGGCGATGGCCGTCTTACCGACACCGGGTTCACCAATCAGAATCGGGTTGTTTTTGGTTCTTCTTGAAAGGATCTGCAGCACCCTCCTGATTTCTTCATCACGGCCGATTACAGGATCCAGTTTTCCTTCGGCAGCCAATTCATTAAAGTTTTTAGCATATTTATTTAAGGACTGATACGTTTCTTCCGAACTTGCAGAAGTCGCTTTGCTTCCTTTTCTTAATTCTTTAATTCCGCCTTCCAGAAGACTTTTGGTTACGCCCATATCTTTCAGCATCTTCGAAACTTCTGAACCGCTTTCCAATAATGAAAGCCATAAATGTTCGATGGTGACAAATTCATCACCCATTTTTTTAGCGATATTGGGTGCGTCAAGCAAGACTTTATTTGCCGACTGTGAAAGATAAATATTTCCTCCCTGTACTTTTGGGAGCTTTTCTAAATTCTCACGGTTGCGCTCTCTGACCAAGGCAGCATCTGCTTCAGATTTTTTTAATAAGAAAGGCGATATATTTTCATCCACCTGAAAAATTCCTTCAAGCAAATGTTGCGGTTCAATACTTTGATTGCCAAATTCCATGGCCACCTGCTGTGCGGCCTGAATGGCTTCCTGCGATTTTACGGTATATTGATTTAAGTTCATATTTATATTTTTTGGAGTTTTTACTTTTTTAAAAAACATTAAGAAACTCAATCTTCCAACTCAATTTCTTAATGTCCATCAATCATTTAATTCTGAAACCATTACCGCAAAAAGTGTTCTATTGTTGAATTTGTAAATATTCAGGACAAAATTTCCGAATTATGTATTTCGGATTTATAATTAAAAGACAAAATTTCTTATTTGTGATGATTTGAATGAAATTGATATAAAAATCGTCAGTTAAATATATCGTTTAAAAAAGTTTATTGTTCAAAAAAACTACAGATTGGATCAAAATAGTTATTTTTGCGGTCATCGATGGAACTTAAAGAAAAACAAAGGAAAATATTAGATGTTGCAGTAGAACTTTTCAAGGAGAAAGGATACATGGGAAGTTCCGTGAGGGATTTGGCGACAAAGCTCAATATTAAAGCGGCTTCCTTATATGCACACATCCGCTCAAAGGAAGAAATTCTGGAATGGATCTGCTTCGGGATTGCCAATGATTTCTTTACCGGGCTCCAAACCGTAAAAAGCACGGACATCAATCCAAAAGATAAGTTGAATTTATTCATCGATCAACATTTATCAATAGTGCTCAGAAACCGTGATGTTACACATATTTATTCTAATGAGTGGAAGCATCTGGAAGAAAGGCTTCCCGAATTTATAGAATTAAGAAAAAAATACCAGCAGGAAGTTGAAGAATTGATTTCTGAGATTTATCAGGCTGAAAACTGGGAACTCAAATCGCCCACTTTTACCACAAGGTTTATTCTTCACACATTAAACAACTCTTATTTCTGGTTTAAAAGAAACATTGAATCAACCACTGAAATCACGGATGAAATAAGGGATAAAATCCTTTACGGCCTTTTAGGAAATCACAAACCATAAACTGTATCCTTGCCATTCTGAAGTGGAAGAATACATGTTATTCTTAGAGATCGTTAATTTATTCATTCTCTTCAGAACGAAAGGCTCAATGCTAAGATTTATGCAGATATGACGAAAATCATAAAAATTTTGTCAGGTCACAAAATCTTTTTACATTTACACCTAACAAATGTTAGTTAGTGATGAATGTGGATTTTTTAGTTGAATACTTACAGCTCGACCAATTGAGACAGCTCCAGTCGGAAAGATTGGTGGATTTGGTGGGTTATCTTGAAGAGAAGTCGGATTTTTATAAAGGAAAATTTGAGGAATCAGGAAGGTCAACTGGGGAAATAAAAAGCATCGAAGATATTTCAAAACTGCCGATTACCTACAAACAGGATTTAAGGGATAATTATCCGTTCGGGTTATTTACCGTTCCGAAGAATGAATTGCAAAGAATTCACTGTTCAAGCGGAACAACGGGAAAACCGACGGTCGTGGGATATACGAAAGAAGACGTTGATTTATTCAGTGAAGTGGTCGCAAGATCATTGAATGCGGCCGGAGCAAAGCCGGGAATGCAATTGCATAATGCTTACGGTTACGGAATTTTCACAGGCGGTCTTGGACTTCATTACGGTGCTGAAAAATTAGGAATGAGCGTTCTGCCTATTTCAGGTGGAATGACTTCAAGACAGGTTGATTTAATCATCGATTTTAAGCCCGAAGTGCTGTGCTGTTCGCCATCTTATGCTTTAACCATTGCTGATGAATTTGCTAAAAGAGGGATTTCTGCAGACGAAATCAGTTTAAAATATGCCGTTTTAGGTTCAGAACCATGGACGGAAATCATCAGACATCATATAGAAGAAAGATTGGGCGTTCATGCAACCAATATCTACGGGTTGAGCGAAATTATCGGTCCCGGAGTTTCGATGGAGGATTTTGAAGAAAAAGGAGGCTCTTACATTTGGGAAGACCATTTTTATCCTGAAATTTTAGACCCGATTACCAAACAACCAGTTCCTTTCGGGGAAGAAGGCGTTTTGGTAATTACGACTTTAACAAAAAAAGCAATGCCGCTTTTACGGTATTGGACAAACGATATAACAAGCCTTTATTATGAGGAAAATGCCAAAAGAACCATGGTTAAAATGAAACCGATTTTGGGAAGAGCTGATGATATGCTGATCGTGAGAGGGGTAAATGTTTATCCAAGCCAGGTTGAAGAAGCATTTTCTCATGTAGAAGGTGTTGTTCCGAATTATTATTTAACACCGATTGAGAAAGAGCAAATGTGCGTAGCTTTGGATATCGATCTGGAAATCGGTGATGACTTTGTGAAAGCACAACAAATCCAAATTGATACTGACGATTATGCTGTTTTTGTCGGAAACTTTGGGAGAAGTATAGAAAGCGAAATAAAAAAGCGGGTAGGAATCACCACGAAAGTGAACATTCATGCCCAGGACAGTTTGCCTAAGTGTGAAGGTGGAAAAATTAATAGAATACTAAAAGCAAAATGAATTCATTTTATAAATTAAAAACGGTAAGGGTTCAGAAAGATACCAACAATGCGGTAAATGTAGCCGTTGAAATTCCTGAGGAACTGAAAGATAAATTCAGGTTCAAGCAGGGGCAGTACCTTAACTTCCGGATGATGATCGACGGAACCGAAGAGCGGCGTTCTTATTCTATCTGCAATGCGCCGAGTGAAAAAAGCAATACGCTGGAAGTATTGGTGAAATTGTTGGAGAACGGAAAGGTTTCCGGCTATTTCAATGAACATCTTCACATGGATGAAGTTCTTGAAGTGATGCCTCCCATGGGCGGCTTTAATACGTCTTATCACCCGACCAATGTGAAAACGTATGTCGGTTTGGCGGCAGGAAGCGGAATTTCCCCGGTGTTGTCAAATATCAAAGAAAGCCTTTACCAGGAGCCTAATTCAAATGCGTATCTGTTCTACAGCAACAGAAGCATGAACCATGTGATGAAAAAGGCTGAAATCGATAAGTTGGTTGAACAGTTTAACGGGAGACTGAAAGTCGTCTATTTGGTGAGCCGCGAGCAGCATGAGGATCCAATTTTTCAGGGAAGAATTTCTCCTGAAAAATTAGATATATTATTTGAAAGATATGCGGATATCGATGTACGGGAATCTACATTTTTCATTTGCGGGCCTTCGGAGATGATTAAAGGGATCGCAGATTATTTAAAGAAAGAGAAAAAAGTACCTGCCATTCAGGTTTTATTCGAATATTTCTCGGCTCCGGATGAAGAAGATTCTGCAGAAATGAGCGATGAATTCAAGGCCATTGCCAATATTGAAAGTATGGTAACGGTGATTATCGATGATGATGAATATTCATTCCACCTGAATTCAAAAAAAGAGAGTATCTTAGATAAAGCATTAAAAGACAATCTTCCCGTGCCTTTTGCCTGCAAGGGAGGAGTATGTTGTACGTGTAAAGCGGAAGTTCTCGAAGGGGAAGTGTTCATGGAGAAAAACTACGCGCTTACCGAAGAAGAAGTAGCCAGAGGCTTCGTTCTGACTTGCCAGTGCCACCCGACAACGAATGTGGTGATGCTTAATTATGACGTTTAATTGTATTAATGACTTAATGTAAGATGTATTTATGAATACATTTTTACATTTTACAAAAACAAAAGAAATGGACTTAGAAAAATTCGTACAATACGTACACGACGAAAATAAAGTGGAACCGAAAGATGTAATGCCCGATGATTACAGAAAATTATTGGTTCGTCAGATTTCACAGCATGCGCATTCTGAGATTGTCGGGATGCTGCCGGAAGCCAACTGGATTTCCAGAGCGCCTTCATTAAGAAGAAAAATGGCGCTTCTGGCTAAAGTTCAGGATGAAGCAGGTCACGGTTTATATCTGTACTCCGCTACTGAAACGTTAGGAAACGGAACCATCAGGGCAGATCGGGATGCAACCTATGAAGATATGCTGGAGGGAAAAGCGAAATACTCAAGTATATTCAATTATCCGACATTGAGCTGGGCGGATATCGGTGCCATCGGCTGGCTGGTTGACGGTGCAGCGATCATGAACCAGGTGATGCTGATGGGGAATTCTTACGGTCCTTATTCAAGAGCAATGGTGAAAATCTGTAAAGAAGAATCTTTCCACCAAAGACAGGGATACGAGATTTTGATGGCTCTTTGCCGTGGAACCAAGCAGCAGAAAGAAATGGCTCAGGCTTCATTGAATCGTTTCTGGTGGCCGGCTTTAATGATGTTCGGCCCGAATGATGACAGTTCACCCAACTCTAAAATTTCTATGAATTACCGAGTTAAAAGGGAAAGTAACGACAGTCTTCGTCAGAGATTTATCGACGTGACCGTTTCTCAGGCTGAATTTTTAGGCTTAACCGTTCCGGATAAAGATTTAAAATGGAATGAGGAAAGGCAACATTATGATTTCGGGGAACTTCCGTGGGATGAATTCATGGAAATCTTAAAAGGAAACGGTCCCTGCAACAAAAAAAGATTACAGACCAAAGTAAAAGCACAGCAGGAAAACCTTTGGGTAAAAGAAGCAGCAATTGCTTTTGCAGAAAAACAGGAAAAAATTTCAATGTAAAAATATACCAATGTAAAAATATACCAATGTAAAAATGTAGCAATTATATGCATTGTCATGCTGAGCTTGTCGAAGCATCTCAAATTGGTAAATCATTGTTAAATTAATTTTAATTATGGCAAATTTAGATATGTGGGAAGTGTTTATTCAGACTAAACCGGGATTGTCCCACAAACATGTTGGAATTGTACAGGCCCCAACAGCAGAAATGGCTTTGCAGAATGCCAGAGACGTTTATACCAGAAGAAAAGAGGGAACCTCAGTTTGGGTAGTTCCAAGTAAATATATGGTGACTTCAGAAGGAATTGATAAAGAAGCATTCTTCGATCCGGCTGATGACAAATTGTACCGTCATCCGACGTTTTACGATATTCCTAACGATGTAAAAAATATGTAATCTTTTGTAAAATGTCGGCTGTAAAATGTACATTGTACATCCGACATTTTACATTTTACAAAAATTAAACAATGAACCCATTATATAATTATCTATTAAAATTAGCAGATGACAGTTTCATCATGGGACAGCGTCTGTCAGCGTGGTGCGGTGAAGGTCCTTACTTGGAGGAAGATATTGCATTGACGAACATTGCTTTGGATGAACTTGGTCAGGCCAATAACTTTTATGTGTACGCTTCAAGAGTTGTTGATAACGGTAAAACTGAAGATGATCTCGCCTTCCTGAGATATGAACATGAGTACTTAAATGCACACTGGACAGAGCTTCCCAATGAAGATTATGCGCAGACGATTCTGAAAGTATATGTTTTTTCTGTCTATCAGAAACTGATGTACGAAGCACTGTCTGGTTCTGCCGATGAAGAACTTTCCGCCATCGCCCAGAAATCATTGAAAGAAGTAAGGTATCATTACACACACGCTGCTTCCTGGATGAAGATTTTCGGGCAGGGAACGGAAGAAAGTAAAAGGCGTCTGGAAAGATCCATCGAAAATATCTGGGAATATACCAAAGGGTTATTTGCGGAAGTGGAAGGAGAAAATGATCTGATTGCTTTAAATATTGCTCCGAATGTTGATGTTCTGTATCAAAACTTTCTTTCGGTTACTCAAAAAGATTTTCAGGATTTTGGCTTGGAATATCCGGCAAATCCTTTCATGCAGCCAAAATCAAGAACTGGATACCATACTGAATATTTCGGATTTATGCTTTGCGAGCTGCAATATATGCAGAGAGCGTATCCGGGATGTACATGGTAAAAAATCAATGAGTTAATTTGAAAATGAGTTAATTTGAAAACGGCGGACAGCTTTTAATTCTCAAATTCTCAAATTTTTTAATTCTCAAATTAATAAATGAAAAATCCTTTAGAAATATTACAATTAGTTCCCGATCCGGAAATTCCGGTAATCAATATAGTGGAATTGGGTATTGTAAGAGAAGCGAAAGTTACAAGCGAGAATTCTTGTGAAGTAACCATTACGCCGACGTATTCTGCCTGTCCCGCTATGTTTACGATTGAGGAAGACATCATCAAATTGATGAAAGAAAACGGGTGGGATGCCAAAGTAGTCACCAAAATGTTTCCGATCTGGACCACCGATTGGCTGACGGATGAAGCGAGAGAAAAACTCCGCGTCTACGGAATTTCACCTCCTGAAAAAGGAGCCGACGAACATCACATCGGGAAACCGAAAAAATGTCCCCGTTGCGGTTCTATGAATTCAAAACAGATCAGCAGATTCGGGTCTACTTTGTGTAAGGCTTCTTACCAATGCTTAGACTGTCTGGAGCCGTTTGATTATTTTAAATGCCATTAAACAATTTGAAAATGTGCTAATTTGAAAATGAGTAAATTAGTAGTGAAATAAGAATTTTCAAATTGACTAATTTTCAAATTAAAAAATTAATACTATGTACACACAACTTGATATTGAATCTCATTTTGACGGAAAATTAAAAATCGCTTACCTCAGCCAACCTGATACAATGAATGCTTTAACCAAGCCTTCGTTAGCAGACTTGAAGGACTTTGTAAAAGAATGCAGTGATGACCCGACCGTAAGATGTGTGGCGATTTCAGGAAGGGGAAGAGCATTCTGTTCCGGTCAGAATCTGGATGATGCTTTTGTTCAAGGCAATGAGCATCATGATGACGATATTATCAGAAAAATCGTAACCGACTATTACAATCCTCTGGTAATGGAAATTACCCATTGTAAAAAACCGGTTGTGGCTTTGGTCAACGGTCCTGCCGTAGGAGCGGGTGCAATGTTGGCTTTGATTTGCGATTTCGTTTTGGCGAGTAACAAAGCGTATTTTGCTCAGGCATTTTCAAATATCGGGTTGATTCCTGATACCGGCGGAACGTATTTCCTGCCTAAGTTATTGGGGAGGCAATTGGCTAATTACTTAGCATTCACAGGGAAAAAATTATCGGCTGAAGAATCAAAATCGTATGGTTTGGTAGCTGAGGTTTTTGCTGAAGAAGAGTTCAATTCCAAATCAATGGAAATTTTAGAAAAAGTATCCAATATGCCGACCGTTGGTTTAAAACTGACCAAAAAAGCTTTCGCCAATTCTTATCACAATACGTTGAAAGAACAGCTGGAGCTGGAAGGCGACTTACAGCAGAAAGCTGCCGAAACAGAAGATTTCAAAGAAGGGGTGCAAGCCTTTTTACAAAAAAGAAAACCTGAATATAAAGGGAAATAAAAAAATTGTATCATGTAGAAAGTAAAATGTACAACGTACTTTAAAATACTTTTTACATAATATATTTTACATAATACAACATGAGAAATGTAGGAATTATCGGTGCCGGAACGATGGGAATCGGCATCGCGCAGGTAGCCGCAACGAACGGATGCAAGGTCTGGGTCTATGACGCCAACCCAAAACAGGTAGAAACGGCAACGGTAGGTTTGGAAAAGACATTGATCAAATTGGTCGACAAGCAGAAAATTTCGTCAGAAAAAATGACTGAAATTTTAGCCAATATTTCCATCGCTGCAGAATTGAAAGACTTCAGAGATTGCGAGTTAGTCATCGAAGCCATCATCGAAAAGAAAGAAATTAAAACCAGGGTTTTCACAGAATTAGAAAAATACGTTTCGGAAAGCTGTGTGATCAGTTCCAATACGTCATCCATTTCCATCACCTCCCTCGGTGCGGAATTGCAGAGACCGGAACGCTTCATCGGGATTCACTTTTTCAATCCGGCTCCTTTGATGCCTTTGGTTGAAATCATTCCGTCTTTAATTACCGAAAAATCTTTAGCCGAAAAAATGTACAGCCTCATGAGAGATTGGGGAAAAATACCTGTGATCGCTAAAGATATTCCGGGATTTATCGTGAACAGAATTGCCCGCCCTTACTACGGTGAAGGATTGAGGATAGTTGAAGAAAACATCGCTACTCCTGAACAGATAGATGATGCCATGAAAACATTAGGCAACTTCAAAATGGGGCCATTTGAATTAATGGATCTCATCGGTGTGGATGTGAATTTCTCAGTAACCACGACCGTTTACAAAGATTATTTTTACGATCCGAAATATAAGCCGTCTTTATTGCAGCAAAGAATGTCTGAAGCCAGGCTTCACGGCAGAAAAACCGGAAAAGGGTTTTATGATTATTCAGAAAATGCTCAAAATCCGGTTGCAGAAAAAGACGAAGCTTTATATCAGCAGATCTATTTAAGAATTATTTCCATGCTGATCAATGAAGCCGTTGAAGCCAAAAGATTGGGCATTGCCAGCGATGAAGATCTGGAACTGGCCATGCAGAAAGGCGTAAATTACCCGAAAGGTTTATTGGCCTGGGGAAAGGAAATCGGCTATTCAAAAATCTCCGAAACCCTGCAGAATCTTTATGAGGAATATCAGGAAGAACGATACAGGCAAAGCCCTTTGCTTAGTAAATTAAGTTAGAGAATTTGAAAATGTGTTAATTTGAAAATGAATTACCATAATTTTTAATTTTCAAATTCTCGAATTGATTTAATTTTCAAATTGATAGTATGGATATAGACGGATTTCGAGCCGAATTGGAAACAAGGCTTCTTATTGAAAAAGAATACATCATTCAGGAACTTTCTTTGATGGAAGATGATCAGGAAAAGCTTGAATTGCTGGGGAAATTTAACGAAAAATATAAAGAACTGATCAACAGGTTGGCCAACGAAAATGGCATTGATCTAAATACTTCTTATTCAAATGAAAATTCATCACATTCAGAAAACCTTTCGTATGAACAGGTAATTCTCGGCAAAACCATGAACATTTATGATAAACTGGCCGATGAATTATATGAAGAAATAACCAATGTAAATTAAAGAATGAATCCAAGACAAGTTGCAGAATATATGTTCGATCAGGACTATTTTTCCCAATGGATGAATATCAGGATGATCGAGGTCAAAGAAAATTATTGTTTACTGGAAATGCCCATCAAAAAAGAGATGATCAACGGGCTGAAAACCGTTCATGGCGGCGTTACATTTGCTTTTGCAGATTCTGCGCTGGCATTCTCATCCAACAATACCGGAGATGCAGCTGTTGCCCTGAACTGTATCATCAATTTTACCAAAGCCGGAAAAGAAGGCGATATGTTCAGAGCTGAAAGTATCTTGGTAAGCAACACCAGAAAAACGGCTGTTTATGACATTAAAATCACCAATCAAAATAACGACCTGATTGCAAAATTTGTCGGAACAGTCTATAAAATCGGAAAGAAAATTACAGAATTATAAAAGGTAAAAGACATCAGATATCCGATAACAGATTCATGTTTGTCTGAAATCTGAAATCTAGTATCTAAAATCTAATAAAAAATGAACAACGTATACATCATAGATTACATCAGAACTCCCATTTCAAAACTAAGCGGAGGATTATCAGACGTGAGAGCCGATGATCTGGCGGCCATTGTCCTTAAAGAAATTGTGGCAAGAAACCCTGAAGTTCCTGTTGAGGAAATTGAGGATATTATTTTCGGATGTGCTAACCAGGCAGGTGAAGATAATCGAAACGTTGCAAGAATGGGACTGTTACTGGCCGGACTTCCATATAAAATCGGAGGTGAAACCGTAAACAGATTGTGTGCTTCGGGAATGTCGGCGGTGGCCAATGCTTTCCGTTCAATCGCTTCAGGAGAAGGTGAGATTTACATTGCGGGTGGAGTAGAGCACATGACGCGTTCACCGTACGTGATGTCGAAACCAAGTACCGCTTTCGGCAGAGACAGCCAGATGTTTGATACCACTTTCGGATGGAGGTTTGTGAATCCCAAAATGAAGGTAATGTACGGCGTTGACGCGATGGGAGACACTGCTGAGAACTTGGCGGAAATGCACAATATCAGCCGTGAAGACCAGGATAAATTTGCCCTTTGGTCTCAGCAGAAAGCTACAAAAGCCCAGGAAAGCGGAAGGCTGGCGGAAGAAATTATACAAGTTGAAATTCCACAGAAAAAAGGCGAACCGAAAGTTTTCGATAAAGACGAATTCATCAAACCGAGTTCTTCCATGGAAGGATTGGGAAAACTCCGTCCTGCGTTCAGAAAAGAAGGAGGAACGGTAACGGCCGGCAATGCGTCAGGAATGAATGACGGAGCAGCAGCTTTAATTTTAGCAAGTGAGGAAGCCGTTGAAAAATACAGATTGAAACCGAAAGCTAAGATTTTAGGATCTTCGGTTGCCGGTGTTGAACCGAGAATCATGGGAATCGGACCTGTTGAAGCGACTCAAAAACTGTTGAAAAGATTAAATCTTGAACTGGATGATATGGATATTATCGAATTGAACGAAGCTTTTGCGGCTCAATCTTTAGCGGTAACCAGAAGTTTAGGTTTACAGGATGACGATTCAAGAATCAATCCAAACGGAGGAGCCATCGCCATCGGTCACCCACTGGGAGTTTCCGGGGCTCGAATCATTGGTTCGGCTGCTATCGAGCTTCAAAAACAAAATAAAAAATATGCATTGTGTACGCTTTGTATCGGTGTCGGACAGGGCTATGCAATGGTCATTGAAAAAGTATAACTTTTTCAATAATGTAACAATATAAAAATGTATCAATGTAACAATTCCAGTATTATGCCGGAGTTGTCGAAGCATTTTAATTGGTAAACTATTAAATTGATACATTGTTAAATTTAATTTTTTAATTAAAAAATTATGAACATTTACTCATATCACGGCATTCGCCCCATCATCAAACCTTCCGCTTATGTTCATCCACAGGCGGTGATTATCGGAAATGTAGAAATCGGCGAAGAGGTTTATATTGGTCCCAATGCGGTGATCCGCGGCGACTGGGGTAAGATTATCATCAAAGACGGAGCGAATGTACAGGAAAACTGTACGCTTCACGTCTTTCCGGGTATTGAAACCATTTTAGAAGAATCGGCACACATCGGTCACGGTGCGATTATTCATTCCGGACATATCGGAAGAAACTGTCTGGTCGGGATGAATGCCGTGGTCATGGACAAAGCCGTTATCGGCGATGAATGTATCATCGGTGCTTTGGCATTTGTTCCTGCCAATTTCAGATGTGATGCAAGAAAACTGATTGTAGGAAGTCCTGCAAAAATCATCCGTGATGTTTCTGATGAAATGATCAAATGGAAAACAGAAGGCACAAAACTCTATCAGGAACTGGCAAGAGAAGGAAAAGAAGCGATTCTGCCCTGCGAACCGTTTACAGAATATGTCCAGCAAATTCCTACGAAAGTTGTTGATTATAGTATATGGGATGATGTTAAATAATCCAACCTTACAAAATTTAGTATGATTAAAAAAATTCTTGTTTTCTGTAGTATTTTGTTTGTATTTCAATCTATAGTTTTCGCTCAAGAAGGAAGTTTAAAGCCACTGAATATCGGAGAAATCAGAACATTCAAGTCTAAGATCTTAAATGAAGATAGAACATTAAACATTTATCTTCCACAAGGCTTTGATAAAAAAAAATCTTATCCGATTATCTATCTTCTGGACGGGAGCATAAATGAAGATTTTATTCATGTGACAGGATTGGTACAGTTCTTTAATCAAATGTATTCCATGCCGGAAACCATTGTAGTGGGAATTGCGAATATCGACAGAAAAAGAGACTTCACATTTCATACGGATTTAAAAGATCTGCAGAAAGATTATCCAACAACCGGACATTCAGATAAGTTTATTGGATTTCTTGAAAAAGAATTAAAACCTTACATCGAAAGTCAGTTTAAAACAACTGATGCTTATCTATTCGGTCAATCGCTTGGTGGGCTTTTGGCAACGGAAATTTTGTTGAAAAAACCTGAACTTTTTAATAACTATTTTATTATCAGTCCGAGTTTATGGTGGGATGATGAAAGCCTTTTGAAACAGTCTGCCCAGCTGCTTTCCAAATCAGCAGACAAAAAGAAATTTATTTACATTTCTGTCGGAAAAGGGGAACATCCGGTGATGGTAAAAGATGCAGAAGATTTGTATAATATTCTTAAAAAATCAGATAAAAAAAACTGGACGGTAGAATATAAAATGATGGAAATGGATAATCATGCCACCATTCTTCACAGAAGCCTGTATGAAGGTCTGGTGAAATTGTTTCCTTATCAGGAACCGAAATAAAACAGTCATGATTAAACTGGAAAAGTTTCTTAAAAAATATGGGTTTATTATATTGGTTTTGGGTTTCAAATTCAATGTTTTAGGATTTTTCTTCTATGTTGAATCTTTGGAGACAGCCTATTTATTAGAATTTACAAGCCGGGATAAAATTGAAAAACTTGAATCAAAGCAACAAATTTATAATACCATCGTTGATACGGTTTTGATTCTGGATGCCGCAATTCTCCTGTTTTTAATCTACTATGGAATCAGAAAAGCTTTAAAATAATTATTGAATACATTTAATTGAAAAAGTAAAAAACAATATGAACAAACTTAAAAACTATATCTATGGCGAATGGGTAGAAGGAACCGGAACAGGGATTCCTTTGTACAACGCCGTGACAGGCGAGCAGGTTGCCGTTTCAGATACGGAAGGACTGGATTTTGAGCAGGCTCTGGATTACGGAAGAACGGTAGGTTACAAAAACCTTTCATCCATGACGTTTTACGATCGTGGAGAAATGCTGAAAAAAGCAGCACTTTACCTTTTAGAAAGAAAGAAAAAATATTACGAATTATCATATAAAACAGGAGCGACTCATGCAGATTCGTGGGTAGATATTGAAGGTGGTTTCGGTACTTTCTTTACTTATTCAGGGCTGGCAAAGAGAATGCTTCCGAACACGCCGTTCTGGGTAGACGGTGATACCCAGAAAATTTCGGCTAACGGAACGTTCCTGGGAACTCATATCCTAACGCCGAGCGAAGGTGTTTCCGTGCAGATTAATGCCTACAACTTTCCGGTATGGGGAATGCTGGAGAAATTATCGACTTCATTACTGGCAGGTGTTCCTTCCATTGTGAAACCTTCGCCTTATGGTTCTTATTTGACCAATGCGGTTTTTCAGGATATGATTGAAAGTGGAGTTCTTCCTGAAGGAGCACTTCAATTAGTTTGTGGTGAACCGGGAAATATTTTGGATTATGTTAAAGATGGAGATTCTGTATTATTCACAGGTTCTGCAACGACGGGTAGAAAATTAAAAGCTTTGCCTTCTGTTTCAGGAAACTCTGTTCGTTTCAATATGGAGGCGGATTCTTTAAACTGTTCGATTCTTGGATTGGATGCAAAGCCGGGAACTCCTGAATTTGATTTGTTCATCAAGGAAGTCCGTACAGAAATGACCACAAAAGCCGGACAGAAATGTACCGCAATCAGAAGGATTATTGTACCTGAAAATTTGGTTGGCGACGTTCAGAATGCCTTGTCTAAAGCATTGGATCAGACGAAAATAGGAAATCCGTTAAGCAGGGAAACAAGAATGGGCTCTTTGGTTGGAAAGCAGCAGTATGACGAAGTGTTGAGAAAAGTAAATCTTCTGAAAGCTGAAACAGAACTGATCTACGACGGAAAACACGAACTGGTAGATGCAGATTATGAAAATGGTGCATTTATGAGCCCGAAATTGTTCTTAAATGATTCTCCTTTCACTAAAAATATCTCTCACGACGTCGAAGCTTTCGGTCCTGTTTCTACATTAATGCCTTACAAAGATGCGGAAGAAGCGGCGGCGTTGGCAAAAAGAGGAAAAGGAAGTTTAGTAGGTTCAATTGTTTCTCACGATGAGAAATTCGTGGCAGAAACTTCCTGGAAAATGGCTTCCCAGCACGGTAGAATTTTCGTGTTAAACCGGGACAATGCGAAAGAAAGTACAGGTCACGGTTCTCCGCTTCCTACTTTGATGCACGGCGGCCCGGGAAGAGCAGGCGGCGGCGAGGAAATGGGCGGACTGAACGGTCTTCATTTCTTCCTTCAGAAAACAGCCATTCAGGGTTCTCCGGATATTTTAACAGCGATTACAAAGGTATATCAGCAGGGAGCCGAGAAAAAATTTGCAGATAAACATCCTTTCCAGAAATATTTTGAAGATGTTGAGGTTGGAGATTCACTGGAAACAGCAGGCAGAACGGTTACTGACGCTGATATCGTAAATTTCTCCAATGTTTCCTGGGATCATTTTTATGCACATACCGATGCAACCAGCTTAACGGGAACGATTTTCGATAAAACCGTTGCTCACGGATATTTTATTCTTTCGGCAGCGGCCGGATTGTTTGTTTCAGGGAAAAAAGGGCCGGTTATTGCAAATTACGGATTGGAAAACTGTTCATTCTTCAAACCTGTTTATGCAGGAGACACGATGACGGTTTATTTAACGGCAAAAGAAAAGATCAACCGTGGCGTAAAAGGCAGAAACATTCCTTCCGGCGTAGTTAAATGGCTGGTTGAGGTAGTCAATCAGAGAGATGAGATCGTATGTGTAGCGACCATCTTAACGTTGGTGGCGAAAAAGTCTCCTTTTATTGATCTTAATCTAAAAAATATTCAGAAATCATTAAATGGTTTAACCGAAAGCACGCAGCCAAACTGGGGGGAAATGTCACCTCAGCAGATGATCGAGCATTTGGATTTTACTGTTTTGGTAAGTTTAGGCGAACCGGAAGCCGATAAATGTTTCACACCGGAAGAACAGTTGGAAAAATGGCAGGATTCTCTGTACAATCACAGAAAAATGCCGAAAGATTTCCCGGCACCTTTCTTAGCGGAAGATGAAAAGTTATTGGATCTAAGGCATAAAAATCTTGAAGCGGCGAAACAGTCTTTCATGGATAACCTGAAGAAATTCTCTGTTTATTATAAAGAAAATCCGCAGGCAGAACACATGAATTTCGTTTTCGGAAAATTAAACAAAGAAATGTGGGAACTGATTCATAAAAAACATTTTACCCATCATTTTGAACAGTTCGGATTGATTTAATTCAAAATAAATAATGATATTTGAGGAAGCTTTTTACAAGGCTTCCTTTTTTAATAAAACAGAATAGTATGGAATTGCAATTTTTCAAAGACTTTGACTTTACAGATTTCTGGAGTGAAAACCGTTATTCGGAAAAAGATTATATCGAAGGATTCCCCAACGATGAAATGATAGCTTCGATTGAAAATGAATTAGGTTACAAGCTCCCTGCCTCCTATATCGAATTAATGAGAATCCAGAACGGAGGATTGGTAGAAAAAAGCTGCTTCCCAACAACAGAAGACAATTCCTGGGCAGACAACCATATAGCGATCACCGGAATTATGGGAATAGGACGCGAGAAAACTTATTCTGTTTGCGGAGAACTCGGGAGCCGGTTTATGATGGAAGAATGGGGATATCCTGCAGACGGTGTTTATATCGCAGACTGTCCCTCTGCCGGCCATGATATGATCCTGCTAGATTATTCGAAATGCGGAAAAGACGGGGAACCGGAAGTGGTACATGTGGATCAGGAAGGTGATTATAAGAAGATTTTTCTGGCAAAAGATTTTGAAACGTTTATTAAAGGGTTAAAAGATGAAGAAGAGTTTGATGAAGAGTAAATAAACTGTATTTTTAATTCTTAATTCAACCAAATTTAAAATATTAGAAAAATGAATGAAAACTGGATGCAGAAATGGGAAGAAGTGAAAGATATTTTATTCTGTTCTACGGATTTAGAATCCTATTTTATTTCGGATAAAATTTCCGGGCAGACGATGGAAACCATGGAAATAGGAAATGTTTCCCTTCCTTCCGGTAAGGTATTGGTAAGAGATCCGTTAGTATCTCTGAATTCCGGTGAAGAGCCTTATTTTGAGACCACTCCGAAAGGAAATTTTCCTGTAACCGTTGCGGTGGTAAAATCAGAAGAATGGGGGGACCGCTATGCTGTGGTAAAAGTGGAATTTACCAAAGAAAAGCCTGTTGTTTACCGGGAAGCTCTGACGGGTGAGGAGGACCTGGAAGGAATAGAAGAAGATGATTATTTCGGTTTTGGAGTGGATGCCGGCTTGGCATGTATTGCTGACCCGGAAGTTCTTCCGCATGTGGATCAGTTCTTGTCTCAACTGAATGTTGATAATATTTACGACAATTACTTTGCAGAACTGTTTGAACAGAGTTATAAAGAAAATCCGGATAACCAGAGAGAGGCAGGAGACTGGATCAACTGGACTGTACCAAATACCCAATATCAGATTCCGATGTTTGCAAGCGGTTTCGGAGATGGAGTATATCCTGTCTACTTTGCCTATGATGCGAATGAAAAAGTCTGCGGATTATATATTCAGTTTATTGATGTTGAACTGGTTTTAAGCGATGAAGATGAGGAGGATGAAAACGAAGAAGATGGTAATAACCAGCCGGAAAATTTTATTTTTCCCAGAGACTAGACATGAATAAAACTTTTGCTGACAAAGTCATAGAATTCAATGAAAATCTGGATTATGACGGACAATTACCAGAAGATTTTTTGGTACTGAATCCGTATCTGGACAATCCTGAAACAATGGAAGTCATGCAAAAGTTTTATCACAAATATTACAATGACTTCAACCGGAGAAAATTCATGATCGGGATTAATCCGAGCCGCCACGGAGCCGGGGTTACCGGCGTTCCTTTTACGGATACCAAACGTCTGGAAAGTGTCTGCGGAATTCCGATGAAATCTGCCAGAACCCACGAAATTTCCTCTGTTTTCATGTATGACGTTATTTCAGCATACGGAGGGCCGGAAGAATTCTACAATGATATCTACATCAATTCCCCTTTTCCCTTAGCTATTGTAAGGAAGTCAAAAGGCAGCTGGATCAATGCCAATTACTATGATGATAAAGGATTGTTTAATGAAGTAAAAGATTTTATGATCGCTTCACTGAAAAAGCATATCAGCCTTAACCTGGATACTTCAGAAGTATTTATTCTTGGCAAGAAAAATGCTGAATTCCTTACACGGTTGAATGAGGAGGCCTGTCTTTTTGATGCCATGACTGTACTGGAGCATCCGCGCTATATTCAACAGTACAAATCAAAAGAAAAAGTAATATATATTGACAAGTATATTTTAGCACTGAAAAACAAATCCCCTGAAAAATAATTCAGGGGATTTATTATTCATTTATGTATTAGAATCTTTCTGATCTCTTACGGTATCAAAAAAGCCGGGATCTTACTTTTTAATAATCTTGTAAGATTCTGAAGGAGATTTAACCATATAAACTCCTTTAGGAAGTTCTGAAATATCTGCTGCATTGACTCCTTTTTTTGCCTCAATGGTTTTAAGCAACTGTCCAGACTGACTATATACTTCAAACTTTGTATTTTCAACAGCATTAATGGTAAGTGGACCACTCGTAGGATTAGGATAAATACTCGGTTCTTTTTTAGAAGTTTTCACGTCATTCGCAGATAATACAATACCGGTATCTTTTACCCAGGTAAATGCATCCAATCCTAAATAACGGTAGTTACCTCCTATTGTGATCATAATCTCATCAAGAACAAGGTTAGAATAGTTCTGACCGTTAAGATTGGTAAGGTCAATTAATGTATATCCGTTCGTAGCACCTAAACTTGTAACGAAACCTGTAGTTTTAGTTTGGGTAAATTTTGTTACACCAGATAATTTTCCTGTCACGGTAAGCGTTCCTACAGCATTTTGATTAAAAAACTGATTGGTAACGAATACCCAGAACCTGTTAACTTTAAACAGGTTGGATGTTGTTTTAATACTGAAAGAGGGATTGGTATTGGCTGCAGTAGCGGTTCCGGTGTTGTCTATAAACCTGTTGTCAGCGGCTGTTCCGTTCCATCCTGCGTTAGCTAAAACATACATGTCAAACGTTGCCTGATGGGAGATAATATTAAAAATTACCCCATTATCTGTGAAACTGCTACTGCCTACAGATTCTGTTTCAAACTGTTCAGTACTGGTCTGCGCAAATCCTAAAGTAGATAGTAGCATGCTGCAGAATAAGAAAATAGTTGTACTCTTCATAATTTTATTTTTAGGTTGTTTTATGATTTAAGGCCTGGATGGATATAACCCCTGTACACAGATGATATAATTCATCCCTAAATACGGAGGCATATTATCTACCGGTAGATTTTGACCTGCAAACGAAACTGACTTTGCATTGATTGCAGTATCCGGATCACCGTCTACAAAGCTTGGTAGCGGACTGAATTCTCTTCCGTTCGGGATTCCCGTAATCGCTATGGATGAGGTGGCTGACGGTGTAGCAGAGGCTCCGTTTACATTCGCCACTTTCAGCTGGCTCACAAAGCTCGGAAGGTTTTGAGACAGGATTGTGGTTTGTGTACTTCCTGCAGCTTCACCAAGATTATATTGTCCTGTACTTGCTCCTACCGGCATTCTGCCGTTTAGATTAGGTAAGGCGAAAGTGGTTCGACCGTCTCCACCGTATATATTTCCTAAAATCGAGTAAAGTGCTGAATTATTTGCAATGCTTAATAAAGCTCCGTTGCAGAACATGAAACCTTTCGGTGCAAAATTGCCTGCAAACATTTTGATAAATCCAAGATATTCGTCCATAATATTAATAAGTTTTTTTGTTAGTGTTTATTGTTACGGTCTTGAAGGGTAAATTCCTTCCACACAAATAATGTAGTTCAATCCTAAATAAGGAGGCATATTGTTAAACGGGGTATTCTGGCTTGTAAATGAAACAGCTTTTGCGTTAATCATTGTATCAGGATCACCGTCTACAAAGCTTGGAAGCGGACTGAATTCTCTGCCGTTGGGAGTTCCTGTAATAGCTATTGAAGAAGAAGCGGAGGGTGCAGAAGAATTCGCATTTGCATTTGCAATTTTCAGCTGACTGCTGAAGCTTGGTAAATTTTGAACGCCAAGTGTATTTTGTGCAGTTCCTGCCTGTACGCCTAAAGGATAATATTCATTGGCATTTACATTGCCTGCTCCTAAAGGAAAACGTCCTTTCAGGTTAGGTAAAGCAAACGTTGTTTGTCCGTCTCCACCATAAGTCGTTCCCAAAAGAGAAAAAAGTGCTGTGTTTTGTGCAATACTTAATAAAGATCCGTCACAATACATAAATCCTCTGGGTGCAAAGTCTCCTGCAAATAATTTGATAATACCTAAATACTCGTCCATAATTAATAGTTTTTTCAGTTTTAATATTCCTACTCTGTCATTGGCTTTTCGGATGCCGCCTTAATCTTATCTGTGTCCTATTGATATGACAAAGTAACAATAACCGGATGTTCTGCAATAGCGTAGAAAATACCAAATTCAGGATTACGTATTTCTACGGATAGGCTGTAAATGTAATAATAAATCACGATATGGTGTTTATTTACCATATTAATTTTAAATTATTTTCACTTGATTGGTAATTATGTATTTAATTTAAAATATATAATAGGATATTATTGCGATTTTATGATAAATTTTCCTTTATGTTTGTGTTTGATCTTTCATGTGTTTGCTATAAAATACGCCAAATTTTGTCTGGTTTGAGTTTCCTGCTTGTCATATTTCCGGATTTTTCACTTTTTTCATTACTTGTAATTAGAAGATCTGATAGATTTACAGGAAAGATGACTGATGATTAGCCAGCTGATTTACATAATGAGATAAATTCCTTAATTTTTAAAGTTATTCTGTACGGGCACATTCTATTTACTATTTTTGCAATAATCAATTATACTAAAATGAACGGATTCGTAACATCAGAACTTAGAAATCATATTGCCGAAATCACATTCGGAACTCCCAAAAGCAATTCGCTTCCCGGAGCCATTCTTGAAAAGCTGTCACAGACTATTATGGATGAAGGCGCAAAAGATGAGGTAAAAGCAATTCTCATAAAAAGTGAAGGTGAAAAAGCGTTCTGTGCCGGGGCAAGCTTTGATGAACTTCTGGAAATTGAAGAATTGGAAAAATCAACCCGGTTTTTCGGCGGTTTTGCAAAAGTTCTGAATGCCATGAGGAACTGCGGTAAAATTGTGATCGTAAGAATTCAGGGGAAAACCACCGGTGGAGGCGTAGGAATTGCCAGTGGTGCCGATTACTGTTTTGCAACAAAAGATTCAGCATTGGCTTTAACGGAAATCAACCTTGGAATCGGGCCTTTTGTAATCGGGCCATATGTAGAAAGAAAAATTGGGAAATCCCAGTTTTCAGCGATGGCTATTGATGCAGATTTCAGATCGGCAGCCTGGGCAGAACAGCATAATATTTATCATTCGGTTTCTGAAAATATTGCAGAGATGGATGCAAAGCTGGATAAATTTTTAGAGACTTTGGCTTCAAGGAGCAGTGAAGCTCTGGCTTTAATTAAAAAAGTTTCATGGGAAGGTACGGAACATTTTAATGAGCTGATGCCGGCAAGGATTCATATGAGCGCAAGCCTGATCCTGGAAGATTCTGCAAAGAAAAATATAGCCTCTATCAAAGAAAGGCTGAGAGCAAAATAATAATATTTCTTCTGAAAAAATTGTAAAAACCGTTGATGAACTCACTCAGCGGTTTTTTTAATGGAAAGGATAATCGGTATATCTTTTACAGCTTCCCGTTTCAGCATTGATTTTAATGATATCTTTTTTCCTTGAATCTTCCATTTCCTCCTTAAAAATATAGAATGTTCCTTCCCGCCGGATTTCAATTCCACACATGATTTCAGACATCAGGTGTTCATTTTTCCTGTTATTCTGAAATATATGGCTTGCCATGTCCTTATTTATTTTCGAACGCTTTGAGATTTCTTCATACTCTTCGCTTTGAGGACTGATGATTTTTATTCTGTTTTCTTTTTCTGATTCCAGCCATGCTTCCGTCTTTGAAATAACCCCATTGGTTTCGCTTTTATTAATGGTACAGCTTTCGGATAATGAACAGTCGTGGCTGCCTACATAACCCATCATCCCATAATGGAGGCTTGCTACATGATGATAGCCTGAGATGTAATATTTAAGGTTGTTGCGGGCGGTAATAACTACAATGGTGTCGGTTTTCAGGAATTCTCTGTACGGGATCTTCACTTGCATCAAGGAATTCTCTTTGAAATTTGTTTTGATAACTGAATCTCCGATCAGTTTATTATTCCGTAAAATCTGAAATCTGAGGATGCTTATTTCTTTACTGCTGAAATCTGAAAACCCGATTTCAGGCTGCTCGGTTATGGAAGGAACAGAATCGCATTTTTCCGAAAAGGTAATAAAATCTTCATTTGCTTTTTTTCTTCTTTGACAACTTGAAACGTTCCATGCAATGATGATTACAGCTATAATCCCGAAAAGAACCCCGAACAATACCAGGACAACTTTAAAAAATCTTTTCATATATTGTGAGTAACAGATTTATTCTAAAGATAATTAATTAAACAGTCAGAATTAAAAATATGGTGAAAACATCAAAAAACATTTTGAGATTTCAAATTTAATTATAACTTTGTATTTCAAAGTTCTTTATATGGATTCGAAAAACTATCACGAAGACTTATTGCATATCCGTTCTATGATGGAACGGTCTTCCCGGTTTATTTCTCTGAGCGGTTTATCCGGAGTGGTTGCAGGGCTGGCTGCTGTTATTGGTGCCGTATATGTATACTTCGTTTTTAAAAGAGAAGGAATTGACTATTTTGACGGAGAAAGAAACATTTTCGGGCTGTCCCTTGTAAAAGAACTTGTACTGGTAGGGACTTTGATTTTATTAGCTGCTGTGCTCAGCGGATATATTTTTACCGCTAATAAAAGCAGAAGAAAAGGGCTTAAAATATGGGATGCCACAACAAAGCGCCTTTTGATTACTTTTGCTGTTCCCTTACTGGCCGGGGGTATATTTTGCTTAGCCCTTCTTTTTCATCACCTGTTTGTATTTGTTGCTCCTGCAACGCTGGTCTTTTACGGCCTGGCTCTGGTAAATGCGGAAAGGTATACACTGACTGATATAAAATATTTAGGCTACTGCCAGATTGTTTTAGGATTGGTTTCCTTGTTCTTTTTAGGCTGGGGGCTGCTTTTCTGGACCATTGGTTTTGGCATTCTGCATATTGTATACGGCCTGATTATGCACAAAAAATATAAATAAATTATAAATTGCAGGCTGGAAAGAGCTGTTAAACATCCTGTAAACCACACTCTGATTATGATCAATATAAATCAACTCAACAAAGAATTCGAAAGCCGTGTAAGACTGGGCATTATGTCTGTCCTTATGGTCAACGACTGGGTTGATTTTTCAGAGATGAAAAGCCTGCTGGAAATTACTGACGGGAATATGGCCAGCCACAGCAATGCTCTGGAAAAGGCCCATTATATTGAAGTGAAAAAAGAATTCGTAGGCAAAAAGCCAAAGACTTCTTACCGGGTGACGCAATCTGGACGGACTGCCTTTACCGAGCATCTAGATGCCTTGGAAAAATTAATAGCAAGATAACTCTATATTTTTTTGCTAATTAACTTTGAAATACAAAGTACTTTATAAAATTAAAATCAAAAAAAATGACTACTCAAAAACAAACAACAACGCTCATTTACACGCTGCCTGCAGTTTTATTATGCATTCCGCTGCTGGGAAATATTTTTTCTGGGGAATTTAATTGGTCGGTAAACGATTTTATAATCGGAGGTATACTTTTATTCGGAACCGCTTTTCTTGTTGATTTGATACAGAGAACAGTACAGAACAAAACCTGGAAAATTCTTATGGGTGTGGCAATTGTTCTCCTGCTGATGCTTATCTGGACAGAATTGGCGGTCGGAATCTTCGGAACTCCTTTCGCTGGAAATTAGTTTGTCATTAATTCTGAAATGATGACCAGAAAACATTTTCTCAAGAAACTTCTGCAGCTTTCAGCAGCTGGAGCTTTGCCCTTTCTGTATTCCTGGCAGATCGAGCCTTTTTGGGTAGAGTTTGTAGAGAGGAAGCTTCCGATAAAAAATTTGCCGGCAGCATTGGAAGGAAAGATACTGATGCAGATTTCAGATTTGCATGTAGGAAACCGTTTCGACTGGAATTTTCTGATTGAATCTTTCCAGAAAGCGAAAAAATTCGATCCGGATTTTGTGGTATATACGGGAGATTACGTCAATCACGGAACTTCAGAAGATCAAAAACACCTTTTAAAAGTGATGGAAAAAGCAGTCTATGGAAAAATGGGGACTTTTGGGATCCTCGGCAATCATGATTACGGAGAAGGCTGGAAAAACCTGGGCTCTTCAGAACAGGTTTGCCGCATCCTTCAAAACAGTGGCGTGACCATGCTGATGAATGAACAGGAAGAATCTCACGGCTTAAATATCATCGGCTTTGATGATTTATGGTCTCCCAATTTTGATCCGATGAAGGTGATGAAAGATTATGATCCCGGAAAAGCAAATCTGGTGCTTTGCCATAATCCCGATGTCTGCGATAAAAAGGTCTGGAACGGTTATCAGGGCTGGATCTTGAGTGGTCATACGCACGGCGGACAATGCCGGATTCCCGGAGTGATCACGCCCGTTCTTCCTGTCGAAAACAAAAAATACATTTCTGGGGAAATTGATTTGGAAGACGGAAGAATGCTCTATATCAACCGGGCCTTAGGGCATTCTTTTCAGGTGAGGTTTATGGTGCGCCCGGAAATTACAGTTTTTACTTTAACTCAGGCTTAAACTTAAAATAATGGATAATAAAAAAATCATATCAGTTGGAAAGTTTTTCTTTTGGCTTTCATTGATCTTAGGAAATATATGCCTTTTCGGATATATAGTTTCCAAAAATGATCAGTTCGCAATCGGAGGCTATCTTCTTTTAATCTTCGGGGCTATAATAAATTTATCAGTGATCTTGTGTTTAGTGATTTACGGCCTGATCAATACAGATCAACTCAAAACCTGCATGAGAGCATCATTAATTATCTGTATAAATATTCCGGTATCAGTTCTCTATTTTTTTATAGGAACATCTCTTCTGAATTTTTAAACACGAAACAAAACTTAAAACTTCCCCATCCTGATGGCAGTCACTTTACAGACCTGAATACTATAAAATCTTTAAATTATGAAAACACTACGCGTCCGCTTTATCATCTTTATGTACGAAAGTTCACAGAAGCAGTACAGGAAATATTTTAAAAAGAAAAAAAGGCAATGGCAGTTCAATGAAAAACAGCTGTTGAGTTTCAATGAAGATTCTCTTGGGAGAACCTTGGGTGAATTTTATCACAACCATGGTTTCCGAATGATTGCCAAGATGGAAAACCATGATGTGTATCATCTGATCACAGATTTCGGAACCAATATTCAGGATGAAATTGCCATGCAGTATCTGCTTTTCGGAAACGGGAAGCGAAGCGCTTATCTTTTAGGAGTTCTGGCTTTGGGGACCATGGTTTTTCCTGAGTATTTCAAAACGTATTTAAAAGCTTTCCGTAAAGGACAAAATATGAAGGCTTTCCATCATTGGGATTTTGAAGGTCTTTTGTGGCAGAATTTTGACCACCTGAAAGATTTTATCCGTCAAAAAGAAACCCAGGCTCTATATTAATATTACAATTTTAAAATTCCATACTATGAAAACACATCACTATATATTTCTTACCACCGCTCTGTTTGTTATTGTATTTTACGATCAGAATACAGGCCTGAATCTCGGGATTATCGGGATCATCTATGCCCTTCTTACTTTTATTAGAACGCCCGTAAGAAATAGAACCATGACCTTTATTTTCCTTTTCCTGACAAGCGTACTTTCAAGTATAGCATTTGCCTGGTATGGAGATTTGGCCTCATTCCTGGCGGAGGTAAGTTCCCTTTTATTGTTAGGATACCGGTCAAAAAACAGGCGGATGAAAATCCTTTTACTGATTCCGGTTATTATTGTGAATGCATTTACATCTCTCTGCAGATTCTTCAGCTTTGATGAATGGCTGCCTAAAAGAAATGTCCCTGGGCTATGGCAGAAAACGCTGGCATTTGTGCTCATTCCGTTGTTTTTAATTTCGGCTTTCTTTGGAATTTATTCTGCGGGGAGCGATCATTTTGCCAATCTTTTTGCTAATGTAGAATTTGACATTAATTTCTGGCAGCTTGTTGCGATGATCATTTTAGGTTTTTTTATCGCCTTTAATTACTGGAATTATGCCGTGGAAAAATTAATCTATAAAAACAATCCTGTTCTGGATAATGATTTCAAAGTAAGAGATCAGATTCAGAAGCCGACTTATTCATTTCTTGATCTGGATGCTGAAAGAATGAGCGGAGTGGTTTCTTTCTTCACTTTAAATATCATGCTGATCTTTTTCATCATCACCTATAACTATGAACAGTTTTATGAAACGCCAAAAACCCCCGGCCGTCTTTCGGAAGAAACCCATGAAAGGGTAAACGCAGTGATCCTATCCATTATAATGGCCGTTTTGGTAATTATGTTTTACTTCAAATCCGGTTTTAATTTTGATCCGAAAGCGGGACTGATGAAAATCTTAGCTAAAATATGGATCCTGCTGAACGCTGTACTGATCATTTCTGCCATGGTGAAAAATTCGGAATATATTATCAACTATGGGTTTACCTACAAACGGTTAGGGGTTTACGTATTTCTCATGTTGTCATTGGTAGGTTTAATCATGACACTCATCAAAATCCAGATGCAAAAGAAGAATGCTTTTCTTTTCAACACCATGACCTGGTATGTATACGGTACGGTTCTGATCTGCAGCTATATCAACTGGGGCGGCATTATTACTGCTGAAAATATGAAGCGTAAAGACTTTGCTTTAAATTATCATATGAACGAAATCAGGTTTAATGAAAAGCAGCTCCTGAAGTATGCCGAAGAGAAAGGCAATTTAAAATTAAAAGCCGAAATTCTGAATAAGGTGAAGCCACGGAAAAACAAGAAATTTCTTTCCAAGGCCCTTTATTATCAGACTGTACGGTAAACCTCATAACTGAAAATAAAAGTTTTTAAAATAAAAAATTACATCCACTGAAGCTGATTCTAATATTTTTTTAAGTTTAAAATCCTGAAGATGGAACAGTTTTGGCTTTTCTGTATACTCAAAAGTCAGATGGCTTTAATATCAATCTGTTTAAATTTAAAATAGAGTAGACCGAAAAGTTGCATTGGTTGATAATCAGATTTTTTTACCTTATGCGGGTGGTGAACGAGATGTTTAAACTATTATACAAAAGAATTATGATGAAAAAATCCTTATTGCTCATTCCGTTGGTTATGGTTTCCTGTAAAAAAGATCCGGTTGTTTCCGAAACTTCTTCCGGAATGGATTCATCGATGGTGACAGAGCAGCCTGTCTCTTCGGAAAAAAAAGATTCTGCTGCATTGAGGATGAGGGATTCCGTAATCAATAATGCTCCGAAAACCAAAGAAGTGTTGAAGACAGGCGTGATGCGGGAAGTAAAGGAAGGAAAAATTACCAGGACAATAGATGCAGAGCAGCTTCCTGTGACCTTGGGTGAGGAATTTACCAAAGACGGCCAGGAATTCGTGCTTAAAGTAACCGGGTTTAATAAGCCTGGAATCAAGGCTGAAATATCGACGAAAGAAAAGGATTTTAATATCAGGTTTAACCAGATCAGGCTGCCGAACGGTGATTACGATGGCCCTTTCGGCAGAGAGATCACCTATGAAGTAAAAGAGAAAGGAGAAGTCTGGCTGATGATCGGGAAAAGCAATATGGCTTCAGGAAATACCAAAGGGAGTTTTACCGTAAGCATTGAATAATTTTTTGTCGTTTGGTATAATTTCTGCAAATACAACTTTAAAATTTATCATTATGAAAAATATGTTTTTGTCAGCGGCAGTGGCTTCAGCGGCTTTGGTAAGCTGTGGAACCGTACAGTCGCTGGTTCAGAATACATTTCCCTATACGGCCAATGTTTTAGTTTCTACCGGAGTTCCTGCCAATAACGAGGTTTCATCATCTTCTACGGCTTCCAACGTTCAGACATGGTTTGGCGGTAATAATAATGCACAAATTAAAGATGTCAGGATTTCAGAGGCAAAAGTTTCGGTAGTATCTCCTTCAGGCGGAAGTCTGAATGCTTTTAAATCGATTAAAGTATATATCTCATCAAACGGAACCGGAGAAAGACTGGTTGCTTCAAGATCAAATATTTCTACGGATGCTTCAAGTTTGAGTCTTGATATTGAAAACTCAGGTTTTCTGGATACGGTGGTGAAAAGTACGGGACTTACGGTAAGAACCGTATATGAACTTAAAAACCAGACCAGTTCAGACATGAACCTTAGAATTGCCCTTAATTTCAGCAGTATTCCTGCGAATTAATTTTTTTATAAAAATTTATTTATTTAAAAAACGTCTTTCAAAATTTTGAAAGACGTTTTTGTCAGATAGTAAAATGATTATTATTTAAAATCTACCAGTTCAATATCAAAAATAAGCGTTGATCCCGGAGGAATTACATTGCCCGCTCCGTTATCACCATAAGCAAGGTCGGAAGGAATGTAAAACCGGTATTTCGCTCCTCTGCTCATCAGCTGTATGCCTTCGGTCCAGCCCTTTATAACACTGGAAAGGTTAAGCTCAATAGGTTTTCCGTCTTTTTTATCCGTAGAATCGAAAACGGTACCGTCCATCAGTTTTCCGGTGTAAGTCACGGTAGCTGTACTTGAAGCGGCAGGTCTGGCTTTTTTGTCGCCTTCTTTCAATACTTCATACTGCAGTCCGCTTGCAGTGGTGACTATTTTTTTGTTCTGTTTGTTTTTGGCAAGAAATTCAGCGCCTGCTTTTTTGTTTTCGTCTGCCTTTGCTTTTTCCTGGGCCTGTCTTTTTTCATTCTGCTTCTGCATGAAACCCTGTAAGAAAGTTCCCATTTCCTCTTTCGGGAATAATTTCGGCTTGTCGGAGAACTCATCTTTCATCGCCTGGGCCAAAAGGTCCGGATCTACTGGGAATCCCTGTTTTTTCATATTCTGGGCAATATCCAGCCCGATGTAATAGGATGCTTTCTGGTCATCCGTATACGTTTTTTGCGCAAAAGAAAAATTGAATGCGGTCAGCAGAACTAAACTAATGAATGTCTTTTTCATGTTTATTAAATATAATCTGTTTTGTAAATTTAAGCTTTGGTCATAGAATCCATGACAACCGTTACCGGGCCGTCGTTAATTAATAATACTTTCATATCGGCTCCGAAAATCCCGCTTTCCGTTTTCAGTCCGGATTTTGCGATTTCTTCTTTAAAATACTCGAAGAGGGGAATGGCTTTTTCAGGTCTGGCTGCTTTAATGAAAGATGGACGGTTGCCTTTTTTATAATCGGCAATCAGTGTGAACTGGCTGATGCAGAGGATTTCCCCTTTGATGTCCTGTACGGAAAGATTGAGCTTGCCTTCTTCATCCCCGAAAATCCTCAGGTTTAAAATCTTCTGAATGAGCCAGTCTGCATCTGTTTTTTCATCATTTTCATCAATCCCGATCAGGAGCATCAGGCCTTTACCGATTTCGCCTGCTGTTTTGCCGTCCACTTTTACACTGGATTCTGAAACTCTTTGAATGACGATTTTCATTTTTAATAATAGATATTTAAAATTTTCCCCGCAGGATCATAATTGTAAAGATAGGTTTTCGGGGGCACGTTGGCGACGGCGGTCGGTTGTCCCGTCAGTAAAATCCACTGGGCATTGTCTTTCGGGCAGACCACTCTGATATTGTCCTGGACTTCGAGGGTCGTATTATTGTCCGGGCATATGTGCGGTGCATTTCTGTCATATACTTTAAAGGTAGTATCCGACGATCTTACAATGATCAGGCCCTGGGTTCCTGATTGCTGCTCGTTGATATAGACCCATCCTCCTACCTGGTTTAAGGCGTAATAAGCGGGCAGATTAAGATTCAATGTAACGTTGATCGGGTTGTTAGGGAAACAACTTACGGTGTCTTCACGGCTTCCGCAGGATTGTATAGTTAAATTACTGAAAATCAATAATGTGATTATGGTTAAGATTGAAAAAGTTTTTTTCATTTCAATTTAAATTTTTATATATTTGTATAAAGTAAACAATTACAACACGAAAACATTGTCCGGCAAATGTCGGATTATTTTTTTATACTAAAACTAAATTTTGAAAATTATGGCAAGCTATGTTACAAAGGAGGGGTTAGAGAAAATGAAAGCTGAGCTGGAACAGTTGGAAACTGTAGAAAGACCGAAAATTACCATGCAGATTGCAGAAGCCAGAGACAAGGGGGATTTATCTGAAAATGCAGAGTATGATGCGGCAAAAGAGGCTCAGGGCATGCTTGAAATGAGAATTTCCAAGCTGAAAGATGTCATTTCCTCTTCTAAAGTTATAGACGAAAGTCAATTAGATACTTCAAAGGTTTCCATCCTTACAACAGTAAGGCTTAAAAATAATGCCACCAATCAGGAACAGGTATTTACATTGGTTCCTGATAACGAAAGTGATCTTAAAGCAGGGAAAATTTCTGTGAGTACGCCGATTGCCAAAGGGCTTTTGGGCAAAGTGATCGGGGAAACGGCTGATATTACATTACCCAACGGAAACAAACTGTCTTTTGAAGTACTGGACATCAGTCTGTAATCATTAACCATTAGATATTTAAACCTGATTCTATCTTAAATTAATTTCTGAAAAATGAGCACCCTATTCACTAAGATCATTAATGGCGAGATCCCTTCTTATAAAATTGCCGAAGATGAAAACTTTATTGCTTTTTTAGATGCGATGCCTTTGGTAAAAGGACATACCTTGGTAGTTCCCAAAAAAGAAACCGATCTGATTTTCGATCTTGAAACTGAAGAGTACAAAAACCTCTGGGGATTTGCTCAGGAAGTGGCCAAAAAGATCAAAAATGCGATTCCCTGTGTAAGGGTAGGGGTGGCAGTGGTAGGATTGGAAGTTCCCCATGCCCATATCCATTTAATTCCTCTCAATACAATAGAAGAGATGAATTTCAGAAATGAGAGGCTGAAATTAACAGATGAAGAATATAAAGAAATTCAGGACTCAATTATTAATTCCTAAAAAATACCGAAGCTCGTAAACCAACCTTTACGAGTTTCTTTAATCTATATCTTATATATCATATATAAAAAATGAATTCAAACCAGTGTTCTTTCTGTGGAAGAAAGAGAAATGAAGTTCAGATGCTGATTTCCGGCCAAAACGGTTTCATTTGTGAAAACTGTATTGAGCAGGCTCATGCTATTGTAAAAGACAGTGGCTCAGAATCCGGGTATGCTCCGGCAGAAAATATGGAAGAACTTAAAAAGCCTAAAGAGATCAAGGTATTTCTGGATCAGTATGTCATAGGACAGGATCAGGCAAAGAAACAGCTATCGATAGCGGTATACAATCATTACAAGAGACTGCTTCATGCGAAGGATGAAAACCGGGAAGTGGAGCTGGAAAAATCCAATATCATCATGATCGGCGAGACCGGTACGGGTAAAACCTTGCTGGCCAAGACTATCGCCAGAGAACTGAACGTTCCGTTCTGTATCGTTGATGCTACTATTTTAACGGAAGCCGGATATGTGGGAGAAGATGTGGAAAGTATCCTGTCCAGACTGCTTATGGTAGCGGATTATGATGTTGAAAAAGCGGAAAGAGGAATTGTATTTATCGATGAGATTGATAAAATTGCAAGAAAATCTGATAACCCGAGTATCACTAGAGACGTTTCCGGGGAAGGTGTCCAGCAGGGATTGTTGAAATTACTTGAAGGCAGTATTGTGAATGTTCCACCTCAGGGAGGGAGAAAACATCCGGATCAGAAATATATCCAGGTCAATACACAGAATATTCTGTTTATTGCCGGAGGAGCTTTTGACG
Organism: Chryseobacterium gregarium DSM 19109; assembly: GCF_000430845.1. Taxonomy (GTDB): domain Bacteria; phylum Bacteroidota; class Bacteroidia; order Flavobacteriales; family Weeksellaceae; genus Chryseobacterium; species Chryseobacterium gregarium. The sequence continues at coordinate 25,730 of NZ_AUMU01000009.1, read as the reverse complement.
GGATCAAGGAAATTATCGAAAGAAGGATGAACAAGCAGGCTATCGGCTTCAGTTCGGAAAAAATTAATAAAACCGGTGAGGATGAATATATATTAACCAATCTGAATGCAATAGATTTGAGGTCGTTCGGTTTAATCCCTGAACTTTTAGGAAGATTTCCGATCATTACTTATCTGGATAAACTTACCAAAGAGACGATGATAAGGATCATGACTGAGCCTAAAAACTCAATCGTGAACCAGTTTATCGAACTTTTCAAAATGGACGGAACCCATCTTGTTTTCACAGACGGGGCCATTGAAAAAATTGTAGAGGAAACTCTTGAAAAAGGCTTAGGCGCAAGAGGTTTAAGAGGAACTACGGAAAAGGTTCTTGAAGACTATATGTTTTCGATTGGAGAAGAGAAAGAGATCGTATTAACTGAAGAAAATATTTTTGTCAGCAAATAAAATATTTTGATTTTATAATATCCCTTTTGCTTTGATTGTATTTTTACCAAGGCAAAGCCTAAAGCCAGAAAATATAAAATTTTATTAAAATAATAACAAACTCTCTGATTAGTCGGGGAGTTTTTTTATTTTTACGCTATGAAAAAGATTTTTACATTATCAGCTTTCTTAGCTGTATTTTCATTGCAGGCTCAGTTTACAGTTACTATTCAGGCTCCTGCTGATTTCAAAGACCCAGATGCTATTCTATATACTTTAAACGGTTCCAAAGATATTATTTTCTCGAAAGAGCAGAGTAAAGGGAATACCTGGACTTTTAAATACCCGAAAAATTATATGGGGATGATGAAAGTCTATTTTCCCGGTTCCAATAATACATTCAATTTTATTTCAGAAAATAAAAATGTAAACGTTAAACTTGAAACACAGGCCAATAAAATTAAAAACATTATTTATCTGGATGAGTCTAATAACCTTATGAACGGACTTCAGGAAGGGTCCCAGAAAAAAGAACTCATTCTTCCGGCTCTTTCCCAGATCAAAGAATATTATAAAGACAACACGGAATTCGGAAAAGCGCTGAAGACTGAGATCGACAGGCTGTCAGGCGGCTCACAGGGAATCGATCAGGCTCAGCATCCGTTCATCTATTATTACAATACCAATTACAGCAAATACCTTTCTGCAGATGCCTCTAAAAAGGTAAATCAGGAGGAAATCATTAACTTTATAGACAAGTCTAATGACATGCTTGAAACATCATCTCTGCTGAGACCTATTTTAGTATCATATCTTAATACCGGAGGAAATACCAACGTATCCGCTTCTGTAGATAAGCTGTTGGACCGGTTGAAAGTTGAAACCCCACGGGGACAGACGGTACTTTCTGAGCTGATTGATATTTTTGATGTCTACGATATGCAGGAATTTAAGGATAAATATCTGGGTCTCGCCAAGAATTTAAAATGTACCATTACCGACAGATTGGCTACCACCTTAAAATCTAATGCCAACGTGGAAATGGGCGCTGTTTTTCCTGATTATAAATTCCAGTCGCCTGTGAACACTACCGCTAAAACAATTCATGCGATTAAAGCGGACAAAAAGGTTATCGTATTCTGGTCGTCTACCTGTTCGCACTGTGAAACTGAACTGCCTCAGTTATTGGCAAAATATAATGATTTAAAAGCTAAGAATATCCAGGTAGTAGGGCTGTCTCTGGATATGGATAAAGATTCTTATTCCAAAAAGATCAGTGCTTTTCCCTGGGTAAATGATTCTGAACTGAGAGGTTGGAACAGTACTTATGCAGAGACCTATAATGTTCATGCCACTCCAACCTATTTTATTTTGGATGCTAACAATAAGATAATCAGCAAGCCAGAGCATGTGGGTGATGTTTTGGAATATTTTAAGCTAAAATAATTTTGGTGATTTGTAAATATTTTCTATATTTGCACCACCAAAACGGCGAGGTAGCTCAGTTGGTTAGAGCGCAGGATTCATAACCCTGAGGTCACGGGTTCAATTCCCGTCTTCGCTACAAAAAAGGTTGTAAGATTTCTTACAGCCTTTTTTACTAAAGGTATAATAGCAAATCATATCTTCTTCAGTTTGACATTACAGAGGTTTTTATATTGTATTAAGGTTAATATGAAACCAAGTAAATTTTTCTTTAACAATTTATCAAATTCTCAATATTTATATGAAATTATATGCAAATTATATCTGAAATATAACATATTGATTCATTATTAATAGTACTAATCATTAATAATGAGCTGTAAAAAGGCCATCTCGTTTGAGACAGCCTATATACTATGTGATGCTTTTTATTAAAGAATCAGCTTTGATATCCCAGAAGTTTCCTCATCTGGTAGAAGAATCTTTCAATAAGTCTTAAGTCCTGTGTGACAATTTCCGCATTCCCTCTTAACTCTTTGTCAAAAGTCAGATTTTTGTTGTAAGAGGTTTTCAAGCCTTTGGGGAGAATTACGTCTACATAATAATTACCGTCTTTATCGGGAGAAAGCGAGATGTTCTGAACTTTCCCCTCTACAATACCATATTCCTGGTAGCGGTAATTATCCAGCTTGATCAACACCTTTTCTCCCGCTACGATCTTACCGGAATTTGTGGCGGGAACAGACATTCTGCCTACAATCTTGTCCCTGCTTTTAGGAAGAATGGATAAAATGGCATCCCCGGCTTTTACAAACTGGTTTTCACCGAAAAACTGCTGAAAACTTGCCACGCCATCCGTATTGGAAATCACGAGGTAATTCTGCTCCCATTGCTTTAAAGATTTTCTCAGCTGCTCAAACAGCTGCAAGGTCTGGGATGAATAATTGATCTTATCTTTTTCCGTATTAATAGCAGTTCCGCTTTTGGTCTTATTAAGATTGGAGATTCCTTCTTCAATCTGAGAAAGGGAAAGGGCAATATTTTCCAGATTCTGCTGAGCCTGAATATATTTTATTTTTTCATTTTCCAGTTCCAGTGCCGCAATAACGCCCTGATTATATAATTCCTGAGAACGCTGGTAGCTTTTTCTGGTTAGATCATATTTTGCCTGTTCAAGGTTCTTTTGCTGCTTTAAAGTGGCAATTCTGACCCTATATTCCGACAGACTCTGATTGGCCGCAAGATTTTCCGGGGCATAAGGCTGAAGCCTGGTAAATAAGGCTTCGTCCTGAAACGCCTTTGCAAAGCTGTTGTAGTCGCCCTGCAATTCACCTAATTTGAAATGGGTGGTCTCATTTACAGGGAAAGAGGATAATCGGTTGGGATTTATTGAATCAATTATTTTTTTTAATTCCAGAATATCCTTGTAATTTCCTGTAGACTGCATCACCATCAAAACATCATTTTTTTTAACTTCCTGGTGATTTTTGATGAATATTTTTTCAATTTTAGAATTGGTTCTTGCTTCCAGTTTTTCCGGCGGGTTTTCAGATGTTACCACAATAGGTGCGGGAATGAATTCCGGATATTTGATCACATAACTCATCATCATAATGAGAACAAGGATTAAAAGAATAATGGTATTTCCCCAGCGGATCATCCAGTGAGGCGGTTGGGTAAGGATATCCTGAACGCTTTCTGAGCGAAGTTCTATATTGTCTAAAATGTCTTTTTCCATATACTTAAAAACTCAATAATCTTCAATGGTGAAGATTATTGAGCAGGTTCTAAAAAATAATCGTTACGATGGTAATGTATAATTACATTTGGGATCATTACCGGTCTCTACTCCCGGGATTACTCCGCCGGGGCAGTATCGGTTGCAGGGACTCCACTGCTTAACGTCATTGATGAAGCAGAAACAATTGCATGGGACTACAGGAACCGGGCCTGCGCCATACACATTTTTTAAGTTCTTTCTTTCAATTTTTTTTAAATTTCTCATAACTATAAGATTTTGAGTTGGTTATTTAAATTTAATGAAATATTAATTAGTTTCCTAATTCTAGTTGGTTTTTTACCAGTCTGTAATATTCGCCCCTCAACGCTACCAGTTCTGTATGGCTGCCTTCTTCTACGACGTTACCTTTATCAAGAACAATAATTTTATCGGCATGTTTTACCGTAGAAAGCCGGTGGGCGATGACAATAGCGGTTTTACCTTTGAAAAACTGTTCAAGGTTTTCCATAATGACTTTTTCATTGTTGGCATCTAAAGCGGAAGTAGCCTCATCGAAGAAAATGTATTCCGGGGATTTATAAACCGCTCTGGCAATAAATAATCTTTGCTTCTGGCCGCCGCTTACGCCCAGACCTTCGTTTCCGATTTTCGTATTGTAACTTAAAGGCAATTCTTCAATAAATTCTTTAATATTGGCAATCTCTACAGCTCTTCTGAGTTTATTTTTATCCACATAATCTTCGCCTATCGCAATATTATTGGCTATCGTGTCATTAAACACATATCCTTCCTGCATCACTACACCGCAATGATCCCTCCAGAATCTCGGTGAAATATTTTTAAGTTTTGTATTGCCAAGCTTAATATCTCCCTGGGTAGGCTCATAAAACTTCATCAGCAATTTTAAAAGTGTTGTTTTCCCGCTCCCGCTGCTTCCCACAATAGCTGTCGTTTTTTGATAAGGAATAGTCAGGGTAAGATTTTCGAAAACAAATGCATCGGAACCGATATATCTGAAAGAAAGGTTTTCTACTTCAATATCTTTTTGAGGGAGGTCGTGCGAATATTGTTCATCTTTATTTTCCTCATCTTCTTTATCATGGATTTCGCCTAATCGCTCAAGGGAAATCTTGGCGTCCTGGGTCTGTTTGATAAAATCAATCAGCTGCAGCAAAGGACTGTTCAGCTGGCCGATGATGTACTGAACGGAAAGCATCATCCCCAACGTTAAATTCCCGCTGAGAACAAGTTTTGCAGACAGGAAGCTCACCAGGATATCTTTCATTTGATTGATGAAATTTCCTCCTACAGATTGCCACTGCTCCAGTGAAAGTGATTTAATCCTGATTTTAAATAGTTTAACCTGTAGAAATTCCCAATCCCATCGTTTCTGCTTTTCGGCATTGTGCATTTTGATCTCCTGCATGCCGTTAATAAGTTCGATCACTTTACTCTGTTCCTGTGAAACCTGTGAGAACCTTTTGTAATCAAGTTCCTTTCTTCTGCCAAGGAAAAAACTGATCCATCCGATATAGGCAACAGCGCCCACCAGATAGACCACAAACAGCCTGTAATCATATAATAAAAGGACAATGCTGAAAATAACGAGATTCACTAATGAAAATAGAGTATTCAGCGAAGAACTGGTCAGCAGTTGCTCGATCCTGTGATGGTCATTGATCCGCTGCATAATATCTCCGGTCATGCGCGTATCAAAAAAACTGATGGGAAGTTTCATCAATTTAATAAAGAAATCGGAAATGATAGAAATATTGATTCTTGCGGAAAGGTGCAGTAAAATCCAGCTCCGGATTACTTCGATACCCATTCTGCCAAGGAAAAGCATGATCTGAGCTAACAGGACCAGGTAAATAAAATTCAGATCCTGATTCTGAATCCCGACATCGACAATACTTTGCGTAAGAAACGGAAGTATAAGGGATAGTAAACTTCCCGCTAACAGTCCTACGGCAAGCTGAATAACAAGTGATTTATACTTCAGCAGGTATTTTGAAAGGAAACTGAAGCTGGCCTTGCTTTCCTGATCATCAAATTCAGACTGGAAAAAAGCAGGAGTGGTCTCTAAAATAAGTACAATCCCTTCTTCTGTTTTTTCATTTGCGTTCTCACCGATCCAAAGCTTAATGAATTCTTCACGGGAATACGTGATCAGGCCATAGCCCGGATCTGAGACATATATTTTATTGTTTTTATCGATTTTATAAACCACCACAAAGTGGTTTTTATTCCAGTGCACAATGCACGGAAGCGGAACTTCTTCAGCAAGGGACTCAAAGTTGATCTGAACGCCCAATGAGCGGAATCCCAGATCTTCTGCAGCATCACTTAAGCCGAGCAGGCTGCTTCCTTCCCGGGTTGTTTCTGAAAGGTTCCGGATTTGTTGTAAGGAGATGCTTTTACCGTAATGTTTACTTACAATACGAAGGCAGGTAGGGCCGCAGTCTTTGGAATCGGGCTGGCGGTAGAAAGGAAATTGTTTTGAAATCATTTGATATTAAAGCGTTCCGATAGATAAGAAATATTTTGATATTTTATTAGAATGTCGTCAATATTTTGACGACATTTAATTTTTATAAAACTATAAATTTTGTTATAATTATCAAAACAATAATAGATTTTATCAAATTAAGAAATTATAGTAAATCAGCATTCCATCCTGCAGGAAAGCAATAGCTGTCCTCTGAATAATAACAAGTTTTTCCTGTTGCAATTTCACATTGTTCCTGTGATGCATACGGACGGTAATATGGTGATTTAGGTCCAGGACATCCTTCCTTGGTGCCTCCTTTTACTGATTTTAAGCCCTCTCTTGAAATCTTTTTTAAATTTTTCATAGTTTAATTTTATGATTTATTCTAAAATATGTTAATAACAATACTTGTTACAAAAACGTTGGCAATACAAAAATCTGAAATTAGAATCTGTTGAGTTCGTATCAGATTGACAAGCTAATATTGTTTAAAAAAAGCTTTAGCTGATACATATTCAATGGAAATTCCTCCTTTTATAGATTTAAATTCTACCTTCGTATTTTATTTAACGACAATATTTGTTACACACTTTTAGACAGAGATCATCAATTTCAATACCCGCCTGGCAAGCACTTAAAGTTGAAAAACAAGTCATCGTTGCTTGAGCTCTTGCACATTCTTCTGTAATTCCCCCTTTTACAGATTTTAGATTTGTTCTTGAAATCTTTTTTAGATTTTTCATAGTAATAAGTTGTTTTTATTTTCCTACTCTATATAGCTTTTCGGATTCCGCTTAATTTTTTCCTAATTTAGTGAATATTATATTACGAAAATTATTTTTATTAAATTTCCTCATCTTCCGTCAGCTCATCGATAAAATAATAAATATCTTCACGTTCATACTTGTCAGGGAACTGATATCCGTTAACCAAAATAATCGGTGTGAAATTAAGACCTGCATTCCTGTTCTCTGCAGAAATATTGATTAACGGAGTAAGATCTTCACTTCCTGATATCATCCCTGCTTTTTTTCTCGTTTTCTCTTCATCACGGGTTTCAAACCAATATTCTACCAGGTCTAAGAATTCTTTGGCAGATTTATTCTTATAGGTATGCATAAAATCAGAGAACAGATTGGTCGATTTTTCGTTATTAGGATCCGGAGAATAGTTGAGCCTCATCTGCACAGAAATATCGTTGGGATATCTTTCCAGAAGGTTTTCCATAATTTTATGAGCATCTTTACAAAAGCCGCAATAGGGGTTTGAAACAATGGAAAGATGAAGTTTTGCCTCTTTATTTCCAACAAAAAAAGTTTCTGTATCAGTGAACGTTATTTTTTCATTTTCCAGAAGTTCTCTTTTGAAAAGATCATAATTTCTTTTAAATCTCAAATTTTTTGCATTTGATTTCTGTAAATTTTCTTTTTGTTCAAGCGTATTGTTGACATATAGAATTAAAGAAAAAGCAGCAATCCATAAAATAAGGCTTAACAAAGCGATTTTCATATCAAAATACAGATTGTCAAAAAGAAATATTCCGATGAATAACTGAGCTGCCAGAACTGTAATAATTAAAAGGCATACACGGCAAAAGGTTTTTTCCACAATACCCTGAATATATATTGAGTAACCGATTGCAATTACTGAAGCCAATGTAAACCCTTTAATAATAAAAGATGTTGCGGGCAGAAATAAGCCAAGAACGGTGAGCCCGATAAAATAAATTAAAGAGAAATCTGAAAATTTTAATCCGAGAATGCTTGTTTTGTCCTGAGTAATAATCTTATTACATGAATTCACACTTTGGCTGCCAGCCGTATCACCACAAATACTTCCGATAACGGCCGATGTATTTCCGAATTTCTGATTGAAAATTTCTAATGAAATATAAACTCCTGCTAATGAAAGCAGATTGAAAACAGCTTCATACCAAACCAGATTTAACAGCGAGTAGATCAAAGTTATCGCGAAAACGGCATATATAAACGGTTTATAATTAGTTGCTGAATGGCTTTCTGTTTTTTCCTTTTCAAATAAAAGAACAAAATCCGTAGATTTTTGATGCAGTTCCGTTTTGTCCAGCGTTTTTGCTTTATCTGAATAAACTGAATATTGGTTGCCGGATTTTTTTACCAAAGAGAAAGAATTGTCAACGATCGCTATGAATTCTTCCGGAAGTTCATCCCAATATTCTTTATCCAGTTCATATGCATCATTTCTTACGCCCATAAAATTTAGGGTATCACTGAACGCTAAGGCTGAAGGGTAATTCGGATGTGAATTGAACTGAAATAGAAACTCCTGTTTGTCTAGTTTGAGATAGTTGATGAGTTTATCCAAAAGCATATTAATTTTTCAACTAAAATACGCAGATGTTTGAGAAAAACAAATAGTTTTTTCTATTTTAAGTGATTTATGATTTTTTTGAAACTTCCTGTAATGAATTGAATGAAAAAACAGCAGTCTTTTTATATTTTACTTAATGTAACTGATTCCTACATATTGGAGATGATCATCTGTACTTTTTTATCTATCAAACAAATGATTAGTTTGTGGCTCTTTATGATTCAATAGTAGAGTTAATGGTCTTTTACTGATGGTTTAACTTGTTAATAATCAGTAGTAAAATTGCATCTATCTGAGTGGGGATTTTGAAATCTTAAAATTTTCTTAAATTTTTAAAAAACGGATGAAATGATTTTGTTTTACTAAAATATATCGTATTTTTACAGAGCCTTGAATGAGGGAACAAATCAGGGTAATAAATTTTTTTTCATCATTTGTGTTTTAGAATCGTATCACTGATACGATTCTTTTATTTTATTGTTTTTCATAATTCAGGAGAAGGTCAATAAAATACGAATACGTCACCGAACCTTCCTGTTGGTTGCTTTGTAAGAAAAGATTATTGGTAAATCCGAAAAAATCATCCAGCCATCCCTGATGTTGCATCATAAATGACTTTTCATACGCCCTGTCTCTTTGCATCCCGGGAGAATAATTTTCCATGACGTCCTTTACAAATTCAGGATCTTTATCAAAAATAAAATTCAGCAGACTTTTTAAAGTGAAATATTCGGTGCTGTAGCGAAGTTCGTCATTGGTGGAATGAATCCCTATCATGTAACCTATAAAATTAGCTTCCTGCTCTCTGGCAAAACCGAGCTGATGTGAACTTTCATGAGCAGAGGTAAAGGGGATCAATGTATTGGGCAATTGGGAATTGAACTGAGACTCTGCGGTAAAAGGGTTATAGTATCCGAGTATTCCTGTAAAGCTCATCATGTTCCTGAACAGGCTTGGCTTAAATGAATTGATCCCAGGACACTTTTTATTCGAAATGTTGTTAGGAAGTTTGGTTTGTTGCAAAAGAATCTCTTCCTGAATGGCTTTCAGATCGGTGATGATAAAAATCCTATTCTGATCTTCATGGACAAGTTTTCTTGTTTCCCTGCATTTTTCAAGATATCTTAAAGCCAGTATTTTTGCATGTACTACTGTCGGCTGTCTCTGGGTTGGCAACTTTTTAATAATCGGGGTCTGGAAATACAGTATTCCCCAAAAGATCTGGTATATAAAATAGATAACATTAACCAGGACAAAAAGCCGTAATAAAGCACTGTTTCGGGTCTTACTTTTAAAACATCTGATGATAAGATAAAAAAGTACAATGACTAACCCCACATACAGGAGGTCTCCGAAAGCAAAAGGAATCCATGAAAACATTTTTTGATGGGCCGCCTTCTGGATTTCAAAAAACCATTCAAAAAAAGTAATCATCATTCCTGATTTTGAAAATGCATAGAACAAAAGAAATTGGGCAAGTAATAAACCTGCCCAAAATTTTTTCTTTGAAAAAAATATCTTTTTAGTGTCCACCTGATGTAGATTCTTCCATTTCTATTCCCTGTCTTTTTAAAATTCTCGGGGTAACGAATCCGTAAAAAGCAAGGTAAACAAAACACAGGATAGGGATGACATATGAAAAATGTGTCCAGGTAAGCCCCATGATTCCTTCGGGACTGGATTTGTCAAAATCACAGATCCAACCCTGGATTAAAGGAATAATACCTCCTCCCAGGATCATCATCACAAGGAAAGAAGATCCCTTTCCGGTATTCTTTCCAAGCCCTGCAATCGCAAGGTCAAAAATAGACGGCCACATAATCGAGCAGAAAAGCCCGCCTGATATAAAGAAATATTTTGCAATCTCTTTATCCGGATATACCAGTCCCAAAAACATCATTAATATGCCGGCTACCCCAAAAATCATAAGCGTTCTGCCCGGGTTTTTACCGCCGATAAAGCTCATGATGATAAATGCAACGATCCATATGGCGTAAATATAGAATGAAGAAACGTCTTTACCGCTCAGTTCATTGGCTACGATAATAATTCCGAATGCAATGAAAGGGACAATGAATTTCAGGATCATATTAGTTGCCTTGGAGATATTGAAAACATTGATACTTCCGTTCCATCGGCCGATCATCAAACTCCCCCAGTATAAAGAAACAAACGGCGCAATATTATGTTCCAGAACCCCGCCGAATTCTTTTGTATGTAAAAGTGCAGGCAGGTTACTGATGATGGAAACCTCTACGCCTACATAGATAAAGATCGCGAGCATGCCTAGATACAGTTGAGGGTAATTAAAAATACTGAATTTGGTATCTGCATCATCTGTTTTAACCTCTTCGTCTTTAACAGGATCTTCAATTTTTGAGAAAAGCATAAAGATCGCCACAAAAATAAACGCAATACCCAAAACAATAAAAGGGATCTTAACCATTTTAAGATTTTCCTTTACAAATCCCAAAGGATAAGAAATGTTGGTCGATTTCTGTTTGATTTCGCTCAGTTTTGAGTTATAAGCATCAACCTTTGAATCATCAGGATTCTGATCTATTACGACAATCTGCTTATCCAGTTCACTAATATTCTGTTCTAATTTTGTAACCGTTTCGTTGATGGAAGCCGGGTCATCCTGACTGTCCTTTTTCAGTTCTGCAATATTGGCACTAAGTTCATTCTTATGCGTCACGTATTCAGTCTTTACGATCTCGATTTTAGTGAGGTTATCATTTTTAACGGTTTCCTCTTTATTTCCCATTCCGAAAAGGGCAATACCTACCAGAATCGGACCTATGGTGGTTCCCAAAGAGTTGATTCCGCCCGCTAAAGTCAGACGGTGGGCTCCCGTTCTCGGGCTTCCCATCTTAATTGCTAATGGATTCGCAACAATCTGCTGTACCGAAAAGCCTAATCCGACAATAAATAAAGCTGTAAGGAAAAACCAGAAGCTGGCAGCAGAGGCAGCAGGAACAAATAAGAATGCTCCCAAAGCGGAAAGCCCTAATCCTACAGCCAGTGTTTTCTTATATCCGAATTTTTGAAGAATATCACTTTTTAAAGAAATCAGAAAGAATATAACTGATCCCACGAAATAGGCAACATAAAATGCCCAGGCCACCAGCTGGCTCTGAACCTGAGACAGGACAAACCATTTCTTGAATACCGGGATTAATATATCATTACTTGCCGCAACAAATCCCCAGAAGAAGAAGACAACAATTAAAGATAGAAATTGAGACCACTTGGTCTGCTGTTGATTTGCATCCATATCATAAAAATTAAGAAAAACAAATATATATTATTTCTTCCGATTATTATATTCCAGTAAAGTTTTTTTTATGGTCTCAAAAGAAGACATTTTAAGCTCTTTCGGTGACGCTGAAGGATTGAGAATACCGTTAAAATAAACCTTTGCTTTACCGGGATGACCTTCTGAACTTTTAAACGGAAAAATTTCCTTCAATCCGGTAAAAGTAAAAATAACGATCGGGGAATTATGCTTCGAAGAGAGAGTAAAGGCTCCGTCTTTAAATTCATCCAGGATAACAGAAGTATCATCCGGAACACCGCCTTCCGGAAAAATGACAATGCTGTTTCCTTCTTCCATTTTTTCTGCGCATCTTCGGTATACATCGGCACGGCTTCTGGCGCTTTTACGGTCTACCATGACACAGATCCTTTTATAAATGGTCCCGAAAATAGGGATTTTTACCAGTTCTTTTTTTCCTACGAAACATACCGGATGATCAGCGCATAAAATGCACATCAGCATAATATCCATAATCGAGGTGTGATTGGAAATGAAAACATACTGCTGGTTTTTATCAAGCTTCTGTTCAGAAAGTTTCTGAAGTTCGTAGCGTAAACCCATTCCGAAAAACATACAGTAGCTCCAATACCTGATGAACCGGTACGCATAGCGGTAGTGTTTCTTGTTAAAAGATAAAATGTAGACAGGAATTCCGAAAAGGATCGTGAAAACAAATGCGAGCAGCAAAAGCCAGAATCTCCAGAGATAGTTTAAAGCTTTCGTCATTATCCGTTAAAAATTATTTTTTTCTTGATCGAATAATTAAGAACCGAAACGAGCAGGATGGCTGCGATCTTACTGATGACTTCCGGACTTAAAGTATATACCATAAGATCAATATTATCCTTAAAAACATAACTGTAAAAAATCTGGAAAAACCCCAGGCTCAATAAAGTGGAAATAAAGGAGACCATCATGAAGTAGGCGAATTCTTTTCGTTTGGAATGCTTGCCTCTTTCAAAAACAAACCAGATGCTCAGAAAATAATTGGTGATAATGCCGCAGCTGGTCGAGAAGATATTACTCAGGGGATAGTGCACTCCGTGAAAATTGGTCTCACGCGGAAAAAAGTGAGGAAGGGAAGTGCTCAGGAACTTAAAACTCCCGATTTCTACAATAGCGCTCAGCCCTCCTGCTATAATGAAGAACAGAACCTGCTTCTGACGTAATAGTAAATCTCTCATTCAATTGATATGGTATGCAAATTTATAACTATATGTTAAACACTGAAAAAAGATGTTAAAAATTTTTTTAAATTCAAAATAATTTCTAAATTTAATTTTCTGAATAAAGAAACCCGTACCTGATAATAAATTCATTGTCAACAATTTATGTTGATGGTTTTTCTATCTTGTAGTGCCTGAAGGTAGGTATAATATCTAAAATTTTACCGCTAAATATTAATATTATTTGTATGAAACATCAAAACAAATACAGAAAATTCCAGCTCCAGCAGGAAAATATTGCGACTCTTGAAAGAGAAAATTCCCGTTTCCGGCGGGTGTATTCAGAATATGAAAATATGTCTAATGAACTCTGGAGCCTCGAAAATTCTGATGGTAAATCCGTTCCGGATGATTTTATCAATGCGATGATTCTGCAGGCTTCCTATCTGGAAGAAGAAATCGAAGACTGGCTGGTACAGTTCAGCGAAAATAAAACTGATATAAAACATTGATGATTTTAGACAGCTTCCATGCTGTTTGTAAAGGCCGTTTAAAGATTAATTCCTAATTTAGCATCCTTAAACTAAAATCTAAAATATGGTTGCTATTGTTGATGGTGGATCTACAAAATGTGATTGGGTAATTTTGGATGACTTTAACAAGGTCTTTTTAAAAACCGAAACCATTGGTTTTAATCCTAATAACATTGCAGCAGAGCTTATTGTTCCCGAGATTGAGAAAAACGTCAGTCTGGGATCGGTGAAGAATTCTATTAAAAAAGTTTTCTTCTATGGTTCCGGCTGCGGTATCCCGGAGAATTGCGCCATTATTGAAAGAGAGCTGGAGAAGTTCTTTATTCATGCGGAAATAAAAGCCAAAGAAGACCTGACAGCAGCGGCCTATGCTGCTTACAGAGGGACGCCTGCCATCGTCTGTATCCTGGGAACAGGATCCAATTCCTGTTTTTTTGATGGTGAACACGTAAAAATTAAACTGCCGTCTCTTGGTTTCCTCGTTGGTGACGAAGGAAGCGGGAGCTCTATCGGAAAACAATTGGTGCGGAGATTCTTTATGCAGAAACTGCCGCAAGACCTGTCTTCTGAATTTGAAGAAACGTATAAGCTGACGGTAGATGAGGCACTTAAAAATATGTATCATACATCACGCCCGAATGCATACCTGGCCGATTTCAATAAATTTGTGGTAGAAAGAAAGGACCATCCTTATTTCAAAAAAATGGTTTTTGATGAAATGCTGAATTTCTTCGATTACCAGGTATTGCCGTATGAAGAATCAAAAGATGCCGAAATTAATTTTATCGGTTCAATTGCGTATTACTATGAAGATATTCTGCGTTCTGCAGCGGCGGAGCTCAATTTAAATGTGGGACAGATTGTACAGAAACCTATCGAAAGTTTAGTCAGTTACCATATCCAATATATATTATAAATAAAAAACATTCAATATGTCAAAAAAAAACCAACGCGACGAAAAGAATTTCAATCAGGCCGCGTTAGATTATCATAAAGCTGAACCTAAAGGAAAAATTGAAGTAATCCCTTCAAAACCGCACTCTTCCCAGAGAGATCTGTCACTGGCATATTCACCGGGAGTTGCCGTTCCCTGTATGGAAATCCATAACAAGCCGGAAACAGTATACGACTACACAGGTAAGGGAAACCTGGTGGCGGTAATTTCTAACGGTACGGCAGTGCTGGGATTGGGAGATATCGGTGCGGAGGCTTCAAAACCGGTGATGGAAGGAAAAGGTCTTCTGTTCAAAATTTTTGCGGATATCAATGTTTTTGATATTGAGATCAATGAAAAAGACCCCGATAAATTTATCGATATTGTCAAAGGGATTGCCCCGACTTTCGGAGGGATCAACCTGGAAGACATCAAAGCGCCTGAAGCATTTTATATCGAACAGCGGTTGAAGGAAGAGCTGGATATTCCGTTAATGCACGACGACCAGCACGGAACGGCTATTATTTCTGCAGCGGCACTGATTAATTCACTGCAGATTGCAAATAAGAAGATCGAAGAGGTGAAAGTGGTGGTAAACGGAGCGGGAGCTGCGGCCATTGCCTGTACCAATTTATATATTTCTTTAGGTTTAAAAAGAGAAAATGTATTGATGTGCGACAGCAAAGGCGTAATCAATCACAAAAGAGAAAACCTTACCCCTGAAAAAATAGATTTCGTTGCCAATACGGATATTGATACCCTGGAGGATGCCGTAAAAGGCTCAGACGTTTTCATCGGATTATCCAAAGGAAATGTCATGACTCCCGAAATGCTGTTAAGCATGAGCGAAAATCCGATTGTATTTGCCTTGGCCAATCCAGATCCGGAAATTGCTTATGATGTTGCGCTTGAAACCCGTAAGGATGTGATCATGGCTACCGGAAGAAGCGATTATCCTAACCAGGTTAATAATGTATTAGGGTTCCCTTATATCTTTCGCGGAGCGTTGGATGTTCAGGCAAAAGGGATCAATGAAGAAATGAAGCTGGCCGCCGTAAAAGCAATTGCAGATCTGGCTAAAGAACCGGTTCCTGAAGCTGTAATTTTAGCATATAACGTTCAGAATTTACAGTTCGGCAGAGAGTATTTTATCCCTAAGCCGTTTGATAACCGTTTGATCACGAAGGTGTCTAGTGCGGTAGCTAAAGCTGCCATTGACAGCGGTATTGCCGGAAAAACAATTGCCGACTTTGATGAATATGAAAACAGCCTTCTGGACAGAATGGGAAGGGACGAGAAGCTGGTAAGGATGATGCAGAGCCGTGCGAAAGCCAATCCCAAAAGGATTACTTTAGGAAATGCAGAAGAATACAATGTATTGAAAGCGGCACAGATCCTTTATGAAGAAGGGATTGCCTATCCAAGTCTTTTAGGAAACAAAAAATATATCCAGGAGCAGATGGAGCGTTTCGGCATCAGTCTTGATGTACCGATTATCGATCCGAGCGATGACGACCAGAAAGAAAACCGCAAAAAATACAGGGAAACGCTTTGGAAACTTCGTCAGAGAAAAGGGATGAATGAATACAAAGCAAAAAGATTCGTTCGCCAGAGGGATTACTTCGGGCCTCTGATGTTAAGGCATGGCGATACGGACGGATTAATTGTCGGTTTCTCTAAAAACTATGTCTCTGTTTTAAGACCGGTTCTGGAAATCATTGAAAAAGACAAAGGTGTTGATAAAGTGGCGGCTATGATGATGATCCTTTCTGAAAAGAAACCGATCTTCTTTGCAGATACCTCCGTAAACCAAAATCCTACAGCCGAAGATCTGGTCAATATTGCTAAAATGGCGGAAATCACAGTGAAATCTTTTGCCATTGAGCCGAGAATTGCCATGCTTGGGTTTGAAAACTTTGCAGCAATTTCGGAAACGTCCAAAAAAGTAGCAAAAGCGGTAAGCATCCTTCACGAAAAATATCCTAAAATGGTGGTTGACGGAGAAATCCAGCCGGATTTCGCCATGAATGCCGACCATCTAAGCGACTATCCTTTCTCAAAATTAGGAACAACGCCGGCCAATACTTTTATCTTCCCGAATCTTGAAAGTGCGAACTTATCATACAAAATTATCAGAGGAATGAAAGTGGCGCAGGTCATCGGGCCGATTTTGATGGGGTTAAAGCAGCCTGTTCACGTACTGCAGATGCGTTCGAGCGTCGATGAGATCGTGAATCTGGCCACCATTGCCGTTCTGGATGCCCAGAAAAGAGAGAAAAAGGGACAGGCAACTATTTAAAATGGGAATATGTAATTAAATAATCTCAATACACATACTTAAACAAAGGCTTCAATTTTTTGAAGTCTTTTGTTTTTATACACGATCTTTAAAATCGTCATTAAAAATTAAGTTAAAAACCATTCGTGTGTTAAATGAAAACATTACTTAGTTTAATTTGCTATATTTGGGAGTTTTAAAAATTAATAATGATATTTTCACTACAAGGCACTGTTCAGGAACTTACACCTACCTATGCAGTGATCAACGTACAGGGAGTTGGTTACTATGTTGGTATAAGTCTAATGACTTCACAGACACTTGCTGTCAACCGGGAGACCTTCCTTTTTATTCAGCAGATCATCAGAGAAGATGCTCATTTGCTTTTCGGATTTAATACCCGTTCAGAAAAAGAAATGTTCAATCTCTTAATAAGTGTTAACGGAGTAGGCGCTGTTTCGGCCCTTATCTTATTGTCAACATTAAGTCTCGATGAAATAGCCTCAGCTATACTTTCCAAAAACAGCGCATTGATTCAGAAAGCCAAAGGGCTTGGGGTAAAAACGGCGGAAAGAATTATTGTCGACCTAAAGGATAAAGTGCAGAAATTCAGTAATCCGGATGAAAATATTTCTACCTATGCAAATAATAAAGTAAAGGAAGAATCGTTATCTGCATTAGAAGTTTTGGGGATTCCGAAACGGATGAGCGAGAAGATTGCGGACAGGATTATAAAACAGAATCCCGATATTACAATAGAAGAATTGGTAAAACAAATTTTAAAAAACATTTAACATTTGGTGGCAAATAATAAGTATCTCAACATATTTTTGTTCCTGTCGTTTTTATGTGTATCAGTATTTACTTTTGCACAGCAGAGACCGCCGGTCCGTGACACAGCGATCATAAAAAAAGACTATCAACTGGCCGATCCTACACAGTATGAGGCTTATTATGATATAAAAACAGGGATGTATTTCGTATATCCTAAAGTAGGAAATACAATAACCGGGCCACCGACTGCCATGTCTCCTGAAGATTATAAGGAGTTCATGATGGCGGAACAGACGCGTGCCTATTACAAGGAAAAATCAGACCGCTACAGTCTGATGTTCAGGAAAGACAAAAGCGATGCGGCAAGAAAAGGATTGATTCCTTCCTTACAGATCAACAACAGGCTTTTTGAAACCATTTTCGGAAGCAATAAGATTGAAATTATTCCTTCGGGATATGCTTCGTTTGATTTCGGCGGATTATATCAAAAGATTGACAACCCTCTGATTCTGCCACAGAACAGAACCAGCTTTACGTTTGATATCGACCAGAGGATCCAGTTGGGTTTATTAGGAAAAGTAGGAGAAAACCTCCAGCTGAAAGCCAATTATGATACCCAGAGTGGTTTTGCCTTCGAGAACAGGATGAACCTGGTCTGGCAGGCTAAAGGAAGCTGGAAAGACCTTCAGCAGAAAGGGCTCCAGGATGTGGATAAGCCGAGTGCAGGAGGAGAAGATAAAATCATTAAAAGAGTAGAATTCGGTAACGTGAATATGCCGCTGTCAACCAGTTTGATACGCGGTTCCCAGTCGTTATTTGGGGTGAAGACCGAGTTTCAGATGGGAAAAACATATGGGACGGTGGTTTTATCCCAACAGCAGGGAGAAGCAAGAAATATTACGGTTCAGGGCGGCGGCGTCCTGAATAACTTCAAGCTGAATGCCATTGATTATGAAGACAACCAGCATTATTTTATAGGACATTATTTCCTTGACAGTTATGATAATTCCTTGCTGAACTATCCTCAGATCAACTCAAAAATAAGCATCACCAGGATGGAAGTCTGGGTATTGGATCAGGGGAACAGTAATTTACAATATCAGAAAAGTATTGTCGGGATCAGGGATTTAGGGGATGCTCCGGGCATTCTGCCGAATAATGATCAGCCGGGTTTGAATCTGTATTCTACAGTGAACGGTTTACCCGGACTCAGGGATGCGAGTACAGCCTATAATGCAATCAAGGGCGCCAATCTTCCGGTTTCTTCAGGAGGTACGGAACCGTATGTAGACGGAGAGCATTTTATTTTTAACAAGAAAGCAAGAAGATTAAATCAGAACGAATATATAGTTCAGCCGCAGTTAGGGTACATTTCATTAAACCAGAGACTGAATGACAACCAGCTTTTGGGAGTTTCATTTTCCTACACGGTAAACGGAAGCAACCAGGTGTATAAAGTAGGGGAATTCTCTGAAGAAAGTACGGTTTTGGTAACTAAGCTCTTAAAACCGAACACGACCGTAAAGACCTCTTCTCCGATGTGGAATCTGATGATGAAAAACATCTATTCCCTGGATGCCGGACAGGTAAACCAGGACGGATTTATTCTGAACGTTTTATACAGGGATCCCCAGTCCGGAGGTAAGGTAAATTATCTTCCGGTTAACAATAACGAGCAGATCCGGAGCCAGCCTTTAATTAAATTATTAAACTGGGACAGGCTGAATGCCAACGGGGATTTACAGAATAACGGAGGGTCAACCGGAGACGGTATTTTTGACTTTGTCAACGGCATTACCATCAGGCCGGAAACCGGGAAGGTGATCTTTACCAAAGTTCAGCCTTTCGGAAGCTTTATTCAGAATGTGATCGGAAGTAACGATCCTCAGTATGTATTTTCAGACTTGTATAACCAGCAGAAGCAGGTGGCTACTTCCAGTAATCTGGCGCAGCGTTACACCATTGAAGGCCGGTATAAAGGAACCCAGGGCCAGGGAATCTCATTAGGGGCTGTGAATGTTCCGCAGGGTTCAGTAAAAGTTTCTGCAAACGGCGTACAGCTGACAGAAGGAATCGACTATACCGTGGATTACATGCTGGGAACCGTAACGATTATTAATGACCAGGTAAAACAATCAGGTCAGGCGATTAATATTTCACTGGAAAATCAACTGACTTTCAATACCCAGAGAAAACGCTTTCTGGGAGTGAATTTAGAAAGAAGGTTTAATGAAAACTTTATTTTAGGCGGAACCGTTGTCAATTATTCCGAGTCTCCGCTGACCCAGAAAGTAAATTACGGTCAGGAAGCCGTAAACAATACCATGGCCGGTATCAATCTGATGTACAACAACCAGCTCCCGTTCCTGACCAGATTAACGGATAAGATCCCGCTGGTCAATACCGAAGCACCTTCAAATCTGAACTTCAAAATGGAAGCCGCTTATCTGCTTCCGGGACTCAATAAAGGAATCAATGATCAGTCTTATATTGATGATTTCGAACAGACCACCTCAAAAATTACTTTAAAGGAACCGACAGCTTGGAGCCTGGCTTCGAAACCTGAAAGAAACCAGTCGGATCCTCTTTTTGCAGGAGCCGGAAAAAATAATGACATAAGAGAAGGTTATGGAAGAGGTTTGTTATCATGGTACAACATCGACCCGAGATTCTGGGGAGTAGGAGGAAAAGCGCCGACCGGTATTACACCACAGTCAGTGTCTAATCACGCCTCAAGAAGGGTTCAGTTTTCCGAAATCTTCAACAACCGTGATTTTGTTGCGGGTGAACAGACATTTACGAATACTTTCGATATTTCCTATTATCCTACAGAAAAAGGACCTTACAACTCAAACCCGGCAACCGAAAGCACGGCACAGCGATGGGCCGGGATCATGAGACCGATTTCGGTTTCCAATTTTGTGAATTCTAATATTGAATATGTAGAATTCTGGATGATGGATCCTTATGCCGATGGAAATACACTGGGTGCCGCTCCAAAACTTTTATTACAGTTAGGGAATGTATCCGAGGATGTTCTGAAAGACGGACAGATGCAGTACGAAAACGGATTGCCGACAGCTTCGGCCTCGTCAACCACCACAAGCTCAAACTGGGGAACCCAGCCTAAGCAGCCGCCGATTTTATATGCTTTCTCCAGTGAAGGGGAGGACAGGGTAGCGCAGGATTTGGGTTATGACGGCTTGAGTTCAGATCAGGAAGCGGCTTTATTCGGAAATACATTCATCAATCCGGTGACGAATTTATCTGATCCGGCAGTAGATGATTTTGTATTCTATATGTCTGACCGCTTTACAGGGAACCAGGCTTCGTCCGTTATCCAGAGATACAAATATTTCAGGGGGCCTGAAGGCAACTCACAGAGCAACTCTCTGGAAGTAGCTTCACAGACTCCGGATGCAGAAGATATCAATAAAGATTACAACCTGGACCAGAGTGAAAGCTATAACCAGTATGAAGTGGATTTGGCGCCGGGAAGCTTAACTTTAGGATCAAATAATAATATTGTTGATATTAAAACCGTTCAGGCAACCTTCCAGAATGGTCAGACTTCACAGGTAAAATGGTATTTGTTCAGAATTCCGGTTTCACAATATGTGACCACTGCAGGTGACGCTGATCCTTCGGTTTTAAATAATGTACGCTTTGCAAGATTATTATTAAAAGGTTTTGACCAGACTTCGACCTTAAGATTCGGAACGATGGATCTTGTAAGATCGGATTGGAGAAAGTATCCTAAAAATGTTGCGGTATTTGGAAGTAATACTCAGGCTGATCCTGCAACCAATGAGGGATTTAACAATGATACAACGATTGAGAATCTGGAGGTAGGAAGTGTGAATATTGAAGAAAATGCATTAAATCAGCCCCCTTATGTACTGCCTCCGGGAATCGACAGACAGATATTGAGTGGAAATGCAGGAGCTCAGAGACAAAATGAATCTTCATTATATTTAAAAGTTAAAGATTTAGCATCTACAGAAGCAAAAGGGGTGTTCAAAAATACTTCTCTTGATATGAGAAGATATAAAAAGCTTAAACTTTTTGTACACGCACAGGATCCGACGAACAGAGTAATTGGTTTGGATAAGAACACTAAGTTCTTTATCCGTTTCGGAAGTGATGCTACAGATAATTACTACGAGTATGAATCTGCTTTGAAAATGACTCCGACAACAGCAACGGCACCAATGGAAATCTGGCCGATGGAAAATGATGTGGATTTGAACATTCAGGACTTTGTAGATGCTAAAATCAGAAGGGATAAAAATAATCCTAATGATATTACAAAAAGGCTCATGGACACTTCATTTGATGAAGGTGGAACCTTTAGAAAGTTATATATCAAGGGGCGCCCGAGTCTGGGGAATGTTACTACAATTATGATCGGGGTAAGAAACGGCTATGCGAGAGGCGAGCTTGGTGCAGCACCGATTGACAGAATTCTCTGGGTCAACGAAATCCGTCTTTCTGAAATTGAAAATGACGGAGGATATGCAGGAAACGCGAGTTTAAACTTCAATCTCGGAGATTTTGCGACCGTAAATACAAGTGCATCCTATACCTCTGTAGGCTTTGGAAATATTGATTCTAAACCGGCGGAAAGAAACCAATCGACACAGTCAGCTTTCAGTATTAACACAGCGGTGAATGTGGATAAATTGTTGCCGGCGAAGAGCGGAGTGAAAATCCCGTTGAATTATTCTTATTCTCAGACCATCGAAGATCCGAAGTACAATCCTCTGGATACCGATGTTGAATTTAAGAAAGCGGCTAACAGGGAGGAGCTGAAAAAAGTAGCAAGAACTTATACCCAGCAGAGAAGTATCGGTGTGGTAAACATGCATAAAGAAAGGATGAACCAGAATAGAAAACCGAAATTCTATGATGTGGAAAACATTTCCGTAACGGCTGTTTATAATGACGATTTCTACAGGGATATTTACACAAAAAGAAATTACAGGCAGTATCTGAGAGGGTATGTTGATTACAACTATACGTTCAAGCCATGGGTAATCCGTCCGTTCAACAAAATGATCAGCGATACTGCGAAGTCTACGAAATATTTAAGATGGGTAAAAGAATTTAACTTTAACCCGGTTCCTACGAGATTCTCTTTCAGGACAGAAGTAGACAGGAATTACAATGAACTGGAGTTCAGGAATATTGATGCTATCCTAAACGGGAATTATGGAGATGACTTTGGGGCCCTTAAGAACAGGAATTTTTATTTCGGATGGCAGTATGGTTTAGGATTCAACTTTACTAAATCTTTAAAGCTTGAGATCAATTCCGCTACCAGAACGCTGAACGATAATATGGATGTCAATACCATGGATAATACGTCCATTTTTGGAAACGTATTCAGAGCCGGAAGGCCGGTATTGTATAACCACAGGGTACAGTTGAACTACAAGCTGCCGTTCCAGTATCTTCCTTATCTGGATTTCATTGATGCGGAACTGGGATACGGATTTACCTATAACTGGAATGCAAGATCTACCGTTTTACTGGCAAGTCCGGATGGAAACCTAGGGTCAATCGGTCAGAATACCAACGTGATCCAGGCGACGGGATCAGCAGACTTTACCAAATTCTTCAGTCAGTTCAAATATTTCAAAAACGTTTCTGCGAAGCTTCAGAAGCGTAAGCAGGAGGTCGATTCATTGAATAATGTTTATACCCAGGCCTGGGAGAAAAACAGGTATGCATACAAAAAATATAAGTTTAAAAACAGGCTGACTCCACTTCAGAGCATGGCATATTTACTGACATCAATCAAGCAATTGGATGTTAATTATTCTGAAAATAACGGAACGGTGCTTCCGGGCCTATTATCTGCTCCGAACTGGTATGGCTACGGACAGACAGGAGGAGGTCCGACAGTAGGGTTCTTATTGGGTTCACAGGCGGATATCAGAAGGGCGGTTATAGAAAATGGCTGGGTCAGTGATTCAGATTTTATGACGGATCCTTACATCCGGATGTCAACGAGGGAACTTCGGGCCAATTTACAGGTGATGCCGATGAATGATCTGAGGATTGATCTCAGCGCAATACATAATTACAACCGGAATTTTACCCATACCGGATTTAATTACAGGGATCCGATCACTGGACTCTCAAACCCGGATTATACTTTTGCCAATGATCTGGTTACTTATACCAATTCTGTAGTGCTCCTGAAAACAGCATTCCAGGACGGGACGGCTATTTACCAGGCCATCAGGGAAAATGCAAGAACCTTATCCCAGCAGATGCCGGGAGCTCTTCAATCGGACGGATTTAAAGACGGGTACGGAATTTCAAATGCCTATATTTTAATTCCGGCATTCCGTGCAGCAGTGGAAGGGAAGACGGTAAAAATGATGGATAATCCTAAGAAAGCAGGACTTCCGATTCCGAACTGGAGGATTACCTATTCAGGGTTGAGGAATGTCCCTATCATTAACGGGCAGTTCTCAAAATTTGATATCCTGCATGCTTATCAAGCCACCTATACGGCAACGGGAATCCAGTCAAGTATAGATTATTTCAATTCCCTCAGTTCTTTCAATGCTACCCAGAGGGATATCAATGATGATTATATCAATCCATTTACTTTCGCTCAGGTAGGATATGTTGAGAATTTCTCACCACTGATCGGGGTAGATATGACCATGAGAAACAATATCCAGCTCGGTATTCAGTACAACCGGTTACGGACATTATTATTGGGATTGGTTAACCATACTTTAACGGAAGATTCAAACAGTGAATATGTCGTAAGAGTAGGGTATATCATCAGGAATTTCAGGTTGGGGATGACCAATGTCAGAGGAAGAGGAAAAGGGAAGGGCACCGACTTGAATATCAGGGGAGATTTTTCACTGAGAGACAGCAGAACAAGCATAACCAATATTCTGTTGGATGACTCGCAGGTAACGGGAGGCCAGAGGCTGATGAACATCAAAGTTTCCGCCGACTATAATGTTTCCGAAAACTTAAACCTGAGGGTATTCTATGAGCAGATGACTTCCAAATATAAAATATCAACCGCTTTCCCGCTGTCAACGGTTAGGGCCGGTATTTCCGCTACGTTTACCTTCGGGGATTCAGGAGGTTTTTAATAAGAACAAAAATAAATAGGGATGTCCTTCAGTTTTGAAGGACATTTTTTATATCCGATATTTGAACCTTATGGAATTTTGAATACATTTGTACAAAATAAAATTTAAAAATGAACACACCATCAGAATTAAAGTACACGAAAGATCACGAATGGATTAAAATCGAAGGTAACGTAGCTACCATCGGTATTACAGATTTCGCACAGGGCGAGCTTGGAGATATCGTTTATGTAGATATAGATACCGTAGATGATGAATTGGAAGGAGGTGCCGTTTTCGGAAGTGTAGAAGCTGTAAAAACAGTTTCGGATCTGTTCTTGCCTATTGCAGGGAAAGTAATCGAATTCAATTCAGATTTGGAAGACCAGCCTGAGTTATTGAATACAGATCCTTATGGAAACGGATGGATCATCAAATTAGAAGTTGCTGAAGGTGCAGATCATTCAGAATTGCTTTCTGCAGAAGAATATCAGGAAATCATTGGATAAGATTTCAAACATATTTAGTAAGATTTTGCCCGTTTACTGGGCATTTCTTACTTATATGCTTCTCAGGCCCGGAGAAGAAAACCACGAATATTGGTTTATGTTCAGTGGGATCGACAAGGTTTTGCATGTCAGTATATTTGCCATGCTGGGTTTTTGTTTCATTTCTGCCTTTCCCAGGATCAGATTTTCCTACTTTTTTCAGATCATCCTGATTTATGCATTCATCACCGAGATTCTTCAGGAAAAGATGGGCCTCGGAAGATCGATGGAAACGTTGGATGTTGTTGCGGATACCATCGGCTGTCTGATCGGATACTTTATATATAAGATGCTTATCAAACGTTTTTTCTGATTGCGTAAACGAGAATTCATTACTTCACTTATTACTTCATTTCTTATAGTATTTTTTCTTTTGGAGCTAATCCCGCTATCCACTTATACTCCTCACACCATGCTTTCCGGCCGCAAAGCCTTTGCTTATCCTTTTTTGCTGCGGGGTAACCGTTTCTATCGGGGCTAGGGTAGTCTGCTATATAATAATGGCATGCATATAAATAAAATTACCACCAATGGTCACTAATCTCCAGTTGCTATCCGGTTTGTTATCTGACAAAGTTTCTTACCATTAATATTATCATGATCTTCCACAGTTATGTTTACAACTATCATCATTA
>NZ_AUMU01000008.1 GCF_000430845.1 Chryseobacterium gregarium DSM 19109 | reverse complement strand
GCTCTGACTTTCGCTGATGAAACCTGGAAA
This sequence comes from Chryseobacterium gregarium DSM 19109, assembly GCF_000430845.1. Classification (GTDB taxonomy): domain Bacteria; phylum Bacteroidota; class Bacteroidia; order Flavobacteriales; family Weeksellaceae; genus Chryseobacterium; species Chryseobacterium gregarium. Next base: position 258,833 of record NZ_AUMU01000008.1, on the reverse strand, counting down.
TATTGATTCAAACTGTTTTCCTTTGGCTGAATCCTTATGGCAGAACCCAACAGTTTTTTTGTTGATATAGTACATACTTCTCCCGGAATTATTTTTAAACCCAGATATGATCTCGGTGAAATGATGTAATCTTTTTTATTTAAAGCTATTTTCTGATCTTTATCTGAAGAGGCAAATATATAGAGGTACCCATTCTGATCAGTCAATTTTTCTTTTGGCAGATAATACAGGCTTAATTTATAATTCGCAGGATTAAAATTCTGATCCGGGCCATCAATATTTTCAAAAGGTTTTAACGAAAATGTATTGGCTCCTATTTCCTTTGCTTTCTTGTAGATCAGTGAAAATACTTCGGCATCTTCTTTTGAAAATCCCTGGACCTCTATTTCACCCAGATATTCTGCACCTTCCGCTTCTTGATTGATCTTATAGAGGAATTTGTCTGTATTGTCATGTGTTTTTTCAACTTTCGTAAGATATACATTCTGTGCATTCAAACAGTGAATCAGAAAAATGAAAATGAAAGTGATAAGATTCTTCATACTATATTATATTACTGCGTGAGTATACCGATACATTCTTCCAGACTGTTTTCCCAATATTTGGGTTCTATTTTATAAACTTCTTCAATTTTATCAAGACACATGGTGCTTCTCCTAGGCCTTTTTGCCGGAGTAGGATATTGTTCCGTCGTTAATTCATTTAATTTCACGGAAGATTTTGAAAATTCGGCGATTTTCTGCGCAAACTCAAACCAGGTAGTTTCCGGATAATTCGAGAAATGAAAGATCCCATAGGCTTTCTTTGGGTTCACGATGATTTCCATAATAGCTTCTGCCAAATCATTTGCATTGGTAGGCTGACCGAACTGGTCTGCCACGATTCCCATTTCTTCTTTTTGTGAAAACAGGTTCAACATGGTTTTAACAAAGTTTTTATTAAATTCAGAATACAGCCAGGACGTTCTCAGAATAATGGTTTCATCGTGAGCGTCTAAAGCTAATTCTTCCCCTTTTAATTTTGAGGCTCCGTATACTCCCATTGGATTTGTAAAATCATCTTCGGAATAGCATAAGTTGGTATTGCCATCGAAAACGTAATCGGTAGAAATATGGATCAGAGTTGTCTGATGTTCTTTACAGGCCGTGGCAAGATGAGCGACCCCTCCGGCATTGACTGCAAATGCCTTATCTTTTTCTGTTTCTGCAAGGTCTACCGCAGTATAGGCTGAAGCATTGATGCAAAAATCGGGTTTATGATCATCAAATAAGTCATTGACAAGGTTTGCATTGGTAATATCTAAAGTCTGCGAATCGGTAAAGATAAATTCATAATCAAGCTCAAAATCCGGAGCGATCTTTCTGATGCAGTTTCCTAATTGTCCGTTTCCTCCTGTTATTATTATTTTTTTCATTATGAATTTTTTGCGTTCTGTGACCTTAAAAACTTAACTCTGGACTGGAAATCTTTCTGTTCCAAATCTACATAAAATGTATTAAAGGTTTCTTTGATCTCTTCCGGATGCACTTCCGACTTTCTTGTTTTAACATTAAAATAAATTACCGTCACCCACAATACGGCATGAACGGTTTTCTCATCCAGGCTTTTCATTAAGATCTCCACTTTGGACGTCCTGTCCTGAATATCGATGGTCTTGCTGCTGATTACCACCGAGGTATTATATCTTACTTCTTTTATGTAGGCAATTTCGTTCTGAATGGCAATCCATGTGCATCCTGTAAGTTTGGTATATTCCTCATAGGTAAAGCCATAAAATGTTTCCACATGATCTTCTCTGGCATTGAACATATAGTCAAGATATTTCACATTGTTCAGATGGCCGATCGGATCGCAGTCACTGAATCTGACCTTTACCGTGGTTGATACTTCTTTTTCCATTCTGCAAAAATAAAAAAACCACCCCGATGAGAGGTGGTTAGTTGTATAAATGTTTGTTAATTTCTAAAATTATTGAACACCTAGTTCTTTTTTAACTGCCGGAGTAGCATCTGCCCCTCCTTTAAATACGAAAGCTGAAGAATTTGCATCCATGATATACTCATATCCGTTTGCTTTAGCCACTTTAGAAACAGCTTCGTTCAGCTTTTTCTCAATCGGTTCGTAAGCTGCATCCTGCTTAGCTACAAAATCTTTCTGCGCCTTGTCATTCATCTGCTGAATTTCTTCCTGCATTTTAGCCAATTCGCCTTCTCTTGCTTTATTTTCTTCAGCAGTTTTCTTAGGAGCTTCCTCAGAATACAGCTTTAGTTTAGCCTGACCGGCATCTGCTTTCTTTTTGATTTCGGCTTGTTTAGTATCTAAGTAAGCTTTAAGATCAGTATCTGCTTTTTTCTTTTCAGGCATTGCATTCAGAACACCTATAACATCTAAAGTAGCAATTTTTTGAGCTTTTGCCATACCTACTGATACAACTATCATTACCGCTGCAAATAATACACTTAATTTTTTCATAATGGGTAAATAAATAATTTAATTTGTTTTTAGATCTGTAAATTTAATAAAAGTTAAACTTTTATTTTTTGGTTTTTGTTTTTTCTTTCTTGTCGGTATCTTTTAATAGAATATCCAGTACTTTATCTGAGTAATCAAATCTTTTCTGAAGAAAAATCACATTGTTGCTCGTTTTATCGAGAACCATACCTAAACCGTTTTTTTCAGACATTGTTTTTATCGCTCCCCAAATCTGATCCTGAAAAGGCTGTACCAGATTGGTTCTCAGTTTTTTTATCTCTCCTGTCGCTCCGAAACGTAAGCTTGTAGTGGTCTTGATATTTTTTTCCAGATCCATCACTTCTTTTTCTCTCAGCTTCAGCTGATCACCGATTAAAAGAACTTTTTCACTTTCGAAAGCTGATCTCTTACGCTCGTATTCAGACTGTAAATTCTGAAGTTCAGACTGCCATGTATCTATCTGTGCGTTTAATCTTGCTTCAGCCTCTTTGTACTGCGGCATTTTATTCAATATATATTCAGTATCCACAACGCCGACTTTCTGGGCATTGCTTAAACCGAAAAGCAGGAATAATACGAATGATAAAACAATTCTAAAATTTTTCATACTACGAATTATAATGATTGGTTCATCAAGAAGTGGGTCTTCCATCCGGAAGGCTCAGTTCCAGTAACTGTTTTGTCGAATCCGTAAGCGAAGTCGAACCCAATAAGACCAAATGCTCCCATGTATACTCTTACCCCGACACCGATTGATCTTTTCAGCTGGAAAGGATTATAAGTTCCCCAGGAATTCCAGACATTCCCTCCTTCAGCAAACGTCAGTGCATAAATTTTTGCCGTCTGGTTCAATGAAATCGGGTATCTTAATTCCAACGTAAATCTGTTATAGATAGTACCTCCACCTGTAGGCGTAATATCTTCAGAAGTTCCTCCGTAAGTAGATGCATTTTCATAACCTCTCAACGGAATCAATTCTCTACCGTCATATCGTCCTCCGAAAAGTCCGGTACCTCCTACATAGAATCTTTCAAAAGGCGGAGCTCCCAATTTCTGGTTATATCCATCCATGAATCCCATTTCAGCAGAAGATCTTAAGACCAGTTTACCAACAATCTCGTTGTAAACATCTGCTTTGAACTTCACTTTATAGAATTCCATCCATTTGTATTTTTCCGTAGGGCTCATTGTAGAATAATCTTTATTACTAAACAATGAATACGGCGGTGTGAATTTTACCGAGAGGTCTAAGTTGGAACCTGTCGTCGGAAAAATCGGATCAATACCCGCAGAGTTTCTGCTTAAGCCTATGTTAACACTTAAGTTGTTTGCCGTACCGTAATATTCTGTTGTTCCTCCGAAATCGAAAGGATAATTTTTAAAATCGTACTTCTGAAACTGGAGCCCGGTATACAATGAGAAATAATCATCCGGCCATTTCAGCAATCTGTTTAATCCTACTGTTGCAGAGAAAATATTCAGCTTCTGAGAAGACCCGAACTGATCGGAATATTTTACTCTGGAATTGTTCAAACTTACAGAAAGCGCCGTAGGTCTTGTTCCGAACAGCCAAGGTTCAGTAAATGAAACCCCGTAGTTTTGGAAATATTGTCCGGCCTGTGCCTGAAGGGATAAAGTTTGTCCGTCACCCTGAGGAACCGGCTTAAAGTCTTTAAATTTCAGGAAGTTCTTTAATGAGAAATTGTTGAATGTCAGTCCTAATGTTCCGATAAAGCTGTTCCCTCCGTAACCGGCCTGCAACTGTACCTGGGAAGATCCTTTCTCTACCAGCTTCCAGTTGATGTCCACGGTATTATCCTGCTGGTTAGGCTGGATGTCCTGCCCTACCTGCTGTGGATCAAAGAACTGCATCCCTGCCAGATCAAAATAGGTTCTTTTAATATCGCTTTTAGCAAAAAGATTTCCCGGTTTGGTTCTCAAGGCTCTGAGGATTACATGGTCATGGGTGGTGGTATTCCCTTCCCATGTCACTTTGTTCCATGTTGCTTTTTCCCCTTCATTGATACGGATCTCAAGATTGATCTTGTCACCGTTTACCGATTTTTCCACCGGTGTTACATTGGAGAAAAGATAACCGTTGTTCATATACATCGACTTGATGTCTGAGTCATCTTCTTTTCCACCGTCTTCCCCTACTTTTTTATTGAATCCTACGGCATCGTAAATATCTCCTTTTTTATACCCTAATAATCTCTGAAGATAATCTGTAGGGTATACCGTGTTACCGGTAAAGGTAATGTCACCGATGTAATACTGCTTTCCTTCGTTAAGCTTTACATTGATTTCGTAGTTGTTTCTTTTATTCCTCCATACCGAGTCTGAAACAATAGCAGCATCCCTGTATCCTAAAGAGTTATAATAGTTGATCAGGTTTTGTTTATCTTCCTGATATTTGCCTTCAATAAATTTTGAAGATTTCAAAATACCTCCGATGCCGAATCTTTTCTGCTTGGTTTCCTTAAAAGCTTTATTTCTGAGCTTTCTGTCGGTTACCGCTTGATTTCCTTCGAATTCGATATGGTCTATTTTAATCCTTTTCCCTTTATCGACGTTAATCGTCCAGTCTACCAGATTAGGATCGCCTGCGTTTACTTTATCCTGAATGGTAATTTTAGCATCGGCAAATCCTTTTTTGATATAATCTTTAGGAATATTTGTTTTAAGACTCGAAACCAAGTTTTGAGTAATTTTAGTCCCCGGCTTCAGATTGTTGTCTTTCGCCAATTTCTCATTCTTCGATTTGCTGATCCCTTTCCCGGTGAATTTCACTTCACCAAGATCTTTGAGATCCTGCAGGTAAAACCGTAAAATAACCGTTTCGCCTTCAATACTCTGTACGTACACTTCCACCTCAGAAAAAGACTGGGTGTCCCAGAGTTTTTTAACAGCATTGCTGATTTTCTGTCCCGGGATATCTACCGTTTCACCTTTTGTTAATCCTGTAAACCTCAGAATCTGAGCCGGCGTATATTTTTTAACCCCATCTACAACGATGTCTTTCAGAGTGTAAGTTCCTGCCTGGTTTTCTGCGCGTACAGAATTGCTCACCTGTGTGCTGTCCTGTGGAGTTACCTGTCCATAAAAATGTGCAGAAGCAACAAACATAATGATGGGTAATAGTCTAAACTTCATTTTTTATCGTAGTCTTTCTTGTCTTAATTTACTGAATTTTTATTTGTTCACCGGTCATTCCGAATCTTCTTTCTTTGTTTTGATAATTCACAATACACTGGAAGAAAATATCTTTTGTAAAGTCCGGCCACAGAACATCTAAAAACTGCAGCTCTGCATAGGCGATCTGCCAAAGGAGGAAATTACTGATTCTGATTTCACCGCTGGTTCTTATTAAGAGGTCTACAGGCGGAAAATCTTTTGTATAGAGGTAACTTTCGAATAATTTCTCATCAATGCTTTCTACATCAACCCTACCTTCTTTTACGTCTTGGCTTATATTTTTTATGGCATTCAGTATTTCATTCTGCGAACCATAGCTGATCGCCAATACCAAATTGCCTTTTGTGTTTTCTTTTGTCAGTTCCATTACCCGGAGAAGCTGGTCTTTCACAAGTGGCGGTAGTTTTTCCAGATTCCCGATAACGTGCATCCTTAATCCTTTACTGAAGATTTCTTCTGCTTCCAGCAACAGTGTTTCTACAAGCAAATTCATTAAAGTACTCACTTCTTCTGCAGGGCGGCTCCAGTTTTCAGAGGAAAAGGTGTACAGCGTTAAATAGGGAATATTTACTTCATTGCATGCATTAATGGCATTTCTTACCGCATCAATGGCATTCCGGTGGCCGAAAGTTCTTTCTTCGCCACGTGACTTTGCCCATCTTCCATTACCATCCATGATGATTGCAACATGCTGCGGTAAATTTTCAGGATCTATTTTATCTTTTATCAACGACATATTAATCACAATAACACGGAGGTCTTCCGAATGAATAGGTAAGTCCTAAACTTACGGTGTTCATCCAGTCCTTAGACTTAAGATCTCCTATATTTCTTTCTCTTATAAATGCTGCTTCTCTTTCTTTGGATACTACATAATAAGCATCAGTCTGAAGCAATGATCCTCCGGTAGCAGGGTTTAAAATATCCCCGTTATAAGTAGCCACCACATCTTTGTTCAAAATCTGGTTGTAATCCAGCTGATCCGTCATTGTATATCTTAATGTGGCTTCAGCAAAGATAGCCCAGTTATAATTGAACTTATATTTCAAACCTACTCCAAAAGGAATATGCATGGTTGCTTTTGTTCCGGTGGAATATACCGGCGTTGTGGTAAAATCCAGTTCGTTAATCGGAGCCAGAGCCACACCGTCTGAATCTCTCCTGAAATCATTTACCAATGTCGCTTTCGGAGCATTAAACATTAAGGCACCCACCCCACCGAAAATATATGGACTTACCATGCTTTTCTGCTCATTGTTGACCGGGAAAAAATTATATTCGAAAATCAAACTCGCTTCATAAACATTATTTTTCCCGAATGAATTTCTGTTCTTTCTGTATTCTTCTTTTGCTACTTTATCATTAAACTGAATCTGGTTATATCCCAGATCCAATCTTACGGTCTGATGAGGATTAAAATTAAATCTGTATAAAATTCCCCCATAAAACGGAACTCCCCAATCCGACGCTTTACTTAAATCCAATGGCTTTTGTAAAAGATAATTCGTTCTCCCTATATCCCCAACTAGGTTACTCATACCTAGACGAACTCCAAGTTCGTTTCTTTGAGCTTTAACACTTACCACTGTTCCTAGAGCGGCAAGGAAGCTAAACAATAATTTTCTATTCATAAAAGAATATGGATTTATGGTTATTTTAAAATTTAATTTTTGCAAATATAAAACATTTTTATATTAAAGATAATCTTAATGCTTAGTTAAAAATAAACAAAAAAACATAATTTGTTATAAAGTAAACGACAAACTCGCTAAATTATTCTTTTTTTAATAGATTCAATATGACTGTTATCCCAATAAACCCCATTAAATAAGGGCTCAAAAGTATTATTTTTTATCGGATATCTGCTGACTTTATTTTTAATTCTTCCTAATAGTACTTCTACATACTATCTGGCGTTATGATGATTACCTTGACCATCATTCTACCATTATCCATAATATTGATATTGTGATTATTACATTCGATTTTCATATGAGCACTCCTTCCTTTTATGGTATTGTGAATATCTACTTCAGTATATATTTTACGGCGTACCACACAGATATTCACATCTAAATATTCATAAGCCTTGTAGAGGCCTCCCCAAATCTATACGTGGAGAACCTATAATGAAGTCATAGCTGTAAAGTCCTTTATAAATTTATATTTTGGTTCTTATAAGTTCAGAAGAACCGGTCTGAAAGCTGTCGATTGGATTTGAATTTTGTCTTACATTTTTGTAAACCGTGCCCCGAGCCAGCCTTTTTTGGCTTCCTCAAAATCTTTTCTGGAACAGGGAATACAGTTTTCAATATTTTCATCATCCCCGAAATACCAGAGATTGCTGAACGTATCACGTTTAAAAGCATACTGGCAGTCATCAACCAAAACATAAAACAGTTCATAATGCCTTTCTTTAGGATGGGATCTCTGGATATTGATTCCCTCCGTGAGATACCAGATCATCTGTGCGAGAAGCTGGTGATTCAGCTGGTTTCCTGAATAAATATTATAATTGAAGATCCCGACAGACTTCAGGTTTTCACTCAGCCCGATTTCTTTCATATAGGCGCAGATTTCCCTTCTGTTTAGGCCGTTTACCTGTGGATTCATGGAAAAAGGCTCACTGACACTTTCAACAGCATCACAATTTACGGTCACTAAATCAGCCTTTCTGAAAAAAGGTTCTGTTTTCTCCGTAGAATTCATCATTTCTGCCAACCGCACGATATCAAATTCAACTTCCTTGATCAGCCGTACAGAATCTGCTTCATTTAAATGTTTCTGATAGCCTAAATGATGGTAATTTTTAATAGAGAAATTCTTCGATCCTAAAATTTTGCCTAAAAAGGTGTATTCATTGATTATTTCTCCTTGGTTTAGGGAAATAATATTGCTGATCTGGGTATAATTAATGTGTTTGACCTGAAGATTAAGGGCTGAAAAAAGCGAAAAAGCAAAATCATTTGAACCTCCGATAATTACCGGGACTGCTCTTTTAAAATGACAGGCCGATAATACTTCCTGAAGGATATAGTGGGAATCCTGAACGGATTTCCCGGAAATTAGGTCTCCCAGGTCCACAATAGGAATATCAAAATCCATCTGTGACAATTTGTAAAATTCTTTCCTGATCCCGGTAAAATCCTGTACTTCCGCATTCCCGTCTGCCCCTCGGTAATCTGAAACGAAAAGAAGTACGATGCTGTCTTCCTTTATGTTTTTCGTTATCCGGTTGCCAATCTGCCAGGTTTCCGTTTTGAAATTTCTCGGGGATATAATAAAATCTTCAAAATTCATTCTCTTGTTGCAATCTTAATTTAGGGTCAAAAGTATTAAAATTAAATTATTTGCCCACCATAAAAAGCCATTAACACTATTTGTTAACGGCTTATATGATGATTTAATATTATTTCCTTTTTACGGTTTTAAAATCTCAAAAACAAAAGTAGTAGAAGTTTCAAATACTCCACCCTGTGTAGCCCCGAATAAAAATTGCGGTGTTTTCCCGTCTTTACTCATTAAAAGCATCGGGCGTTCCAGTCTTCCGAACCTGTTTAAATGTTTGGGAGGAGCAGGCTCACTGATGTAATGCTTCATTTCCAGATAAGCAATTTCCGGTTTCGTCCAGTGCATCCCATTCTTTGTGGTTAAATGCAGGCCGTATTCGTGATTATAGAATCCCATATCTCTGGCCACCATATGGAATTTCCCATGCTGCTCCCAGACAAAAGCATCTTCCAGCTGGGCATTATCAGGCAACGATGAAAAATCAATAACCGGGTTTGCAGACACTTTCCGGTAAGGTCCTGCCGGAGAATCTGCCTTTGCCAGTCCATATTTCCGGTTTCCTCTTATGGAACCTTTCTGGTTTTCATATTCTTCGGTGTTCCAGGATTTGTAAAACAGCCAGTATTTCCCGTCGTTTCCTTTTACAAAAGCCGGATTTGTTGTGCAATGATCATCCCAGGAGCCTTTTTCTCCGGGAAGAAGCAAGGGTTCTTCGGGTCTCTTCCACTCTCCGTCAAGGCTTTTTGAAGTGGCCAGTCCGATTCGTTTAGTATTGGTTTTCCCATTGGAATTCCCCATGAAGAACAGATAATACTGACCTTCCACTTTTTTGATTAAGGGATTGTGACAGGTCGTCGCATCCCAAAATTCGCCACCTCTCGGTGAAAGAATCACCTGTTTATGCTCAAATTGATGAAAAGGTGAATCCGCTTCCGCACGGCAGATTTCAGAACCGTTGAGCCACCCACCCATTCCTTTTTCTTTTTTCCACCGTGAATAGAAAAGATGAACTTTCCCGTCTTCACCCCAGATCGGGGAACTGCACCAAATGTAATAGCCCTCCAAAGAAAACTGCCGCCCGATTGGTTTTACATTGAAATACGGTTTGTCTTGTGAAGATAATAAAGTGGTAAATGAAGAACCAAGAATTACCGCACCCATTCCCAGGGCTGAAATTTTTAGAAAATCTTTGCGGGTGAATAGCCTGTCCTTACTCATATCATCTATTTGACAGCTAATTTATTGTAAGTAAACAGACAGAGTATCCTGTACTTTGGGGTTTGGTGCATGAGAAATAAGTATATTTGAATAGCTGATAATTACAGAACAAAAATTCGTAAAGCCTTTACTTTAATATAAATAGAATTTTGCCTTATTAATACATCAATTATTCAGTATATGAACAAGATCGCTGAAAAAATATTAAATAACAAATCTGATTATAAAAGAAATTTAGATTATTTAGATTTAAAGTATAATGGCATATTCTCTAAGAAATTAATGAAAGAGAAAAAATTCAAACTAAATTGAAATTGGAAAACCTGGATAAAATATGGGAGTTACTTGAAATGTGTTACTATGATCATATAGATCAAGTTAAACGATTATTGGAAGAAGGAGTTGATGTCAATGGAATTGGTCATAATGGTATGTCACCATTAGATGCAGCTAAGGCAGGAGAAAATGATGATATAGTTGAATATCTTTTAAGAATGGGAGCCAAAGAAAACTTAAATTCTTTGGATTAAATAATCCTCACCATCAAATAAAAAGCACAGACTAAAAATCTGTGCTTTTCTATATTAAAAAATAATTTACTTTTTTGCTGCTGGTTTTTTAGCCGGAGCTTTTTTAGCAGTTGTTGTTGCTTTTTTGGCGGCAGGTTTCTTAGCCGCCGGCTTTTTCTTCTCCGCAAAAGCTTTCGGATCCTGATCGGTGATCCATTTTTTAACCTCATCAAGAGAAATCTCTTTCAGTTCTTCCCCTTCATATTTGGTATCATCCGCTTTTTTCGGGATTTTAAACATGGCTTTACCGAATTTGATGAAGGGTCCCCATCTTCCGTTTTCAATGGAAATTTTTTCTTTTTCCCACTGCTGGATATAGCGGTTGGCTTCTTTTTCCAGTTTGGCATCAATCAATTCATTGATATCACCTTGGGAAAGATTTTCAAAATCATATTTCTTGGGAACATTCACGAAAATACTCTTGTATTTGATGAAAGGCCCGAACCGTCCTGTTCCTTTGGTTACCGGCTCGCCTTTATAGCTGGCAATCGGCGCATCGGCTATTTTCTTTTCACTGATAATTTCCTCCGCACGTTTCTGGTCTACAGACAGCGGATCTTCACCTTTCGGAATACTGATGTACGTTTCGCCCCATTTCACATAGGGACCGAATCTTCCGACTCCGACTGAAACCGGCTGTCCGTCTACCTCATTCAGGTCAAAAGGTAATTTGAACAGCTCCATAGCATCTTCAAAAGTGATCGTTGCAATATTCTGGCCGGTCATTAAAGAAGCAAAAATCGGCTTTTCCTCGTCATCCGTCTCCCCGACCTGGATCATTGGACCGAACCTTCCGATTCTGGCATGGACATTTTTACCGGTTTTAGGGTCCGTACCCAAAAGCCGCTCTCCTGTAGCGCGGTCTGCATTTTCTTCAACATCTTCAATCCGCGGATGGAATTTCGAATAGAAATCGTTCATCATCTGCTTCCATTTCTGGTCGCCGCTTGCAATTTCGTCGAAACTTTCTTCCACTCTGGCCGTAAAGCCGTAGTCCAGGATTTCTTTAAAATGATCGGTGAGGAAATCATTAACCACTTCACCGATATCCGTCGGAATGAATTTATTTTTGTCGCCCCCGAATTTTTCTTCAAGGACTTCTTTTTTAATATTGTTTTTTGTTAAAGAAATTTTAACCACCTCACGGGTCTGAGGTTCAATTTCTCTCTTATCAACATACTCACGGTTCTGAATCGTCTGAATGGTCGGCGCGTATGTTGACGGCCGGCCGATTCCCAGTTCTTCCAGTTTCCTTACCAGACCGGCTTCCGTATACCGTGCGCTCGGTCTTGTGAACTTTTCTGTTGCCGTAATTCTTTTATAGTCTAAAACTTCCCCTACTTTTACTTTCGGAAGCAGCTTTTCGTTGTTTTCTTCATCATCGTCTTCTGCTTTTACAATCCCGTAGGCTTTCAGGAACCCGTCAAAGATAATTACTTCCCCCTGTGCCTCGAAATTTTGGGGCAATTGGGCATTCCCGATTTCAATAACGGTTTTTTCAATTTTGGCATTGGCCATCTGGGATGCCAGCGTCCTTCTGTAGATCAGCTGGTACAATTTATTCAGCTGGGCATCACCCACACTTTTTACGCTGAAATCCGTCGGACGGATTGCTTCGTGAGCCTCCTGCGCAGATGAAGATTTCGTAGTATAGTTTCTCGGTGCGGAATATTCTGTCCCGTATTCTGAAGTAATCTGTTTTTTTGCACCTTCAATAGCTTCCTGAGAAAGGTTTACCGAGTCTGTTCTCATATAGGTAATGTACCCTTCTTCATATAACCTCTGTGCAATACGCATGGTATTGGTCACATTATAACCCAGTCTGGATGAAGCTTCCTGCTGTAAAGTCGATGTTGTAAACGGAGCGGAAGCAGAACGGGTTCCCGGTTTTGTCTCAACATTCAATACTTTGAATTCCGTTGCTTTTGCCTGTTCCAGGAATTTTTCAGCCTCTTCTTCTTTACTGAAGTCTTTTTTAAGTTTAGCGGCAATTTCCTGATGCGCCTGATTTAAAAAGACACCATCCAGTTTGAAACTCGCTTTCGGAACAAATTCGCGGATTTCTTTTTCTCTTTCAACAATTAACCTTACGGCAACCGACTGCACCCTTCCTGCCGATAATCCGGGTTTTATTTTTTTCCAGAGTACAGGGGACATTTCAAAACCTACGATCCTGTCCAGCACCCTTCTCGCCTGTTGGGCATTCACCAGGTTCTGGTCAATATCTCTCGGGTTGTCAATGGCTTTCAGAATGGCGTTTTTGGTAATCTCGTGGAAAACGATTCTTTTCCGGTTTTCCGGTTTCAATTTTAATTCATCTGATAAATGCCAGGCAATAGCCTCTCCTTCACGGTCTTCATCGGAAGCCAGCCATACCATTTCCGCTTTCTTCACAGCGGCTTTCAGTTCCGTTACCAATTTCTTTTTGTCTGCGGAAACTTCGTAATCCGGACTGAAGGTAGCCAGGTCTATTCCCATTCCTTTTTTAGGCAGATCCCTGATGTGTCCGAAACTGGATTTCACATCAAAATCTTTCCCTAAATACTTCTGAATAGTTTTTGCCTTGGCCGGTGACTCTACGATTACTAAATTTTTCGACATCCTAAAATTTTTGCAAAAGTATAGTTTTTTTATCAGATAGATTTTTTTATTACATGGATTTAGCAATTCCGGGCGCACAATAAATACTCTGTGCATGACTTTTGTGAAAATGAAATACCTTCATTCCCCTTTGTCATTCTATATAATATTGAGAAATAATAATGATAATATAAGAAACTGCTTTATTTATTATAGTCATTCAAATCTATATACAGAACCGTTTAATCTGATAATAAATTAAAAAGTCAGATGATTAGTATCATATTATGTAATTAATTAATATTCTCCTAATCATTAGTCATATCAAACGGATAAGATAAATTTTTGAACAAAATAGATAATGCCTTTCAGATACATAGTAATTTCAAATAATACAATCTTTAAAAGTGTTAAATTATTAAATAGAAGTCGTAAATGCTTATAAATATTAAACAGAATTCCCTTCAATTAACGCAAAAGTATGCTTAAAGTATTACTCAATACTATATTTTAGAAGCCATGAATCAAATGCAACTGATTTTCATCTAAATATTTTATTGATTTTCAGTTAAAACTTTTTGAACTCATCATGAAAAAATTAAATTTGCAGCTTGATTTACCATGAGATGCATCGTTTCTTTATTTATTTATATTATCTGATCTCCGGAAACAAGCTTCTCTCTGCATTTTTTGCAGCAGGGATAATAATTTTGTGTGTGTTTTTTGCTTCAAAAATCAATTTTGAAGAAGACATCAACCAGATCATTCCCAAAAGTGAAAAATCGGACCTTACTGCAAAGGTCCTGAAACAGCTTAATTTTTCAGATAAAATCATTGTCATTATCGAAAATAAGTCGGCGCAGAGCAATTTTCAGTTATCTGAAACGGCGGATGCATTTTTAAATCAGATAGAACCTTTGAAACCATATATCGGTTCGGTTCAGGGGAAAGTAAATGACAATGAAATTTCAGAAACCTTTGATTTTGTCAATCAGAATCTCCCTTTATTTTTAAATGAAGATGACTATCAGGAGATTGAAAGGAAACTTCAGGCCGACAGTATCGCCAAACAGGTAGAAAACAATTATATCTCTTTGTCTTCACCGACAAGCCTGGTAACGAAAGAATTTATCAAGAAAGACCCGCTGGGAATTACTTTCTTAGGTATTAAAAAGCTCAACGCTTTGAATATCAGTAAAGATTTCAAACTTGAAGACAGCTATATTGTTACCAAAGACGGGAAAAATCTCCTTCTTTTCATTGATCCGAAAAACAAAAGCAACGATACCAAAAACAATGAAGGTTTTGTCAATCAGCTAAATGAAATAAAAAACCATCTTAACCAGGAGTTCAAAGGAAAAACAGAGATCAGCTATTTCGGTTCGCCGGTGATTGCCGTGGCAAATGCCCAACAGATCAAAAAAGACATTCAGAATACGGTAATTATTTCAATGACGGTCCTTTTGATTCTTCTGATCTATTATTTCAGGAATATCTTTACGCCTATTATTGTTTTTCTTCCTACTGTTTTTTCCGTTTTGCTGGCTTTGATGATCCTGTACTTTATTAAGGATAAAATTTCAGCCATTTCACTCAGTGTAGGAGCCATCCTCATCGGCATTACCATTGATTATGCCCTGCATATCCTCACCCATTACAAGCACAATAACAATATTGAAGAGCTGTACAAAGAAATTACTCAACCCATTATATTAAGCAGCGCCACAACGGCTGTTTCATTTCTGTGCCTGGTTTTTGTACGCTCTGAAGCACTGAAAGACCTCGGACTTTTTGCAGCAATCACGGTGATCCTGTCAGCCGTCAGTGCTTTAATTATAGTCCCTCAGCTTTACAAGCCGAAAACGCATGAAAAGAAAACCGGCACCAATTTTATTGACAAAATCGGAGCTTACCCGTATGAGAAAAACAAACCGTTAATTATTAGCTGCTCCGTTATTATCATCGCATGTCTTTTCGGATTCAGGCACGTGGGCTTCAATGAAGATATCAGTGACTTGAATTATATCCCAAAGGATTTAAAAATAAGCGAAGCTAAACTGCAGAAGCTGTCGGATATCACTTCAAAATCTATTTACACGATTTCTTACGGAAATTCCGGAGAGGAAGCCCTGACAAGAAACTCCCAGCTGAGCCGCTTTCTGGAAAAAGAAAAAAAAGAAGGAAAGATTTTAAGCTACAATTCTTTGGGAAATGTTGTTTTATCAGAAAAAGACCAGCAAAAAAGAATCGAAGCCTGGCAAAGATTCTGGGATGCGAATAAAAAAAACCGGACCCTTTCCGAATTAATAAATAATGGCCATACGTTCGGGTTCAACAGTTCAGCGTTTGATCAGTTTACCGAAAATTTAAATAAACCCTACACGACTTTAAGCCTGAAAGACTATTCAACAGTAAAAGCCTTACAGATTTCAGAATTTTTAAGCCAGGAAAATGGTTTTTACACCGTTTCAAATGTCGTAAAAGTAGATGAAACCAAAAGAGATGCTTTCATCAGTGATGTTGAAAAGAATCATGATGCACTGGCAATTGACCGGCAGCAGATGAACGAAAATTTTTTAGGCCTTTTAAAAAGAGATTTTAATACACTGATCAACTATTCCCTTCTGGCCATTGTCCTAACGATCGTTGTGTTCTTCAGAAACTTCGAACTGACTGTTCTTACCATGTTTCCGATTGTCTTAACAGGAGTGGTAACCGCA
Organism: Chryseobacterium gregarium DSM 19109; assembly: GCF_000430845.1. Classification (GTDB taxonomy): domain Bacteria; phylum Bacteroidota; class Bacteroidia; order Flavobacteriales; family Weeksellaceae; genus Chryseobacterium; species Chryseobacterium gregarium. Next base: position 242,788 of record NZ_AUMU01000008.1, on the reverse strand, counting down.
GGAATCCTCTATTTTCTGGGATTGGAACTGAATATTTTCAGCACCGTGGTCTGTACGCTGGTTTTCGGGGTAGGGGATGATTTCAGTATCTTCCTGACACAGGCCATGCAGAAGGAACACACCACCGGGAAAAATGAGCTTCCCACCTATAGAACTTCTATCATTCTGGCAGTCTTCACCACGATTTTATCAATCGGCTCACTGATTTTCGCAAAACATCCGGCTTTGCATTCTTTGGCCCTGGTAGCCTTGATAGGCATGTTTTCCGTGATCATCATTACCTCTACCTTATATCCGTTCTGGTTCAGGCTGCTAATTACCAACAGAGCGAAGAAAGGGCTTTCCCCTATTACGTTCAGGCTGTTTTTACAGGCTGTGGTTTCTTTTTTATATTACGGCTTGGGCGGCCTGTTTTTTTCCCTGTTCATAAGCCCTTTCACCAGGAGTTCCGGAGGCGGAACCTTAAACTTTATAAAATTAATTTTAGCCCGGTTTTTAACTTCTGTCCTATTTACGAATCCATTTGTAAAGAAGAAGGTCATTAAAAATACGAAAGAAGATTTCACCAGGCCGGCTGTGATCATTGCCAACCACACTTCTTTTCTGGATACGTTAGCCATCTCTATGGTTACCCATAAAATAATTTACCTGGTCAATGACTGGGTATACCAATCACCGGTTTTCGGAAGAATAGTGAGAGCATTAGGATTTTATCCTGTTTCGCAGGGCATTGAAAACGGGATGGATCAACTCAGGGAAAAAATAGCCCAGGGATATTCTCTGGTTGTTTTTCCGGAGGCGGAACGTTCTTATACCAGCAACGTGAGGAGGTTCCATAAAGGTGCTTTCTATCTGGCTGAACAGTTTGGGCTTGATATTCTGCCGCTTTACATTCATGGGAATTCTGAGGTGTTGCCGAAAGGGGATTTTATCATTTATGACGGAGCCATTACCGTAAAAGTCGGTGACAGGATCAGCAAAGATGATGCTGGTTTCGGCAGGAATTATTCTGAAAGGACAAAGACCATCAATGCTTATTTCAGGGATGAATTTGCAAAGATGAGAACAGAGACTGAAGATGAGAATTATTTTAAGAAGAGTCTGTTCCTAAGCTTCCTGTATAAAGATGCAGAAGTTGTGAAAGAGGTAAAAAGGGATTTCAATGAAAACAAATCTGTTTACTTCGAACTGAATAAACACATTCCGAAGGATGCCAATATTTTGCATATAGCAGATGATCTCGGACAAAAAGACGTTTTGCTGACCCTTCAGCAGCCGGGAAGAACTGTTTTCAGCTTTATCAAGAATAATGAGAAGCGGCAGATTGCCGGACAGAACTATCTGGTGAAGAGAAGGAAAATCAATTATATAGAAGCGACGGATGAAATTATGAAAAGAATTGATGTCCTGCTGATTTCCGATCATCAGTTCAATATCAGCGGAATAGCGGAAATTCCTGAAACGGTCATCTTTTTTAATACACAAAATAACACAGTAAGCCCTGATGGTTACAGGCTTAAATTTGATTCGGGGCCTTTAAAAGTATTTAGTTCTGAATAATAAATATGAAAATCATATTTTTGTAACCGGATAAAAAGAATTAATGAAAAAGAATATACTTGTAGTCTATTATACACAGTCGGGACAATTAGAAGATATTGTAAAAAATATTGCCCGGCCGTTTGAAAATAAAGACAGCGAATATGAGGTAACTTATTACAATATCAGACTGAAGAAAGATTTTCCTTTCCCTTGGTCCGGCGATGTATTTTTCAACACCTTTCCGGAATCGTACCTGCAGATCCCGAGCGAGATCCTTCCGCCTGCGGATGAGGTACTGAACAAGAAGTTCGATCTGATTATTTTTGGATACCAGGTCTGGTATTTAACACCTTCTATCCCTGTTATTTCATTCCTGAAAAGTAAATATGCAGAAGGAATTCTGAAAGGCACGCCTGTGGTAACCGTTTCAGGAACAAGAAATATGTGGATGCTTTCTCAGGAAAAATTAAAAGTATATTTAAAAAACCTGAAAGCACCGTTAGTAGGGAACATCGCCCTGGTAGACAGACATGATAATTACACCAGTGTATTAACGATCCTCCGATGGATGACGACCGGGAAAAAAGAAAAATCAGGGGTCCTTCCGGCTGCAGGAGTTTCAGATGAAGAAATTGCCGGTTCGGTAAAATACGGAACGATTATAGAAAAACATTTTTCTGAAAATAATTTAGGAAATCTACAGCCCGAACTGGTAAAAAACGGAGCCGTGGAGATCAGGGCATTCCTGGTACGGGTGGAAAAAGTAGGAAACAAAATTTTCACCGTATGGTCTAACCTGATCATCAGGAAAAAAGAAAAGCGCCCATTGCTTATCAAATTCTTTAAGGTATATTTGATGGCTGCGATCTGGGTTATTTCACCAATCGTATTGGTTTTTCACTTGCTGACAACCCCTGTTTTTTGGTTTAAAAGAAAGAAACAAAGAGAATATTTACAAGGAATTAATTTAAAATAGAATGTACGACGTATTTATAACAAAAGCATCCACATACTTACCCAATGAACCGGTTTCAAATGACGAAATGGAAACGTATCTTGGTTATATAAATGGCGCAAAATCTAAAGCCAAGTCAATTATTTTAAGAAATAATAAAATTGTTACAAGGTATTACGCTTTAGACAAAGAAGGAAACCCTACTCACACCAATGCACAGATTGCCGCAAATGCCGTAGAGGGCCTTTTTGATGATCAGTTCAAGAAAGAAGATATGGAACTGCTTTCTGCAGGGACTTCTTCTCCGGATCAGATCCAGCCTTCACATGCGTCCATGATTCACGGCGAACTCAATATGAATAAATCTCTGGCTGTTAATACCGCATCCGGACTGTGTAATTCCGGGATGAATGCACTGAACTATGGTTTTCTGTCGGTAAAAGCCGGAGTTAACAAAAATGCAGTCTGTGTAGGTTCAGAAAGAATGTCTGCATGGATGACGGCTGATAAATTCAACCATGAAGCAGAAAACCTGTTGTTACTGGAAGAAAGGCCGATTATCGCTTTCAAGAGAGAATTTCTAAGATGGATGCTTTCCGACGGAGCCGGAGCTTTCCTGCTGGAAGATAAACCGAGGGAAAATGAAGTTTCTTTAAAAATAGAATTTATTGATTTTTATTCTTACGCCCACGAAATAGAAGCGTGTATGTATGCAGGAACCGAAAAGCAGGAAGACGGAAGCCTGAAATCATGGGCAGATTACCCTTCTGATGAATGGCTGAAACAGTCCATTTTTGCTTTAAAGCAGGATACCAAACTGCTGGATCAGTATATTTTAGTGAAAGGAGCTGAAAGTTTAAGATCTTCTTTTGACAAACATAACCTGGATCCTGATACGGTAGACCATGTATTGGCGCATATCTCTTCCGGGTATTTTAAAGAAGGGCTGAAAAATGAATTTGCCAATGTAGGGCTTGATTTCCCTTGGGAAAAATGGTTCTATAACTTATCTGAAGTAGGAAACATCGGAGCAGGCTCGATCTTTATTGCCTTAGAGCAGCTGATGAATTCCGGAAAACTGAAAAAAGGGGAAAAAGTACTTCTCTGTGTTCCGGAAAGCGGAAGGTTTTCCTATTCCTGTGCCCTGTTAACCGTTTGTTGATGAAAAACAAATTGCCTACTTCCGACCGTAACTTTGTGGAAAGCCTGATTCCTCAGCGATTCCCTTTTGTTATGGTCAGCAGCATTGCCGGTTACACTGAAGATCAGCTGATTTCAGGATTTCAAATAGAGCAGGAAAATATTTTTGTCCAAAACGGAGTTTTCCAGGCATCGGGGCTGATTGAGCATCAGGCACAAAGCGTAGCTTTACACACCGGCTATAAATATTACCTGCTTGGAAAAGAAGCTCCGACAGGTTATATCGGTGCCATCAAGTCTTTTGAAGCGCATGCATTACCGAAAGCCGGAGATATATTAAGAACCGAAGTGAAAATCCTGAATGAAATCATGGGCGTAACATTGGTAGATGCTGTTACCACATTGAATGATAAGGTTATTGCAAGTTCCCAGATGAAAACAGTGGTAAAATAAATCTTAAAAGTTTAATCCGGTGCTGATTGAACCTGTATGTTGTGAGATCAACGAGCTTTAGAAAAAACTTTTCGGTCTTTATGATTAAAAAATAAAAATGGAAATCAAGGAAGAAAACATCGTCAACATCCATAATTTTCTCCCGCATCGGGAACCGATGCTGATGACAGATTATATCCTGGAATTAACCCAAGAAAAAGTGGTGACTTCCTTTGAAATCTCAGAAGACAATATTTTTGTCCACCATAATGAGTTTGTTGAAGCGGGCTTAATTGAAAACCTAGCCCAGACCTGTTCTGCAATTCTGGGGCAAAGTTTCTTTGAAAATCCTGAAGCCGACACGAAGGTGATCGGTTTTATTACCAATATCAAAAAGATTGAAGTTTTTGCATTGCCTAAAGTAGGTGACAAGATTATTTCAAAAGCATCATTGATTTCTCAATTCGAAAATATATGTCACATTTTCTGTGAGACCTTTAATCATGATGAGCTGTTAATCCGGGCCGACATTAACCTGTTCATCCAAGAAGTAAAGCACTGATAAACAATGAAAAAACAAGATCTACCTCAGGATGAGAGCAATCTGAAGTCAGCCAACATGACAGAAGTTTTGTATGTGACTGATGAAAATGATAATTATACAACAGCTCAAAGCATCGGCTGGGACGCCAAAAAGGCAGCATTGGATGAGTCAATGGAGCTGATCAGTGAAAGAATCGAGGAAGCAAAACAAAATGTCGCCAACAATACAGTAAGTCCGATTATCTATTTCATGGAACTCAACAAAATGGACCTGCAGGTTCTGGCAGCTTATGTCGGAATGTGGCAATGGCGTGTCAAAAGGCATACAAAACCCAAAATATTTAATACACTAAGCGAATCCGTACTGAAAAAATATGCTGATACATTCGGAATTTCAGTAGATGAATTAAAAAACTTCAGCGGTAAATAAATAAAAGATGCTTTAAACCATTCTTAATTGTCATTTGTTCTGACAAAAGAATTCTCTGAAGCAGATTTTAAGATGATTAACCGTACAAGAAGATAAAGCTATGAATGAAATGAATAAAATTCATTCGGCTTATAAAACCAAGAGTTACGAATGAAAATTAATTTTGAACACCACCAGACCGCACATTGCGAAAACGGGGTTGCCTCTAATTTACTGCTCAACAAAGGCCTAAAGCTCAGCGAGCCTATGATTTTCGGAATCGGTTCCGGGCTGTTCTTTGTATACCTTCCTTTTTTAAAAGTAAATTTTGCTCCCGGATTCAGTTACCGCCCTATGCCGGGTGCTATTTTCAGCAAAGCGGCAAAGCGGCTGGGAATTAAAATAAAAAGGGTAAAATTCGCCAATCCCCAGGAGGCTCAGAAAGCCCTGGAAAAAAATCTGGAAAACAATATACCGACAGGACTTCAGGTCGGCGTTTTTAATCTTACGTATTTTCCTGAAGAATATAAATTCCATTTCAATGCCCATAATCTGGTAGTGTACGGAAAAGAAGACGGTAAATTTTTAATCAGTGACCCCGTCATGGATTATGTAACGACCCTTTCCGAAGCAGAACTAGAAAAAGTAAGATATGCCAAAGGGGCACTTCCGCCGAAAGGCCATATGTACTACCCTACCTATATTCCGGAACACGCAAACCTTGAGGAAGCCATTAAAAAGGGAATTAAAGATACCTGCAAGAATATGCTGGCTCCCGTTCCTATCATCGGGATAAAAGCGATGCGTTGGGTGGCCAGAAATATCCCGAAATGGGCTGAAAAGAGAGGGCCTAAAACAACCAACCATTATCTGGGACAGCTGATCAGGATGCAGGAAGAAATCGGGACCGGCGGCGGCGGCTTCAGATTTATTTATGGTGCATTTTTACAGGAAGCTGCAGTGATCCTCAAAAATGACCAGCTGAAAGAACTTTCTAAGGAAATCACGGCAATCGGTGATCTTTGGAGGGATTTTGCCGTAGATATTGCAAGAGTTTATAAAAACCGGAACTCAAAAAGCGACATCTACAATAAGCTTTCAAAATCAATGCTTCATATTGCGGATCTGGAAGAAGCTTTTTACAAAAAACTGAGAAAAGCAATCTGATTATGGAAGAACAAAGTATTGAGATTAAAAATTTATATAAAAAATATAAAAATGCAGAAGATTTTTCTGTCAATGACATCTCTCTGAAAATTGACAAAAATGAAATTTATGGAATCCTCGGGCCTAATGGAGCCGGGAAAACAACCTTAATTTCAATGCTTTCCGGATTGATAAAACCGACTTCAGGAAGTTTCACAATCAACAGGCTATCACCGCAGAAGGACGGTTTTAAACTAAGACAGATCATCGGTATTGTTCCGCAGGAGTATTCACTATACCCTACCCTCACCGCCAAGGAAAACCTGATGTTTTTCGGGAGCCTTTACGGGTTAGGCCATAAAAAATTAAGAAATGCGATTGATGAATCTTTAGAAATTATGGGTTTGTCAAAGTTCGCTGATAAAAAAATAGAACAGTTCTCCGGAGGAATGAAACGGCGGTGTAATTTAATTGCTGGAACCCTGCACAATCCAAAAGTTCTGTTTCTGGACGAACCCACTGTAGGCGTTGACGTTCAGTCTAAAAAAGTAATCATCGATTACCTTCAGGACCTGAACAAAAAAGGGACATGCATTATTTATACGTCACACCACCTTTCGGAAGCAGAGGAATTCTGTACCCGGATTGCCATTATTGACCACGGAAAAATCCATGCCACCGGAACACCGGAAGAACTGGTGACCCGGGTTTCCGCTGCAGAAAATCTGGAAGACGTTTTTATTTCATTAACCGGAAAAGAATTAAGAGATGTTGTTGTATAAATTGTGGAGAAGTTTCATTAAGGAAATCCTGTTGCTGAAAAGGGATATCGGCGGAATTGTCATTATTTTCGTGATGCCTTTACTGCTTATTGTAACCATTACTTTGATTCAGGATTCCACTTTTAAAAACCTGGAAGGCTCAAAAATCCCGATCATCTTTATTGATAAAGATCAATCTGAAGTTTCAAAAAGCATACGGCAGGAACTCGAAAACAGTAAAACATTTGAGCTGTTGACGGATTATAATGAAAAATCTGCCCAGAATGCCGTCTTTTCAGGAGATTACCAGATGGCCATTGTCATTCCTGAAAATTTAACGAAAGATTTAAATTTAAATATTGATTCCAAGGTACAGACTATTGTAAGCTCTTTCGGACTTGAACCTGATTCAGCTTCTGCAAAAAAAAATGTAGAGATAAAGGCCAAAGACATTCATTTATACTTTGATCCCGCAACCAATATCGGTTTCAAAAACAATGTGATGAATTCGGTGAATAAAATGGTTTTTGAAATCGAAAACAAAAAAATTTACAAAGCATTCCAGGACCAGCTCGGTACCACCGAAAATCTTGAAGAAAACAAAAATTTAATCAGTTTTAAAGAAATCACTCCTAAAAAAGGCAAAATGGATGTGATGCCGAATTCAGTTCAGCATAATGTTCCGGCCTGGGCACTGTTCGCTATCTTCTTTATCGTTGTCCCGTTATCGATTAATTTGGTTAAAGAAAAAAGCCAGGGGACAAGTGTGAGAGCGAGAATTAGTCCGACCCCTTATTTTGTGCATATTTTAGGGAAAACATTTACCTATCTGATCATTTGTGTCATCCAGTTTCTACTGATGGTTGCCGTAGGGATTTATCTTTTCCCTTACATGGATTTACCGCAGTTTGACGTAACCGGAAAGATGTTTCACCTGATTGTAGTCACTATTTTTGCAGGTTTGGCAGCAATCGGCTTTGGGGTTTTGTTAGGGACCATTGCTGACACCCAGGAACAGTCGGCCCCGTTTGGAGCGACTTCAGTGGTTGTTCTGGCGGCTATCGGCGGAATTTGGGTTCCTGTATTTTTAATGCCTGAATTCATGCAGAATATTGCAAAATTCTCTCCGATGAACTGGGGGCTGAACGCTTATTACGACATCATTTTAAGAAACAGCGGCATCAGCGGAATAGCTAAGGAACTGATTTTCTTATTTTTATTTTATATAGCCACGGTTGCTATTTCATTATTTTATGAAAGGAAACAAAATGCAGTCTAAAGAAAACATATTAAGTTGTACTGAAGAAGTCCGTGTACGCTTTAACGAGACAGATCCTCTGGGAATTGTCTGGCACGGGCATTACATCGTCTATTTCGAAGACGGAAGAGAAGCTTTTGGGAGACAGCACGGCCTGACGTATCTTGATATTCAGAAAGCCGGATATGTCACCCCGATTGTGAAAAGCACATGTGAACATTTTCTTCCTTTAAAATATGGAGAAACGTTCCGTGTGGTGACGACATTTGTGAATTCAACCGCCGCAAAATTGATTTACAGATACGAACTTTTTAATGAGGATAATCAATTGGTCTGTAGCGGGGAAACGATTCAGGTTTTCCTGGATTCTGAAAACAATCTATGCCTGTATAATCCTGATTTTTTTCAGACCTGGAAAAATACAATGGGATTGTCATGATGAAGGATATTTATATTACCGGTTACAATTGTGTCACGCCTTTGGGCTTTGATGTTCAGTCCAATTGGAATGCTCTTTTGGAAGGAAAATCAGGCGTGGCCTTACATAAAATCATAGAAAGCCAGGAAGCTTTTTACGCTTCGGTAATCGATACTGCAAGCCTTGAAAAAGAATTTGACAAAAACTTTACAAACCGGGATTTTACGAGGCTGGAAAAAATGTTCCTGCTGAGCCTGAAGCCGCTGGTTGAAAGATATTCTATTACAGAGGAAACGGCATTAATTTTATCAACAACAAAAGGGAATATCAGTTTATTAAAAAACCAGACCAATCTGCCGGAAGGTGCTTACCTTTCGAATTTGGCTCAAAAAATAGCTGATTTTTTCGGATTCAAAACAAAGCCTATTGTAATTTCCAATGCCTGCGTTTCAGGAGTGATGGCCATTGCCGTAGCTAAAAATATGATCCGGACCGGAAAGTATAAAGATGCTTTTATCATCGCCGGAGACGAGATTTCAGAATTTGTGGTTTCAGGGTTTAATTCCTTCCAGGCGATCGGCACCGGGCCCTGCAGACCCTATGACAAAAACCGTAATGGAATTAATTTGGGTGAAGCGACGGCTGCAATTCATATCACTTCTATTCCATCAGAAAACGAAAAACTTAGGTTTAAAGTTTTAGGAGACTCAGCAATTAATGATGCCAACCATATTTCCGGCCCTTCAAGAACCGGGGACGGATTATTTGCCAGTATTCAAAATGCAATGAAGGAAGCGAACGCTTCCGCAGAACAGATCGATTATATTTCAGCCCACGGAACGGCAACATTATATAACGACGAAATGGAAGCCGTTGCGTTTAACAGAATGAACCTGCAACATGCTCCGCTTAATAGTATGAAAGGGTATTACGGCCACTGCCTGGGTGCTTCCGGCTTACTGGAAAGCATCATTTCAATGGAAAGCGCTATTCACGGAACATTAATTCCGTCTAAAAACTTTGAAGAAATGGGTACTTCCCAACCTTTGAATATCATTAAAAACAACCAACCTGCAGAAATCAAATATATTTTGAAAACGGCTTCAGGTTTTGGCGGATGTAATGCGGCGGTAGTTTTGGAAAAATGTTAACGATGAAGAAAACAGACATTTGTACTATAGAAAATTCAAAAATAATTGTTAATGGACAAATTGTTTTTGAAACCCCAACCGAAACATTTTCAGAATTTGCGAAAGAAACTTATAAAAGTTTGGAACTAAATTATCCTAAATTTCATAAAATGGATCATTTGAGCAAGCTCGCTTTTCTGGCTTCCGAAATGATTCTGAAAAATGACAGCCACAATAAAACCGCATTGGTTTTTGCCAACAAATCATCCAGTTTAGATACCGATTTCAAATATCAGGAAAGCATCAATTCTCAGGAAAACTACTTTCCGAGCCCTGCTGTTTTTGTGTATACTTTACCTAATATCTGTGTGGGCGAAATCAGCATCAGGCATAAAATGCAGACGGAAAATGCTTTTTTTGTAATGGATAAATTCGATGAAGAATTTTTAAATGAATATGCAGCACAGATATTGCAGTCCGGAAAGGCTGAAAAGGTATTATGCGGCTGGGTAGAATTGTATCGGGAAAGTTACAAAGCTTTTGTATATTTGCTGACTATGTAATCTGACAATATAAAATGTACCCGTTTACCGATTTCTAAGTAATGCTAGAACCATTGTTATATGGCTAAACTGATACATTGATATCTTATAAATGAAATTTATTTTATGGAAAACCTAAGAGAAGAATTAAAGCACAAAATCATTGAAGTCCTTAATCTTGAAGATGTTGCAGTAGAAGAAATCAAAGATACGGATCCGTTATTCGGAGGTGGCCTTGGTTTGGATTCTATCGACGCCCTTGAATTGATTGTTCTTCTTGACAAAGAATACGGAATCAAACTGGCTGATCCTAAAAAAGGAAAGGAGATTTTCACTTCGATCGATACGATGGCGAAGTTTATTGAAGACAACAGAACGAAATAATTTAATCTAACAATGTAACAATATTGGTAAATTGCTAAACTGATACATTGCTACATTATAAAATAAGATGGGTCAAAAAATTGCCATAACAGGAATGGGCATTATTTCCTCCATTGGTAACAATGTAGAGGAGAATCTGAGTTCATTAATAAGCGGAAAACACGGGATCTCAGACATTGAACTGTTTGAAACCCGTCACGCAGGCCAAATTAAAACAGGCGAAATAAAATATTCCAATAAGGAGCTGGTGCAGAAGCTTCAGTTAGATGAAGACCATAATGCGACACGAACGGCTTTATTAGGAATGATGGCCGCAAAAGAAGCCGTGGAAAGTGCTGCGATTTCAGATATTAATCAATACAGAACCGGTCTGATTTCCTCTACCAGTGTTGGCGGAATGGATATTACCGAAAAATATTTCTATACCTACGAAGATTTTCCTGAGAAACAGAAGTATATTGATGCTCATGATGCAGGCAACTCGTCATTGATCATTGCTGACTACCTGGGATTAAAAGGGATGGTTTCCACCATCAGTACGGCTTGTTCTTCAGCGGCAAATGCCATTATGATGGGAGCAAAACTCATTAAAAACGGTGTTTTGGACCGGGTGATTGTCGGTGGTACAGATTCTCTTTCAAAATTTACACTGAATGGTTTTAATACCTTGATGATTCTTACGGATTCTTATAACACCCCTTTCGATAATGACAGAAAAGGCCTGAATCTAGGTGAAGCAGCCGCTTTTATCGTTTTGGAATCTGATGAAGTCGTGAAAAAAGAAAACAAAGAAGTATTAGGCTATCTTTCCGGATATGGAAATGCAAATGATGCACATCATCAGACCGCTTCTTCGGAAAATGGCCAGGGCGCATTTTTAGCGATGGAAAAAGCCCTGAAGGTCTCAGGCCTGGACAAAGAAAACATAGATTACATCAACGTACACGGAACGGCAACTCCGAATAATGATTTATCGGAAGGCATTGCGATGATCAGAATTTTCGGAGAGCACAAGGTTCCGGAATTCAGTTCTACCAAAGCGTTTACCGGCCATACGCTGGCAGCAGCAGCAGGAATTGAAGCGGTATATTCATTACTGGCCATCCGGAACAATATCATCTTTCCGAATCTGAATTTCAAAACAAAAATGCAGGAATTTGACCTGACCCCTGTCACTGAACTTAAAGAGAAGACCATCAACCACGTTTTATCCAATTCATTCGGTTTTGGAGGAAACTGTTCAACTTTAATTTTCTCAAAATCATGAGCGGAGTATACATCAACAGTGCCGCCTGTATCTCAGTTCAGGACACTTTAAATGATCATTTTTTCCAAAATTTAAAGCCCCAATATTCACCTCAGGTTTTAAAAGCCATAGAGCCAAATTATAAAGAATTCATTCCGCCGGCAATGATCAGGAGAATGTCTAAAACCGTGAAGATGAGCTCCGTTGCTTCCCATTATGCTTTGAAAGAAGCAGGAATCGACAATCCCGGTGCGATCATCGTAGGAACAGGAATAGGCTGCTCACAGGACTCTGAAAAATTCCTTAAAAATGTATTGAATAATAATGAAGAGTTTCTGACTCCCACATTCTTCATTCAGTCCACGCATAACACGGTTGCCGGACAAATTGCTTTAGGTCTTCAATGCCATGCCTACAATTTCACATATGTGAATCCCTCTTCTTCCCTGGAGTTTTCATTTTTAGATGCAAAGCTGCAGATCAATGACGGCGAGGCTTCAACGGTTCTGGCTGGTTCCACTGATGAACAAACCGACAGGACAATGGAGCTGTACCAATTAAACAAAACCATTAAGAAAGAAGAACATCTTCCCGTTGATTATTTACACTCAACAACAGATGGCGTCATTTGGGGCGAAGGTGCCAGCTTTTTTGTTTTGGGGAAAGACCGAACAGGACAATCTTATGCGCAGTTAAAGGATATTCAGATCATCAATCAATTGGATATAGAAGATGTCCAAGGGCTTATCACAGATTTTTTAACTAAAAATGATTTAACAAATAACGATATTGATTGTGTTATTTTAGGCTTTAGCGGAGACGTACGGTCTGATGTTTATTATACGAAAGCTCTGGATTTATTTGAAAATTCGGCATTATTGTATTACAAGCATTTGAGTGGAGAATTCAATACGGCAAGCGGCTTTTCAACGTTTATGGCCTGCCACATTCTTAAAAAACAGGAAATTCCGGAAGTGATGATGATTAATGCAGTGAAGAAAGAGGATATTAAAAACATTCTTCTGTACAATCATTTAGGCGGAAGTGATCACAGTTTGGTTTTGCTGGAAAAGGCTTAAGTTTTTAATGCCGTAATATAAGGCCTGAAATCTTGAAAGTATTTCGTCGAAGGCATTTCATTCATCAAAGCAACCAAACCCTGTAATTGTCATTCTGATGAAAGAAGAATTTCAACATTCATATTAGATTCTTCATTTCACTCCGATACTTTCAGAATGACAAAAAGGAATCTCAATTAAATTAAACAAGATGAAGCATTATCCGTTTATCATATTTTATATTTTCTGTAACCTTTTTATTTATGCGTTTCAGGGAAGCTTCTGGGTATATCTGTTTTGCTTTCTTATTTTCTGTCTGGTGGTAGTCTGGGGCTCTTTTTATATTCAGCTGGGATACTTTGTCAACAGCATTACCCATAAAAGAACAAAGCTCAGGGAAGTTGCGCTCACTTTTGATGACGGACCGACTGAACTGACTCCTAAATTTTTAGATCTGTTAAAAGAATACGAGGTAAAAGCTACTTTTTTCTGCATCGGAAAACAGATTGAACAGCATCCTGAAACCTTCCGGAGAATTATTGCTGAAGGCCACAGCATCGGAAATCATACATTTTCCCACTCCAGCAATACCGGGTTTTTATCCGCTTCAAAAATGATCAAAGAAATTGAGGCGTGTGATGAAATAATATTCAAAACCGGAAACATGAAGACGAATCTGTACAGGCCGCCGTTTGGGGTCACCAACCCTAATATTGCCAAAGCCATAAAAAAGACCGGTAAAGTAAGCATCGGCTGGAATATCCGCTCCCTAGATACCGTTACGGGAGATGAGAAAAAAATTTATCACAAAATAACCAAACGCTTAAAAAAAGGAAGCATCATCCTCCTTCATGATACTTCAGAAAAAACATATAACGTCCTGGTCAATTTATTGCTATTTTTGAAGGATAAAAAGTATTCAACCTTTACGGTTGATTCAATGATTAAATCTAAAAATAATGATTAAACGTATTGCATTCGCTGCATTTTTATTAATATCAGGCTTATTTCTTGCCCAGAACACAGCCATGTCCGCTGCTGAAGCTAAAGCATTCGTTGCAAGGGTTTCATCCGAAAGTAAAGAAATAAAGACCCTGCAAAGTGATTTCACCCAGACCAAAAAAATGGATTTTCTGGATAAAAGCATTGTAACCTACGGAAAGATGACCTTAAAAACTCCGAATATGCTGAGCTGGAAATACACAAAGCCGTATCAGTACAGCATTGTTTTCAGGGACAATAAAATTTTCATTAATGATCAGGGGAAAAAGTCATCGGTTGATGCAAAAAGCAAAACGTTTGAAAAGATCAATAAGTTAATTGTCGGAAGCTCAAACGGCCAGATGTTCAATGATCCGGAGTTTTCCGTAGCTTATTTTAAGAACGGGACTTCCAACATGGCGAAATTTACTCCGAAATCTTCTCAGTTGCTGAAATACATCAAGCAGATCGAACTTCATTTTCCAAAAAATCAGGCTACTGTTTCTCAGGTAAATATGACAGAAGCTTCAGGAGATACAACTAATATTGTTTTCAAAAACACCAAAATCAATGCGCCGGTTTCTGCTTCAGATTTCAGTTTATAGCCTGGTTTTCTTCCTGTTTGTTTCATGCAGAACCTATAAGCTTACAGATATAAAACCTGTTTCCACTTCTGAAAAAACAGTTGAGAATTTATACTTTTCCTCCCGTGAAGATTACGTTTATAAATGCCAAATGGATATTTATAAGAATCATGTCAGCGGAATACTGATCATCAAAAAACTTAATGAAAAGACCCATCGTGTAGTCTTGACTTCAGATTTCGGAAATACCATGATTGATTTTGAAATCTCCGGCAATGACTTTAAGCTCAATTATGTCCTTCCCGATCTGGACAAAAAAATCGTTATCAATTTTCTTAAGAATGATTTCCTACAGCTTTTAAAAAGAAAATACCCTGTCAGTGAAAGTTTTGAAAATGAGAATTTTAATGTTTACCTTTCGAAAACAGGTAAAGATGTCCATTATCTGTTCTTCAATAAAGAAAACGGCCTGCTAAAACAGATCATCTATACAAAAAATAAGAAGGAAAAAATCGATTTTACTTTTGAGGCAAAAAAACATATCTTCGCGGACAGTTTAAGTCTTGAGCATAAGGATTTCAACATTCAGATAAAACTATTTCAAATAACCGAAAATCAATAATCCAGCATGAAAAAAATTATTTCTTTACTTACGATCATTATTTCAGGATTGTCTTTTGCACAGGTAACTTTTAATCCCGGAATCAGGACCGGAGCTAATTTTTCGCATTTTACCAATCAGGAAGATTATGCCTATTACTGGGCAGATAATTCTTATTATCCCGAAGCCAGTGTCAATATGGATTTCAAAACAAAAACTGATTTTTATATCGGTCTGTTCGGGAACATCCGTTTTGCCAAATTTTATGCTTTGCAGCCGGAAATTAATTATTCAAGACAGGGAACCAAGCTTGAAACCAATGTCAATAACTGGGACGGAAGGATGCTTACAGCCAGTTATGTGGGTATTCAGCTGGTAAATAAATTTTATTTCAACAAATTCAATATCCATTTTGGGCCAACTCTGGAATTTTTGGTAGAGGAGAAAAATTTTGAGGCCGACAATGAAATCGATTTGGGGATAACAGCAGGTTTAGGATTCGATATTACTAAAAACTTTGGCATTGAAGCCCGGGTGAAAAAAGGATTTGTTCCGGTGTATTATTTTAATGCCAACCATTCCAACATCACTTTCCAGGCAGGTGTTTATTATATGTTTAACATGAAAAAATAGTTTTATGCAGTCCATTCTTACAGACTTTTACCATTTGAATTCATACGAAAAAACAGAAAGCGGAAATTTCATCGCAAATATTTCGCTGAACAAAGATCATGACATCTTTAAAGGCCATTTTCCGGGGAACCCTGTAACGCCGGGAGTCTGTATGATGCAGATCGTAAAGGAACTGACGGAAGAATGTACCGGTAAAAAATTGTTTTTAAAATCTGCTTCGAATGTAAAGTTCATGGCGATTATCAATCCTTACGAAACTCCTGAGCTGGAACTTCAACTGGATATTAATGAAGATGAAGATCATGTTAAGGTAAAAAATACCACCTCTTTTGGCGGGACTATTGCACTAAAGATGTCAGTTAACTATCAAAAAGTAACATCATGAAGCTTATTTTCTCATTATTTACGGCTTTCTTCCTTTTCTTTCAGTCGGGTATTGAATCCTTACGAAACAGTTATGCCAAAGCCAATTCATCAAATGCCAACACAGAGGCTTTCATTGCTATGGCAGAAAAAGCTTCCGGTTCCGATCCTGTAATACAAGGCTATAAAGCTGCTGCACAGATTATGGAAGCAAAAATTACCAAAACCAACAGGAAGGCGATGGTAAAATCCGGTGCAACAAACCTGGAAACTCTTATCAAGAGCAATCCAAACAATGCCGAGTTGAGGGTAATAAGAATGAGCGTTCAGGAAAATATCCCGAAAATTGTAGGATACCGCGGAAGCCTTAAAGAAGATAAAACCTATCTCCTTGCCAACTACGGAAAACAAAATACGACGCTGAAAAATTATATCAAAAGATTTGCTGCCCAGTCGAAGACGATTATGCCTGAAGAAAGAGCTGCACTAAAATAGAATAATGACCCGTGCTGAAGTACAACAGGTGATTTCTGAAAAGAAAATCTGTGTTTTAATTCCTACCTACAACAACGGAAAAACCCTGAACAGGGTAATTGACGGTATATTGGATTATACGGATCAAATCATTGTTGTGAACGACGGGTCAACGGATTCAACACCTCAGCTTTTAGCCCGTTATTCCCAGGTTACCATTGTGACCATACCGGAAAACAAGGGAAAAGGAAACGGTCTGAAAACCGGCTTCAGAAAGGCGAAGGAATTGGGATACCGCTATGCCATAACGATTGATTCGGACGGACAGCATTATCCTGATGACATTCCGGTTTTTGCAGAGGCTTTGCTGAATGAAAAAGAAGATGTTCTGCTTATCGGAAACAGAAACATGTCGCAAGAGGGAATTCCAAAAAAAAGCAGCTTCGGCAACAGATTCTCCAATTTCTGGTTCTGGTTTGAAACAGGAATCAAGCTTGAAGACACCCAATCCGGTTATCGGTTATACCCGCTTCACAAAATTCCGAAAAAATATTTTACTCCGAAATTTGAATTTGAGATTGAAATTATCGTAAGAACCGCATGGAGACATGTTCCGGTAAAAAATGTTCCGATCAAAGTTTTATATGATCCTGCGGAGCGGGTCTCCCATTTCAGGCCGTTCAAAGATTTTACGAGGATCAGCATTCTCAATACAATATTGGTCATCATCACTTTATTGTACATTATTCCGAGGAATTTCATTAATAATTTCAAAAAAAAAAGCTTTAAGAGGTTCATCAAAGAAGATGTATTGGAAAGCGACGGAAGCAACCGTACCAAAGCCTTTTCCATTGCGCTTGGCGTATTTATCGGCTTTTCTCCTTTCTGGGGATTCCATACGCTGCTGGTCATTTCTCTTTCGGTACTTTTCAAGCTGAATAAGGTTCTGGCTTTTGTAGCATCCAATGTAAGCCTGCCGCCTTTTATCCCTTTTATTATTGCGGCCTCGTTATTTTTAGGCTCTCCTTTCGTTGACGACAACAGCAATATTCTGAGCCAGGATCTGAATTTTGAACTGATAAAGAATAATCTGGTCCAGTACATTATCGGGAGTATGATTTTAGCAACTGTGATGTCTGCCGTTTCATGGATTGCCGTTCTTCTTTTCCTGAACAGGATCAACCCTGAAAATACTTAATCCATTAAATAAAAACTGCAAAGCCTTTCGGCTCTGCAGCATGATCATTCTTTTATCTATTAAACTATTTTTTCGTTATTTTCTGAGAATAGCTCTTACTGTTCTTATCAGTTACCACCAATACATAATTCCCTGAATTTAATTCCTTAATTGAAATTAAATCCCTTTCAACTTTGGTTTGCAGGATCATCCTTCCGCTCATTTCATAGATTTTAGCATTTACCGGAACAAAATCTTTTTGAACTTTAAAATGGATAATGTCATCGGTTGGATTCGGATACACCGTAAATGCCTCCTGAGTGTTCTGAACTTCTCTGGTATTCAGGAACGAGCCTTCAACCACATTTAAAGTTGTATTGGGAGTTACATTTAAAATAGTATCAACAGTACCTGAAGGCCATCTCACCACAACTTTTGTGATTGCCGCAGCCTGGCCGATTCCGAAATGGGCATTCAGCGTATTCATATTTCCGAATCCGGTACCACTCTGTACATCACGGATCTGTTTTCCCCATGCTCCGTAAATCTCGACTCTTGCGCCGATCCCATTTTTGTTGCTTTGAACTCCTTTTAACGTTACCTTCAGCCATTTATTTGTATTTCCGGCATTCATCAGAATGGTATTCCCGTTCTGAATATCCAGAAACCCGTCATTATTAAGATCGCCGACCGGACGTTTTGTTGAGTTTAAACTGTAAGATGTGGAATTCGGGATAAAGGTAAAATCACCATTTCCGAACATTATCGTATTTCCGGCACCCAAAACATCCAGAAATCCGTCATTATCAAAATCATAAGCAACATATTCCCTGCTCAAAGCATTGACCGTATCATAACCTGAACCTGTTGATTTATCTGTAAATGTTCCATCGCCGTTATTTTTCATTACCTTACTCAAGCCATTGTTGGTAGAATTGATTCCCACTACCGCATCCATCCATCCGTCGTTATTGAAATCTCCCCAGGCGGAAGACCAGGTCTGCACAGGATTTGCCATATTGGCTGCGGTGGCAACATTGGTAAAGGTCCCGTTTCCGTTGTTTCGGTGCAGCTCATCGATGTTCCCTCCGGGGCCGGAACCTCCGCCGCTACATTTTGCAATGAAAAGGTCCATATCCCCGTCATTATCATAATCAATCCAGATCGAACCGTAATTTCCGCCGGAAGGGAAATCTCCCATGCCGCCCTGGTTGTGGTTCATATTGGTGCCGTCATTCATATAATATCGGTTCGGAGCATTGTCATCACAGATGAAAGCATCCAGTTTCCCGTCATTATTGATATCGATAAAATTGGTTCTCTGGACTAAAAAAGATTGTGTTTTTCTGTCAGAAGTATACGCTGTCCCGTCTGCATTAGCTTTTACAAAAGCAATTCCGCTTCCTGAACCGTATACCAGGTCATTGAAACCATTATTATCATAATCTCCTGCGGCAATACTCCAAGATGGAGTTATGATGGTAGAAGGAACCGTATACGCAACATTATTAAACCCTCCACCGGGCTGCTGATAAGAAATGACCATCTGTGTTGTACTCACCACGGAAACAATATCATCGAGATAATCTCCGTTCATATCCACCACACAATTGTTAAAAGATCCGGCAGCATTGACGGGCTGGGAATTGAAAGACAGTCTACCCGGAACAACGGTTACTTCAGAAAGATTAATATTAAATCCCAAAGATGAATACTTATTGTCAAATACGATATAATAAGTCATTCCGGCAGATGAATCAAAAGTTACCTGAGAAAATTCTCCTGTATAATCATCATTGGCAGCAAGGCAGCTTAGGGCACCACAGCTTCCTGTAAATACCATCATACGGGTATCTGCATTCTGTCCTGCGGAAGACGTGGAAACCGTCACTGCTTTATTTGCCGTTGC
Organism: Chryseobacterium gregarium DSM 19109; assembly: GCF_000430845.1. Taxonomy (GTDB): domain Bacteria; phylum Bacteroidota; class Bacteroidia; order Flavobacteriales; family Weeksellaceae; genus Chryseobacterium; species Chryseobacterium gregarium. The sequence continues at coordinate 223,102 of NZ_AUMU01000008.1, read as the reverse complement.
AGTATATTTATACCATAAGCCTTTTGTACCCAAGGTGCCCAGCAGGCAGGCTATTGTAGGAGCATCTCCCGTAACAGCCGGAGCCACGACCGTTCCCGGAGCAAGGCTGACTGCGGTGGCGCAGGTTAATTGAGCGGTTCCCCATGTGATATTGAGCATAACCACGAAAAGTGATAATTTTTTTTTCATTTAAGCTACTGGTTATTAAGTTGTTATTTTTTACGGACAATTTTGATTTAAAGTATTGATCCACTGTTTTAAAAGTTCTACGCCTTCATCATGAACGATTCTTCTTCCCAATAAAGGCATCCTGTTGCTTTCCTCTGTAGAGTTGAGTCTGAAATGCATCACCGATTTGGCAGGGTTACCCGGCGTAACAATTCTCTCCAGCGAAGGGTCTATAGGCTCATCTGCCATGACACAAACACCCATTTTCGACAGGTTCGCTGTCTGGCTGAAGCTCAGGCGGATCGCCCGGTAATCACAGCGCGCATTTTCCTGGTGGCAGTGGGCACAATTGATATCAAGATAAGAACGCAGACGTATATCCACAGGTTTACCTGTATCTTTATAATTTACCGTAGAAACAATATTGGAAGGGTAACTTTGGAGATAGCCTTCATCAACGAGCTTCTGTAACTGATTTTTCAGACCGTTCGGATAATTGTATGCAACATTTAAGTTTTGCGGCTTTACCCCGATCGGAACAGGTTTGTTATCGAGTTTATGGCATGCCAGGCATTCGGTTTCCGAAGGAATTCTGTAGTCTATATTCATTACCTCGCTATTCTCTTTTCTGAAAGTGATATTCTTGGAACTCCCGCTGGTAAAATCAGTTCCGGTTACCAGTTCTGCCTCGGTCTGGTCATCATTCCATAAATATTCAGCGAAGATCCAGCCGCTTGATTTTTTAATCATTAATCGCGTCTCGATTATTTTTGTTGTATTGCCCGGCTGTATGGTATTATAATAAAAGTTTTTAATTAAAACCGTGCCTACAGGAAAATTTAATGATTGATCATCTCCGTTATAGCTTGCTTTCACTCCGTTCGGCATCCATATAAATCTTTTCTTCAATGCATAGTCCGTAAAAAGAGAACTTGCCGGTTCGTAAGGAAGTACTTTTGAATTGGGGGCCAGGTTTTTAAGCGCTCCCTTAAAAAATGCATAGGTTGATAATTTTGAATACGGAACCGCATCAATATTAAAATTTACGAACAAGCTTTCAGGTTCAACACTTTCAATTTTTTCATCATTTTTACAGGAATAAATAAACAGGAAACAAAGAATACACAAGAGGTAGATTTTTTTCATCCATTAACGATTTAAGAAAGCGAATATAATAATAAATTTACTTTAAATAAAAACAATCCATCAATAAAACAGCAATTCATTTAAAATAATATAAAATATAGCCATAATTAAAATACAATTTTCAAAAAAAGAATAAAAATACTAGCAAATTAGAAATTAAGATTGTTGGAAAAACACCAGCGTGCATACATTCAAAAATGTCCTTAAGCCATCTGATTATTTCAGTTTTTTTAAGGTCTTCTTTACATATTTTTCAATATTCTCTCTGTCCGGCACTGTAGTAATTTCCTTATTTAACGCTTTTTCAAATAAGGGCAGGGCTTTCAGGTAATCTTTTCTGCTGAAGTAAAACTTCCCCGCCAGAAAATAAACATACCAGAAATCGGGATTCAAGTCTATATAATGATTGATATATTCTTCTGAAAGCGTTTCTTCTTTATCATTAACTGCCTCTTCAATTTGAGAGCTCAATTTTTTATATTCTTCGTAATTTTTAAATTCCTGAGAATCTGCAAAAGGGTCTTTGGCAATATTGAGATCCGATTTTGAAAACCCACCGCTTTTTAATCTTTTGTCAGAAAAAATTTCATTCAGATCATAACAGACAAATTCACCGAGCTGGTAAGGGCTTGATGAAACCCAGACTAATTTTTTCTGAGGTGAAAAGATGACGGCGTGATGTGCCAACAGCTGATTGATCGCTTTCTCATTTCCATAGCCTATCTTCTCTCCTTTCAGGCCTGATGTATTTCTTAAAACTGAAGCCATTTTCTCAGGATCCAGCTTTTTATTTTCCTCTAAAAGTTCCTGAAGCTTTTCATAACGGTATTCCGAATGGCTTTCTGCTTTATGCTTCTGATTCCTTTTATCATATTTATAAGCGTCGGATTGAAAATGGTTCGTACAGAAAACCCTGCTTGTGTTTTCAACTTTATAGACTCCGAAATTATCCGGGGAAACTTCAATAATCACCGCATTTTTATCATGTGCACTTCCCACCAGGATGGACTCGGATACAAAAACTTTTCTCTTTCGGGCAATGGCAACCGCTTCATCAATTGTTGCAGCATATTGCAGAATTTCCCTTGTTACCAAAGAAATCGGGGTCCTGGCGGTTAACGGGATCTTTGATTTTCCGGCATTGATCGTCACCGTAATGCCTTCTTTATTCATTCCTGAAACCACACCGATCATTCCCGGCCAGCTTACCGACAGATAAGGGATTCCGTCTTCGGGTTCTACAAATTCAATGACTTTATTTCTGGCAAAATCATCACCTACATAAAAATCGAAATTACGCCCAATCAGCAAATCACCGTCTTCCGTATTTTCGTTCCATACCGCAAGTGACGTACAGCCTACCACCATCAGGTCCTGCATGGCATGACCGATATCGTGGGCCCCGTGAAGATATAAAGTCCGGAGGTATTCCGGAGCAATAAAATTGTACCGATCTGAGGAATACCGCGACAGTCCGTATAATTCTACCTGAAAATCTTCACGGACATTTAAATACATTTTCCGGTTATACCATTTCAGGAAGCCTCTCAGTACTTTCTGCTTAAACTTCGACGGCACAAAACCCTCCACTTTTGAGAAAAAGATTTCCTCCTGTTGCTGCATTAAATTCTGTGTCAGGGCACCGTTATTGTAACCCAGCTGCAAAGGGTTTCCCTTAATGTACAGCTCCCAAAGCTGCTGTTTATTTTTTGTCAGGTAATTCTGATTAAAACGGAAAGTGGAATCATTGATTTTATCGACCTTCGGAACTTCCAATGAGTATTGTTTTACATCAGGAATATGCTGTATTGATTTTCTTATCCCACACGAGGTAAGATGAATGATGATCAATACATACAATAAAGCTTTTATTTTTCCGTACTGACGATTCTGACGACGGAAAGAAATTCCTTTTACAATCGGAGATTCCGGGCCTAGCTTATGGACGGTATCCACAGAACAGCGGTTTGTATCCAGAATGACAGGTTGACTTTTATTATTGTTCACGTTTATTTGCATTACTCATTTGTATTAATCGGTCATCCATCACTTCTTTTCCTAAGATTTCAGCGCAGGTATTGAAAGCACCGATGGTGCATCCCAAAATGCCGTGCATGTTGACTGACTGACCCGTCAGGAACAGATTATCAATCTTTGTCCGCGGTGAAACCATTGTTTTTAAAGGATTTTCCGAGCTTTTGATGTAACCGTACATATTTCCTTCAAAGCTTCCGATATAATCCCGGTAAGACAAAGGTGAAGAAGTATAAACGCTTTTAACAGACTTCCGTAAATCCGGGATTTTCTTCTCTAAAGCATCCATCATTTTATCTGCTTTTTCCGCTTTAAATTTTTCGTACAATGCTCCCCTTTGCTGTTCATCCGTTACCGTATTGAAGGTTTCTTCCCATTCTTTAACCTCATCAAAATCCATATAAGAAATAGCTGTCAGGCTTTCCGCAAACCCGGGATGAAGTTTTGAGGGTGCAGAAGACAGCATATAGGTTTCCGGCCAGGCATCTTTGCTGTATCGGTAGGCATTCCAAACCAGTTCATCTGTTGAGAAATGATATATATTATAATTAAAATTCGGAATGGTATGAGGCGTTAATACAAAATAAACGCTGAAACATGAAGAGACGGGCTCCCAACTCAGAATCCTGTTCAGAAAGGATTTCTTCAGGCGATCCTCACCAATCATCCGGATCATGGAGCGGATTTCAATATTGGAAATAAACTGTTTCGCAGAATAGTTTTTCCCTGTTTTCGTTTCAACTCCTGTTATGTGATGATGCGCATCAAAAATCAATTGGGAAACTTCAGAATGCTTGTGAATTTCCGCACCGTACTGACGGAGTTTTCTGATCAGCAATTTAGAAATCTGGCTTCCGCCTCTCAAGCATTTATAAGCACTCTGAATATAAGAGTTTACCGTCAGCGCATGCACGTAAAACGGGACATTTTCAGAATTGCCTGCGTATAGAAAATTGGACCCCAGCAGCACTGCCTGCAGTTTTTTATCTGAAGTAAGCGAGTCAATAAACCTTTTGGTATTCAGATGGAGAATTTCTTCTTTATAATGGTCTTTCCCTATTACATTATATCTTGGGAACTGACTGCAGACCCTTTGTATTTCTTCACAGTAATTCTTTAAATTATCTTTTTCTTCAGGAAAATATTGCGATAACTGCTCAACAAAATTTTCATAGCCCTGGGCGTGGGGATATTCAATCTCATCATCTCCGAAAGTAATTTTATCATATCCGTCCTCATCCATTTTCTGAAGCTCCAGTTTATCCATGATTTCCAGATAGGAAAAAAACCGGTGGAGGTTCTGGCCTTCCGAAAGCCCGCCCAGATAATGAACACCGGTATCGAAAATAAGCTTGTCCCGGGAAAAGGTTTGCAGATTTCCGCCGTACTGGTTGTTTTTCTCCAGGACGCAGACTTTCAGGCCTTCTTTCGCCAAAATAAGAGCCGAAACAAGCCCGCCCAATCCGCTGCCGATTACCAGTATATCAAATTCTTTTTTCAAGGAGCAGTGTGTTTTCTTTTAAAATTGAGAATTAAAATTATATCGTCCTTTTATACTATTTGGAACGTACCGACAGCACTCAGGTTTCAGTAAAATGATAAAAACTATTTGGATGGCAGTAAAATACATCTGTAAATCTGACCGTTCATTTTAAATCAATCCTGATGTTATAAGTTTAAATATTAGTTTTTCTGCAAGTAAAAGTAGGAAATTTAATCAATATCATCCCAAAAATCAAAGTAATTGAACCATTGAAGAGGATATTTCCTGATCATGGATCCAAGATTTTGGGTATAGGAATGGAGAAGTCCCTGCGCATCCCGCTTTTTAACACTCTGTGCTACTCTTGCATATAAGTGATAATGAAGATTTTTTTCCTTCATCACATATACATAGACTACGGGAACGCCTAGCCTGGAAGCAATAAGAAAAGGGCCGGCAGGAAATTTCGCGCTTTCACCAAGCAAATCTCCTTCAAGATACTTTGAGCCTTCAAAATAGCGGTCACCGGTGAAACAGATCAGTTCATTGTTAGACAGTGCCTCATTGATATCGAAAATATGGGACATGTCATCTTTCACATAAATGAATTTGATATTGCTTTTCTTAACCGAAACGCTTTCCAGATATTCTTTGATCACCGTAACTTCCTGGTCTGTAGTCACCAGATTGATCTGGCAGTCAAAATCGATATCTGCAAAAAAGTGTTCCGCTATTTCAAAATTTCCGATGTGGGCACTGATCAGGACACCGCCTTTTTTTTCAGCCAATAGGTTTCTGAGGTTTTCAATACCGTCAAACTCATAGGTATATTTTTCTCTCAGCCCAGCAGAAATGGCCGTTTTATCGATCAGGACTTTACCGAAAGTAAAATAGCTCCTGAATACTGAGATTTTTGTTTTCCAATATGAATAGCCCAGCCGTCTTTTAAAATAATAGGAAATGTACTGATTGCTTTTTTTCTCGAATAGGAAATAGTAGGCAGCCACAAAGTAAAGCACTATATATGAACTCCGGATCCCGATATTTCTAATGCACCATACGAATATCTTATATCCTAAGATAGTGCCTTTAGATTTCCCTTTCCATTTGTTCATAGTATCAATGAGCAATGTATCAATTTAACAGTCTGACAAGTGATCTTGACTTAAAAAGTATTGGTCAACTGTTAAATTGGTATACTGTTATATTTAATTTAAAGTAAATTTTTGTCGATAGTTATGCGTTTTTTTCAGCGAGTTTGTTTTCGATCGTTGAATAAAAGTCTTCGAAAGTAATGATCTGTTTGAAATCCGCCTCGCCCAATTTTACTCCGAAATTAGATTCGATCACCACGACCAGATCAATATAATCCAAGCTGTCTAAGCCCAGTGTCTTTTTAAAATTAGCTTCATTGCTGATTTCATCGCCATCGACTTCAAATTCATTAATCAAAAAGTCGTTGACAACCGCAACAATTTTTTCCCTTTCCATGTTTTTATTTAAATTTTTTAACGATTAATGCGGAATTGGTTCCCCCAAATCCGAAAGAATTCGACAAAAATACATCAATTTTTTGACTTTTTGTTTCAGCGACCAGATTTATCTTTTGAGCCTCATCATCAGGATTTTCCAGATTGATATTTGGTGCCACGAAATTGTTCTGCATCATCAGAATGGAATAGATCACTTCACTGGCTCCTGCCATCCAGCATTCATGGCCGGTCATCGATTTGGTGGAGCTTACCGGAACCCCGCTGCCGAAGATTTCGTAAATCGCCCTGGCTTCATTGGCATCGCCAATCGGCGTGGAGGTTGCATGTGCATTAATATAATCGATATCTTCAGCCGTTAAGCCGGACTGCTTCAAAGCACGATCCATAGCCAAAGCAGGACCGTCCACATTGGGAGTAGAGATATGGCCTCCGTTTGAAGAAAATCCGTAACCGACAATTTCGGCAATAATATTTGCTTCCCTCTTTTGTGCTGACTCCAGGCTCTCAACAATTAGTGATGCCGCCCCGCCGCTTGGAATCAGACCGTCCCGTTCTGAATCGAAAGGCCTTGAAGCTTTCTGAGGTTCATCTTCCCTTACGGAAAAAACGCCCAGACCGTCAAAGCTTGCCATTGAATATTTATTGGTTTCCTGAGCCCCACCACAGACAATGATATCCTGGAAGCCATTTTTGATCATCATATAAGCCAGTCCCAAAGAATGAGAACCGCTGGCGCATGCCGCACTGATGGTGAGATTAATCCCTCTCAGTTTAAAAATGGTGGAGAGATTCATGGTAACGGTAGAGTTCATGGATTTAAAAATAGCGCCGGACCCTATTAAAGTCGTATCTTTTTTTTCTCTTGCTATGTCAATAGATTCTACCACCGCCTGGGAAACGCTGTCGTTTCCGTATAAAATTCCGACTTCGTTATGATCCAGGAAATCCTGATCAATATTTGCCTGTTTTAGGGCATCCAGGGTAGCAATATAAGCATATTCGCTTTCTTCGCCCATGCTTATGCGCTGCCTTCTGTTCAGAAGATTTTTTAAGTCCGGTTTCGGAACTACGCCGCTAAGCCCTGACCTGAAACCGAATTCCTTTCTTTCATTCACTAAAACAATTCCGGATTTCCCCTGATAGAGAGATTCTTTTACTTCCTGCAAAGAAGTTCCGATGCAGGAATAAATTCCCATTCCGGTAATGACAACCCTGTTTTCCATGTTAAATAAATGTAACAATTTATCAATTTAACAGTGTAACAATTTTAAATATGTGACAATTATAACCTCTGTCATTCTGAATGAAATGAAGAATCCATTGGTACATTGTTAAATCATTACATTGTTAGATTATTACGAATAGATTCCTCCGTTGATATTAATCACTTCTCCCGTAATGTACGAAGATTTTCCTGAAGCTAAGAATGCTACGAGATCCGCTACTTCTTCAGCTTCTCCGAACCTGTTCGCAGGAATCATTGCTTTTAATTCATTTTCATTGAATTCCTGGGTCATATCGGTCCTGATGAAGCCGGGTGCCACGGCGTTCACCGTAATGTTTCTTTTGGCTACTTCCTGTGCCAGCGCTTTTGTAGCGCCTACCAATGCGCCTTTTGCCGCAGAATAATTGGTCTGGCCCGCTGTCCCTTTCACTCCGGAAACAGAAACCATATTGATAATTCTGCCGTATTTGTTACGCAACAGTTTTTGAATAAAAAAATTGGTCACATTGAAAAACCCGTTTAAGCTGGTATTGATCACCGAGTTCCAGTCTTCGATCGGCATCCACATAAATAAGCCGTCCCGTGTAATTCCGGCATTATTTACAATCACTTCAACAATATCCTCAAGGTGAGCCTCCTGCCATTCTGTTAGAACATTTTGGGTTTCCTCCGCATTTCCTACATCAAATTTAAGAATTTCCCCGGTAGATCCCAACTCTTCGACCTGAGCCAAGGTTTCTCTTGCTGCAGCTTCATTTGAAGTGTAGTTGATTAAGATATGATATTTTTTTTCTTCTGCCAGTTTTATACAGATGGCTCTTCCGATACCTCTTGAGCCTCCTGTTATGATTGCACATTTCATGTGTTCTGTCTGTTTTTAGTTTTTACTTTTCCCTAACCTTAGTTAAGACCATTCATTATATGAAATGGTTACAAAGCTTTTAAATAATTTTTTACTTCTTCCAGATAAGGATACATCACCATATCATCCGAAAAAGCCGGAATAATCTTCCTGATTTCATCATACAATTCCTTTGTTGCCGATGAAATTTTATCCTGGTACCCCAGATATTCAATAGCCTGAACAACAGTAATCGCCTCTACCGTTAATACATCAAAAGCATTTTCAATTACTTTTCGGCAGATTACGGCAGCATTGGTTCCCATGCTTACAATATCCTGGTTGTCATTATTGTTGGGAATACTGTGAACATACATCGGATTGGAAAGCATCTGGCTTTCGGCCGTAGTAGAAGTCGCAGTGAACTGTACGCCCTGCATTCCGAAATTGAACCCCAATTTACCTAAATTGACAAAAGGAGGGAAAATTTCATTGATCTTGGCATTTAAAAGATAATTCAACTGCCTTTCTGCCAGCATGGTTAATTTCGTTACCACGATTTTCAGCTTGTCCATTTCCAGAGAAACATAATCTCCGTGGAAATTCCCGCCATGGTAAACATGCCGGTCTTCAACGTTGATGATCGGGTTGTCATTCGCTGAATTGATTTCATTCTCAAGCACTTTCTCTGTATATTCCAGCGTATCCAGAACAGGCCCCAGAATCTGCGGAACACACCGCAAAGAATAATATTCCTGAACTTTTTCTTTAAATACTTTTTCCTGCTCTTCAAAACGGGTATATAGATGATCGGCCCTTTTTCTGATCAGCTGGCTGTCAGATAAATGTTCGCGCATCTTTGCCGCAATTTTCTGCTGTCCTTCATGAAGCTTGGTACCGTTGAGCACTTCAGAAAAATGATCATCATAAGCCTGAACGATTTCATTGATGGCACAGGACAATTTAACAGAAATATCCGTCAGCTGATTGGCTTTATGAGCATTGACTATACCGATCCCCGACATTACGGATGTTCCGTTCATTAATGCAAGCCCCTCACGGATTTCTACCTGAATCGGCTGCAGGTTTTCCACTTCAAAAACCGCTTTCGCAGATTTTCTTTCTCCTTTATAAAATACTTCTCCTTCACCGATTAACACCAAAGCCAAATGGGCCAGCTGAACCAGATCCCCGCTGGCTCCTACCCCGCCGTGTTCAAAGATCAACGGCGCAATATCCCTGTTGATTAATTCTTTAAGCAGAACAACCACTGACGGATGTACCCCTGAATTCCCAAGGGACAATGTATTTAACCTTGCCAGCATAGAAGCCTTTACTTCAGCTGCAGGAAGAGGGTTTCCCATTCCGGAGGAATGGCTCCTTATCAGGTTATACTGAAGCTGATGCGTATCTTCGTCACTGATTTTGAACTGAGCCATGGGCCCGAAACCTGTATTTACACCATATATCACTTTATTTTTCGAAAATTCCTTTAAAAACTGAAAACTTTTATCCACCCGGTCCAAAAGCATTTCATGCAGTTCTATTTTCTCATTTTCAATGATGACCCTTTTGAAGTCGCTCAGTTCTAAAAAGTTATTTATTCTCATTAATTAAAAGTAATAGTAAGATAATTTTGTAATTATTAATTAATTGTCATTAATTTTGCGGCAAAGATAGAAGTTATTATTAAAATAAAAAACCAAAGATGAGCAAAGAATTTGTTGATGTTCTCGTAATCGGGGCTGGGCCTTCCGGATGCGTATCTTCTTCATACTTAAAGAAGAACAATATCAACGTGAAAGTTGTCGAAAAAACAAAATTCCCGAGATTGGTGGTAGGTGAAAGCTTAATTCCGAGAGTGATGGACCATTTTGAAGAAGCCGGACTTTTTCCTGCTTTGGATAAGATGGGCTTTGAGAAAAAGCTGGGAGCACGTTTTTTGCGCGGCAATGAAGTCTGCATTTTTGATTTCAGCAATAAATTCGGAGAAGGCTGGGACTGGACCTGGCAGGTTCCGAGAGCTGATTTTGATAATACACTCGCTCAGGAAGTGATTAAAAAGGGCATTGATCTTGAGTTTGAAACTGAAGTTACCGATATCCGGTTTAACGGAACAGATTCCGTCACTACCGTAAAAAATAAAAATGGGGAAACGAAGGAAATCCATGCCAAATTCGTCATTGATTCGAGCGGTTACGGAAGGGTTTTACCGAGATTACTGGATTTAGAAAAACCTTCAAAACTGTCTCCGCATTCAGCAATTTTTGCCCACCTAGAAGATATCAACAGAGAAGAAGGAACAGAAGGAACTTTAATCTCCTTTGATATTATCGAAACTGAAGTCTGGCTTTGGGTCATTCCTTTTTCTAACGGAAATACAAGTGTGGGAATCGTCGGCCCCACTGAATATATTGAAAAACTGTCTGAAAACGGTGACACGGCAGAAGCCTTGAGAAAAGCCATTTCCCTTTCCGATTATTATGTAAAACGTTTCGGAGATGTGGATTTTCTTTTTGAGCCGAAACACCTGAAAGATTATTCATGCTCAGTAAAAAGTTTATTCGGGGACGGATTTGCACTCACAGGCAACGCTTCTGAATTCCTGGACCCTGTTTTCTCTTCGGGAATGGCTTTTGCCACGGAATCCGGGATGCTGGCTGCAAAACTGGCTTTACGGCAGCTGAACGGTGAGAAAGTAGACTGGCAGACGGAGTACTCTGATTATATTTTATACGGTGTTGATGTATTTACCACCTATGTAAAAGAATGGTATACCGGAAATTTACAGGAACTGTTTTTCCATCAGCCGGAAAACCCGGATGTCAAAAGAAAAATATGTGCTGTACTGGCAGGTTATGTCTGGGATAAAAAGAATACATTCGTACGGATACATGACACTGCAATAAAGAATCTTGCCGATTTCATCAGAACGGAAAAAATGCAATTATAAAAAAGCGGTCTGAAATTTTCAGACCGCTTTTTTTTACTTTAAAGCTTTTTTGATTTCTTTTCCAAGATATTTTCCGATAGATTCATATGCCCCGGCAATTCTGCCATATTCCATAACAAACTCTTTATTATTTACATACTTATCAAATTTATTAAGCCTTACTTCAGCTAAGGTAACCGATGGATTATCCGTCTCTACCAATTTTATCTTACCGGTTATTTCTGCTGTCATGCCAATCATTCCTGCATGCCATCCGGGGAAAACCCATTCTGTTTCCAGCAGGAGTGTGTATTTTGATGGACTGTCTTTTTTAAAACTGATGTTTTTATAGGATTTATTTAAGCCTTTTGCAAAATAATTAATGTACTCCTCATTTTTATATCTCTGCCATTCTCCATTCCATTTTTGCCATCCTTCTTCCCCTCTCTTAGGATTTGCTAAAAGATCTTTCCTTCTGTTTTCAAGATACTGCGCTTCTGTGAAATTTTCTTTCATAAGCAGTACATTTTCAAAATTCAGCGCTACGTTTACTTCAGTCTGGTCCTTCAAAGCACTAAAACTCCCGGCAATAAGCGTCATTTTCTGCTCCTGAGCATTGATCATCATAACAATACTGAACAACAGCATTGAAAATAGTTTTTTCATAGTTTATAATTTTAAATTTAAGCGTGCAAATATATTAAAAAACAGTTCTTTTGAACTGCTGTATTCTGTTTTATACAAACTTCCCACAAATTATCTCAGATCTATAAACGTGATCGGTTTTCTGCTGTTCGGATTAAATACGGCTTTAGATAAGATATCAAAATCGATCATTTCAATTTTCGGGCTTACCCTTAATTTTGCCCTGAAATGATCCCGGACTTCATTGACAAAATTTTCAGATCTGCTGTCTGTGCTTATTTTAATGACAATTTCATCCAACCCGATTTCATTCGACTGAATAACGATCTGATAGCACAAAATCGTATTAAAATCATTCAGAATATCATTCATTGCAGGCGGATACAAGGTCGTGCCTTTATATTTGATCATCTGCTGTTTTCTTCCGACAACCGGCCCCAGCCGCATCGTGTTTCTTCCACATCGGCAAGGTTCATTATGCGCTCTTACGATATCGCCTGTTTTGAATCGCAATAAAGGAAGGGCTTCTACACCTAAAGTGGTAATCGTCAGTTCCCCGTTTTCACCTTCCTTAACAAGATTCCCATTGTCATCAAGAATTTCCGTAATGATAAGTTCAGGGTGCTGATGGCCACCGATCTGATATTCACATTCTGTGAAAGCAGTACTCATTTCCGTAGACGCATAAGTCGAAAACAATTTAATATCCCACTTTTCCTTGATTTTTTGCGAAAGAATATTATCCGTAAAATCCTGGTTTTTGATACTTTCCCCGATGCAAACAGCACCGTAGACGCTGGAATTCTGGTAATCCAGTCCATGTTTCTCGGCATAATCAATCATTTTCAGCAAAAATGACGGAACGGTAATCAAATATTTAGGTTTATATCTGAATATAGAATCCCACTGCAGTTCGGGGATTCCGGGGCCCATCCTGACAACACTCGCGCCCATTTTTCTTAATCCTAAAAAATAAGCCAGACCGGCCATAAACCGTTTATCGATCGTGGTAATCATTTGCACCACATCTCCTTTCCGGATTCCGGCACAGGCGAAAGAAACAGCTTCGTTATAAGCCAGCCTTTCGAGATCGTTATCTGACAATCCGAAGGTTACCGGATCGCCCAAGGTTCCCGAAGTGGTACTGTAATCGACAATTTTATCAGACGGGATGCAGAAAAAATCATTATTATTCTGCTGAATATCATTCTTGGTCGTCGTCGGAATCTTCTGCAGATCTTCCAATGTCCGGATATCAGCAACAGCAATATTGTTTTCTTTGAACAGCTTCTGATAAAAAGGCGAATGGGTTTCAAGATAAATCAGAAACTCCTGAAGTTTTTGCTCCTGAAACTTTTTTATTTCGTGAATATCGGACTGTTCGATGGACGGATGGAATTCCAATGGTTTTTATTTTAAGGGACAAATTTATTTAATTAAAATTAAAAGATCAGGTTTCGTGTATGATTTTGTTTGGAAGGTAATTTCCCACAGATTTTCACAGATGATTGTGCTTTAAAAGAATTTATTATGCAGGGAATAAGGTCCTGAAAATCGCTTATTCAACATCAACAATTCACAAATAGCCTATTTTGAAATTTCCATTCCTGAAACAAATTTTTAATCCAAACCGTCAAAATAAAACATATCTTATAAACCGGTAAATTTTAGTAAATTTGCCAACTTAATGAATCAACGATATTGATAGATTACCATGAGCCAATTTAAAGAATACAAAAACCTTAACCTTATTGACGTAGCCGAGAATGTAGCCGAATTCTGGAAACAGAATAAAACGTTTAATAAAAGTGTTGAGATTCGTGATGGGCAGCCTGAGTTTGTTTTTTATGAAGGTCCGCCTTCCGCAAACGGTATGCCCGGAATTCACCACGTTATGGCCAGAGCATTAAAGGATATTTTCTGTCGTTACCAGACCCAGAACGGGAAGCAGGTTTTCCGTAAAGCGGGCTGGGATACCCACGGGCTTCCTGTAGAGCTGGGTGTGGAAAAAGAATTAGGAATTACGAAAGAAGATATTGGCAAAAAGATTTCTATTGAAGATTACAATAAAGCCTGCCGTGAAGCGGTAATGCGTTACACTGACGTCTGGAATAACCTGACCGAGAAAATCGGGTATTGGGTAGACCTTGAAGATCCGTATATCACGTACAAGTCAAAATATATGGAGACCGTCTGGTGGCTTCTGAAACAGCTGTACGATAAAGGATTACTGTACAAAGGGTACACGATCCAGCCGTATTCTCCCAAAGCGGGAACCGGACTTTCTTCACACGAAGTCAACCAGCCCGGAGCGTACCGTGATGTTTCTGACACAACCATTGTTGCTCAGTTCAAGACATTACCGGAAACACTGCCTTCATTTTTACAAGGGTTTGGCGACGTCCATTTCTTAGCCTGGACGACCACCCCGTGGACCTTGCCATCCAACACGGCTTTAACCGTCGGTCCGAAAATCGATTATGTTTTAGTAAAAACGTTCAACCAGTATACTTTTGAACCGATTAATATTGTTTTGGCTAAACCTTTGGTCGGAAAACAGTTTGGAAAAAAATTCACTGAAGGAACAGATGAAGATTTCGCCAATTATACATCAGAAAGCAAAGTCATTCCTTACCGAATCCTTGCAGAATTCAAAGGTGCTGATCTTGTTGGAATCAGATACGAGCAGTTACTGCCGTATGCTTTACCTTATCAAAACCCGGAACATGCATTCAGGGTAATTTCAGGGGATTTCGTGACTACAGAAGACGGAACAGGAATTGTTCACACCGCACCGACTTTTGGTGCTGATGATGCGAAAGTAGCGAAAGAAGCTACTCCTGAAGTTCCGCCCATGCTGGTATTAAACGAAAATGGCAACCCGGTTCCATTGGTAGATTTACAGGGAAAATTCACCACTCATATGGGAGATTTTGCCGGTAAATATGTTAAAAACGAATATTACGATGCCGGAACAGCGCCTGAAAAGTCTGTGGATGTTGAAATTGCGATCCGTTTAAAAGAAGAGAACAAGGCTTTCAAAGTAGAGAAATATGTCCACAGTTATCCGCACAGCTGGAGGACTGATGAACCGTTATTATATTATCCGCTGGATTCATGGTTTGTGAAAATGACCGCTGTAAAAGAAAATCTGGTCAATTTAAACAAAGAGATTAACTGGAAGCCAAAATCTACAGGAGAAGGCCGTTTCGCCAACTGGCTGGAAAATGTAAACGACTGGAATCTTTCCCGTTCAAGATACTGGGGAATCCCGTTGCCGATCTGGAGGACAGAGGATCTGAAAGAAGAAGTCATCATCGGTTCTGTAGAAGAATTATACAACGAGATCGAAAAATCTGTTAAAACAGGATTCATGAAAGAAAATCCGTTCAAAGATTTCATTATCGGGGATATGTCTGAGCAGAATTATGCTTTGGTAGATTTACACAAAAATATAATCGACAAAGTAATCCTGGTTTCGGATTCAGGAAGGGAAATGAAACGTGAAAGTGATCTGATCGATGTTTGGTTTGATTCAGGTTCCATGCCATATGCGCAGCTGCATTATCCTTTTGAGAACAAAGAGTTAATTGATAACCATAAGGCTTTTCCGGCAGATTTTATCGCGGAAGGAGTTGACCAGACCCGTGGATGGTTTTATACACTCCACGCGATCGGTACCGCGGTTTTTGATTCGGTGGCTTATAAAAACGTGATGAGTAACGGACTTGTTCTGGATAAAAATGGTTTGAAGATGTCGAAATCCAAAGGAAATGGGATTGATCCGTTTGAAACATTAGCCGTGTACGGCCCGGATGCCACACGCTGGTATATGGTTTCCAATGCAAATCCATGGGAAAACCTGAAATTCGATATTGAAGGAATTGATGAGGTAAGAAGAAAATTCTTCGGAACGCTTTATAATACTTATTCATTCTTTGCTCTGTATGCGAATGTTGACGGATTCAGCTATTCTGAAAAAGAGGTGGAGAACCGTCCGGAAATCGACCGCTGGATTCTTTCCGAACTGAATCTGCTGATCAAAGAAGTCAAAGCATTCTATGAAGATTACGAACCGACAAGAGTGGCAAGAGCCATCAACACATTTGTCAATGATAACTTAAGCAACTGGTACGTAAGATTGTGCAGAAGACGTTTCTGGAAAGGAGATTATTCTGAAGATAAAATCTCTGCTTACCAGACTTTATACACCTGCCTGGAAACGGTTGCCAAATTGTCTGCCCCTATCGCTCCATTCTTTATGGATCAGCTGTATCAGGATTTAAATAAAGTGACCGGGAAAGAAAGTCATGAATCTATTCACTTAACGGATTTCCCGGTGGCTGATGAAACCTTAATCGACCAGCATCTGGTTGAAAAAACGCATCTGGCCCAGAATATCACCAGTATGGTTTTCTCCTTAAGAAAGAAAGAAAACATAAAAGTACGCCAGCCCTTACAGAAAGTACTGATCCCTGTTTTAGATTCCAAAACAGAAGAACAGATTTTAGCCGTTTCAGAATTAATTAAACAGGAAGTTAATGTTAAGGAACTGCAGCTGATCAATGCTGAAGAAGCGTCGCATTTAATTATTAAGCAGATAAAACCAAACTTTAAAACTCTGGGTTCAAGGCTTGGCAAAGACATGAAAACGGTTGGCAGTGAAATCACTAAACTTTCTGCAGAGCAGATTTCATCGTTGGAAAAAGAAGGAAGTGTGGTGATCCAGGGATATGACATTACCATGAACGATGTGGAAATCTCAACAAAAGACATCCCGGGATGGACGGTAACATCTGACGGTAAAACGACTGTGGCACTAGATTTGACGCTGACAGATGAGTTAAAATCTGAAGGGATTGCAAGAGAATTTATCAACAGAATTCAGAACCTTAGAAAAGAAAAAGATTTTGAATTAACCGATCGGATAATGATTTCTGTTGAGGAAAATTCCCCTTTCCTGAATGACATTAAGAAAAATGAAGAATATATTTCATCCGAGGTCTTGTCAAATAAAATAGAAATTGTATCTTCACTTTCAAATTTTAACAAAATCGAGATTGATGAGGTTAATTTTAAGATAAATGTTGAAAAAATTAACATATAGTTGGTATTTTTAACGCCCCATTTCATAATTTTATTAAAAAATAGAAACGAATATGTCAGACGAAAGAGTAAGATACAACGACACTGATTTACAGGAATTTAAGGCTATTATTAAAGAAAAAATAGAAAAAGCGGAAAATGATCTGAAACTGATCAGAGAAAGTTTCATCAATGACCAGAATAACGGAACTGATGATACCTCTCCTACCTTTAAAGCATTTGAAGAAGGAGCCGAAACGTTGAGCAAAGAGCAGAATTCTATTTTAGCAGGAAGACAGGAGAAATTTGTACGTGATCTGAAAAATGCTTTAATAAGAATTGAAAATAAAACATACGGTGTCTGCAGAGTAACCGGTAAGCTGATTCCTAAAGAAAGATTACTGGCTGTCCCTCATGCCACACTGAGCATTGAAGCGAAAAACATGCAGAAATAACCTTTAGGTTACTTACAATAGATTGGGTTTATATCGTATTTTTTCATGGAATACTTTATAAACCTGATTTTTAATATATACCCATGATCGAATTTTTGGTTTTAGCGGTTATTATTGTTGCAGTACTGGCATTTTTTAACAGGGAACAGCTGAAAAACAGATTCTTCCCGGATAAAAAGAAAAATTATACCCTGGATGACCGGTTTAATGAGAATAAACGGGAACGGGAAAAAGAAATTGACAAGCTCCTCAGCAAAATGGGCAAAAACGGAATACATGATTTGTCTTCAAAAGACCGCAAAAGGCTTGATGAACTGTCTAAACAATAAAAACTTAAAGTAAAATACAATGGAATCAATAATAGTCCACACCAAAAATGCAATGGAATTGAATGCTTTGAAAAGTGTTTTAAAAGACATGAACATTGAGTTCGAGAAATTCCATACCAAGATGCATCATAACAACAAGACGATTAAGAAAGTGATCGATAAGAAAAACGAAAAAATAGGGAAACCTTATAAACCAAAAGGACTGTAATAAAGTCGCATGGCGGTTTCATATGACCATTAAATAATCCAGCTATTCTTATGAAAAAGATATTATTTGTAACCTTTCTTATCTTATTGATTGATCAGGCTTCAAAAATTTACATCAAAACCCATTTCAGCCTTGGAGAAAGCGTGTCTGTTTTACCTGGCTTCAGGTTTACCTTTGTAGAAAATCCGGGGATGGCTTACGGCCTTCATTTCGGCGGGGTTATCGGAAAGTATTTTCTGGTAATCGTCAGGATTTTCCTGATCGGGGGAATGGTTTATTTATTTAAGAAATGGCTTGAAAAGGGCGAATCCAATTATCTGCTGATCCCTATGGCAATGATCTTTGCAGGAGCCATCGGCAACCTGATTGACGGAATGTTTTACGGACTGATTTTCGACAGCGGAACTGTTTACGATTCGAGTATTGACCGGTGGATTGACTATGCCGGAATTTCAAAATTGACCTCTTTCGGGCAGGGTTATTCTACTTTTATGAGAGGCTGCGTGGTTGATATGTTTCATTTCCCATTGGTAGACTGGAACGTTCCTGAAAGCTGGCCTTTAATAGGAGGAAAACACATCGAATTTTTCAAATATATTTTTAATGTAGCAGATTCTGCCATTACTGTTGGAGCCGTATTACTGCTGGCTTTCAGAAAAAAGGCTTTTCCGAACGGACTGGAATTTTAGAATATAGGCAAGATGAAAAAATTCATTAAAAAAATTCTTACCTTTTTCCTGCTTCTTTTTGTAGCAGGAATTATTTTTATCGCCTGGGCCAATTACAGCATAAAGAAAGACAGCGAAGATTTTATGTCTGATCAGACCGCTGCTGTTTCTGAAACGAAAACGGCTCTGTTGCTGGGAACAAGCAAAACCCTGACTAACGGCCAGCCCAATGCCTATTTTGACAACAGGATCCGGGCAACATGGGATCTGTATAAAAGCGGCAAAATACACTACATTATCGTCAGTGGCGACAACAGCAGAAAAGATTACAACGAGCCTGAAGATATGCAGCAGGCCCTGATCAGAAAAGGCATTCCTGAAGACCGAATTTTTATGGATTTTGCCGGGTTCAGGACACTGGATTCCGTGGTAAGGGCTAAAGAAATTTTCGGCCAGCAGAATATTATTATTATTTCGCAGAAGTTTCATAACGAAAGGGCTGTATTTTTAGCCCGGCAAAATGGTATGGATGCTTTTGGGTTTAATGCAGAGGATGTGAATAAATATGCCGGTTTTAAAACCAATATACGGGAATATCTGGCTAAATCAAAAGCTTATCTTAATCTTCTTCTGGGAGTTGAACCAAAATTCGGAGGTAAAAAGATTTTGATCCCTTAGTCATCTCTTTTTCGCTGACCCAACAGACTACATTGATATTTAATGTGGCTTTTTAATTTAATAAGGAGTCCTGTCAAGAGATTAAATAAAGCTTAGTACAGCAAATTTCTTTAATTATGCTAACGAGAATTGTAAATTTAATAATCAGATATTTACGGTTGAATCCAAAATAAAATACAAACCTCTGTACAAATCATCGGAATCTGCAGGGGAAATTCATAAATTTGAAGTTCATTAATTTTTTAAAATAAATTTAAACAATGTCAAGAATTCTTACCGGCATTCAAGCCACCGGAACACCACACCTCGGAAACTTGTTGGGTGCAATTATTCCTGCGATAGAATTATCAAAACAGGAAGGAAACGAATCATTTTTATTTATCGCAAATCTTCATTCTTTAACCCAGATTAAAGACGCGAAAGAACTGAAACAGAATACGTATGAAATTGCTGCGGCTTGGCTTGCCTGTGGCTTAGATACTGAAAAAACATTTTTTTACAGACAGGGTGACATTCCTGAAACCTGTGAACTTTCTTGGCATTTATCCTGTTTTTTTCCGTATCAGAGACTAACTTTAGCCCATTCATTCAAAGATAAGGCTGACCGGCTTCAGGATGTCAATGCGGGGCTGTTTACCTACCCGATCCTTATGGCTGCAGATATTTTACTGTATGATGCCGAAATTGTTCCCGTGGGGAAAGACCAGCTTCAGCACCTGGAAATTGCACGTGATGTGGCTTCCAGATTCAATAACCAGATGGGGGAAGTTTTTGTTCTGCCCCAGTCTGAGCTTCAGGAGGACACCAAATATGTTCCGGGAACTGACGGCCATAAAATGTCGAAATCCAGGGGAAACATCATCAATATCTTCCTGCCTGAAAAAGAGCTGAAAAAACAGGTCATGAGCATTGAAACGGATTCCAAGTCTCTGGAAGATCCTAAAGATCCGGAAACGGATAAAATATTTGCGATCTATCAATTGATTGCAACGCCGGAACAGACCGAAGAACTGCGCAGTAAATATTTAGCCGGAAATTTCGGGTACGGCCATGCGAAAAAAGAACTTCTGGATCTGATTCTTGTAAGGTTTAAAAAGGAAAGAGAATTATTCTCATATTACATGAACAACCTGGATGAACTGGAAGCAAAACTCCGGGAAGGAGCTGCAAAAACAAGGGTCATCGCTACGGAAACGATCAAGAGAGTGAGGGAAAGTCTGGGAATTTAGTTTTTATTGACCAGCCTTTGTAACTAAATAATTTCGGTGGTCTCGTTAACACGAGACCGCCGAAACTTTTATAAATATTCTTTAATCTGTAAAAGATGTTTAATCATCTTCAGCCCTTCCTGTTGTGGATTTTCATTAAAAACATCAAAGAAAATCACATCCATTCCGAAGTTCTGGGCACCTGTTACATCTGCGATCCAATCATCGCCGATTAAAATACTGTTTTCTTTTTCTGCATCAGAAAGTCCGAGGGAATATTCAAAAATAGCAGGATTGGGTTTTCGTACTCCGACAGCGTCTGCGCTGGTAATCGTCTGGAAATAATGGTCTATTCCGGATAAGATGCACTTCCTTTCAGTTACTTCCTTAAAGCCGTTGGAAATAATATGCAAAGTATAATTCTTAGATTTTAAATACCCTAAAATATATTCCGCTCCTTCTACCAGCTCATTGTGATTAAGGATTTTATCTAAAAAATGTTCTTCAAAATACATCGCTAAACTTTCATCATCTATCTTAAAATGTCTGAAAGTATCATAAAAGCGGTGCTTTCTCAGGTATTCTTTATCAATAATTCCATCCCTTATATCTTCCCAGAGCTTCTCATTGATTTCATGATAGACGGAATGGAATTCCTCAAAATCAATATGATAGCGCAAATCAATCTCTTCTTTCCGGAAAAGATCTTTAATGGTCAGATAAGCGTTTCTGCGGTGATCCCAGAGCGTATTGTCAAGATCAAAAAAAATGTGCTGAATTTTCATACAGCACAAAATTAATACTTTTAATTTTTGGAAATCGGATAATTCTTACTCTTGGCCGTTATGACCTCAAGGTTCTTTGAAAAATTGAGTAAAAACTCAATGGTTTGTTTCTTAGGTTTCAAAGTAGTTACTTTTAAGGAATCATTTTTTCTCATAGGCGAGTATATGTTTTTCCTTAAAACGGGAATTTTCCGAAATTATTATCTACCGTGTCAGGACAATATGATTTTCGTCCATGATTTTTCTCAGGTTAATCAAAGCATAGCGTACCCGGCCCAGTGTGGTATTGATACTCATATTGGTGTGGTCTGCTATTTCTTTAAAACTCAATCCGTCAAAAAATCTCAGCTGGATTACTTCCTGCTGGTTTTTAGGAAGATACTGCAGCATTTTCAACAGATCGTCCTGGATCTGATTGGTTACTAGCTGATCTTCAATATTCTCCGAAGGTTCTTTCAGCAGATCAAAAATAGAATATTCATCGGTTTCAAAAGTAGTTTCCGAAACTTTAATATTTTTTGATTTTGACCTGTAATGGTCGATAATAAGATTATAAGCGATTCTTTTGGTCCAAAGGATAAATTTTCCTTCTTCATTATAGCGTCCTTCTTTCAGCATAACGATAATTTTCATGAATGTATCCTGAAAAACATCATTGGCTAAATCTTCATCATTAATTTTGTAAAAAATGAATGTAAAAAGTTCTCTCTGATGGCGATGGATAAGGGTTGACAACGCCTCCTCGTCTCCTTTCTGGTAAAGGGAAATTAATAAACTATCCGATTTTGATTTCATAACTTCTTCTCAATAAAAATATTTTCGCTGACAATCAGTTTTCAGATATATTATCTGACATCAGCTGTAAATACAAAACAATTCTTCAGAGTAAAGTATAATCAATAGGCGGATACAATTTTCTATGGTGTAAATATAATAAAAATTTAATAACTGTTAACCAATTATTAAATTTTTAAGAGAAAAACTTAATGAAAATCAGTTAAACATGTCATGAATGAAGGCAGTGGGAACATTTAGTGTAAAATTAATATTCAGCCCTTTCAGTTCTTTACCGTTAATACCGCTGTTCCCTACCGGAAAAGCATATCCTCCGGTTAAATCCAGAAGGCCGAAAAGCGTCACGCCTACTTTTGGAGCAATATATTTATTGGTAGCTTCCGCGCCCATCAGGAAATAATAAGAATGATAAAAATCTACATTTTTTTGGAAATTCAATAAAACATCGGCTGAGACTTTAGGCATGATGGCAAATTTGGAATTCGCCGAACCCATCAGCGCCGAACCTCCTATCCGATAAATGACATTATCATTATTCAGGAAAAGTAATTTTCCACCCACATCACCAAAGCTCTGGTTCTGGTAGGTATAGCCTACGCTTATCATTTTGTGCATGGTTAACTGGGCCTTGGTAAAAGTTCCGAGAAAAAATAAGGTAAGGACTGTCAGGGCAAATCTTGCGTTCTTCATCTTCTATTTATTATGTATCTATGTAAAATTAAAAAAAACTGCCTTACCGGAAAGATAAAGCAGTTATTATTTATTGTGATGAGAGAAATTAAATTCCGAAAGCGGCTTTAATTTCATCTACTTTATCCAGTTTCTCCCATGTGAAAAACTCAAGGCCTTTCAATGTAAGCTCTTTTTTCTGACCTCTGTTGAAGGTTTTATCCGCTGTATAGCTTTCTCTTCCCATATGTCCATAAGAAGCTGTTTCCTGATAGATCGGGTTTCTCAGTTTAAGATTCTGCTCAATGGCATACGGTCTTAAATCAAAAATGGCAGAAACTTTCTTGGCAATTTCCCCGTCATGAAGATCTACTTTTGAAGTTCCGTAGGTATTAATATACAAACCGCAGGGCTCAGCCACTCCGATGGCATAGGAAACCTGTACCAATACTTCATCAGCTACTCCCGCAGCCACTAAATTTTTAGCGATATGCCTTGTAGCATACGCGGCACTACGGTCTACTTTTGAAGGGTCTTTTCCGGAAAATGCACCGCCACCGTGAGCTCCTTTACCGCCGTAGGTATCTACAATGATCTTTCTTCCTGTAAGGCCTGTATCACCGTGAGGGCCTCCGATAACGAATTTACCGGTCGGATTGATATGATAGGTGATCTGATCGTTGAATAATCCTTTAATTTCCTCACTTTGCTTAGCAGCGACTCTCGGAATCAGGATATTTTTAATGTCTTCACGGATCTTGTTCAGCATTTCTTCTTCCATACCGAAATCATCATGCTGTGTAGAAACTACGATCGAATCGATTCTTACCGGCTTATGGTCATCAGAATATTCGATGGTCACCTGACTTTTCGCATCAGGACGAAGGTAGGTAATCTCTGAATTTTCTCTTCTGATGGCAGAAAGTTCTTTAAGAATAGTATGGGCCAGGTCTAACGCAAGTGGCATATAGTTGGCTGTTTCATTGGTGGCATACCCGAACATCATTCCCTGGTCGCCGGCACCCTGAGCATTTGCTTTCGCTTCAAAAGATTCATCTGTTACCGCTCTGTCAACACCCTGATTGATGTCCGGAGACTGCTCGTGGATGGCAGAAATAACACCGCATGAATCACCGTTGAACATATACTCTCCTTTTGTATATCCGATTCCGTTGATGACTTCTCTCGCAATCATCTGAACGTCCAGATACGCATTAGATTTCACCTCACCGGCCAACACCACCTGCCCTGTTGTAACAAGCGTTTCACATGCTACTTTCGAAGATTGGTCATATGCTAAAAAATGATCGATTAATGCATCGGAAATCTGATCGGCAATTTTATCCGGATGTCCTTCTGAAACGGATTCAGACGTAAATAAATAAGACATATTATTCTATTTGTTTTAGATTAGAATTCACGAAGAAAGTAAGAATATATTGCCGGAAGGTCTAAAAAGAAATACTGTTTTAGCATTTTTTTATAGAGGTTGCAATCAGGTCAAATTTCCTCGTTCGTAAACAGAGGCAAATTTAAGTACTATTTTTTTAATACTCAAATTTTTGCCTGCTAATTATATTTTTCTTCAGATTAAGGGTTTATCAGCCTGTATCCGGAAATGACTATTGTGGTTTTATGCTTACGAATTCTTTCGGATTTTCATTATAGTTTAGTTTTTTCTCTAGTGAAGTCCTGATGGAATGGGCTAATTCATCAATAATTTTCTGTTTAAAAGTCGGCTTATAATAAATAATGCTGATTTCTCTGTACGGAAAAGGTTTTTTGAATCTGAAAACATTTTTCTTTTGTGTCTCAGAAAGCTGGCTCAATGCAAGTTCAGGGAGAATACTGATCCCGCCTACTTTATCGACCATATGGACCAATGTCTGAATATTAGAAGCTAAAAAGTCGAGATTTTTCGGCTTCAGCGTATTTTCTTTCAGGTGGCAGATATTTTCAAACTGGTTTCTCAGACAGTTCCCTTCTTCAAGAAGCCATACTTTTTCTACATTTAGGTCTTCAGGAACCACATAAGAATTCTTCTTGTTGGCCTCCGTATCCGAACTGTAGATCATCAGCTCTTCATTAAATAAGAAGTCCTGATAGAATTCGTCAGCAGAATCATAAGGTGTAGAAATAATCCCGGCATCCAGTTCGCCTGCCTTTAAAGCCCTGATAATATTATCCGTCGTCATTTCCTTTACATTCATCTGGATTTTAGGATTATCTTCCAGGAATTTGAAAATTTCAGTCGGTAAGATGAAAGAGGAAACCGTAGGAATAATCCCGATATTAATGGTGCCCCCTAAAATATTATTTAAAAGATTGGCTTTATTCCTCAATTCATTGACCGCCTCTATAATGACCTTTGCCTGATCGATAATCTGAAGCCCGACATCGGTAGTACGGATCGGATGGGTTGTCCTGTCAAACACCTTTACATCCAGTTCATCCTCAAACTTCTGTATCATTGCACTTAATGTAGGCTGGGTAATGAAGCAGGCCTGAGCAGCTTTACCAAAATGTTTATACTTATCTACAGCGATAAGATATTCCAATTGCTGAATGTTCATTTGATTAATATTATCTATTACAAAGATATGATGTTTTTGCTTTCAGCAATTAAAATTTCAGGTAAATTTGACAATTGTTACCTTTACATTATCAAATATAATTAACCCATCATTGATACAGTCATAAGCCTATGGATTCTAAAAAATTAACACTAAGTAACGGGGCGCCTTACTTCGAACATCAGGATTCTCAGACCGTTGGCCCCAGAGGCCCTGTCCTGCTGCAGGATTTTATTTTACAGGAAAATCTAGCCCACTTTGTAAGAGAAAGGATCCCCGAGAGAGTGGTTCATGCCCACGGAAGCGGGGCTTATGGAACATTTACCGTAACTCACGATATCAGCCAGTATACCAAAGCCAAAATATTTTCAAAAGTCGGCAATTCCTGCAGAATGTTCGCCCGTTTTTCCACAGTGGGCGGAGAGAAAGGAAGTGCAGATACCGCAAGGGATCCGAGAGGTTTTGCCCTGAAATTTTATACCGAAGACGGGAACTGGGACCTGGTAGGAAACAATACGCCGGTTTTCTTTATTAAAGATGCCAAAAAATTCCCCGACTTTATCCATACCCAAAAAAGAGTGCCGAAGACCAATCTGAAAAGCGCGGCAATGATGTGGGATTTCTGGAGCCTGAACCCCGAATCCCTTCATCAGGTCCTTATTTTGATGTCAGACAGAGGGACGCCTTACGGCTACAGGCATATGCATGGCTTCGGATCCCATACGTTTTCAATGATCAATGACCAAAATGAAAGGGTCTGGGTAAAATTCCATTTTAAAACAAAACAGGGAGTTAAGAACTTTACTGATGAAGAAGCCACGAAAATGGCAGGCGAGAACCCGGATTTTGCACAGGAAGACCTTTGCAATGCTATTGAAGAAGGAAATTTCCCCAAATGGACGATGTACATCCAGGTAATGACAGAAGAGCAGGCAAGGGATTTCAGATGGAACCCTTTTGATATTACAAAAGTATGGTTCCAGGGAGATTTCCCGTTAATTGAAGTAGGAGAAATGGAACTGAATGAAGTCCCTGTCAATTATTTTGCCCATGTAGAGCAATCCATTTTTTCACCCAGCAACCTGGTCAACGGGATCAGTTTCTCCCCGGACAAGATGCTGCAGGGAAGATTATTCTCCTATCCCGATGCGCACAGATACAGAGTCGGCGTAAATGCCCACCTTCTGGAAGTTAACCGATGTCCTTTTGCCGTCAATAATTATCAGAGGGACGGTTTTATGGCAGATTCAAGCCATTATCAGGACAAGCCGAATTATCACCCGAACAGTTTTGATGATATTAAACCGGATCCTTCCTATAAAAATTTCGAATATGAACTGGACAGTGCCCATGTCGCCAGCTACAACAGAAATGAAAATGACGACGACCATTATACTCAGCCCGGCCTGCTGTATTCCAAGGCAATGGATCCTGAACAGAGACAGCATCTTGTCGATAATATCGTAGGAAGCTTAAACAAAATTACGGGCCCTAAAAAAGATGAGATCATCAACCGGCAGCTTTGCCATTTCTTCAGAGCCAACATTGAGCTTGGCATGAAAGTGGCTACCCAGCTCAATGTAGTCATCGATGCCAATATGATGAATCATTCAAAATAATTACATCTAATTATAAATTCAGTTAAAAAGGAAAAAAGGTCAGTATTTTTTCCTTTTTTTTGTAAAAAATTTATAATTTGCACCGAATATTATTTCAAAGTGGAAAATGAGTTACCAAAATATATTATTAAATAAGGAAGATAATACCGCAATCATCACCATAAACCGTCCTGAAAGCCTAAATGCGTTAAATGCCCAAACCATTAAAGAACTGAGTTCAGTTTTTGACGAATTAAATCTTGACCTGTCCTGCAGGGCAATTATACTGACCGGAAGCGGAGAAAAATCTTTCGTTGCGGGAGCAGACATTAAAGAATTCAGTGATTTCGCACAGGAAAAGGCAGAGGAACTTGCCAGAAACGGCCAGAACAGTTTATTTAATAAGATAGAAAACATGACCAAGCCTGTGATTGCAGCCATGAACGGCTTTGCATTAGGGGGCGGTCTTGAGCTCGCTATGGCCTGCCATATCAGATATGCATCGGAAAATGCCCGACTGGGGCTGCCGGAAGTAACTTTGGGATTAATTCCGGGTTATGGAGGAACCCAGAGGCTTCCCAAGCTTATAGGAAAAGGGATGGCCAATGAAATGATCTTCTCTGCCAAAATGATTCCGGCTGCGAAAGCAAAAGAAATCGGGCTGGTGAATGAGGTTTATCCTATTGAAGAATTAATAATCAAAACAAAGGAATTGGCCAGCGTCATTGCCCGTAATTCACCTATGGCAATTTCAAAAGCGATTCACGCTGTTAACCTGTCGGATACAGACCAGGGTTTTGAAACCGAAATCAGAAGTTTCGGAGAACTCTTTGATCTGGCCGATAAAAAAGAAGGCGTCTCTGCATTTTTAGAGAAAAGAAAGCCTAACTTTTAATTTTACCTTAATACAAATTATTTCGAAAAAACCAATGCTGCTGTATGAATAAGTTTGATAAGGCTTATCTTAAGATGGCCCAGGAATGGGCAAAACTTTCCTACTGTAAACGAAAGCAGGTAGGGGCTCTTATCGTAAAAGATAGGATGATTATTTCAGATGGTTATAATGGTACTCCTTCAGGGTTTGAAAACTGCTGTGAAGACAATGAAGGCAAAACACACTGGTATGTCCTGCATGCAGAAGCAAATGCTATTTTAAAACTGGCCGCTTCCACACAATCTGCAAAAGATGCCACCCTGTATTTAACACTCTCACCATGCAAAGAATGCAGTAAGCTCATTCTTCAGGCAGGGATTGCCAGACTTGTATACATCAATGAATATTCGGATGATGACGGGATATCATTTTTAAGAAACCATAATATTGAAATAGAGCAGATTTCGGATTGTGAACTAAAAAAATAACACAGCAACCATGACATGGGATGAAAAAATTAAGGATTTTGAAATCTTTCTTCGCTTCGAAAGAAATTTTTCAGAAAACACACTTGACGCCTACATTAGGGACATCAGAAAATTAAAGGAATACGCAGAAGAAGATCTGGAAAACATGGGCCCTGACACCATCGGATACGAAAATCTGCAGGAATACATTTTCAATCTTTCCAAACAAAAGTTCAGTGAACGGTCTCAGGCCAGATGGATCTCTTCCATCAAAGCATTTTTCAGATACCTGATGGAAGATGAGTTCCGTGAAGACAATCCAGCTGCCTTGCTGGAGGGGCCCAAACTCGGACTCTATCTTCCTGATACTTTAAGCCTTCCAGACATCAATAAAATCATCAATGCTATTGAGATGAATACCGATCTCGGGAGAAGAAACCACTGTATTATTGAGGTGCTGTATGGCTGCGGCCTCCGGGTTTCGGAACTTATTGAGCTTAAAATTTCAAACATTAATTTTAAAGAACATTATATTAAAGTGTCCGGAAAAGGAGACAAAACCCGTTTTGTCCCTTTGGCAGGTTATACCGCAGAACTGATACAGCGATACATCAACGATACCCGCTCCAAAGGTAAAGTGAATAAAAAACATGAAGACACACTTTTCCTCAACAGCCGGGGAACCTCCATGTCCAGGGTTATCGTATTTTTAATTATAAAGGAATTAACGGACAAAGCAGGCGTAAGCAAGAAAATATCCCCTCATACATTCAGGCATTCTTTTGCGACGCATTTGCTTCAGAACGGCGCAGACCTACGGTACATCCAGGAAATGCTGGGCCATTCCAGCATTACCACCACTGAAATTTATACCCATCTGAAGACCGAGGAACTCCGGGATGTAATTTTGAGCTATCATCCGAGAAATATTAATATATCACTCAATGAAAATACTGGAATACTGCCCTAATTGCGGCGAAAAATCCTTACACTGGGACGGCGAAAAGAAATGGAGCTGTCCCATTTGTAATTTCAACCTGTACAACAATGTTGCCGGGGCCGTAGCCGTGGTGATCAGGCATGATGACGAAGTTTATCTTACCAGAAGGGTAAGAGACCCGAAAAAAGGAAAACTTGATCTTGCAGGCGGATTTGTAGATCCTAAGGAAAGCGCTGAAGAAGCCTGTAAAAGGGAACTTTTTGAAGAACTGCAACTGACCGTTGATATTTCAAGGCTGCGGTACCTCACAAGCCTTCCGAATGTATATCAGTATAAAGAGATTGATTATCATACCATTGATCTTTTTTACGAATATCATGTTCCGGAAAAATTTGAAGTCAATCTTGAAGCCTCTGAAATTTCAGAAGCCGTCTGGATTCCTTTGAAAGACCTAAATCTTGAAGACCTTGCTTTTGATTCCCAGAAAAGATTTTTCGAAGCTTATCTGAAGGATATTTAACCACTAGACGATCATTACTGACTCTATTAAAAACACCGGTTGCTATAACCGGTGTTTTATTTTTTTATTTCAGGTTAATACAATTTGGATTTTAAAAGCCCTTCAAAATATTGTATTAACAGGGTTCTTTCAGCATCAGAAAGATTCGCTTCTTTATGATACACAATATATCCCGGCATCGGCATGGTTCTGTTCTTCAGCGTCTGAACCGCTTTATCCATCATGCTTTCTTTAAGCTCCTGGTTATAGGTTTTCCAGACAGAGAAGTTCATATGCTCCCGGCCTTCATTGACATGGCTTTTTATCGACCAGGACACCGGCGCAACATAGGCGTATTCCGGGTAAACGGTTTCATTGGAATGGCAGTCATAGCATGCTCCCCTGATTAACTGTGCAATTTTATCAGGTGTTTTGTTAACATCGATAAAATTTACCTTGTGATCCACAGGCTTGTTCACTTTGTCTGTAGAAATAAACTGTATCAGCCCAAAACCCAGCAGAGTCCAGAAAAGTATTTTTTTAAACGTTTTCATCTATTTTACCTGGTAGGCGTCAGCAAGGTATTATTGCTCTTTACATCCAGTTCTTTCGCATCTTTGGGCGGAGTATTGGCATCTGTTTTCGGCACACTTAATTTTGACGTATCCAGTACCCTCGTATCTTTCAGATCCCATTCTTCATTGCTGTCCCAAAGCGGCCTTACGATAATGACCTTATAATAAATATAGGAATCTTCTGCAAAAACGTCATTCCGGAAATCGGCTTCATCCCAGTATTTATTTTCATTATTGTCAGCCAGGACTTTCACAATATATTCACCGGGCCTGAGAATGTCAAACTTCACTTCGCTACCTTTTGTATATTTCTGATACAAAATCTTATCTGAACTGTCTACCAGCTGAATCCAATAGCTTGAAACAGGCGCATTCTGCAGTTTGAATGTCACACTTCCGTAATTTTCAACTTTATCCGCTTCAAAATCAAAACGCTTGGACTGATAATTTTTAGCATAGAAAGACGACACAGTTTCTTTCGGAACTGTCAGCTGGTATTTTTTACCCGGAACAAAATCGGCTTTCATTAAAATTTGATATGGATTGGTTTCTGAAATTCTCGCAGTGAAAGGTACTGTATTCAAAGTATCACCGGTCATTTTGAGGATCCATTTATCAGTATTGATTTTATCAAGATAATAATTTGAAACAAGTTTAAAATCCTGTTTCGGGGCAAGCATTCCGCCTCCGTTATCGCTGGCAAGATCCATTGCGTTTTTCGTATTGTACTTATAGAACAACGATGCATTGTACAGGCTGTCTTTCTTCCCGATTCCTGCATTATATCCGAATTTAAGGTTTTCAGTTGCCGTCTGCCCTACGTCACTTTTTACTGCATCAAACCAGATCCTTACCGTATCGGATTTCGGGACGTGCGTAACTTTATACTCTTTAATTTTTTCATTTAATGGTTGAACTTTAACATCTTCCGGTTTTCCTTCAAATGTCATCAGCACCCCACCCGGACTTTCTTTCATTTCCAGGTATTTCACCGGTTTCCTGGAAGGATATAATTTTAAATTCAATCCGGACACTGATTTTTCCACCACTACCGGATCTTTCTGGAAGCCTACTTTTTCTTTACCGGGATCATATATTGAATTTCCGTTTTCATCTTCAAAGGCGATAATCTTATATGGCCCTGGAGACAGGTAATTCAGCTCATAATATCCGTCATCATCCACCTTGGTCATATAGTAAGGTTTCTGTTTGTAATCGATGGTATCTTTTGCCCGGTATAATCCGACCACAAATTTATTTTCACCGGCTTTTTTAATGGATAGAGCATCTTTCACCTCTCCGCTAATATAAAGATCATCCAGCTTTTCACCTGTAGAAAAGGCAAAGTTGAAATAGCGTAAAATATTTGTCTCGTTATTGTCTGCAATAGAATTTCCAAAATTAAAGTTATATGTTGTATTTGCCTGCAGGGTATCAGTCCACTGAATCAGGATAAATTTATTGGCAATATTGGCAGGAATAATCCGTTTGATATTATTGATCGGGGGAGAAATATTCAGGTTTTTATTGATGTCCTTTAAGGTGATGTATTCATCAAAGTCTAGACGCAGTTCTTTGATGTCCCTCGGAACATTAATCCTTGTGGTATCGATATTGGAGCCTAAAAATTTAGGAGCCAGCGTATCTTTCGAACCCCCTACTGGCGACCCGACTCTTGCGCAGGACTGCAAAAGGAAACCGATAACGAATAATAAAAGAAATCTTTTCATGAATAGGTTTACGCAAAAATAAACATTATTCTCCATAAACTTCACTATGTCCTTTCAATGTATCTTTGCCGTCGCTCATCACGCTGTGCAGCTTGTCTATCTGAGGAGGAAAATCTTCGAACAGACCGGATAGGGCAAGTGCCGAATACACCTTATTGGAGTATTTATTTCCGATGGCCACAATCGTGACTTTTGATTTTAATAAATGGGCAAAAACAGAGTTGGTTCCATGCCACCAGCCGTTATGGTAGGTCAGCTTTTCACCGTTATCAAAAATTTTCATTCTGAAACCCAAGCCGTAATTATTCATGCCGGCTTTTTCATTACTGTACGGCATGAAGACCATCTGCATAAATTCGGGTTTTAAAAAATCTTTGGAAAACATGGCTTTTGAGAAGTTATACAAATCTCTCGGCGTAGTATACACATTTTTATCTCCGTAAATCAGATCCAGTTTGTCCAGAGGATATAATTTATTCCCTCCGTAATAAAATGACTGGGAAGCGGTAGGAATATCTTTTTCCTGAAAAATAAACGTATGGTCCATTTTCAGAGGATCGAAAACCATCTCTTTCATCGCCTGTGGAAAGGGCATCATGGTTACTTTTTCAATCAGTAAAGCCAGCATGGCAAAGTTGGTATTGCAATACATAAAACCAGTGTCGGTATCTCTTGCCAGTTCAGGCTTATATTTAATGATCATGTGCAATACATCCTCATTGGTGATAAATGGCTTAGAAAGTTCTACCGGAGCCGGCTGAATCTTCGGAATAAAATATTCATATTTCGGAAGGCCACTTCTCTGGTCCAGTAAGGTATGTACGGTAACATTCGGGTATGGAAAACCCGGGAAATATTGTGTTAAATGATCTGACAGCTTAATTTTCCCCGCTTCCACCAGTTTCATCATGGCCATTGCCGTCAATGTTTTGGAAACGGAAGCCACATGGAGCGGTGTATTTTTATCAATCGGTTTCTGATGGTCTTCTCTGGCGAAACCTCTGTAGTTTTCATACAGGATATCGTCTCCTTTGGCCACCAGGATGCTGCCGCTCAGATCACTTCCTTCCCAAACTTTTTTGTAATACTGATCAATATAACGGACCAATGATGCTTTATCCGGAATCTGACTGTCATCTTTGGTAAATACTTTACTTAAATCTACATTCCCGTAATTCGGAAGGTTGGTTGTATGTTCTGCAACGGTATTTCTATTTTCAGATTTTTTTTTACAGGAAAAAAAGAATAAAAAAGCAGTGATCAGCAATAAAAAATAGCGATTATTCATGAGTACAAAAATGAGCGGCAATTTAATGAAACTCAAAATAAATACTAAGTCCTGGAAGTAAATTATGAATTATTTAACACTATTAAAAGCAATTTTTTTAAGAAT
Organism: Chryseobacterium gregarium DSM 19109; assembly: GCF_000430845.1. GTDB lineage: Bacteria > Bacteroidota > Bacteroidia > Flavobacteriales > Weeksellaceae > Chryseobacterium > Chryseobacterium gregarium. Next base: position 189,606 of record NZ_AUMU01000008.1, on the reverse strand, counting down.
CTAGACTTACATTAAGCAAGGTACTTGATATTGAACAACATCTTAACAACTAAGATCAGATACATATTTTTTTAAAATTTTAAAGCCTAATAAAAAACATAATTTTTGAGTAAAGCATATCTGAAAAACCCACAGAGAAGCAACAATGCGGAGCTTGGCGATTATTTGCTTTTTTTTTTTACTTAATATCTTATTCTTAGGAAATATGTATTTTTGCACCCAATAAAAATAAAAAAATGTTAAAAAAAATTTACTTTTTCGCTTTCTGCTTTTTAACCATTACTGTTATAAAGGCACAAGCTCCACTTGTACTTAAATTTTTTGTGAGTGATGCGAGCAATCCAAAAATAAGATTAAACACTCAGGGTGCCTACAGCTACTCGTATGTAAAGAGTAATAATTCTGCTATTACCGGTAATGGAACTACAATCACAGATTTAACGGAAATAAGCGTTCCCTCAATAGGAACATATACCATTTCTATTATACCTACTGGCATTTTCAGGCTTAAGTCTGGAACTGATGCTGATAAAGTTGTTGAACTAACACAATGGGGCCAAATTACCTGGGATAATAATTTATCAGGAATGTTTTCAGGATATGCCAATATTCAAATTACAGCAACGGATATTCCTGATTTTTCAGGAGTTACTAACCTCAGCTCTTTTTTTTCAGGTTGCACAAACTTATCAATTGTAAACAATATTAATAACTGGAATGTGAGCAATGTAACTAATATGAGCAGTTTATTTTTAAATGCGAAGGCTTTTAATAAACCAATTGGCAATTGGAATACATCAAACGTTACAAACATGAGTGAGATGTTTTATTATGCTGATGTATTCAATCAGGATATTGCCAATTGGAATGTTTCAAATGTAACCAACATGAGTTTCATGTTTAATCGCGCTAAGGCATTCAACCAGAATATTAATAATTGGAATGTTTCAAATGTTCAGAATATGTCAGCGATGTTCGAAGCCTCTCAGTCTTTTAATCAACCATTAAACAACTGGAATACTTCAAATGTCACCAACATGTCTCAGATGTTCTCTTATCCTAGTTTTAATCAAGATATCTCGTCATGGGACGTTTCAAATGTTACAAATATGTCTTATATGTTTTGGTCTAATAGTAATTTCAACAAAAATTTAGGCAATTGGACACTTTCGCCAATAGTAAATTTGACAGAAATTTTTGGTTCTAGCGGCTTAGATTGTGGAAATTATGGTGCAACCTTAAAAGGATGGGCTGAAAACCCTGATTCGCCACTTGGTCGACTTGTCGGAGCAGTCGGAAGGACTTATGGTAACGGAGGCCAGATATTCCGAAATCAATTAATTAATAATAAAGGATGGACGTTTACTGGAGACAACTATTCTCCTAACTGCCCAGAACCTTTTTTATCTGTTGAAGAAATAATTTCAGGCAAAACAAAAATGACAGTATATCCCAATCCTGCCTCTGAAAAGATTTTTGTAAAATCTGAATATTCAATCAAATGGTTACAAGTTTTAGATATTTCCGGAAAAACATTGATCAAAGTTGATCAAACCAATCAGATTGACGTGCAACAACTTCCAAACGGCATATATTTCATTAAGATATCAACAGCCGATGGATCTGAGAGCATCCATAAACTCATAAAAAAATAAATAGATAAGTTTCAATATCTTAAGTCTACTCATTAATGCTACACGAACCTTTGTGTAGCATTTCTTTTACAGTAATGTTCGAAAGTCAGTAAGAAGACTTTAAAAATGCAAATCATTTATTATCAATATTAAATTTTAAATCATTCAACGTAAAAGTTCGAAGCAACCGTATTGAAAGACTTTACTTTATATTGAGAATTCATTTAAAATATTAACTCGGAGAACATCCTCATTAAAAGCTAGCTAGTTTATTTTTCATCCTTAAAATTATTTTTGGAAGTTGTAATCAATCTTATCTACAAAACCCCGCCACAATTTTATCTACAATCACCTGCGCCAGCTTTTCCTTGCTCTGATGGGTCCACCCTGCAATATGTGGCGTAACGATTGCTTTTTCAGATTCCAGGAGATATTTCAGATCTTCATTTTCCGTTTCCAGGTTTTCGAAGGATGATTTCTCATATTCCAGTACATCCAGGCAGGCCCCTTTGACTTTGCCGAAACGCATCGCTTCAACTAAGCTTTTCGTTTCAATATTTTTTCCTCTGGCTGTATTGATGAAATAAAAGTCATTCTTCATTTCAGCAATGAAAGGTCCGTCAATCAGATAGTAAGATAATTCCGTTAACGGAATGTGCAGGCTTAAAACTTCGGCCCTGTCTTTTAATTCCTCCAGAGAAACCTGTGTGGCATATTCATCAGAAAGATTCGGCAGGATATCATGAAAAATAACGGTACAGCCAAACCCTGAAAGCCTTTTTGCCGTTGCTTTACCCATGTTCCCGTAACCAATCAGCCCGACTGTTTTTCCCAAAAGCTCATCTCCCCTGTTCTCTTCGCGCAGCCAGATCCCGTTTTTCACTTCCTGTGAGGCAATGAACAGCCTGTTCATGAGAACCAGCAGCATTCCGACCACATGCTCTGCTACAGAATCACGGTTGCCTTCAGGAGAATTAATTAATTGAATTCCCAGCTTTTCAGCCACCGGAATATCAATGTTTTCCATTCCCGCTCCCACTCTTGCGATGAATTTCAGACTTTTCCCTTTCTCTAAAAAGTTTTTATCCAAAGGAATTCTGCTTCTGATAATTACGCCGTCATAATTTTCAATTTTATCATACACCTCATTATAGGAAGAGGTAAAATCTTCTTCCAGAATAAAGTTTTTTTCCAAAAGCTGTTCGGCAATAAGCGGGTGATTTTTATCTAAAAGCAAGATTTTCATAGAAGACATTATTCTTTATATTTGTTGAGGCAAAGGTAAGGGCAAAGATTTAGAAACGGCTTTCCCATGATAAAAATTTTCAGTGTAACTGTATGAAATTGTATACATTTATTTTCAGTCTGTCGGTCATATTATTATTGGCTTATGCTGTCTTTTTAGGAATTAAATTCGCATCAGTTCCGGAAATTATTCCGATTCATTATTCTTCTGAAGGTCCGGACGGATTTGGAAGTAAAATGTTTCTGTGGCTTGAAGCAGGAATCAATGCAGTTATTTTAATTTTAACCGGACTTCCATTATTCTATCCCCAGAAAATTTTTAAAAAAAACAATAATCACCTGGAACCTTCAGCAGAGACGGCAATAAAAAACCGACAAATATTTCTGTCGGTCTTATCTTTAGCGGTCACATTACTTTTATGTGGTCTCTCTTTAAAAGAGATTATTTAGGTTCCTGGAAAAGCTTCTTTAATTCCACAGATTCCAGCGGCTTCATTCTTCCGGAGAGAATCAGTGACAATTCTTTCCTTCTTAAAGCGGCGGCAAATCTTTCTTTTTCCACTTCCGTTTCAGGCTTCATATCAGGAATCGGGATAGGCCTGTTGAATTCGTCTACTGCCACAAAAGTATAAATCCCTTTATTGGTCTGAATTTTTTTATGATTGATCGGGTCATCCAGCCAGACGTCTACATAAATTTCCATGGAAGTTGAAAAGGCGCGGGAAACTTTAGATTCCATCACCACAATTCCGCCTTCCGGGATCGGATGATCAAATGAAACATGGTTGACGGATGCAGTGACTACCCTTCTCTCACAGTGTCTCGTAGCGGAAATAGATGCGCATCGGTCCATTCTTGCCAGCAATTCGCCTCCGAAAAGGTTTCTCAGCTGGTTGGTATCATTGGGAAGCACAATATTCGTCATGATGGTCAGGGATTCTGACGCTTTCTTTATTTTTGTCATTTTTTCTTAGTGTTGTTTTGGGTGGCCGGAATTCTGCCGGCTTTTTCTACGGCAGGCTTTACTGCTTTCTGTAGTGAATCCTTTTTCAGAGAATCTGTAACTGCCGGAGTGTGTACCCGTACTTTTACCGTATCTTTTTCTGTTATATGGTTTTTTGTCTGTACAGGAATACGTGTTGTATCAAAAGATTTTTTCCCGAAAAGAAGCTCCTGCCGGGTATAAGCCACATACAGGATCGCTGTAACCGGAATAATAATCAGAAAAGCCCAAAGGATTGATCTATTGAAGCGGTAATCTTTTTTAGCCTTTACAGGAACCCCAGGTTTCACGTCTTTATCGTTAATATCCGATATTTTGATTTCTTCAAGCCCATAGAAATCAGGATGGTCAGACTGCAGCCTGTTGCCTTTGAAATGAGTTTTACCGTCTTCCATAAATATAGTCCCCAATCCTTGGAGATCCAAAGTCTGCTCTGCCTGGAGTTTCTTTTTCCAAAAATCAGTCTGGATCTGGAGATCTGTTGCAGATGCTTCTACGGTCATCTGTTTCTGGCCTCCGATAAAGGCTGCGAGATCATCAGATTTCACTTCATAATCCGGTTTGTAAGCAATGGTGCTTGCCGGAGGAAGAATACTCCCATTTTCGGAATTGATAATGGCTTTGGAATTTTCAAGAGAAAAAATGCCAAAACAGGGAACGGTAACCGTCCCAAACTGTTTTAAATATTCTAAAATGTAAGCTGAGGTATTCATCTGGACGCAAATTTATGATTTTTTGATGACTTTTCGGAAGATTTGTTTTTTATGAACAAGACTTAAAACGGTTTTAATTTTCATTGATTTACATAGACAGACTGCAGCATATCCCCATAAAAAAGGCTGCCGGAGCAGCCTCAATCTAACTTTACTTTTACTATAATGATTTAAATATAGCCTAACTGATTACTGGATTTTCCAGCTGATCCCGAACATAAAATTTGTTCCCGCCTGAGAAAAATAGTAGGGAGTTCCGTCATAAACGGCTCCGTTATTGACATACTTTCTGTTGAAAAGGTTGTTAACCAACAATTTCAGAGCAATATCATTATTCTTAATTTTAAACTGATACTGCGCGTTAAAATCCATTAAAAGATAATCTTTCAGCTGAAGATTCTGATCTTCTGAATTGTCCAGGTACTGCTTTCCGACATATTGATTGATCAGGGCAAACTGGAAATTTTGATTCGGATTGAATTTTAAGCCTAAATTCGCAATTACATCCGGCGAGAATGAAATCTGCGTGTTGCCGAGATCTTTTATCCCTTTTTCATTTTCCGTTTTAAAGTCCATGTTCCTGTTGTTACTGAAACTTACATTTCCGGTCAGCTCCCATTGTTTGGAAAGCTTAGCAAGAGCGCCCAGTTCGATTCCGCTTCTGTAGCTTTTCCCTGAATTGGTCCTGATGAAAGCACCGACATTGTTCAGCTCGCCATTCAGCACCAGCTGATTAACGTAATACATGTAGTAAAGGTTAGCCGTAAACGAAACCATACCGAACTGCCTTTCAAAACCGGCCTCAAAATCATGGAGTTTTTCTGCTTTTACGGTATTGTCAGCCAGCAAATCATCCCTGTTGGGCTCGCGCTGTGCATGGGCATAAGAAATGAAAACCTTTCCTTTCGGGATCCTGTAATTGATTCCGGCTTTTGGATTGAAGAACAGCCAGTTTTTATTCAGATCAGCCCCTTCGCCGTCTCCGGACTGTATAATTCTGGTGTCGTAATCGATATTTCTCAACTGTAAATCTCCGAAGAACTCAAAACGGTCAACCTTTAATAAAGCCTTGGCAAAACCGGCCACTTCATTTTTTACAGAACGGTTTCTGTAATATTCATGCTCATCAATCTGCGGTAAGAAAACCCCGCTTACATTTCCGAAATGCCGTCCGTAATACTGATTGGCAACCGCTCCGAAATTAACATCTACCATCCCAAGTTTTCCGTATAGTGTTGAAACAATTCCGTAAAAATCATTGTTCAGCCATTTTTTCCTGATGAAATCCGAATACTCCTCGCCTTCCATATCAGCCAGATTATATCTCACAAAAGGATCACCCTGCTTATAATTTTCGTAATATCCTTTTCCTTTTGTATAATGTACAGTCGTTTCTAAGTTCCAGCGGTCATTGAATTTCTGTTCCCAAAACAGCTGGTAATGGTTTTGTCGGTAGTTGTCCGTTTCATTATCGTAAAAACTGACAATATTTTCCCAGCTGGCATCGTAAATTGCACCGGAATAATTAAATTTCGGATCAGTTTCCCAGGTTTTTCTATCGATGCCGTTCCAGGCCTGGTATGTCTTTTCCTTTCCCCCGAAAGCCATCAGGCGGACCCTGGTATTTCCTTCTTCATATAAAGCTGTAAAATTATAGGAATGTAATTTTGAAAAAGCCCTGTCGATGTATCCGTCAGAACTGATATGGGTATACCTTCCCATCACAGACAATCTGTTGCCCCAGAATTTTCCGGAACCTATTTCTGCAGAATACTTATAGGTATTGAATGACCCGTAGCTGTCATCCGTCTTAAGGTAAAATTTTTCCTCCGGGTCTTTTGAAATGACATTGATGCTGGCACCAAATGCAGAAACCCCGTTATTGGAAGTTCCTACTCCCCTCTGAATTACAATCTGTGACGCAGAACTCGTAAGATCAGGAACATTCACAAAGAAAGTCCCCTGGCTTTCTGAATCATTGTAAGGAACACCGTTCATCATGACGTTAATCCCGCTTCCTGAAACCCCACGGATCCTGAATCCTGTATAACCGACTCCATTTCCGGCATCGGAAGTAGATATAACGGAAGTTTGATTTTTAAGGAGAATCGGCAAGTCCTGGCCTAAATTACGGCTGTCGAGATCTTTGGCAACATTGATGATTTCTTTGGCAACAGGAAGTCTTCTGGTAAAATTAACGGCTTCAATTTCCTTTATTTTAAGAGAATCGGAACTCTGCGCCTGTACAAAAGCGAATGAGCCCACAGTAAGCCCTAAAAAAAATAATCCTTTCATTCTATAAATTTTAAAATTTAATGAATAAAAGGGGCGGATTATTTATAATTGATAAGCGATAAATTATAATTGATTATCAATTGTCATTTACCAATTATATTAATGTTTCCCTAAACGGCATTACCCGTTCCAGGTTCATTGGGTTTAATCTCAGCTTATTACAGCACCCCTTTATTTCAGCCGCGAAATTACAAAATTTTTATGAGATAGAGCTATTTAAGTCCTTAAGTTCAGGCTCAGAATAATTTGTTAAATCATTATTCACAAAAATTTAGTCTTTATTTATTATGGAAATATGGCTGAGACCTAATAGGTTTTATCATGGTCATCTACATAATAGTAATTTTTCCCGTCTTTTGAAACATCAAACATCTTTCCCAGTTTCCAGCTGAAGTTGCGCTTAATATCCTCATATTCAAAAGGTATAATTATTTTGTTATTGACATCAATCACTCCGAACATATTATTTTTAGAAGCAATAATCATGGGATTGGCAACATCATCCCCTTCCAGGATATACAGGTACTCATACTGCGGATAAATCTGGAACTGTCTGTAATCCTCAGCGTTCCTGAATGTAGATTTTTCTATGATGCCATAGAAGCCATTGAGAACATACGCCTGAAAAAGCTGCTGAATGTATTCCTTATGAAAACATTTACCCAAATCCGCCTGTTTAAACTGATACACTCTTTTCCCCGCCTGATCTATTCTGTACGATATCTGATTCTTTTCTACGGTAGCATAAGCTGAAGTTCCGAATTTTCTTATTTTTTCATTGGGAGAATTGAGGAGATTACAGTCTTCATAAAAAAATACAGCAATGTGATATTCAGGCTGGATGACAAATTTGCCTTTCTGATTGACATAGCCGAAATTCCCGTTTTTCTTTTTAGGGATCAAAGCGGGCAGATCTTTATTAATAACGGGAAAGCCAATGCTCTTTGTATTCCGGGCAGATGCATTGACAATAGCCGTTTTCAATGGATTCTTAATCGGCAGTGTTTTTACTGACCCGGCCTGAGAAAAAATAAAAACGGAAACAAATATCCCTACCAACTGAACTGCTTTTTTCATATTCGTCATTTGGCTGCAAAAATACATCCAAAATAGAAATTATAAAACACATATTTATAAAGAATCTAAATAATTTAACTCATATAAAATATTAAAAATTCGTAAATTTGGGAACATTTTTAATTGTTTGATAACTTTAAAACGTTTTTGAGATATGACATTTGATATCGATATGATCAAAAAAGTGTACGAGCGTTACCCTGAAAGGATTGCAGCAGCAAGACAGATCGTGGGCAAACCTCTTACATTATCAGAAAAAATATTATACACTCACCTTTGGGAAGGAAATGCTACGAAAGCACATGAAAGAGGAAATTCTTATGTAGACTTCGCACCGGACAGAGTGGCCATGCAGGACGCCACTGCACAAATGGCACTCTTGCAGTTCATGCAGGCCGGGAAAGCTAAAGTAGCCGTTCCTTCAACAGCTCACGCAGATCACCTGATCCAGGCAAGAGTAGGTGCAGAATCAGATTTACAGGAAGGGATCAATAAAAACTCTGAGGTTTTCAATTTCCTCAGTTCCGTTTGTGATAAATACGGAATCGGCTTCTGGAAGCCGGGTGCCGGGATCATTCACCAGGTAGTATTGGAAAACTATGCTTTCCCTGGAGGGATGATGATCGGTACCGACTCTCACACGGTTAATGCAGGAGGTTTAGGGATGGTAGCGATTGGTGTAGGAGGTGCTGATGCAGTAGACGTGATGGCAGGAATGGCATGGGAGCTTAAAATGCCCAAGCTGATCGGTGTGAAATTAACCGGTAAAATGTCAGGATGGACTTCTGCAAAAGACGTTATCCTTAAAGTAGCAGGGATTCTTACCGTAAAAGGAGGAACCGGATGCATCGTAGAATATTTCGGAGAAGGGGCAGAATCCCTTTCCGCAACCGGTAAAGGAACCATCTGTAACATGGGTGCCGAGATCGGGGCTACGACTTCCACTTTCGGATATGATGATTCCATGAGAAGATACCTGGCGGCTACGGGAAGACAGGATGTAGTGGACGCAGCTGATAAAATCGCCGAACATTTAACAGGTGATGCTGAAGTATATGCTAATCCTGAACAATATTTCGACCAGTTAATCGAAATCAATCTTTCTGAACTGGCGCCTCACTTAAACGGACCTTTCACGCCGGATTTGGCAACGCCTGTTTCTGAATTCAGAGCTAAAGCGGAAGCTAACGGATGGCCGTTAGAAGTCGAATGGGCTTTGATCGGGTCTTGTACCAACTCTTCTTACGAAGATTTATCAAGAGCAGCTTCCATCGTAGAAGATGCCGTAGCAAAAGGAGTAAAACCTAAAGCGATCCTGGGGATTAATCCAGGTTCAGAACAGGTAAAATATACTGCTGAAAGAGACGGGTTCCTGGACTCTTTCAGAAAATTTGAAAACGCAAGAATCTTCACCAATGCCTGCGGACCTTGTATCGGGCAGTGGGACAGAGAAGGTTCTGAAAAAGGAGAGAAAAACTCAATCATCCACTCTTTCAACAGAAACTTTGCGAAAAGAGCAGACGGAAACCCGAATACCCACGCTTTTGTAGCGTCTCCGGAAATGGTAGCCGCTGTTGCCATCTCAGGAAGACTGGATTTCAATCCGATCACCGATACCTTAACAGCTGAAAACGGTGAACAGATCAGACTTGACGAGCCTAAAGGTTCAGAATTACCGGCCAGAGGATTTGCTGTTGAAGATGCGGGCTATCAGGCACCCTCTGCGGACGGCTCTGCAGTGGAGGTTAAAGTAAGCCCGACTTCAGACAGACTTCAGTTGTTGGAAGAATTCCCTGCATGGGACGGTAAAAACATTCAAGGGGCTAAGGTATTGATCAAAGCTTTCGGAAAATGTACAACCGACCACATTTCTATGGCAGGACCATGGTTGAAATACAGAGGTCACTTAGACAACATTTCAAACAACATGTTAATCGGAGCTGTAAATGCTTACAACATGGAAACCAACCACGTTAAAAATGAATTAACGGGTGAATATGGTGAGGTCCCTGCTGTACAGAGAGCATACAAAGCTGCAGGAATACCTACGATTGTTGTCGGAGACCAAAACTACGGTGAAGGTTCTTCAAGAGAGCACGCAGCTATGGAACCGAGACATCTTGGTGTAAAAGCCGTACTGGTAAAATCATTCGCAAGAATCCACGAAACCAACCTTAAAAAACAAGGGATGCTGGGATTGACATTTGCCAATGAAGCCGACTATGATAAAATCCAGGAAGATGACACAGTGAACTTCTTAGATTTGGATCAGTTCGCTCCGGGAAAACAACTTTCTTTAGAGTTTGTTCATGCAGACGGAACAAAAGATGTTATTACGGCAAATCACACCTATAATGATCAGCAGATTGACTGGTTTAAGGCAGGTTCCGCTCTTAACCTAATCAAGAGACAGGAAAATTAATTTCAGATTAATTATATCACGAAAAAGCAACTTCAATAGAAGTTGCTTTTTTTATTTGAATTTGCTTAAAAAATTTGTTCTGTAGCTGTCTCCTATCGGGATCTCATGATCGGACAGCAATAGTATCTTTTTCGCGGCAATGCTTTTAATATGATCTAAATTAATGATAAATGATTTATGAATACGGGCAAAGGATAATTCAGAAAGTTGCTGTTCAAGAGATTTTAAAGTATCTAAAACAATATACTCCTGATTGGCTGTTTTAATATTCACATAATCTTTGATGCTTTCAATATAAAGAATATCCTTAAAATTGATCCGGTGCTGCTGTCCTGAAGATTTCACGAAGAAATGAGATGCTGCTTTTTCTTCATTAAAAACAAAACGTTCCTGCGCTTTCAAAGCACTTCTGTAAAAACGTTCAAAAGAAACCGGCTTTAAAAGATAATCGACGATATTATGTTCGTAGCCTTCCAGAGCATATTCAGAGTAGGCTGTGGTTAAAATATATTTCAGATTATCTCCAACAATTTTCATAAAATTAATCCCGGTCAATTCCGGCATCTGAATATCGAGAAAAACCAGATCAGCTTCATTATTCTGAATAAAGTCTAAAGCTTCAATAGGATTTTCAGAAGAAAAAGCCAATTCAAAAAAAGGAATTTTCTGTACATAACTTTCCAAAAGCGAAACCGCTAAGGGTTCATCATCTACAACAATACATTTAATTTTATTCATTCCGCAAATCAATTTTTAAATCTACGATAAATTCTGTTTCAGATTCACTGATATTAAATTCATGTTTTTTCGGATATAGAATTTCCAGCCTTTTTTTCACGTTGCCGATTCCGATACCCGATCCAGAATCTTTCACCTTTTCTTTTTTAAAATTCAAAAGATAAAAATGAAGAATCCTATGTTCATCCGAAATCTCCAGTACAAATCCTTTGTCTCTGAAATCCCCGTGCTTGAAAGCATTTTCTACGAATGGCACTAAAATCATCGGAGAAATATCAAGTTTAGGATAATTAATATTTTTTTTGATAGTCAATAATTCAGGTTTTTTAATTCTTAATTTTTCCAAGGCGGTTAAACTGTCAATATATCCAATTTCTTTATCTAAAGTGATCGTATTTTCACCTAGATCTTTTGTACTGTATCTCAACAATTGGCTCAGTTCTCCAAGTGCGGGCAAAGCTTTTTCTGAATTTTGATACACCAGAGAATAGATATTATTTAAAGAATTAAAAATAAAATGCGGATTGATCTGGGTTTTTAAAGCCTGTAATTCCGCTGTTTTTCTGGCCTCGATTAATTCTGCTTTCTCTTTTTCAATATCAACAAAATATTTAAAAAACCAAAAGGTAGTACTGATAAAAATAGTAGTACTGCTGTAGAAAATATTATCGAAAAAGTAATATCCGAAATTGGTTCCTTCCTTATAATTTCTCAATCCTACCATAGCAGGCAATAAGATTTCTTCTACAGAATACCGGACAAATACAAAACACGAAACACTCAACAAAAATGCAATCACAGATTTATACCATCTTCCTGCATCAAAAAAATTAGGCGCTACCAGAAAATAGTTTATATAAAAGCAGATAAAACTTGTAAGAAGGAAAGTAATATTAAAAATAATTCTTTCCGTATGAAATATAAAATAGGGAATAAGAACCGAGCCTATGATATAAATACCCCAGAAGAAAATATGCAGATAAATCAGTTTGTTCGCTTTCATAAAGCAAAAATAGATTATCTGTTAAATTATGAACTCTAATTTCCGATGAACCACCCCTTTTCTCCGATGAATATCTTTTAACCCCTATAAATAGAGGACTCATCTAAACGCTATTTCATAGATTTTCACATAAATCTACCTTTGAATCATCAAAATAAAATAACTAACAAATAAAATAATTATGAAAACATTTATTTACAGCTTACTGGTATGCGTCTGCACTTTTGTTTCTGCACAGAAAAAGCCATCGGAGTATTTCAATAATCCTAAGACAAAAGTTCTCGTTGTCGGGTCATTCCATTTTGACTACCCTAATCTTGATGCTCATAAAACTGAAAAAGGGGATCAGGTTGATGTCCTGTCAACAAAAACGGCGAAGGAAGTGACAGAGCTTATTAACTATATCAAGAAATTTAAGCCAACAAAAATAGCCATTGAGGCATGGCCGGACTGGAATGCCAATCAGAAATTAAAAGAATACAAAGATGGGAAGCATCAGGACCAAAGGGACGAACGCTACCAGATTGCCATGCGAATCGCAAAAGAGCTTAATCTTAATGAATTATACAGCATTGATGCCAATTCTATTTTGGATGATCTTGGAGAAAAATTCGGGAAGACAGACTCAATGTATTTTAAAAATATGAGTGCGGACTATGATTTTTTAAGTGATGATCCAATTTCAAAGCAATACAATGCTTTTTTCAAAACTTCTGAACGCAAAAACTTCAAATCTATTTTAGAGCTTTTTAAATTTATGAACAGCAAAGAATACCATAAATATGAATATGGTGCTTATTTGAGCGGGGATTTTAAGCTGAGGGCACACGACGGGGCAGATATGCTTGCATTATACTGGTACGACAGAAATCTGAGAATGTTCCGTAATATCCAGAATATTCCTCGTAATACCGAAGACAGAATTCTTGTTATTGCAGGAAATGGCCATGCATCAGTGTTAAGACAGCTGTTCACTTCTTCCCCTGAATTTGATTATGTAGAATTCAACAGTCTTAGATAAAGAGAAAAAGCTTTTTTGTAACAAAATTTCGTTTTCTGCGTCTAACTGAATAGCAGTAAATAATATTATGAAGAAAATTATATTCTTTCTATTCGTATCAGGCTCAATATTTATCGATGCACAGGAGAAAACCAACAGCCAGGTAAAAGAAAAGGAGATCGAAGGAGTAGTAATCACTAAAACGAAAAAAGCCGTTGAACAGAAGGCCGACCGTACCATCTTCGATTTTTCGGAACAGCCTCAGCTGAATAACGGAAATGTTCTGGAAGGAATTAAAAAACTTCCGGGATTGGTTTCCACTGATATTGCAGGCATGATGTATCAGGGAAAAGTTCTCGATGTTTATCTGAACGGACGGCCTTTAAATATTACGTCAAACGAGCTGAATTCTTTTTTGGAAGGCATGCCTGCCAATTCGGTTGACAGAATCGAAGTTATCACCCAGCCCGGCGCGGAATTTCCCGCCACTTCCGGGGGCGCGATTATGAATATTATTACGAATAAAAATGCCAATAAATATTTAACGGCAACCTATTCCGGAAACTATTCTTTTACAAATTATAATAAATTCAGAAGCCGGACAAGCAATTCCATGAATTTAAATGCCAGAAATAAATATTTCGGATGGCAGCTGAATTTCGGGCAGAATTACCGTGAAAGTATGATGGATACCAATCAGAACAATTTATTATTAAGCAACACTGATAGGGTTGGCCGTGGATATTTTGCAAAATCAGGCCTGACCTTTGATCTGGGACAGGACAGATTATTATTGAATTACGATATGTATTATAATAATAATGACAATTATACTTTAAGTAACGGTGAGGGAATTGAAACGATTAAAATCCCTAATACAAATCCACAAAAATATCAATATAGAGATTTTATTTTTGATGCTTCTGATGCTGCTCATACTAATAATATAAGACAGGAAGCAGTGGTTACTTACCAAAAACGTTTCTCAGACAAAGCTCAAAAACTGGATTTCCAGTTTGGATTTACAAAATCTGACAGCAAATTTGATCAGGACAATATTTTCAGAACGGGAAAATATACTGATAATAATCAGCCAATTTCAATTATTGGAGGAAATGTTCTCAACAACAAATCGGATATGAAAATTGCCAACTTTAAAGTCGATTATTCCCAGCCTTTAAAAATACTGGACGGCGGAAAAGTGAGTGTAGGGGGTTTGTATGAAAATCAGAACTTTGATACGGAAAGCAGAGGTCTGGTCAATCTTGACTATAAAAGACAGACGACCTCAACCTATCTGGAATTCCAGGCTAAGCTTAAAAAGTTTGATTTTATTTTGGGAACCCGTGCAGAAAATTATGATATTTCAGGGGTTACCAGAGTTCTTGACAGTACGAAAACTGTTGTTCAGAAGGATTTGATTCCTTTTAATAAATTTAAATTATTCCCGAATGCAAGCGTTCAGTATAATCTGATGAATCAAGTGTACATTGCTGCGAACTACAATAAAAAGATAAGTTTACCGAGTATTTCAGCCTTAAACCCGAACAACACGACGTTTCAGGGCCCCAATACCCAGGTGACCGGAAACCCGAATCTGCAGCCAACGATTTTTGATAATTATGAATTGAAAATTTCAGCATTTGACTATGCATTTATCGGATACAATGTGAGCTCTGCAAAGAATCAGGTGGCACAGATCATCAGAAAAGACGGAAAAAACCTTTACAATGAGCAGGTAAATATTTCCAATATGAAGATTCATAATTTTAATCTTGGGCTGCCGGTTCCGTTTATGATTTTCAGCAAACCGCTGAGCGAAATCATGAAGTTTGACTTTAATCCTGATAAAATTAATTTCATGTATCTGTACGCCGGCTATCAGAAACACGATATTGAAAATCTGAACAATAAAGGCTTCTGGATCTTCAATGTCATGGCTCAGGTAATTCTGCCCAAAGACATTAAACTGACAGCGAATTACAGCTACTTAACGCCAAAAGCCGGATATTTCTACTTTACAGCAGAAAAACCGTTTAACAATAATGTCGATATTACATTAACAAAAAAATTCATGGACAACCGCCTGACCGTTTCTGTCTTTGCCAATGATATTTTCAACGGACAGGTCATGCAGGTACGTTCGAACCCGCCGGGAGGAGGCGAAAGTGTCATTCTGAGAAATAAATATGACAGCCGGAATTTCGGACTTTCTCTTAATTACAAAATTCCGACAAGAAACAAGCTGGCCAAAGAAGACCCTAATATTCTGAACAGCATCAAAAAAGAAGATACCGGTGGCGTAATGCAACAGGTACAATAAACAGAAGGCAGTGAAATTTCACTGCCTTTTTATTTTTTAAATTAATTTCAGAAATCAATTGTCTGAAACCGCCAGTTCAAAGTATCGATCAATGTGATTTGATTTAATGGCAAAGGTAAACCGGTTATTATTTTTAAAGCCAAATTGGCCATCATGCTCCCCACAATTCCCGGTAAGGCACCTAAAACACCCAGGCTGTCACAATCAGGAAGGTTTTCTTCAAAAGGCGGTTCCGGAAATAGGTCTCTCAGGTTTTTGCTCCCATTACAGTTAAAAATAGCCACCTGCCCAGAAAAGCCTAAGATACTTCCATAGACCAAAGGCTTGCCCAGCTTCACACAGGTATCATTAATCAGATATCTCGTTGAAAAATTATCAGAACCATCGATGATGATATCAAACAGGGAAAGAATTTCTTCGGCATTTTCAGTGGTAATTTTTTTTTCGATTCCAATGAAATGAACCTGATGATTAAGGTTTTTTACAAACTGTTCAGCACTTTTTACTTTAGCAATACCAACTGAATTTTCATTGTGGATGATCTGCCGGTTTAAATTATGCAACTCTACCTCATCAAAATCCGCTACGCCCAAAGTCCCTGTTCCCGCCGCTGCCAGATATTGAATGACCGGACTTCCCAATCCCCCGGCTCCAATGACCAAAACTTTGGATTCCATGATCTTCCGCTGGCCTTCCAAACCGATTTCCTCAACGAAAATCTGGCGGCTGTATCGTGCAAAGATGTCTTCTTTTTTCATTCATCGCCATTTAAATTCCGCTGTATACCGCATCCCAGTCTTTCATCACAGGATCATAACCTGCTTTCCGGATTACATTTTTAATCTCCTCCATGCTCCTTTCATCACTGATTTCAAACTGTTCCAAAGATTCCTTATCAACCGCATATCCTCCCGGATTTGTTTTAGAAGCAGCACTCATCGCCGTTGCCCCTAATGAAATAATATTATTTCTGAATTTTTCGCTCTCTCTTGTGGAAATTGATATTTCCAGATCTTCGTTCCAAATTCGGTAAGCGCAAATTAATTGCAGTAAATCTTGATCACACATTACAAAATTCGGTTCGATAATTCCTTCCGCGGGTCTTAATCTCGGAAATGAAACTGAAAATTTACTTTTCCAATAGTGTTTCTGAAGATAATCAATGTGAAGCGCATTGAAAAAACTGTCAACCCGCCAATCTTCCAGACCAAGCAAAACCCCCAAACCAATCTTATGAATCTCTGCCTTTCCAACTCTGTCAGGCGTTTCCAGACGAAAATTAAAATTTGACTTCTTTCCCTTTGGATGATATTCTTTATACACTTCCTGATGATACGTTTCCTGATACACCAAAACGGTATTCACACCTGCATTATGAAGCTGCCGATATTCTTCTTCCGACAAAGGCTGAACTTCAATGGAAATGTTGGCGAAATGCGGCTTCAATAAACGGACGACATTCAGAAAATAATCAATTCCAACCGTTTTATTCGCTTCCCCGCTTACCAGCAAAACATGATTCACTCCCATTGATTTTAAAACGGTGGCTTCGATCATCAATTCTGTATCGGAAAGCGTCTTTCTTTTAATGGAATTATCCAAACTGAAACCGCAGTAGGTACAGATATTCTGGCATTCGTTACTCAGATACAGCGGTGCATACAGCTGTATTGTTTTCCCGAAACGTTTTTGAGTGGCCTGCTGTGCCATTTTCGCCATGACTTCCAATTTCTGGGCAGCAACTGGTGAGATAAAATTCAGAAAATCTTCTATCGTCTTATTTTTTTTCTGAAGGCTGTTTTCTACATCAGATAATGTTACTTTTTCAAGTTTATATTGTATTTCATCCCATTGGTATTTTTCAAAAAAATCTTTAAAATCCTTCATACCGTTAAGTTTAATCAAACAGAAAAGAAGTCAGCGGACTTGATGCTTCTGCATGCTGTGCAATGGCTCCCAAACCGGATTCAAAGGCTCTCCTTCCGGCAATAACCCCTTCTTTAAAAGCCAGCGCCATCAATACAGGATTTCTTGCCACCGCGATTGCCGTATTTACCAAAACCGCGTCAGCACCCATCTCCATGGCTTTTGAAGCGTCAGAAGGTGCCCCGATACCCGCATCCACTACCACGGGAACATTACTCTGGCTGATAATGATTTCTAAAAAGTCCAAAGTTCTCAAGCCTTTATTGGTTCCAATCGGTGCGCCCAGCGGCATAACAACTGCCGTTCCGGCATCTTCCAGACGTTTACACAGTACCGGATCGGCATGAATATACGGCATCACAATAAATCCCAGTTTGGCCAGTTCTTCCGTCGCATATAATGTTTCAATAGGATCGGGTAATAAATATTTGGGGTCCGGATGGATTTCCAGCTTTACCCAGTTGGTTTCCAAAGCTTCTCTTGCCAACTGTGCTGCCAAAACTGCCTCCTTCGCTGTTCTTGCTCCTGAAGTATTGGGTAAAAGATAAGTTTTTGCCGGTTTTAAGGCACTCAGCAAATCATCATCCGAAGATCGGGAATCAATGCGTTTTAATGCCATGGTCACCATTTCGCTTCCTGAAGCGATGATGGAATCGGTCATTTCCGAAAGGTTCCCGAATTTCCCTGTTCCTAAGAACAATCTCGATTCAAATATTCTGTCTGCGATGGTTAATGTCTGATTATTCATTGTACTGCTGTTTTAAATTTTTTAATGACAGAAGGCTGCCTGGTAATCTGCCCCGAAACGGCAACGCCGTATATCCCGATCTGCTGCAGGAGTTCCACGTCCTCCAGGACTATCCCGCCGATGGCAAATATTTTAGGGATTTCCAATGATCCCGACTGTAATTCTTCAATAATTTTCTGATAGCCTTTAAATCCTAAAACCGGACTCAGCTGTTCTTTGGTTGAAGTAAACCTCAACGGCCCCAAACCGATATAATCACACGGTTCATTCATTCTCTGACAAACATCAGACATGGTATTTGCCGTTCCTCCAATGATTTTATTTTCGCCTAAAATATGTCTTGCAATCTCTGTGGAAGTATCTTTTAATCCTAAATGAACACCGTCTGCATCAACATCTTTTGTTGCCTGAACATGATCGTTGATTATACAAACCGCTTCATACGCCGAACAAAGCTTTTTTGAAACTTCACAGAGCCGGATGAATTCACTTTCAGGCGCATTTTTCCAGCGTACCTGTACCCATTGTATACCGTGATCAAGAGCTTTCTGAATGTTGAGCTCCTGTTCTTCCCTTGTCAGGCCTTGTGATATATACTGTATTTTTTCCATGATTGATTTTGAATGAACTCCTGTAAAGTAGAGCTGATGACTAAAATTCTGATTTATATCTTATCCCTTGCGGAAGGAAGTTGATAAGTTTTCCTTTTGCCGGACCGCCTGCCTGCATTGCCTGAAACCATTTAAAGGATTATCAATTTCCCAGATGGCTCCCAGCAAAGCCACTCCGTCTGCTCCACTTTCAAAAACTTCATGAATATGATATTCATTAATTCCTCCCAAAGCAACCAGTTTCACGTCAGCATTACTGCGTTTTCGGATATCATTTAAAATCGTTGCGTTTTTGCCATATCCCTTTTTAGAAATACTTGGAAAAACAGGACTGACCAATGAATATTCCCAATTTTTATCCAGTTCATTAAAACTTTCAATATCGTGGACAGACGTTGACATGATTTTATCTGGAAAAGAAGTATGCAAATGATGATTTCTGTCCGTTTCACTAAAATGAAGCCTTGAAATCTCAAATTGTTCCACCAGTTCATAATGGCTGCACAAAGCCAACTGATGGTGGAATTCTGAATTTATATTCCAGATAAAATCCTTCATTTCATCCAGGGACATGAAAGGTTTTCTAATATGAAGTAATTCGAGCCCTTCCTGAAACAATTCATTAATGATTGCCGTTTCCTTCTTTACATTCTTTTCAGGAGTGATAATGATGATCATATATAAATTTCCTTGCCTTTTTCAATGAATTCCTGCGATTTGTCGAACATTCCTTTTTCTGCGGATTCCCTGATTTCCTGTGTGATCTTCATAGAGCAGAATTTAGGTCCGCACATTGAGCAGAAATGCGCAATCTTCGCTCCGTCTGCCGGAAGTGTTTCATCATGGTAAGACCTTGCGGTTTCTGGATCCAGAGAAAGATTGAATTGGTCTTCCCATCTGAATTCAAATCTGGCTTTACTTAAAGCATTGTCCCTGTATTGAGCACCGGGGTGGCCTTTCGCCAAATCTGCCGCATGGGCAGCCAATTTATAGGTAATAACCCCAACTTTCACATCCTCTTTATTTGGAAGCCCCAAATGTTCTTTCGGGGTTACGTAACAAAGCATCGCGCAACCGAACCAGCCGATCATCGCGGCACCAATTCCTGATGTGATATGATCGTAACCCGGCGCAATATCCGTTGTCAATGGACCCAATGTATAAAAAGGTGCTTCGGCACATACTTCCAGCTGCCTGTCCATATTTTCTTTAATCATATGCATCGGAACGTGCCCCGGACCTTCAATCATTACCTGAACATTATGCTTCCATGCAATTTTTGTAAGTTCCCCCAATGTTTCCAATTCTGCAAACTGCGCTTCATCATTGGCATCGGCAATTGAGCCCGGGCGAAGACCGTCTCCCAAAGAAAAAGCAACATCATATTTTTTCATGATTTCACAGATTTCTTCGAAATGGGTGTACAGAAAGTTTTCTTTATGATGAAACAGACACCATTTTGCCATGATAGAACCGCCTCTCGAAACAATTCCGGTCACCCGCTTTGCCGTCAGATGAATGTATCTCAGTAAAACTCCGGCATGAATGGTGAAATAAGAAACTCCCTGTTCGGCCTGTTCGATCAACGTATCTCTAAAAATTTCCCAGGTCAGATCTTCTGCAACACCTTTTACTTTTTCCAGTGCCTGGTAGATCGGAACGGTGCCGATAGGAACCGGACTGTTTCTGATGATCCATTCTCTGGTCTCGTGGATATTTTTTCCGGTTGACAGATCCATGATCGTATCAGCTCCCCATCTGCAGGCCCAGACGGCTTTTTCAACCTCTTCCTCAATACTTGATGAAACGGCACTGTTCCCGATATTGGCATTAATTTTAACTAAAAAATTTCGCCCGATAATCATCGGTTCACTTTCCGGGTGATTGATGTTGTTAGGAATAATTGCTCTTCCGGCGGCAATTTCGTCTCTTACAAACTCAGGCGTAATTTTATTTTTCGGCGTTCTTGCTCCAAAACTGTTTCCCGGATGCTGGAAAGCCATGTCTTTTGAAACAGAATCCAGTTGCTCAATCCGCTGGTTTTCCCTAATGGCAATGTATTCCATTTCAGGAGTGATGATGCCCTGTTTTGCATAATACAGCTGGGTCACTTCTTTTCCGTCTTTGGCAACTTTTGGTTTGTGGTTGTAAGAGAAACGCAGATCATCCAGTCTGGAATCAGCAAGACGTGCTTTTCCGTATTCTGAAGTGATTCCGTCTAGAACTTCCACATCCTGCCTGTCCAGAATCCATGGTTCCCTGATTCTCGGGAGGCCATTTTCAATATTGATTTCTGAACTTTCATCGGTGTAAGGTCCGGATGTGTCATAAATGGTGACCGGCGCATTTTCTTCAGTTTTTCCGTTGGTCAGTTTTGTCGGACTTAAATGTATTTCGCGCATTGCTACCTGAATGGGATGAATTTTCCCTTCAACATAGATTTTCTTTGAGTTCGGAAACGGCGAACGTGTGATGTTATGAGACATAAAGTGATGTATTTTTATAAGAATTAGCCTCCTTGGGTGGCCGTGATAATTAGAATTGAATCTTTATCGTTGAGAATGGTTTCCGCCCAGAACGGCTGCGGAATGATACGGTTGTTGAGTGCTATGGCAATACCCTTTTTCTTTCCGGGTAATTCCATAGCAATAAGTGCTTCCAGATTTTCGGGAAGTGTATCAAAAGTTTTTTGAGTGTGGTTGATCGTGAGCTCCATTCCTAAATTTTTCCAATACTTTAGGAATGCCCGCCATTGTACAATAGAATGTACAGCAAAAGTCATTTCACTTTTCCCTACGCTGGTATAATCCAGATCAGGTTCAAAGGGTAAAATCTCAGTCTGCTCATCACAGACACCCCTAAAGTCCGGACGAAGTTAGTTATTTTTTTGGAACAGGCAAAATTTTTCAGACAGAACCGGAAGCCGGGTAAATGAGGCTGGAAGTTTTGAACCGTGAATGAACACTGCCTGAGATTAATAAATGAGCTGCATAAAAAAATGGAAGCCGAATATCATTCCGGCTTTCATTTTATAACTTATTTCTGTAAATTATTCTTCACAGGCTCTCCAGATCACATCATTCTGCGGAACGGGAGCTTTAATTTCTATATTTTCCTTGGTAACAGGATGGATAAACTCCAGTTTCCTGGCGTGAAGATTAATTCCGCCGTCCGGATTGGAACGGGGTGCACCGTATTTTAGATCTCCTTTAATCGGAATTCCTGTTTTTGACAACTGGGCTCTGATCTGATGATGCCTGCCGGTTTCCAGATCGATTTCCAGCAATAGATAATTGTCCAAGCTTTTAATGACATGATACGTAAGAACAGCCTCTTTTGCGCCATCCGTTACTTTTGTAAAAATAATAGCCTTATTGTTTTTTTCATTTTTCTGCAGATAATGAACCAGCCTTTGGCTTTGGGGAATCATTTCCTTAGCCACGACTGCCCAATAAGTTTTTTTGATCTCCCGGTTTTTCACCATCTGCGTCAGACGCGACAGTGCTTTGGATGTCTTGGCATAAATCACTAAACCGGAAGTCGGCCTGTCAATACGGTGAACCAGGCCCAGAAATACATTTCCGGGCTTCTCATCTCTTTTTTTTATAAAATTCTTAATGGTATCCAGTAAAGATTCATCGCCGGTTTTGTCGCCCTGCACAAGCTGCCCGACTCTTTTATTGATCACCAGAAGGTGATTATCTTCATATACAATCTGTTCCTCCATACACTACTGACGATAACCGGGCCTGTTGGTGAATGATATAATAATCCCTGCGAGAAGACCCACTGTTTTTATTCCTGAAATTTTCCATTCTGCAGGAAAAAATGCGCCAATGATGCATAATCCCGCCGCACCGTACATGGCATACATCAAGTTTTTATTGGTCAGGAAAGGAGCCTGTAAAAGAAAGCTGATTCCAATTAAGACATAGAATACTTTCCGGGAAAGCAGATTATTGATTTCCGGGGAAAAAAGGTTAAACCATCCTGCCGCAAGACAAAGTAAGGCAACAACGGATAAAATCCCCTGGATAGACTGTTGGTTTTTCATAGATTAATAACTTTCTTTTTCATTCGGGAAACTCACATCCTTCACATCTTTCACATATTGAGCAACCGCCCCTGTGATTTCCGTATAAAGATCAAGATACCTTCTGAGGAATTTCGGACTGAAGCCCTGATTCATGCCTACCATGTCATGATATACCAGAACCTGGCCGTCACAATCAGCACCTGCTCCGATTCCGATGGTAGGTATGGTAATAGTTTCGGTTACTTTCTTTGCTAAATCAGCCGGGATTTTTTCTAGAACTACGGCAAAGCATCCCAGTTCTTCCAGAAGCTGTGCATCAGCAATCAGCTTTTCAGCTTCCGCTTCTTCTTTAGCCCTTACTTTATAGGTCCCGAATTTATAGATCGATTGAGGGGTTAATCCTAAATGTCCCATCACCGGAATTCCGGCATTGATGATTTTTTTAATGGATTTCGAAATCTCTTTTCCTCCTTCGATTTTTACCGCATGTGCTCCTCCTTCTTTCATCATCCGTACTGCAGATTCCAATGCTTTTTCAGGATTGCTCTGGTAGGTCCCGAAAGGCAGATCCGCTACGATTAGTGCCCGTTCTGTTCCGCGGACAACACTTTGTGCGTGGTAGATCATCTGATCCAGGGTGATAGGCAGTGTAGTTTCAAAACCTGCCATGACATTAGCCGCGGAATCACCGATTAGAACAGCATCTATTCCTCCTGCATCCACCATTTTGGCCGTGGTATAATCATAAGCCGTAAGCATGGTTATTTTATCCTTGTCGAATTTCATTTTACGCAAGGTTTCAGTGGTAACTTTTTTAATTTCAGAATGAACAGACATAAGTATCTATTTTAAAAGTTAAAAAGTCGGCGCTGAGCCGACTTAAAGTTTGTGTATGATTTTTATAAAACTACGTGACCCAGTTTCATTAATTTGTCGTGGTTGAGAATTTTAATATTTCTTCCGTCTACTTCAATAAGCTGGTCTCCTTTAAATTCGGAAATCAGGCGAATGGCACTTTCTGTAGCCGTTCCGATAATATTGGCAATTTCTTCCCTTGTTAAAGAAATTTTAATAAACCCTTCAGGATCAACACCTAATTTCTGCTCTAACAGCAATAAAATTTCCGCTAACCTTTCTCTTACCGTTTTCTGCGCAAGAAAAGTAATGGTGTTGGATGATTCTCCTAATTCGTAAGATATTTTCTGAAGCATTACAAAAGAAAGCTGCGGATCTACTTCCAGCAGGTACATAAACACGTCAGCAGGTAAAAATGTAGCTTCAATATCCGTCATGGCTTCTGCTTTTGCCTGAAAGTTTTCCCCGCAAAGCAAAGAACGGTAGCCAATGATATCGCCTTCCTTGATAAATCTTAAAATCTGATCTTTACCAAAAGCTCCTGACTTTGATAATTTAGCCGCTCCCTTTTCTAAAAAGTATACGCCTTTCGGGATTTCCCCGTCTTCAAAAATGGTATCGTGTTTCTGAAAACTCAGTCTTTTTTTAGCATTTATATATCTCTCAAAATCAGCATTGGAAAGTCTTTCCTTAAATGATTTATCATTAAAAACTCTGGCGAACCTATCTTCGATGGCAATCTGTTGTCCCTGCGACATTTTACATGATATTTATCACAAAAATAGAACTTTTTAACTCGATAAACAAAAAAAATTGTTATAATTTTGTGGTTCAATAATTTATGAATGTGAGCGAAAACTGTTTTCATTGTGGTCAAGATATCGAAAAGGAAAGGATTTTATTTGATGAAAAAATTTTTTGCTGCAACGGTTGCAAATCGGTCTATGAGATCCTGAATACCAATAATTTAGCTAACTTTTACGAACTCAACAAAAGGGCAGGAATTCGTCCCGGCGATGCCAACTCTACCCAGTATGATTTTCTGGATACGCCGGAAATTTTTGAAAAGGTCACGGATTTCTCAGAAGGCACTACCAGTTTAGTTACATTCAGGATCCCTGTAATCCACTGTTCTTCATGCATCTGGCTACTGGAAAGCCTTCATACCATCAACAAAAACATCAAATATTCTCAGGTTAATTTCACCAGAAAAACCTTACAGATTTCATTCAACCATAATGATTTAAAATTAAGCGAATTAGCTAATTTTTTAACCAATTTGGGATACAAGCCTGTCATCAGCCTTGAAACAGCCGATAAAAATGTAGAGCATCTTGACAAATCCCTGCTTATAAAGTTTGTTATTGCGGCTTTTGCTTTCGGCAACGGAATGTTCCTTGCTTTCCCTGAATATATCGGCGGCGAGGATTACTGGATGGATCACTACAAAGGGCTTTTCAGGGCTTTGATGTGCATGCTGGCCATTCCTGTTGTGGTGTACTCCGCTTCAGATTATTATAAATCTGCATGGTACGGCTTGAAAAACAAAATCGTCAACATTGACGTCCCTATCGTACTGGGAATTATTGTTCTTTTCGGGCGGAGCCTGTATGAAGTAGCTACTGATTACGGCCCGGGCTATTTTGATACTTTATGCGGGTTACTGTTTTTTATGCTGTTAGGGAAAATTTTTCAGAAGAGAACATACAACGCCCTATCATACGACAGGGATTATAAATCCTTCTACCCGATTGCAGTAACCAAGGTTGATTTTAACGGAAAGCAGGACAACATCCTGTTGTCGGAAATTAAAATCGGAGACCGGATCCTGGTCAGAAATCAGGAAATCATTCCCGTTGATGCTATTTTAATCAACGGCGAGGGGAATATTGACAACGGCTTCATTACAGGTGAAAGTGCCACCATCGGCAAACAGCCTGGAGATAAAATTTTCGCCGGAGGTAAGCAAATCGGTTCTTCGCTGGAGCTGGAAGTGATTAAAAACGTAGACCAAAGTTACCTGACCCAGCTTTGGAACAAAGAAGCTTTTAAAAAGCATGAAACCGGACTGGATACACTGACGAATAATGTAAGTAAATATTTCACATTTATTATTTTAGGAATTGCTTTAATCTCAGGAATCTACTGGTATTTTATTGATCTGAATAAGATGTTCCAGGTGGTATCCGCCATCCTGATCATCGCCTGCCCGTGTGCACTTGCGCTATCAGCCCCGTTCACTTTCGGACATATCATGAGGATTCTGGGACGGAATAAATTCTACGTGAAAGACACAATTACCATTGAAAAAATTGCTAAACTTGACACGATTGTCTTTGATAAGACGGGTACTATTACCCACAGAAAAAAATCGAATATAAAATATGACGGTTCTGGGATCAAAGAATTTGATTTACTGAACATCAAGACTTTATTAAAAAATTCAAACCATCCGCTTTCCAAATCGCTGTATGAATTTCTTGACGTGACGGATGAATATTTTCCTGTTGGAAATTTTAAGGAGATTTCAGGAAAAGGCTATGAAGCAGAAATAAGAGGAAACACCTATAAAATCGGTTCTGCGGCTTACAACAACCAAAAATCAAAGAATCTTGAAACGGCAGTCTACATCAGCAGAAACGATGAGTTCTTAGGCAAATTTATTTTCAAGAACGAATACCGTGAAAACCTCAAAAATTTATTTAAGAAGCTGGGAAGCTATCAGGTTTTCATCCTGAGCGGAGACAATTCGTCCGAAGAAAACCAATTAAAGCAGCTGATTCCGAATTATAAAGCAATGGCTTTCAACCAAAGCCCTGAAGACAAACTGAATTATATCCAGAACCTCCAGAGCCAGAATATGAAAGTTGCCATGATCGGAGACGGACTCAATGATGCCGGAGCTTTAAAACAAAGCAATGTAGGGATTGCTGTTGCAGACGATACCAATAGTTTTACCCCTTCCTCTGATGTCATCATGAACGGCGAAAAAGTGGTAACCCTGGACCGCTACCTGAATGTATGCAAGGGCTCAATCAAAATTGTGAAAATGACATTTATAATCAGTTTTCTTTACAATATTGTCGGTTTGAGCTATGCAGTAACAGGCCATATGCATCCGCTTTTCGCAGCATTGATTATGCCGGCAAGTTCCATTACCGTTGTTTCTTTTACTACTTTCTCCACCTGGATCCTAGGAAGAAAATATTTTAAAAACCAGGCCTAAAACCCGCTTATTTAGACTGATTTTAAATTAGCTGAAAACCGTATTTCGTGATGAAAGTCATTATTTTTCCTTAAATTTGAGACCCGAAAATAGGTTAATTTTGTTGTCTAATGGATATTCTTTATTTAATGATCCTTTGCAGTGTTTCTTTAGCTGCAGTGTTCTTGGTGGTATTTATCATATACGCCAGGAAAGGACAGTTTGAAGATGATGAATCTCCTGCTGTAAGAATCCTCTTTGACTCCGGTGAAATCAAGGAAAAAGACGAAACTGATAACAACAAAACCAAGGATGAAATAGGAGAAAATAATAAAATTGAAGAAAAAAGTGAATAGTTGATATGGAAACACAGAAGTTTAGTTATGACAACAGTATTGTCCGGGCATTCCTTTATGCGACCGTAGTTTTCGGGATCATAGGGTTTTTGTTTGGGCTTACAGCTGCATTAATGCTTTTCTACCCTGAACTCCCGGAATTTTTGTTCGGAACGGATGACACCACCATTAACAGTATGGGTGGCAGTATTCAGGGATTAATAAACACACATGGTGCATTTGGATTCGGAAGAATCAGAATGCTGCATACGACCACTGTTATTTTTGCATTCGTAATGAACGTTGTATATGTCGGAGTATATTACTCTTTACAGCGGTTATTAAAAACGAGAATGTACAGTGATACCTTGTCATGGATCCATTTCTGGACCTGGCAGATCATGATCATCGTGACGTACATTACGTTCTTTATGGGAATCAATACTTCCAAAGAATATGCAGAGCACGAATGGCCGATTGATATTTTAATTACATTCTCATGGGTAATTTTCGGAGCGAATATGTTCCTGACGATTGCAAAGAGAAGAGTAAGACACTTATACGTAGCGATATGGTTCTACATCGGAACCTGGATTGCAGTAGCGATGCTTCACATCTTTAACAATCTCGAAGTTCCTTTATCTTTCACAGGCTGGAAATCTTATTCAGCATATGCAGGGGTAAAAGATGCGATTGTACAGTGGTGGTACGGTCACAATGCAGTAGCATTTGTACTGACGACTCCGGTTTTAGGTTTGATGTATTACTTCCTGCCGAAAGCGGCAGACCGTCCGGTATTCTCCTATAAGCTGTCTATTATTCACTTCTGGTCATTAATTTTCGTATACATCTGGGCGGGTCCTCACCACCTTCAGTATACGGCTTTACCGGCCTGGGCTCAGGCGGTAGGGACAGGGTTCTCCATCATGCTTATCGCTCCGTCATGGGGAGGTATGCTGAACGGTCTTCTTACTTTAAGAGGAGCATGGGACAAGGTAAGGGAAAACCCGATCCTGAAGTTCTTTGTAGTCGCTGTTACCTGCTATGGAATGGCGACATTTGAAGGTCCTCTATTGGCCACTAAAAATATTAATAAAATCGGTCACTTTACAGACTGGGTAATCGGACACGTACATTTAGGTGCACTGGGGTGGAATGGTTTCATGGCATTCGGTGTTATTTACTATCTGATCCCGATCTTATGGAGAACAAAATTATATTCGGTAAAACTGGCTAACTGGCATTTCTGGCTGGGAACGTTAGGAATTATCTTCTATGCAGTTCCGATGTATATCTCAGGATTTACGCAGGGATTAATGTGGAAGCAGTTCAACCCGGACGGAACATTGGTTTGGAAAAACTGGCTTGATACGGTTACGGCAATTATCCCTTATTTTAAAATGAGATTCTTCGGAGGTTTTCTATATCTTTCAGGAGGGATTTTAATGGTGGTTAACCTGATTGCTACGGTAAGAAAAGGATCATTCCAGAAAGATGTACCTGCGGAAGCGCCTGCATTGGCAAACATCAGCGGGAAGCGTAAAGAAGGAGAAGGTACCCACCTTTGGCTGGAAAGAACTCCAGTACTGTTAGGCATTCTTTCTTTATTTGCAATTTCAATCGGTAGTATGGTAGAAATTATCCCTACTCTATCCCTTAAGAAAAGTGTACCGACAATTTCTGCAGTAAAACCCTATTCTCCACTTGAACTGGAAGGCAGAGACCTTTATATTAGAGAAGGATGTAATGCCTGCCACTCACAGATGGTAAGACCGTTCAGAGATGAGATCGTAAGGTTTAACGGTAAGAACGGACAATACTCTAAAGCCGGGGAATTTATATATGACAGACCGTTCCTTTGGGGATCTAAAAGAACAGGACCTGATTTACACAGAGAGGGAGGTAAAAACCCAAGCTCTTGGCATTATAAGCATATGTACAACCCAAGATCTACTTCTGCAGGTTCTATCATGCCTCGTTACCCTTGGCTGATTGCCACCAACTTAGACCGGTCTAAAATGGTAGATAAAATGAAGCTGATGAAGAGTGCATTTGATGTGCCTTATACAAAAGCTGAAATCGATTCCGCTAATTCATGGGCAGATAACCAGGCAACGAAAATCGTAAGAGATATCTTCTCTGAAGCGGCAGACCTGAAAGATGCTTATGCAAAAAGGCCGAAAGGAGAACTGGAGAAGAAAGAAATCATAGCCCTGATTTCTTATCTGCAAAGATTAGGAACAGATATTAAGACAACTGAAATAAAAACAGCAAGTAATAACTAATATTAAAAGGATCACATCATGATACCGCAGAACTTTAAAGACATATTATCCAATACAGATAACGCTGGTTTTTACCAGACCTTGGCTCTGATTTTCTTTATGCTTTTCTTTGTCGCTTTGGTGATATATGTTTTCAGCAAGCCTAAAAAATACTACAAAGAAGAAGAAGAGGCACCTCTGCAGGACGATGAAGGTGATGATTTTAATCTAAAAAATTAACTTTTTATTATGAAACAAAGAACACCGGTTGTTGTCAACATTTTAATAATAATTGGACTTTTAATAGTTTTTTATTATCTGTTTGTACAAAGTTATGAGTTCCTGCGCTCACCTTATTTCTGGGGGACTGTAGTGATTGCTGGTATTTTAGCCTATATCCACAGTGCCATCGGAGACCTTATTGAAAATAATAAATTCAAAAGATTATCTCCTGAAGAAAAGGCATCGTATTTAGCAGAGAAAAAAGTGCCTTATCTGGTAAGGTTATACAGTGCAGCATTTAAAAAGCAGTCAGCAGACGAAGAAAAAGATATTCTTATTGATCATGGTTTCGACGGAATTATGGAACTGGACAACCAGTTGCCGAAATGGTGGTTAGGGTTGTTTTATTTTGGGACTGTTTTTTGTATAGTATATGTTGCCGCTTATTCCTTTACAGATTTTGCCCACCCGTTAAACGAATATGAGCAGGAATATAAGGAGCAGATTGCAGCGATTGATTTATATAATAAGACGCAGCCGCCTGTAACGATTGAGACCGCTAAATATTCTGCTGACAATATTGCAGAAGGTAAAGAATTATTTAAAACAAACTGTTCATCTTGTCACAAAGAAGACGGTAGTGGCGGTATAGGACCCAACCTTACGGATAACTACTGGATCAATCAGCCTGAGAAGACTTTATTTAAAACAGTTTTCCATATGGACTGGAATGGTTCTCCTACGAATCCTGCCATGAGAGCGTTTGGTAAAAACGGAGAAGTTTCAGGAGCTGAAATTGAAAAGATTGCAGCCTATGTGTACCATATCAACCAGGAATTACCTCCTGTAGGAAAGGATAAAGGTGGTGCCGCTCCTCAGGGAACCGAGGCGCATTGGGAAAAAGAATAATTTTAATTAAAATTAAACATATGAAAAAACATAATTTGTTATTAGATTAAAAATAGTAACGAATTATGTTTTTTCTTTTTTAAATACTTACAAACATGTCAGACCTAGAAGAAATAGAAGTACGCGGCGGACAGGGACAGGTTTTGGACCCTGAGACTTACAGAGATTCTATAGGAACTATGGATCAGTCCGGTAAAAGAAAATGGGTATATCCCAGAAAACCGAGAGGCCGATACACCAACTACAGATACCTGGTAAGCTGGATATTATTAATCATCTATTTTACGTTGCCTTTTATCAAGATTAATGGTAACCCACTCATTTTATTTAATGTAATTGATAGAGAGTTTTTCATTTTCGGACAACCTTTCTATCCTCAGGATTTTTTCATTCTTACACTGGGAGCCATCGCTTCTTTAATTTTCATTATTGTATTTACTATAGCTTTCGGCAGAATTTTCTGCGGGTGGATTTGCCCTCAGACAATTTTCCTTGAAATGATTTTCCGTAAAATAGAATATGCGATTGAAGGAGACAGGAATACGCAGATGAAGCTTGACAGACAGGAATGGAACAGCGAAAAAATCTGGAAACGAGGCTTGAAATGGACAATATACGTAATCATTTCATTAATTATTACCCACTTTATGCTGATGTATATCGTCGGTTATAAAGAGATCTTGAAAATTATATCGGAAGGGCCTTTTGCACACCCGACTAATTTTATCGTAATGGTTCTGTTTACCTCGGCCTTTTATTTTGTATTTGCATGGTTCAGAGAGCAGGTATGTACGCTAGTATGCCCTTACGGAAGATTACAGGGGGTCTTAATAGATAAGGATACAATCAATGTATTCTATGATTTTAACAGAGGAGAAAATAGGGCCAAATGGAGAAAAGGAGAAGACCGGAAAGCAGCCGGAAAAGGAGATTGTATAGACTGCCATCAGTGTGTGGTTGTCTGTCCTACAGGAATTGACATTAGAGACGGCCAGCAGCTGGAATGTGTCAACTGTACGGCATGTATCGATGCCTGTGATGAAGTTATGGAAAAAGTCGGCCTTCCGAAAGGACTGATCCGGTATGCCTCCGAAAATGAAATCGAAAAACAGACCGAGTTCAAGTTTACCGGAAGAATGAAAGGCTTTGCAGTAATTCTTGCGCTGCTGGTAGGATTTTTAGGCTATCTTCTTTATAACCGTGGTGAAATGGAAGCTAAGTTCATTAAACCTGCAGGAAGCACATTCTTTGTCAGAGACGGAAATATTACCAATACTTATAATTATACGTTCCTGAACAAAACCAATGATAAAAAGATCGTTACCGTTAAAGTCATAGAACCTAAACACGGAGAGGTCATTTACAGCGGATCAAGCAAAATTACGGTAGACAGGGATAAAATAACCAAAGGCACCATCAATATCAGCTTCCCGGAAAGCGAGATGAATCTTTCCAAGCAGAACATCACCATCGGTGTGTATGATATGAAAGGAAAATTGGTAGATTCTTACCAGACCTATTTTGAGGGGCCATTTAAATTACAATTTTAATTTTTAAAGATGAAGAACTTTAATTGGGGACACGGTATGGTAATCGCATTACTGGCGTTCATCATTTTTATACTGTCCATGCTGTTTCTTTTTCCTAACGGGCAGAAGAATTCGGAAATGGTAACAGACAATTACTATGAAGAAGAACTGAAATACCAAGATGTCATTGATGCTAAGGAAAGAGGAGATCAGTTACAGGAAAAACCGGTATACAGTCAGGATAAAAACGGGATCAGGATCACATTCCCGAAAGATTATAATAACTCGAATGCAACAGTAAAATTTGTATTGAACAGAACCGACGACCAGAATCTTGATATCTATAAATCTGTACAGCTTGATGCAAATAAATCATTTTTAATTCCGGCACAGGTCCTGACAGTAGGAAATTACACTTTAAGATTAAGCTGGGCAAAAGATAAAAAAGACTACCGACTGGATTATGATGTCATATGGAAATAGCACTTGTCATATCGGCCATTGCATTGGGCTTTGCTTCCGGATTTCACTGTATCGGCATGTGCGGACCGATTGCCTTATCAATGGGGCTGACTAAAAAGCAGGCTACGAACTTTTATCTCCAAAATCTTACTTACCAGTTCGGAAGAATATTTACATATTCTCTTTTGGGAGCTGTGCTGGGAATTATAGGCGAAGGTTTTGAAATGGCCGGCTTTCAGAAATACCTTACCATTGCTGTTGGTATTTTATTGATAGTGATGGCCGTATTTTCTTTCGGAGGTAAAGATTTTGCTTCAAAAATTCCCTTCTTTTCTAAATTTTTATTTAAAGTGAAATCAAATTTAGGGAGACTGCTTCAAAAGGCGGATTACCGTTCAAGATTTACCACCGGATTACTAAATGGGTTCTTACCTTGCGGAATGGTTTATATGGCTTTAACAGCCAGCCTGGCAAGCGGAGGGATATGGCAGGGAGCCTCATATATGGCTTTATTCGGCTTAGGCACCCTTCCCTTCATGTTTACCGTAGTTTTAGTCGGAAATTTAATGAATCAGGCCTTCAGGGTGAAAGTTTTAAAGGCAGTCCCTGTCGTGATGATTATCTTGGGAAGCTTATTTATTGTAAGAGGCCTTGAATTAGGCATTCCTTATATTTCTCCAAGGGCGGAAGCGATGACCATCTCAAAAGACAATCAGGGCGACTGTCATTTACCGGGAGATCACAGCACACATGATCATAATAAGGCTAATTGCCATTAATATAAAGATGTATATACAAAACGGATCAGTTATTAATCTGATCCGTTTTGTATTTTGCATAATTACTTCTTTAGAGAAGGGTATTTATTATTAATTGATCAGATCAAATCTCGCATATTCGGCAACCTTTTTAGGAAGCTTAATCCCTTCTTCAGTCTGGTTATTTTCAAGCAGGGCCGCCATAATCCTTGGCAATGCCATCGCAGAACCGTTTAGTGTGTGGACCAATTGGGACTTTCCATCTGCCTTATAACGGCATTTCAATCTGTTGGCCTGGAATGTTTCAAAATTGGAAACAGAGCTTACTTCCAGCCACATTTCCTGGGCCGCGCTCCATACTTCAAAATCATAAGTCATGGCAGAAGCAAAACCAGTATCTCCGCCACAAAGCCTCAACACCCGATAAGGAAGTTCAAGGTCTGATAATATTTCTTTAATATGCTCTACCATTTCTTCCAGGACAGCATAAGAATTCTCAGGCTTTTCAATTCTTACAATTTCTACTTTTTCAAACTGGTGAAGACGGTTCAGGCCTCTTACGTGAGCCCCGTAGCTTCCCGCTTCTCTCCTGTAACATTGTGAGAAAGCCGTATTTTTGATCGGAAGGTCCTTTTCTTCCAGTAAAACATCACGATACAGATTAGTTACCGGAACTTCTGCGGTCGGGATTAAGTATAAATCATCCGCCTGAATATAATACATCTGGCCTTCTTTATCAGGTAATTGCCCTGTTCCATACCCGGAAGCTTCGTTAACTACATGAGGCGGATTTACTTCCATATACCCTTTCTCCACATTTTTGTCCAGGAAATACTGGACTAATGCTCTCTGCAATCTCGCTCCTTTTCCAAGATAAACAGGGAAACCGGCACCGGCAATTTTTACGCCCAGTTCAAAATCGATTAGGTTGTATTTTTTAGCCAGTTCCCAGTGAGGAATTGCGCCTTCTCCAAGTCCTTCCACATCATGAGACTGATAAATGATCTCATTGTCATCCGCAGAGGCTCCGCTTTTTACCAGTTCATTCGGAATATTCGGGAGCTGGTATAAAATACTGAGCAGATCTTTCTCTTTTACATCTAACTGAGATTTCAATTGTGATGTCGACTCTTTAAGTTGTGCTGTTTTAGATTTTGCAGATTCAACTTCTTCCTTTTTTCCTTCTTTCATTAAAAGCCCGATCTCCTTGGAGATTTTATTGCTTTCGGAAAGCTGGGAATCCAATTCAAACTGAATTTTTTTTCTTTCATCGTCAGTAGCAATAGCCTCGTCTACCAACTCAAGATTCCTGAATTGTCTTTTCTTAAGACCTTCTAAAACGCGCTCTTTGTTGTCGCGCAAAAAATTGACTTGTAACATTTTATTTAGATGTTAGTGATTAGAATATTGTGCATTGAAATGCCAACAGTTTTACAAATGTATAAAATTATTTTACGATCGTCACTACATTGGGTGCTCCGTCTTGTTTGGTAAATCTAAGCGTATCATTGTAATAAACTCTCGAGACTTCAAAAACGGTTGGGGTCATGCGGTACTGAATTTCCAGTCTGTCATTGATGGTATCCAGAATGGTGTTGTTTAACCTCTTGATAAGTGAAACTGTAATGACTGAATGATAGATTTTATTATCAGGATTGAGGCTGTCCACCCCTATCCTTCTGGCTCCTGCAATGTATTCTATAAAAAGCGTAGAATCTGCCGTCGCCTTCAGTGAGCTGTTAATCGGAGCAAGATCTTTTATCCCGTTGACATCATTCATGGAATAGGTGAAATAAGTGGAATCCTTCTTATTATGGAGCAGATCACGCCCTGCACCGTTTTTCATATAAATATTCAAAATCTGATCAATTCTCTGTACATCATCGTCATCCGTCTTGCAACCCAGAAAGGCACAAAAAATTACAAGGAATCCAAAAATAATATTTCTCATTTCCAACAAAGATAAAAACTTATTTTAATTTTATTGCTGATTTACATGAGCTTTAGAATTATTTGCTTTGAGAACTTGTCCGGCACAGGCTTCCACCTTATCAAAGTTTAAAACTTTGACTGGATTTACCGGATGTCCGGCATTAAATTTAAATTATCTTCTCAAAAGCTTTCTTAATAAAAGATTCATTTCAGTTCTGGAAAGGATGAAATCATGAATGTGAAATTCCGTAATCTGATAAAACCTCCAGAATAACAATGCAGATGAAAGGCAATACGATATTGAGGTAATGATGCACGCTCCGCGGATTCCCCATCTCGGAATAATAAAAAATGAAGAAATAACCGTGAATACAAGCCCGATCAAAGCTTTAACATTTAAAATCCTAAGTTTATTGATTCCGGCAAAATAATAGCCGATAATATTACTCACCGCAATCGCTAAAATTCCGGGAGAAAGAAATAACACGATCTCTTTGGTCTGACTGAAATCTTTTCCGAAAACGATAGCATACAGCCTGGCGGGAATCATCAGCATCAAAATGATAAACAGTAAGGTAATTAAAAAACTGACTCTTAATGAAACTTTTGTTTTTTCAATCGCTTCATTGGAATTCTTATTATTGAGGACATCGGCATAAAGCACAATGGAAAGGCTTCGGCTTACGGCCCAGATCGCTTCAGAAAATGCGATACCAACAGAAAAAATACCGACACTGATCATTCCCTTAAAATACTCCAGAAAATAAAATGACAGCCTGTTATTCAAAAACTGTAAAAAGGCACTCAGCTGGGTTTTCCAGCCGTAATCAAATAATCTGCCTGCCGTTTTTTTAGAAAATGAAATTTGTTTTACATTACAATGCTTAAGTACCTGAAAAGTGCTCATAAGAAATAAAATCCCGAAGCAGCTGATCTGAGCCAAGAAGTATGCATCTACAGAAGTTATCTTAATAACATAAACGATAAACACAATAAATACAATATGTATAATCTGCTGTAAAACCGTGTACAGATTAAACATTTTCATATTCTGCTGCCCTACAAATAAATTGATATTTGCAGCGAGAAGCGAAGATAAAACCGAAAGCACCATCAGGTACCCGGAATATTCTAAAGCATGATTGAAGCTGAAAATCAAGGGTACTGAAATCCCTACTGCAACAGACCACAGATACGCGAAAGGCAGGATTTCTTCAGTTCTGTATTTAGAAGCAAAATAACTCATGCTGCTTCCCACAAAAATATTGGCGAAGAAACTGATGATGGTAAGGTCTGCAATAACTATTGAAATGACGCCTTTCCCCTCACTTCCCCACCTATTGGTAGAGTAAATAACCAGTCCGAAATTTAATATTAAAATCAAAAACCGGGAAAAAAGCGTTTTCAAAATCGTTTTTTGCTTCATCTCGGAGATATTGAATTTCTGACGAAGTTTATAAATGATTGCTTAATACCATTCCAGTTATATTTTTCCTCATATTCCGTTCTGGCGTTCTGAGCATGAACTTTATATAAATCAGGGTTATCCACATAATTTAGAACCAGATCCGCGATGGCTTCAGCATCCTCAGGGTCAACAAGGTATCCGAATTTTGAAACATCCACATGCTGTCTGGTAGCTTTCAGATCGGTATAAATAACAGGTTTTCCAGAAGCAGCGTAGTAAAATATTTTAATCGGGAGACAGTGATGATTTTCATAATTCAAAGCTCTTAAATCAAAACAGATATCTGCATCGGCATAGGCCTGCGTAAAAGTTTCAAAAGAAGCCGATTTTCCGATGGTCATGTTTTCAAACTGATATTCTGACACCAATGCATCAAAATATACCCTGTCTTTCTCTTTTCTGGCATCCCCGATTAAAAGAACGGAAATGGCAAGCTCAGGTCTTTTTTCCCTTATCCTGTTAACAGCGGCAAAAAAATTACCGATCCCTTTCTCTTCAGAAAACTGGCCTATATAACATAGGGTGATTTTATTTTCTTCCGGTTTCTTATGATTTCGATGGATATAAATATCATCCGGATAATATGGCAGAACCATCGACTTTTTAAACGGGAAAAAGTAAGCCAGCGGAAATTTTTTCGTGTCCTCACCAAAGATATAATGAGTGCTTAGTAACCCTGCATACAGCTGAATCAAAAAAAACTTAACTGCCTGTATCCCGTTGAAGGGAAATTTAAAAGGTTCTACCATCCTCATGGAAGGATACCATTCTGTTATGTCATAAATCACGCTTACTTTTCTGTCTTTCCGGATTTTCTGTGTAGAAATAATAGCCAGCGGCTCGGAACAGATAATACAGTCAGGCTTAAAATCATTTATTATTTTTTGAAAAACTGATTTTTTCTCTTCTGTATTTTTATCTAAAACAGAATAGGATTCAACCTCAATTCCGTCTACAATACCCTGAAATTCTGATGAAAGGCTGCATATTTTGATCTGATATCCTTGATTTCTCAACGTTTTTGCCTGATGATAGAAAATCCGGTCATCATCATATCGGTGGGCGGTGGTTAAAAATAGAATTTTAGGCATTTCAGGATCAAAACTATGCAAATATACTTAAAGCAAAAAAAAGCGGAATGCTCCACTTTTTATTTTATTCATATCTTATTGATTACTTGATAGAAGTAGCCCAGCTCCTGTCAAACGGCAAAAGAAAATTACCTATGAATTCCAGATAAGTATTTTTTGAAAAATCGAATACCTGAATATCTTTAGAAATCTCTCCGCTTCTCACTTTATTTTTAAAATCAACAAGCTTTAGTGTTTTCACCTCTCCGTTTTCAATAAAGGATGCTTTCATCCTGTCGAATAAGCCAAGACGATATTCTTCATCAATTTCTCTCATCACTTTACCCAATGCGTCAATACTGCATCCGGAAGCCATCTCTTTCTCCTCATCCACGCAGATAATGATGAACTGATTTCTCTCAATCTTGAAAGATGATGAAAGCGGTTTACCGTGAGCCGCCCAGCCTGCCAGGAAGTCAAAAAGCTTTTCGGTGATTACTTTTGCTTCTTTCGTTTCCAGGGGCCTGGATGCCGGATACATAATTACTCTATAATCGTTGGTCTCTACAATATTTGATTCTTCAATCTTCATTCTGATCAATTTAAAGGATAAAATTACGGAATTTTCCTGAGACTGAAACCATTGTATTTTTTGCCTGCTGCCCAAAGGAATACAATAAAAAGCATCATGATAAACCCGAAGAAGAATCTAAGGTTTGATGAATGCGGAAAAAACACGAATTTAATATAAATATTGGCAAAGATCAGCAATGAACAAATCCTTATCCACGGATCTTTTGAACACCAGAGTGTTAATCCTACCAGTATAGCTGATGACAGTGTCACTTTTTTAAAATAGATAATTTTGATGAAAAGAATTTCAAAATATTCTTTTATACCGAAATCCGGAGGTTGTCCAGAGATAAAATCGCGCCTGTAAATAAAGGTATCATAAAAAAGATGCTTCCAGCCCGGATAATGACAAACTTTAATAATGATGCTATAGAGCACCAAAAGGATAAAACCCTGGATTACTAAACTGAAATTCAGTTTCTTTGTATGGTAATATTCATATAAGCCTTTAACCGCCAAATAACTTAAGGTAAACGGAAGATAATCAGGCCTTGTAAAAATTATACCACATAAAATCAGGAAGACCATCCATTGATTCCATTTCTGAAGCAGACCGATCATAAAGGCCAGTAAAAACTGAAAGATAAACATATCAGGTGTTGATATTCTTGACATGTTGGTTATTGGAGGCAAAATCATAACCCCGACCGTTATTATGCCTGCCAGAAAATAGTTTTCAGGAAAAGTAATTTTCAACAGATAAAAGAACAGCAAACCTGAAATAAAATAAGAAATAACGCTCAATACCAAGACAGATCTGGGAGAGGTAAAACCTAATCCGTATAAGGCTGAAATGGCAAGATTGTATCCTACTTTAATCTGGTAATAAGGCAATTGCTCACTGAATGCTCTGGTATTATCGGCAAAAGCCTGGCGGGCTTTATCAGCAGGCTTAAGAATTCCGAGAATGTCTCTATATTCCGGTTCCGGAGCTTCTGCCCGGATATCAGTATAGGTAAGGGTACGGACTTTGTCAGGATCATCAGGATACTTTAAGGTATATAAACACCCTATATATCCCGGCATATCCCAGTCGAAAATCCTGTTTTTATAATTCCAGAAGCTAAGGGCAGTTATAATGATAAGTACAGTAAAAAAGGAAAGCCTCCACTTTGTTTTCATGGGGTATGAGTAAGTTAAAGCTTTATTATTGGACTATAAACTATAAATCTTCAGCTTCCGCTAAAAGCTCTACGATATCTTTTACAGCAACCTCGGTATTTTTATTAAAATGCTTTACCCCGTCTGTTAACATGGTATTACAGAACGGACAGCCTGTAGCAATAACTTTAGGCTCAAAAGACAGGGCTTCCTCTGTTCTTTCGATATTCACATCTTTATTCCCTTTTTCAGGTTCTTTAAACATCTGTGCACCACCGGCACCACAGCAGAGGCCGTTCGTTTTACAACGTTTCATTTCCACCAGTTCGGCATCAAGCTTTTCAAGCAGCATCCTCGGGGCTTCATATTCATTGTTTGCCCTTCCGAGATAGCAGGGATCATGAAAAGTGATCTTTTTGCCTTTAAATGCACCTCCTTCAATCTTCAGGCGGCCTTCTTCCATTAAATTCTTCAGAAACTGGGTATGGTGGAGCACTTCGTAATTTCCTCCGAGGCTTGGATATTCGTTTTTCAGGGTATTGAAACAGTGCGGACAGGCTGTAACGATCTTTTTAACGTCGTAAGCATTCAGCACTTCAATATTCGTCAAGGCCATCATCTGAAAAACGAATTCATTTCCGGCACGTTTGGCAGGATCTCCCGTACAGCTTTCTTCCTGTCCTAAAACAGCAAATTCGACCCCTATTTTATTAAGTATTTTGCAGAAAGCTTTCGTAATTTTTTTAGCACGGTCATCAAAGCTTCCGGCACAGCCCACCCAAAACAAGACTTCCGGTGCTTTTCCTTCGGCAGCGTATTCTGCCATTGTTTTTATATTGAAATCCATTATATTTAATTTAACAATATATCAATACCAATATAACAATTGGTAAACAGCTACATTGATAGGTTGGTAAATCTATTAATCGTTCGCCCATTTCAGACGGTCTGCCTGGTTATACTGCCACGGAGCCGCATTATTTTCCACATTGGTCATCATCAGGTTTAATTCCTGAGGCGCGGCAGACTGTTCCATCACGAGGAATCTTCTCATATCGAAAATAATAGAAAGCGGATCTAACAATACCGGACAGGCTTCTGTACAGGCATTACAGGTGGTACACGCCCAAAGCTCTTCTTTTGTGATGTAATCGTTCAGAAGCTTCTTGCCGTCATCTTCAAATTTACCATTCTTATCGATATTTCTTCCAACTTCTTCAAGACGGTCTCTGGTTTTCATCAGAATTAATCTCGGAGAAAGTTTTTTCCCTGTAATATTGGCCGGACAAACAGCGGTACAGCGACCGCACTCCGTGCATGAATAAGCATTCAGCAACTGAACTTGGTTAAGATC
Source organism: Chryseobacterium gregarium DSM 19109 (assembly GCF_000430845.1). Classification (GTDB taxonomy): domain Bacteria; phylum Bacteroidota; class Bacteroidia; order Flavobacteriales; family Weeksellaceae; genus Chryseobacterium; species Chryseobacterium gregarium. The sequence goes on along the minus strand of NZ_AUMU01000008.1, from coordinate 148,735 downwards.
AAATACATCTTCCGCCCCAAATTTTGAAGGTGCTTCGGCATCCCCTTCGGCAGGAACTGCGTATGGATCAGCATTCGGATCCATCATCAGTTTAATTTCTTTGGTAACCGATTCTAAATTGTTGAATTTCCCTTTTCTCTCAAGGTTTGCAAACCATGTGCTTGGGAAGGCTAGGATAATATGTAAATGTTTGGAATAATACAGATAATTCATAAAGAACAGAATTCCCACAAAGTGAAACCACCATGCAGCCCGTTCAGTGAATATTAAAAATCCGTTATCAAAACTGAAAATTTCCAAAAACGGAACAAAGATCATCTGACTGATGGGAAAAGATCCTGCCTGATGAAAACCTTCTGCCCCTCTCATCTGCAAAACAGAATCTGAAGCATTCATCGTAAAGAAGGCCATCATTAAGGCAAACTCTATAATTAAAATCCAGTTGGCATCCTGTTTCGGCCATCCGAAAAGTTCTTTCATAGTCAATCTTTTGACTCCGTAAAAATTTCTCCGGATAAAAAACATCACTACTCCGATGATTACCAGCAATGCCAGAACCTCTAAAGTAGCTGTAAAGAAACTGTAAAAACCGCTTCCGAATATAGAAAACAGGAATCTGTGGGTTCCAAAGATTCCGTCTACCATAATTTCAATAAGTTCTATATTGATGATGATAAAACCAACATATACGAAAAGGTGCAGGATACCGGCAATAGGACGTTTAACCATTTTACTCTGCCCCATAGCCACCCGGGCCATGGTTTCCCAGCGCTCTGCCTTTTTATCAGTCCGGTTGATTTCCCTTCCTAATCTGATGTTTCTGTAGATCTTCTGCAGACTTTTTGCAAACAGCCCAAAACCTGCAATTGATAAAATCAAAAAAATAATAGTATCGATATACTGCATGGTCTAGGGATTAATCTTTACTGTTCTTTCCAAATACTGAGAAGTTAACATATTTCTTCGGATTCGCTTTCACGTCTTCAAGTAATGAATTCAGGTTGGTAGAAGCAGAATTCAGATTGTTGTACAATTCTTCATCTTTCATTATTTTACCTAAACTTCCCTGTCCGCTATTAACTCCATCTACCACAGTATTAAGCTTACTGACGGTGGCATCAAGATTTGCAATGGTAGCATTCAGCTTTTTAGTATCAATGCTTTCCGCTAAATTCCCATATTTATCCAGTGTAACTTTACCGCTCTGCATGGTAAGGCTGGCATCATCCAAAACTTTTTGAAGCTTAGGATCATTATGGCCTACAAGTGAATTGACATTTCCTGCAGTAGTCTGTAATGCAGATACCGTCTTGTTAAGGTTGCTTAATAATAACCTTATCTCCTCCCTGTTCTGTGCATTCACCACCTGGTTGGCACTTGACATTAAAGAATCAACGCGGTACAACACCGTTTGCAGCTGATCTTTCACAGGGCCTACCTGTGAAGAAAGGCTGCCTAAAGTTCCTAATTTAAAAGCTCCTTTTAAAGTATCACCATTTTTTGCAGTCGTCCCTCCGTACATCAAATTGATCCTCATCTCTTTCCCGGACATTAATCCCGGTTCAAAAATCTCCAGTGTTGAATTTTTTGAAAACTCAAAATTATCGTCCACTGTTATTTTCACAAGAAAATCGATTTTGCCGTCTTTGGAGGTATGGGGAATGATCTTGTCAACCTGCCCGACCTTTAATCCGTTAATGGAAACAGGAGAAGACTGCGCCAGACCTTCGACATTTTCGTATTGTGCGTAAAATATATTATCGGTAGTAAAAAGGCTTCTGCCTTTCATAAACTGAAACAGCACTACGAAGCCTACAATGGCTAAAAGTGCGATGACACCAGCTTTTAATTCTTTACTGAACTTCACTTGCTAAATTTTTCTAATGAGCAAATATACTACATTTAAATTAATGTTTTTTTCTAATGCTCTGCGTTAAACACAAAAAAAGCGGCAAAAACTTTGCCGCTTTTTATCTTTATGAAAAATAATCTTTTATTGTTGCTGAGTACCCAGTTTGTTCCAGATCTCAATTCTGTAGTCATCAATATCAGCATTGTCCTGTAAGCTCTTTAACCAGGCCTGTCCGAACATCCCTCCGTTTCTCTGCGTAACAGATTCTGTAAACTGTTTAACATCTCCAGGCTGCTTGTTAATTGTCTCATTCTTTTTGACTAAAACATACACACCAGTTCCGCCTTCAACAGGATTAGAAAGCTTACCTTTCTGAACTCCGAATGCAGCCCCTGCAACTTTTGGTTCCATGGAACCCGCTACTGACGGATTTAACAGATTAACCTGTGCTGACTGTTTTGTCGTTCCGAATTGCTTGGCAATCTGATCCAGACCACCCGCTTTACCAATTTTCTCAGTGATCTGTTTTGCTGCAAGTTTATTTTTAACCACAATCTCAATCTGATCTCTTACCGATTCAGGATCTGCACTTCCTTTCTCCTGTTTGCCGTTTAAATAAACCACAACCTTATCTCCCGTTCCTTCTACGGTAAAGAATTCAGTATCTCCTTTCTCTCTTTTCTTATCAAAAGCCCATGCTAGGATTTCACCGTCTTTCTCTGTTCCCAGTCCCTGAAGCTGACCGTCGAATCTCTTCGCCTGTTTAGGATTAGAGAACTGATAATTTCCTTTTTTGGCAATATTCACAAAATCATTAAACGATTTTCCCTGAACCTGCTGGATAAACCGTCTTGCTTTTTTATCCGTTTCGGCCTCCGTGGCATCAGATGGCTTCACCGCTTTTACCAGATTGGCTACTTTATAGCTCATAGCTCCTGGTTTTTTATCTTCAATATTGATGATATGGTAACCAAACTGAGTTTCTACTACCCCTGTTGCTCCTTTAGGATTATTTGCCAGATATGTTAAAAATTCAGGAACGAATGGCGTTTCCGGAGTTGTCCACCCTAAGCTTCCGCCCTGCGCAGCAGAACTCGGGTCATTTGACAGCTTAAGGAATTCCGTAAATTTACCAGGATTGGTTTTTACAATAGCTCCGATGGAGTCCGCAAGTTTTTTAGCGGCTTCTTTAGATCTTGTAACCCCTTCCCCTGCAGGGCTTCCTTTAAAAGCAATCAGAATATGTCTTGATAAAGTGGAGTCTGAAGTCTTTTTATCTAAAAGTTTAGAAACCACATAGAAGTTTTGTTCTTTGTAGGGGCCGAAAACCTGTCCGATAGCCGCCATAGGGATCTGCGCCTGAATAGTCTGAGGCAACTGGTTCGGCTTCATATACTGAGGATTGTAAGGCATATCAGAATTGGCCATCACAAACATCGAGTCGTTTTTGGTATTCTGGAAGTTTTCCGCACCTCCGCTGGCATCCGTTCCCCCTGAAAACAGCTTATTGATTTCTTTCTGAGCCGCTGCGTCATCTGCCGCACTTGGCTGAGAAGGGAAGTAAACAACCCCTAAATTCCTGCTCGCTTCCGCTTTGAACATAAGAGGATGCTCCTTGATATAATTTGCCAGATCTTCAGTGGTTACTTTAATGTTGTTTTTCTGAAGGTAAGCTGCATAATCGATTTTAACAAAGTCGATATCCGCTAGCTGATCCCTCTGCTTCATTAATTCTTCAGCTTCTTTTTTACCGGTAGTGATCCCTGTAGAAATGTTAGCAAACACCTGTCTTGCCATCAATCTGTATTCAACGGATTTCCGGGTCTTCAACCATTGGTTATAACCTTCCGGTGAAGCGGCCTTCATCTCCTCTATCTGTTTTTTAAGCTCCTGGGTTTTGAAATTACCTTTCTCATCGAAAAACTGTTTCTGCTGGGCAAACATCTGATCATACTGAATTTGATTCCAGAAATAATCTTCCGTCATTTCAAAGCCCATTTTTTCAAATTGCTGCTTGATCAGTTTTGACTGCACCAGTAACTGCCAGGCCTGTTCTTCAAGACCTGTTTTCGGCTGACCCTGCTGATCTGCCTGTTGCTGTAATACGAAAAGCTGGTCATTAAACTCCTCACGGGTAATTTTCTCACCATTTACTTTTCCTAAAACATCAGGATTCTTACCAAAAACCTTATCGATACTTTCGGGGTTTACAAGGAACGCCAAAAGCGCCAGTGCAATTACTCCCATCAAAAGCCAGGGCCTACTCCTAATTTGTCCTAAAATTGCCATTATATAAATTATAGTTTTTTATCAGTGTGCGAAAATACACATTTTTAAGAAATTACGGAAATCGAAGTCCTTTTTTTAATTTTTTAAAATTTAAAATTTAAAAAAAAGGAAATTTTGACCATATTTTTTGCAGAAAAGCAAATGGCATAAGTCTTGTGCAACTTTAGCCCCCATGATATGTCTTCCTTATTGTAAAACATATTATGAAATTTCACGTTAACGAATTAAAACGATAATGACAATTTGTCATTCGATTAACTATGACAGAATTTGAAGATATAAGTTTAGAAGAGATGATAAGCGACGGATTTGATATTGTAGCGGAAGAGATCAGTCTTTCTGACCTTTCTGAAACAGAGAAGAACTCCGGACAAAAAATATTTCCGATTCTTCCCGTAAGAAATATGGTGATGTTCCCCAATGTGGTCATGCCTATTACCGCAGGAAGAAAAACATCCATCCAGCTTTTGGAAGAAGCTCAGAAAAACGGCGATTTAATAGGAATTATCAGCCAGAAGAGCTCAGACCTTGAGCAGCCGGCGGAAAAAGACATGTATCAAATCGGCACCCTGGCAAAAATCATAAAAATCATCAAGCTTCCCGAAGGCAATATTACAGCCATTACAAAAGGGTTCCACCGGTTTAAGGTTAAAAAAATTATTGAAACGCAACCGTATTTTAAAGCTGAAATTTCAAAATTAAAAGATGGAAAGCCAAAAAACCAAGAAGAATATGAAGCTTTGCTGGAAAATGTAAAAGATCTGGCTTTAAAAATCATTGAGCTTGATCCCAACATTCCGAATGCAGCCAATTTTGCGATAAAAAATATCAATAATAATGACGATCTGCTGAATTTCATCTGTACGAATGCCAATTTCCCCTCCTCTGAAAAGCAAAAACTGCTGGAAGAGAAAAATTTAATGGAAAGGGCCAACAAGTGTTATGAAATGATGCATGAAGATTTCAGAAAGCTTGAGCTGAGAAATCAGATTCATCAGAAAACCTCCAAGGATCTTGACAAGCAGCAGAGAGAATATTTTCTGAACCAGCAGATCAGGACCATTCAGGAAGAATTGGGCGGCGGGCCAGAAAACGATGTAGAAGAACTGATTGTCAAGGCAAGAAAGAAAAAGTGGAACGAGGAAGTAGAGGAACATTTCCAAAAGGAAATCAACAGATTACAGCGCCAGAACCCTAATTCTCCGGATTATAATGTCCAGAGGAACTATCTTGATTTCTTCACCGATTTACCCTGGGACACCTTTACCAAAGATACTTTTGATATTGAAAAAGCACAGAAGATCCTGGATAAGGCTCATTTTGGATTAGAAGACATCAAGAAAAGGATTCTGGAACACATGGCGGTTCTGAAACTTAAAAACAACATGAAATCCCCAATTCTATTACTGGTAGGTCCTCCGGGGGTAGGAAAAACCTCATTGGGAAAATCCATTGCCGATGCCCTTGGAAGAAAATACGTCCGGGTTTCTTTAGGCGGCCTTCATGACGAAAGTGAAATACGCGGCCATAGAAAAACCTACATCGGCGCCATGGCGGGAAGGATCCTTCAGACCATTAAGAAATCAGGAACATCCAATCCTGTCATTGTTCTGGACGAAATCGATAAAGTAGGAAAAGGAATGCACGGAGATCCGAGCTCTGCTCTTTTGGAAGTGCTTGATCCTGAACAGAACAAATCGTTTTACGATAATTTCCTGGAAATGGGCTATGACCTGTCTAAAGTGATGTTTATCGCAACCGCGAATTCATTATCAACCATCCAGACTCCGTTACTGGACAGGATGGAGATTATCCAGATTTCAGGATATACCCTTGAGGAGAAAAGCGAGATTGCGAAAAGGCATCTTATAAAAAAGCAGCAGGAAGAAAACGGTCTGGATGCGAAATCATTTAAGCTTGGAAATGCCGAATTAAAACATATTATAGAAGCGCATACTTCAGAAAGCGGAGTAAGAACATTAGAGAAGAGAATTGCTGCAGTGGCCCGGTGGGTTGCCTTACAGACAGCCTTGGTGAAAGAATATGACCCAAAGATATCAATCGGAAAAATTGATGAAATCCTTGGTGTCCCAAGACCGAAAAGCCTGTCTGAACTTACAGATGTTCCGGGAGTGGTAACAGGACTTGCCTGGACAAGTGTCGGCGGAGATATCCTATTCATTGAAAGCATCATCAGTAACGGAAAAGGCGCATTGACGATGACTGGTAATCTGGGAACGGTAATGAAAGAGTCCGCCACCATTGCTTTAGAATATATTAAAGCGAAACATGATGAACTAGGTCTTACACAGGATGATATTGAAAAGAAAAACATCCATGTCCACGTTCCTGAAGGAGCGACACCGAAAGACGGACCGTCCGCCGGTATTGCCATGCTGACCTCAATGGTTTCTTCATTTAAGAATAAAAAGGTGAAACCTCATCTTGCCATGACCGGTGAAATCACATTGAGAGGGAAAGTACTTCCTGTAGGCGGGATTAAGGAAAAACTTCTGGCCGCCACAAGAGCTGGGATCAAAGAGGTTATTCTTTGTGAAGCCAACAGAAAAGATGTTGAGGAAATTAAAAAAGATTACCTGAAGGATCTTAATGTTCATTATGTCAGCTGGATGAATGAAGTCCTTGAACTGGCTATTGAAAAATAATTGACCATATCATAATATTGCCAATACGACACGTCTCAGATTTTTTGGGACGTGTTTTTTTATATCCGCCGCCAACTGTGATTTAAAAACGTGGCATAGAATTTTCTAATGTCCTGAAGAATCCAGCTGATTGAATAAATCTTTTTTCGAAGGGTTTGATTATTTTTACAGAATATTGAAATTATGAATCTACTTCGACTCCCTTTTCTTATCAAACTTGCGCTTGTTATTATCTCAATTATAGGAATCGGTTACCTTTTAGCATTAGGACAGAGCATTTTAGCTCCTTTTTTCCTTGCTTTTTTAATGGCCATGCTCTTTTTACCTGCGGCTACTTTTATGGAAAAAAGACTTCGGTTTTCGAGATCGGTATCCACCATCGCATCGGTTCTTATTATGCTGATGATTTTAACGGGCCTGATTTATTTCTTCGGATCTCAATTATCTGATTTCAGCAAAGACTTTCCCCATCTCAGGGTACAGTTCACCTCGGTTTTTAATGATCTTCAGCACTGGGTTTCAAAAACCTTCCATGTAAAAATAAATGAACAGCTGACTTACCTGGATCAGGGGCTGAGTAAACTCCTTTCTTCTTCAGGCGTGATTTTAGGCTTTACTTTCGGCCTTTTCTCAACAGGACTGGGCTTTATCGTCTTCTTTATTCTATTTTTTATTTTTATTTTGAATTACAGAAGGGTTTTAAATAATTTCATCATCACCGTTTTTAACGAAAAACATAAAGCAAGCGTTCAGGAAGTGGTTAGTGAAGTAAGGATCATGACTAAAAAATATATTGTCGGGCTTTGTCTCCAGGTATTAATTGTCTCGGTTCTTACTTCAATTGTTCTGACGGTTTTAGGTGTAAAATATGCCATTCTATTGGGCGTTTTAACAGGCCTGTTGAACGTCATCCCTTATCTGGGAATCTGTATTGCCCTTTTAATCTCATGCTTCATCGCTTTTGCAACATCTACTCCGTCAACATGCATTTATGTTCTCATCGGATACATTGGGGTTCATATTATTGACGGAAACATCATTCTGCCGTTTGTAGTGGGCTCAAAAGTAAAAATCAATGCCTTATTTTCTTTTATCGGGATTATTATCGGAGAGCACCTGTGGGGAATTGCAGGAATGTTTCTATGTATTCCGGCCATCGCCATCCTTAAAATAATTTTCGAACGGGTGGAAGGTTTACAGCCTTGGGGGAAACTGCTTGGTGAAGAAGAGAAGTTTGGCAAAAAGAAGAAAAGCTATAAATTATCAAAAACCATTACCCTGAAAGAAATGGACTGATCATGAACACTATATGATCTTTTAAATAATTATACCCGAAATTTATATAATAAGAGCCTTCAATAATGAAGGCTCTTTATATTACAATGCACAAGGGCTCATTCCGCTTGGACATGTTTATGTATAAATATTATACTATACAATAATTTAATAATGAGAGCATGATCATTAATAAAATAAATTAATTTGTGATTATTATTTTAATACCTACTATACAAAGGCGCTAAAGCCCGTAATCGATCTTCCTACAATCAGTGAATTGATTTCTTTCGTTCCTTCATAAGAATAGATAGCTTCGGCATCGGCCACAAATCTTGCCACATCGTATTCCAGCAGAATGCCGTTGCCTCCCAGGACTTCCCGGGCCCTGGAAACAATGTCCCGCGTTCTCAATGTACAGAATACTTTGGCCAAGGAAGCATGTTCATCTTTCAGAATGCCTTCATCCTGCATTTCAGACAGCCTGAAAACCATCGTCTGCATAGCGGTCAGATTGGATAACATCTCTACCAGATGCCCCTGAATCATCTGAAAAGAAGCAATCGGCTTTCCGAACTGTTCCCTTTTTCTTGTATAATCCAAGGCACTTTCATAGGCTCCTCTCGCACAGCCGGTGGCCATCCAGGCTACTCCTGCCCTGGTCATTCTCAAAATTTTCCCTGTATCCTTGAATGAATTGGCATTCTGCAATCTGTTGTCTTCAGTCACCAGGCAATCTTTCAGGGTAATCAAACCGTTCTGAACGATTCTCAGTGCCATTTTACCTTTGATTTTCTCAACGGAATAGCCGGGATTATCTTTTTCAACAATAAATCCTTTCACTTCGCCGTCGTCTAAATCTCTTGCCCAGATAATCACCAGATCAGCAAATGTTGCATTCCCGATCCATTTTTTCTGCCCGTTTAAAATCCATCCTTCAGGCGTTTTCTTACAGGTTACTGTTAAACCTCCTGCAGCTCCGGAACCTACTTCAGGTTCTGTCAAACCAAATGCTCCGATTTTTTCAAACTTCTGCATCTGGGGAAGCCATTTCTGTTTTTGCTCTTCCGAACCGCAGATGTAAATGGAACCCATTGCCAACCCTGACTGCACTCCGAAGAATGTAGCGATGGAAGCATCAATTCTTGCCATTTCCATGGCGATAACCCCTTCCATCAGAAAAGGCATACCCGGACAGCCGTACCCTTCATAGGTGACCCCGCAGATATTCAGTTTCTGAAATTTCGGTATTAATTCATGTGGAAATTCATCTCTGAGCCAGTAGTGGTTTACCAGAGGCTTTACTTCTTTTTCCATGAAATTTCTTACTTTGAGCTGAATTTCCCGCTGTTCCGGTGATAACGTATGGTAGATATCATAGAAATCGCCATCAATCGGCGGAAGCTCTTTCTTCCTTCGGTCCGGATCCAGCATTTTCATCATATCTTTTAACTGCTTATCATCCAGTTTGGAAAAATTTTCCATCAATTTCGGGAGATTTACTTTTTGGGAGATTTCACCCAGCTGATCAAAATCAATTGACCTGAACAATTCTACTGCATTTCTGATTTTGGAAAAAGTATCTGACATAGTAATGTATTGTGTTTGACTGGTAAAAGTTAGTAAAAATTAATCTAAAAACAGGTATTCCCTATTTAATTTGTTTTACAAAATATTGATTCTAAAACCTTTAAAACAGAATTCCTGTTTACAAAACTTTATCTGTGATTTTCAAACATTACAAGCAATTCCGGCTGAACTTTGGATCAGCGAAACATCAGGAATCAAAAAATATTAAAAGAAGCCATCGGCTAAATAGAAACCAATAAATATCCAGATATGAAAACCCCATACAGATTATCAATTGCAACAGCCCTTTTACTTGGACTCTATTCATGTAAGAAAGGAGAGATTTCATCAAAAGAATCTCAGGCTTATGCCATCACAGATTCAGCAATATCTACTGCTCCAGACAGCATTTCCTCCGTTGCTACCATGAAAGTAAAAGATAAACAATTCATAAAGACAGCGGATATTAACATGGAGGTGAAGGATGTTTATGAGGCGACTGTCTCTATTGAAAAATCGACACAGGATCTGGGTGGATTTGTTACCCACAGCAACCTGAAGAGTACGGTCGTTTCCGAAGATACCTATAACACTTCGGATAAAGAGGCGGTACTGGTGAAAAAATATCAGACGGAAAATACCATGCAGCTGCGTATTCCCACCGATAAGCTGGGGCAGCTCCTAACCCTGATTAATGATAAGAAACTTTTCCTGAACGCCAGGATCATCAATGCAGAAGATGTGACAGCAGATATACAATATGCCGAACTCGAAACCCAGAGAAATAAAAAAACCGGTGATCAGATTGCTCAGATGAACATCCATAAAGACAAAGTAAACATGAGCAACGATAACATAAAAGAAGGTAATCAGCAGCAACTGGAAAGCATGAATATCGCAGATCGCATGAAATACAGCACAGTAGATCTTTACATCAAAGAACCGAAAATCCGTACTGCGGAAATTGCTGTTGCCAATGCACAAAGCATTGATGATAAATATAAATTTAATTTTATTTACAGTGCGAAATCGGCTTTTGTAGGAGGATTCTATTTGATTCAGAGAATGTTTGTGGGATTGTTAGCGATCTGGCCGATTTTAATTATTGCCGCTGTTGCATTTTACTTTTACCGAAAAAATAAATCCAATAAGAAATCAGGTCAAATTAACAAAGAGTAAACCCGGCATCCTAACCTTTGGGTTATTTATATACCTATTCCCGAACCTCTACCTGTTGTAGAGGTTTTTATTTTCCTTTCATCTATTCAATTAAATTGCCTTAAAAATAGTTATCAATCAAAATAAAACAATGACTGGAATTTTTACTGCAATATTTCTGATCGGAAGTTTGTTTATTTTTTTCTCAAAACCGAACCACAGTTTTAGACGCAGAAAATCACAGCCGACTCCTTATACTAAGCACATTTTATCAAAGAATAACCTGCGTTGGCCAACATTCTTAATCTAAAGCAAGTAAGCCATCCATACTACAGTTTTTGCTCGAATAACAACTTACAGATTGATTTTTAATTCTCAATTAACATCGTTGTATGAAAATTCCGTAAATTTGCAGATTGAATTTTAACAATTAAATTTTTAGTGAATTTTACTCAAAAAAATTCCTGCATCTTAATAATCACTTCTATCATATGTTATCAAAAATAAATCCTACGCACACAAATAGCTGGAAAGCCCTCAACGAACATTTTGGAAATCATGATTTTGAACTGAGAAGCCTTTTTCATTATAACCCAAACCGTTTTGAAGAATTTTCAATTAAGAAGGACAATTTTCTATTCGATTATTCTAAAAATTTAATCGATTCGGGAACTAAAGAACTTCTATTGAATCTTGCAGAAGAATGTCAGTTGAAAGATGCTATTTCTAAAATGTTTTCAGGAGGTAAAATCAACGAAACAGAAGGAAGAGCGGTTTTGCATACTGCCTTGAGGGATTTTTCAGGTAAGGAAACTCTGGTTGAAGGCGAAAATATTAAGCCTCAGATCAAAAGGGTTTTAGAGCATATGAAATCTTTCTCTGAAAGAATCATTTCAGGTGAACACAAAGGTTTCAGCGGAAAAGAAATCACGGATGTTGTAAATATCGGGATCGGAGGTTCAGATCTGGGACCCGTGATGGTGGTTTCGGCTTTGAAGCATTTTAAAACAAGACTGGAGGTTCATTTTGTTTCAAATGTAGACGGAAATCATATTACTGAAGTGGTAAAGAATTTAAACCCTGAAACCACTTTATTTATTATTGCTTCGAAAACGTTCACAACACAGGAAACCATGACCAATGCAAACTCTGCAAAAGATTGGTTTTTAAAGGCAGGAAAGCAGGAAGATGTAGCCAAACATTTCGTAGCTTTATCTACCAACGTTCAGGCGGTTAAAGACTTTGGAATTGCAGAAGAGAATATTTTCGAATTCTGGGACTGGGTTGGCGGAAGATATTCGCTTTGGAGCGCAATCGGCTTAAGCATCGTTCTTGCCGTAGGTTATGAAAATTTTGAGCAGTTATTACAAGGGGCTTACGATACAGACCAGCATTTTCAGACCGCAGATTTTTCTGAAAACATTCCTGTCCTGATGGGACTCTTAGGAATCTGGTACCGTAATTTTTATGCGGCTACCAGCTACGCCATCCTTCCGTACTCTCAGTACCTGGACCGGTTTGCAGCCTACCTTCAGCAGGGAGATATGGAAAGTAACGGAAAATGTGTGGACCGAAACGGTGAATTCGTAGAATATGAAACCGGACCGATTATCTGGGGAGAGCCCGGAACCAACGGGCAGCACGCCTTCTATCAGCTGATCCACCAGGGAACGGAACTGATTCCGGCCGATTTTATTGCCTACGCAAAAAGCCCGAACAAAGTTTCTGACCATCAGGATAAATTACTGGCCAATTTCTTTGCCCAGACAGAAGCCCTTGCCTTCGGAAAGACAGAAGAGGAAGTGGAAGAAGAATTAAAAAATTCGGGAAAATCTGAAGAAGAAATTGACTTTTTGTTAAACTATAAAGTCTTTCACGGAAACACTCCGACGAACTCCATTATGTTCAACGAATTAACTCCGTTTTCATTAGGACAGCTGATTGCCCTGTATGAACATAAGATTTTTGTACAAGGTGTAATCTGGAATATTTTCAGCTTTGACCAGTTCGGGGTTGAATTAGGAAAGGTTTTAGCAACTCATATTTTGCCTGAACTGGAAAATAATGAAATAATAAGTTCTCATGACAGTTCTACAAACGGGTTGATCAATTATTACAAAGGAAATAAATAAGAAAGTAAATAATCTAATAACGTAAAAATGGCAGAAATTCTTGACGGACTAAAAGTATCCAAAGAAATAAAAGCGGAAATCAAGGTTGAGGTTGATAAAATCATCGCCAGCAAAAGAAGAGCACCGCATCTGGTAGCCATTCTTGTGGGGAACAACGGGGCAAGCAAGGCTTATGTCAATGCCAAAGTGAAAGACTGCGAAGAAGTTGGTTTCCAATCGAGTCTGGTAAAATTCCCAAGCACGGTTTCTGAATCTGAATTATTGGAAAAAATTGATGAACTGAACAAATCCAAGTCTGTTGACGGGTTTATTGTTCAGCTGCCTTTACCGGATCAGGTCGATCAGGAAAAAATCATTAATGCCATCGATCCCAGAAAAGATGTTGATGGCTTCCATCCTGAAAATTTCGGGAAAATGGCGCTGGAAATGGATACATTCTTACCGGCAACCCCATTCGGGATCTTAACTTTACTGGAAAGATACAATATTGAAACAAAAGGTAAAGACTGTGTGATCATCGGAAGGAGTAAAATCGTAGGCAGGCCTATGAGCATTTTGATGGGAAGAAAAGATTTTCCCGGAAATTCTACAGTAACCCTTACCCATTCTTATACCAAAGATATTGAAGAATATACTAAGAAAGCAGACATCGTAATTACTGCCTTGGGAGATCCGCATTTCCTGAAAGGAGATATGATCAAAGACGGAGCGGTGATTGTGGATGTAGGCATCACAAGAGTTGATAATGATTCTCCAAAAGGATATTATCTGGCAGGCGATGTTGATTTTGACAGCTGTGCCGCCAAAGCAAGCTGGATCACCCCTGTTCCGGGAGGAGTCGGACCCATGACAAGAGCCATGCTGATGAAAAACACCATCATCGCTTATAAAACTTCAGTCTATAATGACTAATTGATAATGAAAATAGAAGAAGATATTTTATTAAAAGAAGGTAAAATGCTCCCTGTCATGGAGCATTTTTACACTCTTCAGGGGGAAGGAGCCCATACCGGAAAAGCAGCTTATTTCATCAGGCTCGGCGGCTGCGACGTCGGGTGTCACTGGTGTGATGTAAAAGAGAGCTGGGACCCGAATTTACACCCGTTGATGAATGCAGGGGAAATTGCAGAAACCGCTGCACAGCACTGCAAGACCGTTGTTTTAACAGGCGGTGAACCTTTAATGTGGAATCTTGATATTTTAACGTCCAGATTAAAAGAATTGGGATGTACTGTTCATATTGAAACTTCAGGAGCCTACCCATTGAGCGGACAGATTGACTGGATTACCCTTTCGCCGAAGAAAACCGGCCTTCCTAAAGAAGAGATCTATCAGAAAGCTCACGAACTGAAAATGATAGTTTTCAATAATAATGATTTTAAATTTGCTCAGGAGCAGGCTGCGAAAGTTTCTGAAAGCTGTACATTGTACCTGCAGAGCGAATGGAGCAAGCGCGATGAAATGTATCCTAAAATAACAGACTTTATCCTGGCACATCCGAAATGGAGAGCCTCAGTACAGACCCATAAGTACCTGAATATCCCGTAAAAAATATGTAACTTGGCCTTTCGGATCCGTTACTCCCGATAGATGCAGAGAATTCGATACTCCAGATACCTGAAATTGATCATCGTTTTGCTTGACCTCCTGGTTATTGCATTTATTTTCATATTCTTTTTTTTGACCCGAAACCAGGATTTACGATACAACCAGGAAACCTGGTATCAGAATACGTTCTCTCTGGCTTTATTATTTTTGTTCTGGATGCTGCTGAGCGGCAGGACAAAAATTTATAATATCCCGAGACATCTGACCTATACTCTTTTTCTGGAACGGCTTCTGATTCATTTCCTATTATTTATTTTGGGAATTCTGCTGATCGGGAAAGTAAGCTATAATGTATTTTTTAATTCTGATATCTACTGGCTCTCATTTTACCTTTTCTTCTTTATTTTTCTGGTAAAATCACTGATATTTTTCGGAATTAAATATTTCCGGAGCTTGGGGATCAATCACAGGAATATTATGTTCCTGAACGAAAACAGTTCTACGGAAGTCCTGAAAAATATTTTAAAGACAAGAAAAGATTACGGGTATAAAATTTTTGAGTATAAAAATTCCCAGATTAATGCTGAAGAATTAATAGAATTCTGGAAAAAAAACGGTATCCATACGCTGTTTATCCCGATAGAAAATGCATACAACGAAAATACGGAAAAAGAAATTTTCAGGTTAGCTGAAAGCAATAAGGTTCACATTTCACTGATCCCCAGCATTACGCAAAGTGATTTTTTCTTATATGATATGGGATATATTCAGACACAGCCCGTATTGAATCAGACAAAGTATCCACTGGACTATTATTCTAATTTCTTATTAAAAAGAACATTCGATGTTGTCTTTTCCGCCATTGTTTTGATCGGAATCTGCTCATGGTTATTTCCGCTCATTGCTTTTTTAATTAAAACGTCATCAAAAGGCCCTGTTTTTTTTATTCAGAAAAGATATGGTTTCCATGAAGAGGTTTTTCACTGCATTAAATTCAGGACGATGGTTGTTAATGATGAATCTTCAACAAGAACAACCGCAGAAAATGATGTCAGAATTACTAATTTGGGTAAATTTTTAAGAAAGACGAGCTTGGATGAAATGCCTCAGTTCTTCAATGTTTTGAAAGGAGAGATGTCAATTGTAGGCCCAAGACCGCATATGTTGGCCGTAGACAATTACTATAAACCGAAAATCGGGAGATACAGCCTGCGAAGTATGGTAAATCCGGGAATTACAGGACTGGCACAGGTAAACGGACTCCGCGGTGATGCCGGCAATGTAGAACTTGAAATGAATAAAAGAGTCCTGGCAGATTCTTTCTATGTAAGGAACTGGAGTTTTGTACTTGATCTGGTTATTATTCTTAAAACCATACTATTGGTCATCATCGGAGATAAAAATGCGAAATAATGTTATTCTAATAAAATCTTGTTACTGGATAAATTAGATTAAATTAATTCTTTATTTCTCAATTAAATAATGAATTTCAATCATCGGAACCAACGTTTACCTTTAATTTTATGGCAGCAAATCCTTTTCGGCACTCTTGTTGTTCTGTCATTTAAATTAATAAAAAAAGTCTAATTTAGCAGAATGTTAAAAAAGTTTTTTACAGCAATCGGAGAATATATTATCCTTCTGGGTAAAACTATTCAAAAGCCTCAGAAAATGAGGGTATTCTGGAAGCTGTTCATGCGGGAAATCAATGATCTGGGAGTCAACTCATTCGGGTTGGTTATCTTCACATCCACATTCGTAGGGGCAGTAGTTGCAATTCAGATGTTTAATAACTTTGATTCATCTTCTTTTCCTATACCGCCGTCTTTCGTAGGATATGCTACCAAAGCCGTTTTGGTCCTTGAATTTTCCCCTACTATCATCAGCCTTATTCTTGCCGGAAAAGTAGGATCCTATATCGCATCCAGCATCGGGACTATGAGAGTTTCCGAACAGATCGACGCGTTGGACATCATGGGCGTGAACTCCCCTAACTTTCTTATTCTTCCGAAGATTTCTGCCTGTATGCTGTTTAATCCTTTGCTGATTGCGATCAGTATCGTATTCGGTATCGGCGGTGGTTATCTTGCAGGAATGCTCACGGGAAACTGGACGACCAATGATTATATCGTGGGAATCCAGATGTATATGCCTAATCTTTTTATTTATTATGCCTTTACAAAAACGATAGTCTTTGCATTCATCATTGCTACCGTTCCGTCTTATTTCGGATATAATGTAAAAGGCGGTTCCCTGGAGGTAGGGAGGGCCAGTACACAGGCAGTGGTCTGGACGATGGTATTCATTATCCTTTCCGAGTTGTTATTAACCCAATTAATATTAAGCTGATGATTGAGGTAAAAGATCTTAAAAAAAGTTTTGATGAAGTTGAAGTGCTTAAAGGGATTTCAACCACTTTTGAAAAAGGAAAAGTCAACCTGATCATCGGGCAGAGTGGCTCAGGAAAAACCGTTTTTCTTAAAAGTTTACTCAATGTGTACCAGCCTTCATCCGGAGAAATTCTTTTTGACGGCAGGGATATTAATGTGATGAACAGAGAAGAAAAGCAGCAGCTCCGGTCTGAAATAGGAACCTTATTCCAGGGAAGTGCACTGTTTGATTCTTTAACGGTAGAAGAAAACATCATGTTCCCCTTGGATATGTTTACGAACCTTAGCTTCAGAGAGAAGAAAAGAAGGGTTTTTGAAGTGATCGGGAGAGTCCATTTAGATAAAGCCAACAGAAAGTTTCCATCGGAAATTTCCGGAGGGATGCAGAAACGGGTTGCCATTGCCAGAGCGATTGTCAATCATCCCAAATATCTTTTCTGTGACGAACCGAATTCCGGACTTGATCCTTATACATCCAATGTTATTGATGACCTTCTGCTGGAAATCACAAAAGAATACAATACAACAACCATCATCAACACGCATGACATGAACTCTGTGATGACGATTGGTGAGAAGATTGTTTATCTGCGATTAGGGATTAAGGAATGGGAAGGCAATAAAGATATTCTGATTACGGCAGGCAATAAAAATCTGATTGATTTCGTTTATTCATCAGAGTTATTTAAAGAACTAAGAGAATACATGCTTGAGAATAATAAAACTATTGAAAATACAATCACTAAATTAGAAGATCATGAAAAAGATTCTTAGTATAGCATTAATAGGATGTTCCATGTTTGCCTACGCCCAGATTTCCCTGGCAGGAAAGGCAAATATACTATTTCCGACAGGATCACCGTCGTGGAAAAACACAGCCAGCACAGCTTCTGCCGCCATAGAAAACAGAGGCGACAATAATGTAGGTTTCAATTTGGGGCTTTCCCTTAAAGTTAATCTTCCTATGGCATTTTTCTTAATGCCTGAGGTTTATTATACAACGTTTAAAAACGAATTTACAGATTCCGTACACAACACGACATTCGATATCAAAAACAACCGTATTGATGTGCCTGTATTAGTGGGACACAAGGTATTGGGAGATCTGTTGGGCGTATTTATCGGACCTGTGGCAAGTTACAATTTAAGCAAAGAAGATACATTTAATGATTTCAGAGAAAATGCAAGAGATAACTTCACCGTAGGATACCAGTTCGGAGCACAGCTTGAAATCAAGAAATTCCTTGTTAATGCAAAATACGAAGGCGCATTCAGCAAGGATCAAAGAAGTTTTATCAATACAGTATCCGGCGAAAGCGTATTGTACGACAACAGACCAAATTTATTTATGGTAGGGGTCGGCTATAAATTCTAAATATCGGCGAAAAATATAAGCTGTAAAACTATAAAATCCTCAAATCTCAGACTTGAGGATTATTATTTTGATGAACCCTAAGCTCGGCTTCACGTCTTGCTATTTCTGCTGCCTGCACTTCAAGCTCCTGCTTTTCTTTCTGAAGTTGCGCAAATTCCTTTCTTCTCTCTTCTTCTTTAATCGCACTTCCTTTACTTACATAGCCAACCATTCCGCCGATAATCAAACCGATGCCAATGCCGCCCAGAATTCCCATAATGTGAGGCATCCCCAAATCATTGACTGTAAAATTATTCGCTGTTAAATAAAATAACAGTATTGACAGTGCTAAAAGAACAAGCCCTATAATTGTTAAATTTTTCATAGTGTTGCGTTTGTTTGGTGTTAATGAAAAAAACCTTACCAAATTTAACACAATTCAATAAGGTTTTACTCAAGATTAATTTTTTATATCATTATATTTTTCCACCTGCAGCTTTATAGTATTCAAGAGCTTTAGGCAAATCTTTATTAATATCGGAAATCCTTGTTTCAGGATTAGGGTGCGTGGATAAGAACTCAGGCTGCCTTGCTCCTTTGGATGCTGCTTCCATCCTGCTCCAGAAAGGAATCGCTTCTCTCGGGTCATATCCTGCCATACCCATCAGGTATAATCCCATTTCGTCAGCTTCAGATTCCTGACCTCTTCCGTATTTTAACAGGGCTACCTGTGATCCGATAGGATATACCTGCTGGAAAACGTTCGCCCACTGTGCATTTGAAATTGTTCCGCCAAGAATGGCTCCGCCGTATTGGGCTACCATAGCCTGAGAAATTCTTTCATTTCCATGCCCAGCCAGAGCATGGGAAACCTCATGTCCCATAACTACTGCCAAACCGTTTTCATTTTTAGTGATGGGAAGGATCCCTGTATATACTGCTACCTTTCCGCCCGGCATACACCATGCGTTCAGTTCACTGCTTTGTATAAGATTAAACTCCCATTTATAATTGGTAAGATCCGCAGAACGTCCGATAGACTGGTAATACCTTTCTGCAGCAGATTTTATTCTTGACCCGACACTCACTACTCTTTTTGCATCTGCCGTTCCGGTAACTACTTTAGATTTCCCCAGTGTTGATTTGTATTCCTGAGCAGACATTGTCAGAATTTCCGAATTGTTTGCCAACTGCAGAGAAGACCTTCCCGTAATGGGATTTGTAGTACAAGCAGAAACCGTTAGAGCCATTGCTCCGATCCCTAAAAGATGTGTAATTTTCATATTCGAGTGTTAATAGTTCAACCTTAACAATTTTTATTCCAAAATAATTTCGCGGCTGTATATTTGCATATAATTTGATGTTTAAACCAATAATACTGTATATCATGAAAAAGTATATCCCGATCATATTTATTTTCAGCTTTCTGATTATTTTTCAGAGCTGTTCTTCTCAGAATACCATTCCTTCCCAGGCCGTTAATATGATGGTGAATTCACCGGATTTTTCATTCCGTGCAGAAAGAGCCAACCCTACCAACTATGACGTGATTAATGTAATGACTTCTTTACCCAATGCGCCCGCAACAAGAATACTGGACCTTTCAGGCAGCAATTATTCCATTGATCTGAAAAATGACAAGCTGGATGTGGCATTGCCTTATTTCGGGAGGGTTTTTAATCCGAGTTATGGAAATACTTCCCAAAGCGGGTACCGGTTTTCATCAAAGGACTTTACGGTAAACAAATCACAGAATAGGAAAGGAAACTGGATCGTAAAAATCAAAGTGAATGACCAATCTACGGTAGACGAAATTACCATTGAAGTTTTTAAAACCGGAAAAGCTTTTACATCGATCAGAAGCAATGACAGGCAGCCGATTTCTTACGACGGTTATATTACAAAAAATGAAGAGCTGAAAGCTCAGCCTTAGTTACTTTTATTTAAAAATTGTTCTACAAATAATTTTGCTTCCGTACTGGGATTTGAAACCATTGCGGAAGCATTTTTTTTATGATGAATATAGGCTTCTTCCAAAGAATTATCCCTTTTCACCATCGACAATATATATTCCTGTACCCAATATTCAAACCGTTTCTCAGCCTGTTGGGTTCTTACCGTTTCAAAGCGGTTATCGTTCTTTTTCAGACTGATAAAATCATTAATTTTTTCAAAGGTCTCTTCCAGGCCTTGGTTATGTAAGGCAGAGCCCAATAAAACAGGAACTTTCCAGCTTTTTTCTTTCGGAGGGATAAAATCTAAAGCACGTTTCAGTTCAAGCCTGGTATTTTTTGCTTTCTGCAGATTATCCTGATCTACTTTATTAATGAAAATCACATCGACCATTTCCATAATGCCGCGCTTAATCCCCTGAAGCTCATCTCCGCCGCCGATAATCTTTAAAAACAGGAAAACATCGGTAATATCCGCAACCAAAACTTCAGACTGCCCCACTCCCACCGTTTCAATCAAAATATAATCGTATCCTGCCGCTTCACAGATCATCATCGTCTCGAACGTTGTATTGGCAACACCACCTAAGAACCCGGAACTCGGTGAGGGACGGATAAAGGCATTCTCCTCCCTGGCAAGTTCTTCCATTCTGGTTTTATCACCCAAAATACTTCCTTTATTGATTGCAGAACTCGGGTCTATGGCCAGGACAGCCACTTTTTTACCATTCGAAATGGCCAGCCTTCCGAAATTTTCTATAAAAGTAGATTTTCCGGCACCAGGAACCCCTGTTATTCCTACCCGCACTGAGCTTCCCGTAAAAGGCATAATCCGTTTCAACAGTTCTTCAGCCTGTTGCCTATGCTCGGTTTTCTTGCTTTCCACCAATGTAATCGCTTTTGCGATCAGGCGCTTGTTTCCCGATCGTATTCCTTCAATAAGCTCTTCTGTAGAAAATTTCATTGATTCAAAAATAATAATTAAATATGAGAAAGTGAAAGGGTCTGTTTTAAACTTCATAATGAATAATCTACCGTTGATTATTCATCATTACCGATCTGCTTAATTTTTATTTCTTCTAAATTAAAAATACAGTTGATATCACGCAGCACAAAGGGAATTCATTACATTTGTTTTATTCAAATAGTTAAACATGAAAAAAATTATCGCTGTAGCCTCATTTACTGCTGTTTTGTTGGCATCCTGTACTCCAAAAGCCTCTACAGCCACGGCTCCTGCAGGGCCTGCAGTTTCTACAGATGAGCAGATGGCCCAGGGAAAAACCATCTTTGAAAATTCCTGCGGCAGATGCCATAAATTACCCGATCCGGCATCCCATACTTCGGTACAGTGGGTAGGAATCATGAATTCTATGGCGCCGAAAGCAAAACTGACAGACGAGCAGCATCAATGGGTTTACGACTATATCGTTTCCGTAAAAAAATAATCACTTTAAAAAATATCAGTATGAAAAAATTGATTTTAGGCATGCTCTTAGGCTCTGCATCCTTAGCCATATCATGCGGACCGAAAAGCACAGCCGTAACCGGACCGAAATATACTTCCTCAGAGCAATTGGCTCAGGGAAAAACAATTTTTGAAAATTCATGCAACAGGTGCCACAAACTGCCTGACCCTGAAAAACATGATGATCAGGCATGGATAAACACGCTGAGCAGAATGGCTCCGAAAGCCAAATTAAGTGAAGATCAGCATCAAATGGTTTATGATTACCTTATTTCTGCCAATAAAAAGTAAGATGACAGTATAAAAGGAGACCTATTGGGTCTCCTTTTTCTTTTTAAGTTTATTTTTTTGCATTTTAGACTTTATGAACTTCTTCCGTTCTTTTACCAAATCTAAGCTGCACGCAGTAAAACAATGTTTTTCCGCTTCTTTTAAAAACTTCAGCGCATTTACCAAACTTCCTCTTTTCTCAGAAAGCAGAGACCGGTGCATCCAGATGGCTGACCTGTCGATGCCTTTGATTTTTAAAGAATATCTGATGAGTTTTTCTGCTTCCTGCAAATCTTCATTGTTAAGGAGGCATTTGATATAATACTGCGGAACATTCAGATTGGCAATATCACACTGCATCGCTTCTTCGAAATAAAGCTTGGCCTTATTATAATCCGTGAGCATTTCGCTGTAGATTCTTCCCATCAGGCACAGGCTGTCTGCATCTTCAGGATCGTAAGACAAAGCATAATTCAACGCTTCCAGACAATCTGGCAGGCTGTAAGGGTAATTATCTAAAGCCTCGAAATAGTATTTACTTTTAGTTAAGGTCATTTCTGTAATTTTTTAATTCGTTTTTCAGGATATTCCTTTGTTTTTTAAAAGATTTTTCCTGACGGTTCTTTTTAAAATCGGTCCCGGAAAATATACGGACTGGGTTTCCTCTTTGTACCTGCAAGTGATTGTTCCAGGTTTCCTGCATTCTTTTTTCCAGTTGCTGAATATGGATTGCCATTACTTTTCCTTTTAATCTGGCAATCGATAATTTTTTATTCTCCAATTGTGATCGTGAATCCTGAACGAAAACGCTCTGTCCCGTAGGCAAATGAGTTGCACGAACGGCGGTGTTGACTTTATTTACATTTTGTCCGCCACTTCCCTGGCTCCGGGTGGTCTGGAATTGAATATCTTTTTCATTGAAATTAATTTCCTCCAAACTACCCAGTTCAAAAACACCGATGAACCAGTTGCTTCTTTTGTGGAGTTTCCGTAATGTACTTTTCCCTGTCCAGCAAATGCTTCCTAACCATGTTTTTAAAAATTCATTTAAATTTTTTGCTTTTACAAGGATGGTTACGGATTTCAATGTCAGGTTTTCATCGCCGTTTTCACGGTGTATGATTTCGTAATCTATTGTATTATCTTTTGCTTCCTCAAGGAAAACCTTCAGCACTTTGGCAACCACCCATTGGCATTCCAAGGGCCCTCTTCCTGAGGTGAGCTGTATTAATTTTTCCATTGTTATTTTGGCATTTCACTTAATCCGGGATGACTGACAGGATCAATTCCTTTTTCCAATAAATCTTTTGCAGCCATGACTGCCCAACATTTATCACTGGAATGAATATTCCTGTAAAATGAAAGTAAAACGTCAGGCTTCACTACTGTAAATCCATTGATTTCTACGGTTTCCAAATCGTTTCTTTCAAAGAAATCAATTGTTATCCTGTGGAATTTTCCATTTTCCGTTTCGATTGTTTTCTCATACCTGCGGAAGTTTTCTTCACCGAGTAAATGATCATAACGGGTCCATACTTTCTGAAAACCTTCCTGCTGAAGAATCATAACGGCTTCAGCTACATTTTCTTTCTCTACAAAAATATCAATATCCTTATGGTCATGGGCGTGTTTATATTCCGTGTGCCCGGTTTCAGACATAAAATGCCACGCCCAGCCTCCTGATAAAATGACTTTATTTTTTAATTTTTCTAAAATCTCGAGTCCGTATTGAATTCTGAATTCCGGCCAGACTTCACCGTACCGTTTTATATTATGTGGTGCTCCCATTTTTTGTTTTTTAATTGTTTTCTGCTTTGTCATTCTGGCGGAGAAAGAATCCCTTTTTAATCCGAGATTCTTCACTTTGCTTTGTTCCGTTCAGAATAACATACCTTGATTTACTTATCCATCCTCACAATCCTGGGCTGGAAAGTTCCGAGAATATCCACCAGCTCACTTTGGGCATTCATGACGTCATTGATGTCTTTGTATGCCATCGGTGCTTCTTCCGTATTTCCGCCCATCAGAGTGACATTTTTGAGTTTTAATTCTTTTCTGATGTCATTTTGAGTGAAAAGATTGCGGCATTCCCCTCTTGAAAAAGCTCTTCCGGCACCGTGTGAAGCTGAGTTCAGCGAATCCGGATTTCCTTTTCCGCGGACGATAAAACCTTTTGCCGTCATTGATCCCGGAATTATTCCCAACTCATTTTCGTTGGCCGGAGTGGCACCTTTCCTGTGAACGATCACTTCTTTGCCGTTATGGATTTCTTTCCATGCGAAGTTGTGGTGGTTTTCAATTCTGGCTTTTATCCGTCCGCCGACTGCTTTCACCAATCTTCTGTGAATATCATTATGGCAGGCTGAAGCATAATCTCCCGCAAGGTTCATTCCCGTCCAGTATTCTAACCCGAGATGCGTATTCAGATCCAGCCAGGCGAAGTTCTGCGCTTCTTTTGGTAGCGGGCATTGTTCTGTTGCCACTCTTGAATAATACTGGGCGATTTCCGCTCCCAGACCACGCGAACCGCTGTGGGAAAGAATGCCGAGGTATTTTCCTTTTGGAAGCCCGATCTGACCGTCATCTTCCGTAATTTCAACTTCCCCGAATTCCACAAAGTGGTTTCCGCCGCCGGAACTTCCCATTTGTCTGATGGCTTTTCCTTTTAATCTTTTTAAAACCGGGATCATATCGAACGTATCCCTGTCGAAAATTTCATGATCGACATGGGATTTATGTGTTTCGTACATCCCGAACTTGGTATGTTCAGCCAGCGCTTTTTCATATTTATCTTTTGCACCGTCCAGATATGAAACCGGTGTATCCAGAATACTGAGGCTCATCCTACAGCCGATATCCATCCCGACCCCGTAAGGTATCACAGCATTTTCGACCGCAAGAACGCCGCCGATTGGAAGCCCGTAACCGCTGTGGGCATCGGGCATTAATGCTCCCTGCACCGCAATCGGAAGCTTCAGTCCTGTGTATAACTGGTTTTTGGCTTCATCTGAAATTTGGTTTCCAAAAATCTGAAACGAGGTCCGGCTGGCATTCAGCATCCTTTTTTCTGTTTTTCTGGATGAAAGTAGGGCTTCCGCGATTTGCCCGAAGGTGAGATCTTTTTCATAGCTCTCAGGATTAATCAGGATTTCCTTCAAAAGAGATTTCACATGATGGATATTTTTCGTTGCAAAATTCCTTTTCATTACCTCCAGAGCGATGTTGACACTCTGATTGTTCGGATAGCCCAGTTTTAATATATCTTTTCCTTTTAGTTTTAAATTTCCCATTGTTATATTTTTAGATTTAAGATGTAAGACACTAGATTTTAGAAATCTAAAATCAGACTTACACCAATCATTACCAACTAAAATTTTAGTTGATTTTTATTTAGACCTCACAATTTTTAAAAACTGTGAAATTTAGGCTGAGCATTATCATTAGCCCCGATGGAAACGGCATCCTTTTTTTGCATTGGCCTGAATAGCAATGGCAAAAAAAGATACAGTGGACAGCGGGATTAAGCTCCTGATTAAAAATGATTTCGGGGAAACTTGTTTGAGTTTGAAATATTGCGCAACAAAAACCCGAAATCTTATGACTCCTGGTTCTGATATTTCATTATACTGTTATTCTAAGAATGTACCCAACCACGAAGCCTTACCACCATAAGTGGCAAACCGAAAGGAGAATGATGATCTAATCTGAACATTGCTTCGTTGTTTTTAAAAGGGTTAAACTTTATTTCTGGTGCAAATATATAATTTTTTTTTAAAACCAAACTTTAATTTTGGGTTTTTGTTATTTATATTTAAATGGGTTTCGTTCAATACAAAACGTTATATTTGTTTCATATACTTGATAATTATGAAAAACACTTTAATGAAATCGTTATTTTACGTATTTGCATTTGCAGTCCTGTTTTCCTGCAATTCCAACAAGAATAATGAAATTTTAGCGTATACCACAGACACGACTTTGGGACTGTCAAGGGTTAATTTAAACACCATTTCAGAAAAAATTCCTGTTGATAAAATCCTGAAGGAAAAGAAAGACCTCAAAGCTGACGAAAAATTCTTTTTGCAGCTGGTAAGCAAGCCAAAGGAATCCGGTATTGATACGGATAAGCCGCTTTATTTTATTGTTGACCAGGGAAAATCCACGTATAATCCTGATGCAAAAGCATTTTTCTGGATCAGCGACAAAGCAAAATTTCAGAAAAGCATGTCTGACCTTACAAAAAGCAAGGTCAGCATTGACAAAAAGGACTATATTTATGTTGACGGCAAACTGGCAGGCAGCATCAAAGGCGATATGGCCATTATTTCCAGCGAAAAGTCCTATAACCCATATGCGGGTTATGATCCTTATACCGGTTATAATCCGATGAACAGATCAGACACTGCCCCGAAACTCAATGAAAAATATTTCACAGATTTCTGGGGAAGAAAGGGAACTTCAAGCACGGTTATTAAGGATCAGGTAAATCAATCTTTAGCAGATAACAAAGACATCAGCGGCTGGGTAAACCTGTCTGCGGTAGCCAGCTACTTTTCAAAGGGATATATTGAAACCCTTTCCATAAATAAACTGATTAAAGATTCGGGGATCGGTTTTGATTTCAACTTTGATAAGGGAAAAGCTGAAATGGATACCAAAACATTCTTCAATAATGATATGAAGAAAGTCGTGGAAAAGTATTATAATAAAAACACGGTCAACTATGATCTGGTAAAGAATGTTGAACTTGATCATGCAAAATCTTTTACCATAGGATTCTTCAGTTTAGATTTTATGAAATACCTGATAAAAGAAGCCGGTTTTGAAGCTACCGTAAATCATTATCTGGCATCCACCAACAAGACCCTGGAAGATATTACCTCAACCTTTACAGGAGATTATGCTTTTGTTGACTTTAAAACCAAACCGACGGACAGCACGGATTATCTCTACAGGTCCAATAATGCACTGGTATTAGGTTTTAATCCTGATAAAAAAGAAAATCTTGCCTCATTGTTACAGGGGCCTCTCGGGGCGAGCAAAAAATACATGATCGGCAAGAATGAAGTGATCTTCTCTGATGACAATACGGTGATTTATCAGTTCCAGAATAAGAAAGCAGGTAAAAACGCGAAGCTTGATAAAAAGTCAGGGGTTACCGCTTATTCATGGTCTGACGGAAATGATTATAACCAGAAACAGAATGCTGCCGTAAAAGTAACCAATATGGTTAATGAATCTAAAGAAGACGATGGAAACCTGGTTTCTAAAACAGTCTTTACACTGGATAAAAAGGATGAAAATGCATTGTATTATTTGATTATGAATGGATAATATTGTTTTAGAAAGTATTTCGCCAAAGTATTTCACGCCCAGAAATATCGAACAATCTGAAATCTGGAACCGCCATATTGCTTTTCAGAAAGGAAAGAAATTCCTGATCGTTGCGCCTTCCGGAAGCGGGAAGTCTACACTAGCCACCGCTATGCTGGGGACCCATTTTCAGTATGAGGGAAATATAAAGTATGATCAGCAGGCGGTAAAAAACCTTCATCTCGAAAAAATTGTAGAACACAGGAAAGAGGGAATAAGCCTGCTTTTCCAGGATGTGAGATTAATCAAGAACCTTACGATTTCGGAAAATGTCTTACTGCGCGTTTTTGACAAGGACCGGAAAAAATTCATCCCTAAAATGGAAATGTATGCAGAGAGATTAGGAATCAAAAGCCTGCTCAATAAAAAAGCGGAAAACTGTTCATATGGTGAACGGCAAAGGAGTGCTATTGTAAGAAGCCTGATTAATCCGACCGATTTTCTGATCTATGATGAGTGTTTCAGCCACCTGGACTCAGATAATAAAAAAATTGCCTTCTCCCTGATCCATGAAGCATCTCAGGAAAGCGGAAGCTCAGTAATCTTTTTTGAATTGAACGAGTTTCCTTTTGAACACGAATATCAAATTCTTCATTTATAAAGCGTATGAAGAAAATTTTTAACTCAGTGATCCTGTATGCAGGATTATTTATCGCCTTTATTTTAGTGCTGTCCTGCCTGCAGCTGTATGAAAATGCCAACCGGCTTTTTGGGAATAAGAGTAGCGACAGCAATTACTGGCTGACTTTCAGCAAGAAAATCACACCTGATAATATCGGACGGAGAGCACTTCTCGGTTTCAATGAAAACGATATTGCCAAGCTCAAACAGTGGCCGGAGGTAAAAAGCGTGTATCCGTTTTCGGCTAATGAATTCAAAGCTTCTGCAAACGGCGGTGATTTCATCCCTTTTTATACCGATCTGTATTTTGAAGGCGTTGATATAAAAGCAATTGATGTTCCGTTGAACGAAGAAGAATTCCAGGTGAAGGGTGACGAAATCCCGATTATTATTTCGAGAGAATACCTGAACCTCTACAATTACGGCTTTGCCTTAAACCAGGGACTGCCGCAGATCTCAGAAGATTTTGCCAAAAAGATTGAGGTTAACATCAACATTGTTGTCAACAAGCAGAATAAAACGTACCGCGGAAAGATGGTGGGATTGTCAGACAGGATCCATTCCGTGCTGATCCCGAAAAAGTTCCTTGACTCCCTGAACCTGGCAGAAAAGCCACAACTGGCGAATCAGCCTAAGATTTTTAACCGGGTTCTGGTACAGGTAAAAGATTCGGGGGATGAAAGCCTAATTTCAAAAATGAAAGAAAACAATTATGAATCCAACCAGGAAAGCCTGCGTTCTGCCAAGATAAAATCAAAGCTTTTTCTTGTGCTCAACCTTATTGCCTTATTGGGGATTTTCATTTTCGCATTATGCCTGTATATTATCGTCAGCTTTATCAAAATTCAGTTTCTGGAAAAACAGGAGGAAGTATCCATTAAAAACAGCTTAGGATATTCACCTAAAAAAATGGTGAGTGATATCAGCAGACGGTTCTGTATTAATTTAATGATTGTCCTTGCGGTCAGTTTAGCAGTGATTGCAGGAGGGCAATACTTTTTAGCAAAATCAAGTGTTTCCAATGGATTGTTATCCATGTATATCAACCCTTTGCTATGGACAGCGATAATCCTGATCCCAGTATTGGTTTATTTCTTAGTAAAAGAACTGATCTACCGCTGGCTGATCAGATCATGGAAAATATAATAAAAGACCGTCAATGCGACGGTCTTTTTATTTCGTATACTGTTATCTCATTAATCTTCAGAACCCAGACTGTCCATTTCATCATTCATCCCTTTGGTATTATTTGAATGATAAGACCTTTCAGACCCTAAGAAATAAATATTATGTCTTGCCTTGGCAATAATCCCATTGTATTCTTCTTCAGTCATTCCTTCCGGCACATCGGTTTGGTTTTCAGATGGTTTTCTATACACTTCAAGAGCACCGTTTTCGTTCAGCACTGATTTTGCGACTTTAGCCTGTTCCAGACTATCTGCGTAAACAACGATATTATTTCTTCCTATACTGTGCCTGCGATAGGTATCCAGCATTTCTGCATCGTGCGCAAAGGTATATTCAAAGAAACCTTTTGTCTGTTCGTCTTCCTGATAATGATCAGCTGATAAACCGCTTTCAACGCTTGACTTGGAAACAATAATATTTGTTTCGTCAAAGCCTCTCTCTTTTAATTCTTTTTTAATGTCCTCTGTATCCACAGTTACCGGAAATACTGAAATTACTGTATAAGCCATAATATTTTTTTTTATATTGTGGTTAACAGTACAAAAGCCATGCAACTTATGAGGTATTTAAGTTAAATTAATCTAAAAACCTTTTCAGAATATCCACTGCGCACTTCGGTAAATTCGTTCCCGGGCCAAAAATAAAATCGGCACCGTTGGCATATAAAAATTCGTAATCCTGCTGCGGGATCACTCCGCCGACAACGATAGTAATATCATCTGCGCCGAGTTTTTTCAATTCTTCCACCACCTGAGGAACCAGGGTTTTATGGCCTGCCGCCAGAGAAGAAACCCCTAGGATATGAATATCATTCTCTACCGCCTGCCTGGCAACTTCTTCAGGAGTCTGGAACAGTGGGGCAACATCTACATCAAATCCCATATCCGCAAATGCCGTGGCTACCACTTTCGCGCCTCTGTCATGACCGTCCTGACCCATTTTGGCAACCATCAGCCTTGGGCGGCGCCCTTCTTCTTCCTCGAACTTCTCTGTAAGCTCCAGTGCTTTTCCAAAATATTCGTTTTTACCTGCATTCATCGCATATACTCCTGAAATGGTTCTTATATTGGCTTTATATCTGCCGAAACTTTCTTCCATCGCGTCGCTCATTTCACCCAGCGTTACCCTTCTCCGCGCTGCTTCAATGCACAAGGCCAGAAGGTTTCCTTTCCCTGATTTTGCAGATTCCCTGATTTCGTTCAGAATCTGTTCAACAGCATCAGCGTTCCTTTCAGCCTTTATCCTGTTCAGTCTTTCAATCTGTTTTCTGCGGACTTCGGTATTATCGATATCTAAAATTTCAATCTGGCCCTGCTTTAAAACCGATCTGAATGAATTGACCCCGATGATAAATTCTTCACCGCTGTCAATTTTCGCCTGTTTTTTAGCGGCCGCCTCTTCAATTCTCATCTTCGGGATTCCGGCTTCAATCGCTTTGGTCATTCCGCCCTCCTGCTCTACCTCATCGATGTATTTCATGGCTTCTTCAATCATCAGCTGGGTAAGGCTTTCCACCAGATTACTTCCGCCCATAGGATCAACGACATCGCAGATCCCGCTTTCCTGCTGAAGGATAATCTGGGTATTCCTCGCAATTTTTGCTGAATAATCTGTCGGAAGCGCAATGGCTTCATCCAAAGCATTGGTATGCAGGGACTGAGTTCCGCCCAACGCCGAAGACAATGCTTCAATGGCTGTTCTGGTAATATTATTAAATGGTTCCTGCTCTGTTAAAGACCAGCCCGAAGTCTGGGAATGAGTCCTTAAAGCTAATGATTTGGGATTCTGAGGATCAAACTGCTTTAAAAGGGTTGCCCAGATGTATCTTGCCGCCCTCATTTTGGCAATTTCCATAAAATGGTTCATTCCAATAGCCCAGAAAAAGGATAATCTCGGTGCAAAATCATCCACTTTCATTCCGGCCTTTATTCCGGTCCGTACATATTCAAGGCCATCTGCGAGCGTATAGGCCATTTCCAGAACTGGTGTAGCACCTGCTTCCTGCATGTGATATCCTGAAATGGAAATGGAATTGAATTTCGGAATATGCCTGGAAGTATATTCAAAAATATCGGCGATGATCTTCATCGAAGGTGCCGGCGGATAAATATAGGTATTCCTTACCATGAATTCTTTGAGAATATCATTCTGGATGGTTCCCGAAAGCAATTCCTGGGAAACGCCCTGCTCTTCTGCCGCTACAATATAGAACGATAAAACAGGCAGAACGGCTCCGTTCATCGTCATGGAAACCGAAATCTGGTCTAACGGAATTTCATTGAATAGAATTTTCATGTCCTCTACAGAATCAATGGCAACTCCTGCTTTCCCGACATCACCAACCACCCTTGCATGATCGGAATCATAGCCTCTGTGCGTTGCCAGGTCGAAAGCTACAGAAAGTCCTTTCTGTCCTGCCGCCAGATTTCTTCTGTAAAAAGCATTGGATTCCTCCGCTGTTGAAAATCCCGCATACTGACGGACGGTCCAGGGTTTCTGAACATACATGGTAGAGTATGGCCCCCGCAGATAAGGTGCTATGCCCGGAGAAGTCTGTGTTAAGGATTCATCTTTAATATCTTCTTTTTTATACGAAGATTTTAATTGCAGTCCGTCTTTCTCAAACTGGTAGATTTCCAATGTTTTCCCGGTTATGTTAAATTGAGGAGTTTTATTCTGAACGTCCCGTCTCATACTGGCAGATTTATTATACGGCTAAAATTACACATTTTTGAGATAATAATTTTACGTTAATTTTCTCAAGAAAAAGGCGGAATTGCACTCGTGCAATTCCGCCCCTATAGATTTCAAGGATTGATCCCAACATTATCATTAAGATCAACGACCGTTCATTATTTTCCCAATTTCTTAATCCCCATTTCAAACAACGCAAAAGAGATAAGATCTGCATTTTCGCTGATTACCTGATCGGTTGCCCTTCCTGCTCCATGGCCTGCATTTTTTTCAATTCTTAATAAAACCGGATTATTGCAGGCCTGTTTTTCCTGCAGTTCTGCACCGAATTTAAAGGAATGCGCCGGAACTACCCTGTCATCATGATCACTTGTGATAATCATGGTTGAAGGATAGCAGGTTCCTGCCTTCACATTATGAACCGGAGAATAAGATTTTAAATATTCAAACATCTCTTTGCTGTCTTCTGCTGTTCCGTAATCATAAGACCAGCCTGCTCCGGCTGTAAATTTGTTGTACCTCAGCATATCCAGAACGCCAACTCCCGGAAAGGCCACTCTTGCCAAATCAGGACGCATGGTCATGGTGGCACCTACCAGCAATCCGCCATTCGACCTTCCGGAAAGTGCCATGTATTCTTTTGAAGTATAGCCCTTAGCCTGCAGATATTCTCCGGCTGCGATGAAATCATTGAAGACGTTTTTCTTATCCATTTTCGTTCCCGCATCATGCCATTTTTTCCCGTATTCACCACCCCCGCGGATGTTGGGAACCGCATAAATTCCTCCGTTTTCCATCCAGATGGCATTGACTACGGAGAAAGCTGGCTGCAGGCTGATATTAAAACCTCCGTAAGAATATAAGATTGTTGGGTTTTTACCGTCAAGTTTCGTCCCTTTTTTATAATTGATCATCATCGGGATTTTTGTCCCGTCTTTTGAAGTGTAGAACACCTGCTCTGAAATATAATTTTCAGGATTAAACTTTACTTTAGGCTTCTGATACACTTCTGAGGTTCCCGTATCTGCATTGAATTTATAGGTGGTTCCCGGTGTGATATAGTTGCTGAAAGAATAATACATCTCTTTTTCTTTTTCCTTGCCGCCGAACCCTGAAACATTCCCTTTTCCGGGAAGGGAGATCTCTCTTATTAATTTCCCTGTTTTATCGTATTGCTTCACCTGATCGATGGCATCGACCATATAAGTTGCGAAGAAATAACCGCCGCCGCCTGAGATAGCCAACACGTTTTCAGTCTGGGGAATGACATCCTTCCAGGTTTCAGGAGACGGATTTTTGATCGTCGTTTTTACCAGACGCATATTCGGGGCATCTTTATCCGTAAAAATGAAAATATCATCTCCCTGGGTATCAACAACACTGGCATTGATATCAAATCCTTTATTGATCTGAATAAAATCACCTCCGTTCTTTAAGTCTTTAATATACAGTTCATTTCCATTGGTGGCATTGGCTGCTGAAATAATTAAATACCGCTGATCTTCGGAAACTCCCGCGCCAAGATATCTTCTGGGCGTTTTGTCTCCTCCGAAAACCAATTGGTCAGCGGATTGTTTTGTCCCTAATTTATGGAAATATACTTTGTGCTTATCTGTCATTCCAGAGAGTACGGTTCCTTCTTTCGGCTTATCATAGCTTGAATAGTAGAACCCTTCATCTCCCTGCCAGGAAATCCCGCTGAATTTTACATCTGACAGCGTTTCGTCGATCTGTTTTTTAGAAACGGCATCGATGATAATGATTTTGTTCCAGTCGCTTCCGCCTTCTGAAATGGAATAGGCTGCCAGGTTTCCTTTTTTATTAAATGACAATTGGGCAAGCGAGGTGGTTCCCTTTTCTGAAAACTTATTGGGATCGAGAAAAACTTCCGTAGCTTTTGTTTTATTGTTTGTTCTATATAAAACGGATTGTGCCTGCAGTCCGTCGTTTTTATAATAATAAGTATAATCTCCTTCCTTGAAAGGTGCCGATATTTTTTCATAATTCCAGATGTCTCTCAGCTGATTTTTAATCTGATCCCTGAAAGGAATTTTTGAAAGATAATTCTGGCTGTATGTCACTTCTTCATCTACCCATTTTTTAGTAGGTTCGGAATCATTTTCCAAATCTCTGTACGGATCTGCCACGGCAGTTCCGAAATAGGTATCGCTTTGGTTTCCTTTTACGGCTTTAGGATAATTCATTTTCTGAGAATAAAAAGTTGCTGAAAACAAGACTCCAGCGGTTAATAGGACAGGTTTGAAATTCATTGTGATGGATTTTCTCAAAAATACGTAAAGTTGAGGGAATAAAAAAAGTGTTTCAGAACCAAGTACGATTAGCTGAGAGAAAATGATCTTTAATCCTTTAAAGTTTCCGATACATTTTTATCCATTTCATTTCTAAAAATTACCAGGACTGAAAAACGAAAAAAGCTCCTGATTTCTCAGAAGCTTCAAATCTTTTAAAAAGAAAAATTAATAATTTTCCTCTTCCCCTTTCATTTTCTCGGCATTTTCAGCCATGATTACAGCATCGATCATTTCGGAAATGTCACCATTCATATACGCATCCAGATTGTACATCGATTTGTTGATTCTGTGATCAGTAACCCTTCCTTGCGGATAATTGTAGGTTTTAATCTTTGCGGAACGATCGCCGGTAGAAACCATTGATTTACGCTGTGCCGCAATATCCCCTACGGATTTCTGAACTTCAATATCATATAGTTTGGTACGAAGCATTTCCATGGCCAATTCACGGTTGGCCAGCTGAGAACGGGCCTGCTGACAGATAACTACCATTCCGGAAGGTTTGTGCGTCAGCTGTACCTTGGTTTCAACCTTGTTTACATTTTGTCCACCCGCACCGCCTGAACGTGAAGTCTGCATTTCGATATCGGCAGGGTTTAATTCAAAATCAATTTCTTCCGCTTCCGGTAAAACGGCAACGGTAATCGCCGAAGTGTGGACCCTGCCCTGGGATTCGGTTTCCGGGACACGCTGCACCCGGTGAACTCCGGATTCGAATTTCATAATTCCGTATACGCCTTCTCCTTCCACTTTTAAGATCAGTTCTTTGTAGCCTTTAGCCGCTTCGTTGGAATCAGTAATTTCGTGCTTCCATCCTTTGGTTTTAAAAAACATAGAATATGCTCTGTATACATCTTCCACAAAAATAGCGGCTTCATCACCACCGGTTCCGGCGCGGAGTTCCACAATCACGTTTTTATCATCGGCAGGGTCTTTAGGGATCAAAAGAACTTTCAATTCTTCTTCCAGTCCCGGAAGTTTGCCCTGAGCTTCCATTTTTTCTTCTTTGGCCATATCCACCAGGTCTCTGTCTGAACCGTCTGCAATGATTTCTTCAGATTCTGCAATATTGTCCAAAGCATTTTTATATTGATCGTAAACCCGTACAATTTTTCCTAAATCGCTGTATTCTTTATTTAATGAAGAATATTTTTTCTGATCAGAAATAATATCAGGCTGAATAATAAGGTCTGCCACCTCATTATATCTCTGTTTTATCGCTTCTAATTTTGGAATTAATGATTTAGACATAGTAAAAATTTAGTTGGCAAAGATACGGATTGATCAGTAACAAAAAAAGCCCATTTTCATGAGCTTTTGGAAATTTAATCTGATCTTCAGCTTAATGCTGAATTATTTTAAAATAAAGTTAAGTATTACTTTTAAATACATTACTGAACAATCATTTTCTGGATCGCTGTTCCGGTATCGGATTTTAAATGAACCAGATAAGTCCCTGCCGGATAATTTACCTTAAAATCATAGGTTCCATCTTCATTGTTTAATTTAAATGAATCCAGCTTTTTACCGCTCAGTTCATAGATAAGAATTTCTCCGTTTTTAGCTTTGTGGTAAATGAATTTTGCCCATCCGTTTCTCACCGGGTTATCTGCAACCTGAAGTGACAGCCTGCCGGATGCATTTTCATCAACTGTTGATAACGATCCTGCATAATTTCCGAAAATTCTGAATTCCCCCGGCTGAAGCGTAACCGGATTTGTTGTTGAGGTGATATTTGAAACAGAGTTATCAATCAAGTTCTGCCACTGGCCCGTGTAAGGAAAATAAGGAACTATATTTTGTACTGACGTGGAATAATTGGCCAGGACTACAACATTTTTCACTCCGACAGTTAAGAGATTGTCATAGACATAGATTCTTGTGATTAAACCGTTCGGATTATTAGAAAGATTATTGGATTCAATCGTATAGGTTTTTGATCTGAAAACGGGATAGGTATTCCTGATATTAATGATTTTTGCCCAGGTATCATATACCGATTTCCTGTTAACATCACTATCATATCCCAAATTAAAGGCAACCGGCTTTTCATCTGTCCTGCATGCATTATTAATTGATCCGTCTGCGCAGCGGTTGATGCTGAATTCATATCCCAGTTCGCCAAACTGCCAGATCATTTTCGGGCCGGGAATGGTAAAAAAGGTTGCTCCGAAAGCTTTCATTCTTTCTAAAGCTGTATTTAAATTCTTAACATCATAACTTCCGTTTACCACACCGTAAGCAAGATTTTTAAACATAAGCCTTTCTTCATCATGGCTTTCACCATATCCTACGGCATGCATATTTGTAAAACCGTGAAGCGTATGGTTCATCCTGTCAAAATTGCTATTTTCCTTATATCCCATGGTATTCTGGTTATATGATCCGTTCTGGTTGTTCCAAAGCATTACTCCTTTTCCCTCTGCAATCCTGTAATTGGCCCACTGCTGTTCTTCCTGATCGGTTCCCAAATGTTCAAAAATCATATAAGAATCAGGATCAATTGCCCATTGTTTATCTGCATAATTTTTTAAGATATCTACCCGGTCCTGCTGGTAGGCATTGGTACAGGTTTCATCGGTTTCAGAACAGTTTTGGGTAAACCCTTTTGTCAAATCCCAGCGGAAGCCGTCAATTTTATATTCTGTCAGCCATTGCTGAAGGCACCTTTCCACATAATATTGTGTGGAAGGACTTGTATGGTTGAAATCATTAAATACATTATACGAATGCTTGGGAACAGTATTAAAATAAGGATTGTTTGCCGCTACATTTCCGTACCCGTCGCCATCGGGGTCCACATTCCAAAGCCTTGCCAATGGTGAGCGTCCTGTGGCATGGTTAAAAGCGACATCCAAAATCACGGCAATTCCGTTCTGGTGGCACAGATCAACGAATTCCTTAAACTTTTCCGGGGTACCGTAAGCTTTGTCCAGTGCATAATGGAAAGAGGTATTGTAGCCCCACGAAAGGTTTCCTTCAAATTCCATGATCGGCATCAGTTCGATCGCATTGATATTCAACCCTTTTAAATACCCGATTTTATTGATTAACGACTGCCAGTTTTTTCCCTGTGTAAAATCCCTCAGCAATAATTCATACACTACCAGGTTTTCTTTTGTGGGACGCTGGAAGTTATTTACCTGCCAGATGTAAGGAGCCTGCCCTGTCTTAAACATAGAAACCTCAAAACCCTGTCCTGAAGGAAACGCTGGCAGATTCGGATATGTTGCTGATGAGATATACTGATCATCATAAGATGATAAGATCTGCGGAGAATAAGGGTCTGCCACTTTTTTAAGATCATTGGTCCTGTATTGGAAAGTATAGATCTGTTGCGGTGTTAATCCGCTCAGTTCAATCCAGTATAAATCCGGGTTTGCAGTATCTCTTTTCATCAGGTAAGCATCATTTACACTCCAGTTGTTAAAACTTCCGATGACATGAACAAAGTTTTTAGCCGGCGCATACAAGGCCAAGCCTACTTTTGTATTGTCTGACGGATGATAATTAATCCCCTGTCTGATCCAGCCTGGTACTGCTTCAGAAACTACAGTTCTCGGCACTTGCAAAGTAAATGCTGAGGTTTTTGAAGTTGAGCCCTGGGTAGCAACCAGTTCCATATCAGCATCCCCTGTAACGGTATAAGTGTAGGCATATGAAGTTGCAGGAACTGTTGTGGAATGTACAATCGTTCCGTTAGCTTTTAACTGAAATATTGCATTTACATTGGTTGAAGCTGTAATATTAATGGAATTTCCTGCCGGTACTGATGTGAGACTCCCAGCCGCCGGACTGGTCAGATCAAGATTGAGAACGCCGACGTTCACAAAAATATCGGGTGAAGTCTGATGGCTTCCTGTTTTATCCTTCAGCAGGAAACCGAATCTTCCGATCCCGGTCCTGGCATAGAAAACAGTGGGTGTAAAGGTTAAAGAATAGGTATCTGTTGCGGAATTATAATTTAATCTATTGGCTTCATTTGAACTGTTCCAGCTTCCATTGGTCGGACAATCCTGACTGTTCTGGTAGTTGACATCAAATGACCATGACCAGATATACACTGCATTGGTTGAAATGCCCCACGCCGCTTCATCAATCAGGCTTCCCGGTACCGTCAGTGTAATAGCATCTGTTTCATTAAAAGGGTTAGGGGTTATGGTATAAGTTATCTGGCCGAAGATCAATGTGATGACAAATAGAAATATACCGGAATAGAATTTTTTCATAAAGCGGATTTAGTTAAACTAAAATACTCCATTTCTGACAATTTTTCTCCCTTTTCATAAAAAGATCAGCCTTAGGCTATGAGATTTTTTATACCTCTTAATTTCATATCTGTAAGAAGCATATGGCGCGGGACTTTGTCCCGCGCCATATGTTAATAAACCGGCTTCAATAATGGCTGATTTCTTACATCATTTATGATGAATCAGAATTAATTTTTAATCACCTTTTCAGATAAAGTCCTGCCGTTCGTGAACTTTAATTCCACAATATACATCCCATTGGCAAGACCCTGCATTTGAATCTGATGATCAGAAAACGGAACCGATATTTTCTGTCCTGCAACATTGCTTACAGTTACGCTTTCAACGGATGCATCTGTTCTGATATGCAACATTCCATTGGTAGGATTCGGATATATTCTGACAGGTTTAATGGTAAGGGTATTTTCAGAAGTGGACAATCCGGTGATATCCCTGATGCACCTTACTGATTCGCCCTGCCCTCTCGGAGCCCCTGAACCTGCATTGGCAATAGAAGAACCTATATATAAATATTTCCCTCCGGAATTTGCGGTATCGGAACTCCAGTAATACCCTCTTGCACCGACATAGGTAAATACGCCATTGGTATTGCTTCTGTATCCTGCGGCAGAGAGCTTTAGTGTACTGGCATAAGCTGAAGCAGGGTTGCCGATTCCTTCAGCCGTTATCAGGCCTGCCCAGTCTGCTTGTGAAGGCAACCTCCAGCCCTGCCCGATGGATCTGCACGGATCTGCTCCGATTGCCGAAGTAATGTTTAATGCAGATACGGCATTCCAGGCATCGCTGGTCGCATTGGTGGCCCACCATGATCCTGAACCTGACCCTAATATAAATGCATCGGTTCCTGCTAATCCGTCAGGGGAATTTACGGATGGGGCTGCGCCAGTAGCTGAATTTCTCAGTTGATGGCCATCATCCCATCTTCCCCACTGGAAAAGATCTCCATAAGAATTGCTGTCATCAAAAGAGGCAGCCACCTGGGTACTTCCCAGATTCTGCTGAAGCCATATTTTCCCGTCTGCTCCCCGTACGGTTTTATAAGCTACAGGCTGGCCTCTGTAGCTGAACTTTACACAGCCCAGATCGCCGGTATTATTTCCCGGATCAGTATTGTTACATTCCGGAGTAAGAGGCATCCTTTTTACTTTTGTGCCATCCTGCGAATAGGCCAATACCAGATAATTATTGGTATGGTCTACCGCAAGGTCATTAAACTTTGCTTCTCCGTCTGAGATAAAGCTTCCTCCAAAAGTACCCCAAGTATTCGTAACGGCATCCAACCGATAGACTGTATTCCTTGAAAAATCATCATTTTCCCAACGGCTTGCCACCACATAAGGGATTCCTTCAGAAGTAACTGCAATTGCTACATGCTGTACTTTACCTGTAGAGAAATTGGCATTGCCGAGTTGTATCCAGTTTGTTCCATTAAATTTTTTCACGTTGAGCTTTTGCCCGTTCGCCGAATTGGAAACATAGGCTACATAGAGATTATTACTGGCATCAATAGCAATGTCAGAATTAAACTGTTCGCTGGAAGATGCGACGTCTACGATACTTCCCCCTACCAATGACCAGTTGTCCGAAGAGGTTGCCGTTGTGGCATTTTCATAAACCCTTACTCCGCCTGATACATTGCAGGTATATATTTTATTGTTGGTCCCGATGACCATTTCTGCGAAAACAGACCCGCCGGAAAATCCGGTATTGCCCACCTGTT
Source organism: Chryseobacterium gregarium DSM 19109 (assembly GCF_000430845.1). Classification (GTDB taxonomy): domain Bacteria; phylum Bacteroidota; class Bacteroidia; order Flavobacteriales; family Weeksellaceae; genus Chryseobacterium; species Chryseobacterium gregarium. The sequence continues at coordinate 108,633 of NZ_AUMU01000008.1, read as the reverse complement.
CCCAGGCTCCGTTACCATACCGCTGAACGGTTCCTGTATTCTGGCTGGAAAAAGCGAACAGAGTATTGGCCGGAGATACTGCAGAAGCATGATAATTAATGGAGGTATGGAAAGCATCCGGCAGCTGGTTCCATGAAGTTCCGTCGAACTTACGCACTCCCATCCCGGCACCAGGCCAACCGATCTGATTGGTATAATAAATATTCCCGGCACCATCGACTGACAATGAATTATAAGTTGCCATATCTGTGGTGATGCCGGCACTGCCTCCCACATAACCCCATGAATTTCCATCAAACATCTGCACAGAACCCTTTCCAACAGAAACATCATAATAGGAAATATAATATTTCCCGTTATTCACGACCAGATTATTGTATCCGGTTCCTGCTGCAGAGACCGTCTGCAGGCCCCCGACGCTTTCCCATTGCTGGGCCTGTATAAAACCTCCTGCTAAAATAAGCAGGCCTATACCTGTGCCAATTTTCTTACCTGTAAAACATAATTTTTTAAACATACCTGAGACTATTTTTTAATAAGTTTTTTAATTTTTTCTCCAATTTTTATGTTCCCGAATTTTGGCGAAACTGGATTTTCGATCTTTACTTTTTATAATTAAATGATACATCCTTATTTACAGAGACACTTTTCAGATCTGACAGAATGTATATTGGGATATTATATCATGTGAAGAGCTGGAGCCTGCTACGCTTGGCCGGCAGAAAATGGAAAGAGTGATTCAACATTATATTATTTTTATTTATTCTAAATTATAATTAACTTTGCGCAAAAGTAACAGCCTTATTTAATTTGAAGTTATCATTTCCAAATTTTCTGTTATCCCAGACTGAGTTTTATTTAAATAATAATATTGTGTACCCTTATTATGAAGAGCCAATCCGGTAAAGGATTATTGTTCAGGTCCGAAGACATTGAAATTGTAATGCAGGAAGAGCTGTATCCTGAGAAACTCTCAAAGGCCAATATGATTGAAAGCGAATCAAGCTTCAACCTGCTTTTTATACTGAGTCCGAAGGTGAGTCTTACAGCCAGAGACTGCGGAAGAACATTTTTATTTGAAAAAAACCAATATATTCTCCATTATAGCACGCAGGAAAGCAATGCTGAACTATGGACGGAACATCCGGAATCTTTAAGATATTTTCATATTCAGATCAATTACAGCTATATTCTCCATCTTATCGATCCTAAATTCAGTAAAGAGAATGCAGACCTTTTTGAAAGTATGGTCCGGAACCGTTATATTTTCCTTCATAAGGAAAGCCCGCCCTATATGACGGTGGAAATGCACATGATTCTGAAGGAAGTTATAACCTATTCTAAGAAAGGTGCGATGCAGAAATTGTTTGTTGAAGCCAAAATCATTAAACTCCTGATCCTTATTTTCGAACAGTTCAATGAAAAAAACACCGTAAAAAAAATGCCTGAGATCCCTTCAACAATCAAAAGATTTGTGGATGAAAATTACCACATGAGCATCAGGGTTGAGGAAATAGGAAAAAAAATAGGCATTAACCAGAATACCATCAGAAAAGAATTTAAAGCTCAGTACAACATGACCGTGAGCGATTATATTGCAGAATTAAGGATGCTTAAAGCCAAAAAGCTGATCATTAACAAAGAACTGATGATCAAAGAAATTGCCATAGAGTGCGGCTATGAATATGTACAGAATTTCACCAGAGCCTTCAAAAAGAAATTCGGTGTTTCGCCTGAAAAATTAAGAAATGAATGAATAACAAAAAACCACTTAAACAATAAGTGGTTTATATATGTTGTTTTGCTTTGATATTGCTTTCTCAGAATTCAGGTGAGAAAACAATGACAAAATCAATTAATGATGATGTCCGTGACTGTCGTGGCTGTGATCGTGAATAAACGGACCATGGCCTTTAGGCTCATTGAAAATTACTTCTGCGCCTTCCTGCTCGTATACCATTTTACTTCTGACATCTTCAGGATCGAAAGGTTTTACTTTCCCGAAATATTCTTTTAAGCCTTCAGTTAACCATAAAGGGATGACGAAACCGAAGAACATAAAAATACACCAGAATCCTACAAGGAACATTACAATAAAGAATACGGTCCAAAGGAACTGGTAAAACGGCCAAAATGCTGATAAAATCATTATCATTTCTTAAAGATTTTAGGCAAAAATAGGACTTTTTATTATTTTACACAAAAGATATACATCCTATTTTATTATTTATTTTGATTTTAAACTAATTAAGGTAGCTATTTTATTTTTTCGCTTCCTTTAAAAAAGTTTTTGCCATATCTTTTACAATCTGTGTCGGGGAATGGCAGTCACAATTGCTGAACCCGATAACATAAATATCCTCATCCGGTATATAAACACCCATGGATTTAAACCCGAAAATACTTCCGCCATGCTCCCTGGTCGGGAACTCCGTTGGTATCTTTCAGATGCCAGCCATACCCATAGGTAAATTCTGTTCCGCTGTTAAGTTTGTATCGGGTAAAAGCTTTTTCAGTGTGTTCTGCATCAAGAATAAGATTTTTATTGATGGCATTCTGCCATTTCACCATATCTTCTACGGTAGACATCAGAGATCCAGAAGCAAACGGAATACTGAAACTGATGATCGTTTTATTGACATAACCGTCACTCTTCTGATGGTAGCCGTATGCTCTGCTGTTCTTAATAACTTTCCTGTCGCTGGCATAATAAGAATGGTCCATCCCGGCTTTACGGAAAATATTTTCACGGATAAAATCTTCATATTTAGCGCCTGAAACCAGTTCGATGATGTATCCCAGCAGCACATATCCCGAATTATTATAGTCGAATTTCTCTCCCGGCTTAAAATCTACAGTTTCATTTTTAAAGAAATCTACCATTGCTTTGGGTGACATCTCTTTCTGGGCGATTTCCGAAAGTGATTTCATCTTCGTAAAATCCTTTATTCCGGAAGTATGCGTAAGCAGCTGGTGAATGGTAATGGAGTGGCCGGAAGGATAATCCGGAATGTATTTGGAAACAGGATCGCTGACCTTCAGCCTGCCCTGTGATTCCAGGATCAGAACGGCTATTGCCGTGAACTGTTTGGTCATGGAACCGATCTGAAAAATATTATCCGAAGTCATATTGACATCCAGTTCCAGATTGGCTTTTCCGAACGCCTTTTCATAAACGGTTTTGCCCTTTTTCGAAATAAGGAAAACTCCGCCCGGACCGTTTTGATCATTGAACTCAGTCTGTATAAGACTGTCTATTTTTTGATTGAGCTGCGCATAGGATGGGCTAAAAACACAAACACTCAGGAATAAGGCTAATAGAAAATCTTTCATAATTACTAATTTGTACTGCAAAAGTACACCTTAAAAAAGTACCATGCAATACAAAGTAGTAAATATTTTATAATGTTTTTAGTGTGCTAGATCTGCAAAGAAATCATTTCCTTTATCATCGGTAATAATAAATGCCGGAAAGTCTTTTACCTCTATTTTTCTTACCGCTTCCATCCCCAGTTCAGGAAAATCCACGACCTCAACCGAAACGATATTGTCTTTAGCCAAAATTGCTGCCGGTCCGCCGATTGATCCTAAATAGAATCCTCCGTATGTATTGCAGGCATTGGTAACGTCTGCTGTCCTGTTCCCTTTTGCCAGCATTACCATGCTTCCTCCGTGACTCTGGAATTCATTAACATAAACATCCATCCTTCCGGCCGTTGTAGGTCCGAAACTCCCCGAAGCCATTCCATCCGGTGTTTTTGCCGGTCCGGCATAATAAATCGGATGGTTTTTGAAATACTCCGGCATCGGTTGTCCGCTGTCTAAAAGTTCTTTGATTTTTGCGTGGGCAATATCTCTTGCCACAATCAGTGTTCCATTCAGCTTTAGCCTTGTTTTGATCGGATATTTTGAAAGCTCTGCCAAAATTTCAGACATCGGCTGGTTCAGATTAATTTCGACAGCCTCTTCCAGGTGCGGCGGCGTACTGGGTAAAAACCTTTTCGGGTTCTGTTCCAGCTGTTCAAGGAAGATTCCTTCTCTGGTAATTTTTGCTTTGATATTCCGGTCTGCTGAACAAGAGACTCCCATTCCTACCGGGCAGGAAGCGGCATGCCGCGGAAGCCTGATCACCCGTACATCATGCGTAAGGTATTTACCGCCAAACTGTGCACCTATTGAACTTTCTTCGCAGATTTTCTGGATTCTCGCTTCCCATTCCAGGTCCCTGAATGCCTGTCCGGCCTCATTTCCTTCTGTCGGAAGATGATCATAATATTTTGCCGATGCTTTTTTTACGGCAGCCAGGTTGGCTTCTGCAGAAGTCCCGCCGATCACCAAAGCCAGATGATAAGGCGGACAGGCCGCTGTTCCCAGGTCTGAGATCCTTTCTTTTACGAAAGCTTCAAGAGACTTTTCGTTCAGTAAAGATTTCGTTTTTTGGTACAGGAATGTTTTATTGGCAGAACCTCCGCCTTTTGTCAGGAATAAAAACTCATAGTAATCTCCTTTTTTAGCATAAATATCAATCTGCGCCGGAAGGTTTGACCCTGAATTCTTTTCATCAAACATGGTTAAAGGCACCACCTGGGAATACCTTAAATTCCTTTTCTGATAAGTATTGTAAATCCCTCTGCTTAAATATTCGCCGTCATCAACTCCAGTATATACATTTTCACCTTTCTTTCCCATCACAATTGCGGTCCCGGTATCCTGGCAGGACGGCAAGGCTCCTTCCGCCGCTACCGCCGCATTCTGTAACAGGTTGTAAGCAACAAACCGGTCATTATCCGTAGCCTCAGGATCATCAATAATCCTTTTCAGGCTGGCCAAGTGGGTAGAACGGAGCATGAAAGAAACATCGGCCATGGCTTCTTCCGCCAGCAGTTCAAGGCCTTTCGGGTCAATGGTTAAAATTTCTCTTTCTCCTAACTGCTCAACCTTCACATAGTCTGAAGTTAATTTCCGGTACACCGTATCATCTTTCTGAATCGGGTACGGATCCTGGTATCTAAATTCCATTTGATTTTCTTTGGGTGCAAAAATAAAACTTCGTGAAAAATGCATGAGCAAAATCAGTCATTTGATAGATATTTATAATGATTATAAATTGTGAGGTTGTAAGTTTATGAGTATTTTTATAAAACTATTTTTAGCAGCAAAGAAATAAAAATCTTAAGTCAAAATTTGTTAAGTGTATTTGATTCGGCAAATCATAATAATCTTAATCAGAATTCAGACTGGCTTTAGTCGCTTTTCCGGCTGACAATTAATAAGAGATTTAAAATTTAAATTATAATGAATTACAGAATAGAGAAAGATACCATGGGGGAAGTGCAGGTTCCTGCAGATAAATTTTGGGGCGCACAGACAGAACGTTCGAGAAACAATTTCAAAATCGGGCCGGAAGGTTCCATGCCACAGGAAATCATTGAAGCTTTTGCCTATTTAAAGAAAGCGGCAGCCTTTACCAACACTGATCTGGGAGTTCTTCCGGCTGAAAAAAGGGATATGATTGCTACAGTCTGTGACGAAATCCTAGAAGGAAAATTAAATGACCAGTTTCCTCTGGTGATCTGGCAAACTGGTTCCGGAACGCAATCCAATATGAATGTGAATGAAGTGGTTTCAAACAGAGCCCACGTCAACAACGGCGGTACTTTAGGCGATAAATCTGAGATTCATCCCAATGATGATGTGAACAAATCCCAGTCTTCCAATGACACCTATCCGACAGCGATGCATATTGCGGCCTATAAAAAAGTGGTTGAGGTTACTATCCCGGCCGTTGAAAAACTGAGGGATACTCTGGCAGAAAAAACGGAAGCCTTTAAAAATATCGTTAAAATCGGAAGAACCCATTTAATGGATGCTACTCCGCTGACTTTAGGCCAGGAGTTTTCAGGGTATGTTGCCCAGTTAAATTACGGGATCAAAGCTTTAAAAAATACATTGCCTCACCTTTCCGAGCTTGCCTTAGGGGGAACGGCAGTTGGAACCGGATTGAATACGCCGCAGGGTTATGATGTGAAAGTAGCTGAATATATCGCCAAGTTCACAGATCTTCCTTTTTTAACGGCAGAAAATAAATTTGAAGCGCTGGCTGCTCACGACGCGATCGTAGAGTCTCACGGTGCCCTGAAGCAAATCGCTGTTTCTTTATATAAAATTGCTCAGGACATCAGGTTGCTGGCTTCAGGGCCACGTTCGGGAATCGGCGAAATTAATATCCCAGAAAATGAGCCGGGCTCCTCCATCATGCCCGGAAAAGTAAACCCTACACAAAACGAAGCCATGACCATGGTGTGCGCCCAGGTGTTAGGAAATGACACAACGATCTCATTTGCAGGAACCCAGGGAAATTATGAACTGAATGTTTTCAAACCCGTAATGGCTTACAATTTCCTGCAGTCTGCCCAGCTGATTGCGGATGCCTGTATTTCATTTAACGATCACTGTGCAGTAGGCATTGAGCCCAACCATGAAAGAATCAAAGAACTGGTTGACAAATCTTTAATGCTGGTAACGGCTTTAAACACGCATATCGGTTACGAAAATGCCGCAAAAATTGCAAAAACAGCTCACAAAAACGGAACAACCCTGAAAGAAGAAGCCATCAATCTTGGATTTGTAACGGCTGAACAATTCGATGAATGGGTAAAACCTGAAGATATGGTGGGAAGTTTAAAATAAGAAAATTAGATTTTAACTGTTAAATATTGAATGAAAAACGCCGGGAATTTCTCGGCGTTTTTTGTATAAATATGAATACTAAGCATTTTTATCAGAGCCTCTTTAAATTTTTCATTGAAGCTTTATAAAACTTTAAAGCTTAATTTTCAATTCTATTCCTACTGATCTTTTAAATTTTTTAAATTTAAATGCAGATAAAAATCATCATGATAATAATCTGAGAAGAAATTATGAATAAATTAAAAAAAGACTTTTAATATTAGCTAAACGCCATTCTACCACCAAAGGGCCACACCAAAAACCAGGGCTTTATCATTTTCAAAATGATAATCTTTAAAGAAATTGTTCAAATCTTTTTTCACGAATATACTGAAATCATTATACGAAACGGTAAACTGACCTCCGTAAATAAAAGGATTCACCTGATAGTTTTCTCTTCCCCTATCACTGATTCCTTCTCCTTTTATGATATTATTGGTCGCCATTTTTACACCTCCGTAAACATTTGCGCCAACTTTGAACCCTTTGCTGTAATCCCTGTACTGAATATCCATTCCGGCATTTTTGATCTTAGAAAAATTGTATTGCAAACCTAGAGGGACCACAATATAACCGGTTCTCAATTTACTCTTACTTAAATTCTTCTCAAAATCTGCCAGATAAACATCAGCGTTTGCATCTTTTGCAAAATACATATTATTGTCCAGGTTCAAAGTTCTCCAGGAAAAACCGATTCCTGAAATTAACCCCCACGGACTTGTTCGTCCAAACTGATAATTAAATTTCAAACCAAATTCAAAATTCCCTGCATATCCTAAATTTTTATCAAGCTTGTTATCGGCTTTGCTGTTTGGAAGATTCATAATTCCATAGGAAATATATCCTTCAAGGTTCTTCGTCGGCCTGAACTTTTTAAGCAGTTTTTCTTTCAGTTCTTCATTAGAGGTGACATCAGAATTAAGAAGTGAATATCTTACCTGCTTTTGAATCACTGCGTCGAGATCAAATCCCAACTCTTCGATTCTCCGGTCTATTTTTTCTGAAAACCGGTCTGCAACAATTGACTTCTGCTTATCAAATTCGCTTTTATCAAGGTTTTTTGCCTGAAGAATAAGCAATTCTGCTTCCATCAGCTTTCTTTCTTCCTGGATAATGGCATCAATTTTTTTGGCGTATTCATCCACTTTTTCTTTTACTATCGGGCTCACTTGCGTGTCTTCTTTTGGCTGAAGATTCACTTTATTAAAATTCTTTTGCGAGTAAACAGTGCCGGATAACAGGCATACCAATCCCATCAGGATAAATTTCTTGATCATATTATAAGTTTTAATTGTTAAAAAATGTATTATTTCCCGTTCAGATCAATGGCAGCAACATTGCTTTGTTTTGTTTTTTCGATAACGTCTTTATGTTCCACTGAAAAAAGCAGTGTGGAAGGATCCACATATCTTTTCCTTTTTACCGAGCCTTTTGCGGAATCTGCCTGGGCGATACTTTTTTCTGCCGGAACTTGTGAAATATCCGGTAATGCTTCAGAAGGATTTTCTTTAATTAAAGGCAATTCTTCTTTCTCCTGAATAATGATCCGGGGATTTCCAGCAATCTCTTTTTTTTCAGGAGAACTGCTTTCTGTTGTTACAGATTCTTTTTGATCTTGTCTGAGCAAATCCGGAGATTCTGTATCGGATCTTTTTATACTTTCCTGAATTTTTGAACCGTTAGTTTCAGCAACAATTTCCGGTTTTACAATCGTATTTTCTTTTTTATTAAAAACCAGAATAGTGCCCAAACTGAATATTAAAACCACACAGGCAGCAACTAAAAACCAGTTGATTTTTGTTTTTGGAGAATTTCCTTTTGACTGCAATTCAATTTCAGACCATAAATCTCTTGAAGGTGTTATTTCCCTTTCATTGATCTGTTTTTTGATCTGGTATTCCATATTATTTTTGGTAGTGCTCATTTTTTACGGCTTCTTGTTGTTGAAAATAAATTTTTCTCATTTTTTCTTTTGCCCTGAATAACTGGGTTTTGCTTACTGCTGTTGAAATCTGTAATGCATCAGCAATTTCCTGATGCGAGTACTCTTCCAGAACATATAAATTAAAAACCATTCTGTAATTATCCGGCAGCTGGTCCAGCAGCTGCTGTGCGTTAAAATCAAAACTTACTTCTTCCTCATGGATTTCTTCCAGATAAGACGGACTCACCTCATCGAGGTAAAAAACCGTTTTATGACTTTTAATAAAGTTCAGGCATTCATTGACTACTACCCTTCTGGTCCAGCCGTCAAAGCTGCCTTCTTCACGGAAGCTTTCTATATTTTTGAAAATTTTACAGAATGCTTTGATAAGGCAGTCTTCAGCCTGATACAGGTCACTGATATAACTTCTGCTTATACTCAGGAATTTCTTTACATTCTGATCATAAAAGATTTTCTGTGCAGCCGGATCCTGCTTTTTCAGGCGGCTCAACAAATCATCCTTTTTATTTCCGAACAAAAGCTTCATAATTATTGTTTCTATTACTAAGACAAAGAAATAGAGAAAAAGTTACAGCTGTACAGCATTTTTTTGAAATTTTATATATGCATTAAAAAAGCTCCTGAAATTCAGAAGCTTTAGGTTTTATTGTTTTATAATTTTTTTCCTGACCGTTAACGTATCGCTATTAATCATGAGCATATAAGTTCCTTTTGGAAGATCTGACAGGTCATAGGCATCTGATTTTTGCCTGAAAGTTTTTACTGCTTTCCCCGACATATCAACTACTGAAATGACCGATCCGGGTTTCAAATCCGGTTTGATGTAAAAATTGTCTTTTACAGGATTGGGATAGATTTCAACTGCATCCTGAAACGAAACATCTGATGTTGATAAAAGGTCTGAAGAAATCAGAACATCATCCACCACCACACCATAAGAATAATCTCCGGCATCATCATAAACGAACCTGAGCCGGAAATCAGCATTTATATAAGGGGTTAAGTCAATATTTGTTGCCTCTGCATAAGCATCAACATAAAATACAAAAGTATCAGGATCCAGTCCCCAGTCTCCCGCCTCACCGGAAAAAGTAAATAACTGTATCCAGGAAGCTCCGTTAAAGACCTCAACCTTTAGGATAGAATCGTCATTATAAATCATGTTGGCATATTTAAATGACAGCCTGGGATTTACAGCTCCTGTAAGGTTAATGATAGGCGAAGTCAAGGTTGCATTGGAATTAATACCATCTTCACCTGCATTATCATCGTCAAAATACGCTGCACCGTCCGGAAACGTTGCAAAACTATTTTCCGTTCCCACTCCCCAGTTTTCTGAGGTGTCCGCATTATCGGCTGTCCATCCGGAAGGCATTGTTCCGGTGTTAAAATTTTCAGAAAATACCTGTGCCTGACTTAATCCGGCAGCGAATACTAGTAAAAATAAATGTTTTTTCATAGGTTTTTGATTTATTGGTACCCTAAATTTAATATTTATTCCGGAAAAACGCAATACCTCAATACTGGAAACCAATGCTTTATATAAAAATAAAAAAGGCTCCAATCGGAGCCTCTATGCTAAATGAAAATCATTGATATTTTAACTCAGCATCCGCTGTGCTTTTTTCACGCCTTCTACCAGCAAATCAATCTCATTAAATGTATTATACACCGCGAAGCTTGCCCTTACGGTACCGGCAATATTAAAGAAATCCATAATCGGCTGTGTACAGTGGTGTCCGGTTCTTACAGCAATTCCTAACTTATCGAGAATCATCCCGACATCAGAAGCAATCCCAATCCCCTCAAGATTAAAGGAAACCACGCCGGTCCTGTTAGCCTTTTCCCCATAAATTCTGATTCCTTCAAGTTCCAAAAGCTGTTTCTGGGCATATTCCAGCAACGCATTTTCATGGCTCCGGATGTTTTCCTGTCCGATATTCCGGATAAAGTCCACCGCTGCTCCCAGAGCAATATTTCCACCGACATTCGGTGTCCCTGCCTCATATTTAAAAGGCAATGCGGCATAAGTGGTTTCGGTAAATGAACAGCTGGCAATCATTTCCCCTCCTCCGTGAAACGGCGGCAGTTCTTCCAGAAGCTTTTGTTTTCCGTATAAAATCCCCGTTCCCATCGGTGCATACATCTTGTGCCCTGAGAAAACAAAGAAATCACAATCCATTTTTTGTACATCAACGGTAAAGTGCGGAACTGACTGGGCGCCGTCGATTACAATATAGGCATCTGTATTTTTCCTGGTTCTTGAGATAATTTCTTCAATAGGATTAATCACGCCCAATGCATTGGAAACCTGATTTAAAGAAACTACTTTTGTTTTTTCGCTTAAAAGTTCGTCAAACTGATCGAGGTTAAGAATTCCGTTTTGATCCATAGGAATAACTTTTAATCGCGCACCCGTTCTTTCACAAAGTAACTGCCAAGGGACGATATTGGAATGGTGTTCCAGGTAAGATATAATAATCTCATCATCCTTTTTAAGCTTCTGTGTTAAAATATAGGAGATTAGATTCAATCCTTCCGTTGTGCCCTTGGTAAAAATGATTTCAAAATCGTGCTCAGCATTGATAAATTTCTGGATTTTCCTTCTGGAAAGCTCCATTTCTTCTGTTGCCAGCTGGCTCAGGGTGTGAATTCCCCTGTGTACGTTGGCATTAATTTCCGTATAATATTGATTCCAGACTTCTAAAACGGAATCCGGTTTCTGGGATGTTGCTGCATTATCCAGATAAACCAAAGGTTTCCCGTTTACCTGCCTGTCTAATATAGAAAACTGACTTCTTATTTCCTGAATGTCAAACATTTATTAAAATTTTAAATTGATACGTTCTTATTTAGAACCCTTCAAATTTACGGCTTTTTTTCTGAAAGGAAGGTGGCTAAATATGATTATAGATGTAATCTAAAAACAAAAACCTGCCAGAACTGACAGGTTTTATATCGTTTAAATAAGTGATTCTTATTCTGCTGAAGTAGTTTCTTCTGCTGCCGGAGCAGCTCCTTCTTCTGTTGTTCCTTCTTCTTCATCATCATCCTCAACTACAGCACCGCCTTTCATTGCATTTCTAGACATCTTAACAGCAACTACTACTGCATTGTCCGGGTGCACGAAAGAATATCCTTCAGTTTTAATACCACCGATGTATAATTTGTTACCGATTCTTAATTGGGTAACATCTACAACGATTTCGTCAGGTAAGTTAGCAGGAATAGCTTTTACCTTTAATTTTCTGAAAGATTGACGTAAAGCACCACCAGCTACAACACCTTTGGAACGACCTGTCATTCTTACAGGAACTTCCATAACAACCGGCTTATCAGCAGATAATTGATAGAAGTCTGCGTGAAGAATTTTATCAGTGATCGGGTGGAACTGAATATCCTGAAGAACGGCCGGAATTGTCTGACCATCAACCTCAATAGATACCGTGTGTGCTTCAGGAGTATATACCAAACCTTTGAATGCTCTCTCTTCTGCAGAGAAGTTCAATGGCTCGCCACCTCCGTAAACAACACAAGGAACTAATTCAGCATCACGTAAAGCTTTTGTCGACTTTTTGCCCACGCTTTCTCTTTTTGTACCTTGAATTGTAATAGATTTCATTTATAAAAATTTAAAAATTTGTTTCAATTTGAACCTGCAAAACAATGAATATCAATTAGATAATGAATTTACTGCTAATTGACTGATGCTCATGAACCATCTTCATAACGTCTGCAAATAATGGGGCGCAAGATAGCACTTTTATTTTAGTTGTCAAATTATTTTTCAAAGGAATCGAGTCAGTTACAATTACTTCCAATAATTTTGAGTTCTCAATATTTTCGTAAGCCTTCCCTGAAAGAACTCCATGAGTGGCCATTGCCCTTACGGATTTAGCTCCTTTTTCCATTAAGATATCGGCGGCCTTGCAAAGGGTGCCTGCGGTATCGATCATATCATCAATAAGGATTACATTTTTACCCTCTACATCTCCGATAAGGAACATTTCTTCTACCACATTGGCCTTTTTTCTTTCCTTATAAGCAATTACCACGTCTGCTCCTAAGTGTCCTGCATAGTTTTTCGCTCTTTTTGCCCCTCCCATATCCGGAGAAGCAATGGTAAGGTCTTCCAGTTTTAGATCTCTGATATAATCCACGAAAATCGTGGAAGCATATAAGTGATCTACCGGAATTTCAAAGAATCCCTGGATCTGATCTGCGTGCAGATCCATCGTCATTACCCTTGTTGCCCCTGCAGCAGTCAAAAGATTTGCAACCAGTTTTGCTCCGATAGGTGCTCTTGGCTGGTCTTTTCTGTCCTGTCTTGCAAGCCCGAAATAAGGAAGTACGACGGTAATGCTTTTTGCAGAAGCTCTTTTTGCAGCATCAATCATCAGAAGAAGTTCTAAAAGATTGTCTGCCGGGGGAAATGTAGATCCAATCAGGAACACTCTTCCTCCTCTTACAGATTCATCCAGAACAGGTTCAAATTCCCCGTCACTGAACTCCTGAAAGTTGATCTTCCCTAATTGCTGCCCGTAATGCTGGGCAATTTTCTCTGCCAAGTCCTTACTCGTCCTTGTACTAAATAGATAACTTAACTGATCGGCCATTTTTACTTTTTAAAAGATTTTGCAAATTTAAAAAAAAACCACAAGAATTACTCTTGTGGTTTCTAAGTTTTTATTTTATCAATAATTACGGGAAGGTAACTCCGGAATATGTATTAGGATTTACCTGGGGTAACGTGGATTTGTATTTATCATTAATTGTTTTGATAAACTCATTGGCTATGATGGCATACCCTCTGCCTGTAAGGTGAATACCGTCCAGTGAAAATGCACCGCCGCTAACAAAAGTCGCAGTATATTTCACTCCGTCCCAAACGATTCCCGATTTGGAATTGAGCTCTTCCATCTTTGCATTCATATCTACAAATGCAAGATTTTTGGCAGCCGCTACATTTTTTATGGTTGTATTATAGGCAACCGTAGCAGTTGTTACTTTTGCCGCTTCAGATTCCGTCAGCACAAGCTTATCTTCCAAAGGAACAGATGTACCTCCCCCGGCTGTCGGATTAAGAACCTGGCTTGCCGGTAATAAAATGAAATCTTTTGCAGTGGTCTGCCGGTATTTCGGAAGCCCCGGAACAGTTGACAGGTCTTTATCAGCAATTACCGCTCCGTTTGCTACAGCTCCTGCTGTAAACTTTATCAGTCTTTTCTGGTATTCTGCATCATTGATTGCCCCTAAGCTTTTAGCTTGTGCTAGCCCTGCATTATATGCAGCATACCCTCCGTTTAGCTGTGTAACCTGTGCAGCAGTAAGATTGGTAAGCGGCATAGCCGGAACTCTTGTAAAATAAGGCACACTTGTTACGTTAGGTATATTGGCTATGATTCCTTTTCTTGTTGTTCCTGCAGGAAATAACAACCCTACTAATGCGGTATATGAATTGGTAAAACCAACACCGACAGCTCCGTCAACCGGGGTAATCGGGTTAGAACCGTCTCCGCCTGAAGTTGCATATCCCAATACATCATTATTCCCGATCCATAAAGAGATAAAGGTAGGATTCTGTGCCAATGCATCACTAACAACAGATGCAGTAGCAGACGAAGCAAATCTTGCAAAATAAGGATTCGCAAGGCCTAAAGGAATATTCGCAGCATTGCCGTAACCCGGAGCTAACAAGTGAAATACTTTCGCACCCGGAACTCCCATATTCTGGTAAGTCCCTCCTGAAGTCACATTATCCAATACAGCCGCCGGACTGTTAGGTACAGGACTTAATGCCCCATTCACCATCTTAAGCTCCAGTTTACCCGGAAAACCTGGCAACCCTATAAATCCGCCAACATTATTCGGCATCAGTGGCTGTTTAAATGCTCCTCCTCCGGCAAGTTTCATCTGAGCGGCAATCATTGAGGGATAAGATTCATTCTGCCCGGAACTGTAAAGAGCTCCGTCCCGGTATCCGGATGTCAAAGAATTACCCAGTGCAACATATTTAGAGAAATCGGCTTCACCCTTAGTGACCACCACATCATTTACATCGGTATCAAAATCATTTTCGCAGCTTGTTGTAAAAAGCATTGCAGAAATCGCGAATGTAGAAATTATAATTTTTTTCATAGTCTTCAATTAAAAAGGGTTGTAAGATAAACCTAAACCTAAATAGAACGCCTTAGCTTTAGCCTGTCCATAAAATCCAAGTGTTGAATTGTTTACATCTCTCGCCTGAGGCATTGCATATCCTCCTGCCACGTCAACTCCGAACTGCTTCAGCTTAAAGCCAACCCCGCCCGTTACAACATAGGTATTGAACGATGGAGTTTCAGGAATAAAATGGTCATCAGAATAAGGAGACTCATCATAATAAGCTCCCAGACGTCCGTAGATCATATCAGTGAATGCATATTGGGTTCCTAATCTGAATGTTTTGGAATTCCTGAAGTTTTTAGGAGAAACAGAAACTGTAGGATCTGCCTGGTTTCCAACCGGTGCCGTAGCGAAATCCAGTGTCAGTTTGCTGTACCGTTCCCAACCATGATAATTGAAATCAGCAGAAACCAACCATTTCGGAGTGATCTTATAGGTTAAACCAACCGTATATTCTTCCACCAAAGGCAATGTTGCCGTAAAGCCGTCTTTGCCGCTTGCATCCAAACCTAATAAAGTATAAGCAGAAGCCGACGGAAACTTAAAGGTAGCCGTTCCGTTTTTGGCCTTCATATCAACCGGCGAACGGTAGGCAATACTCACGTCAAGTTTAGGGTCCGGTCTGAAATAAAACCCGAAGCCGTAACCATGGCCGCTTGCTTTTTCATCATTGATATTAACCTGGCCTCCGAACTGCGTCACGGCCTTATCCCAGTCCACTTTTCCTTTTGCATAGATATAGCTTGCTCCAAAAGCCAGCCAGTCATTGAACTTATAAGAAACCATAGGCTGGAAATAATAACTTTTCAGCTCAAGTCTCTGAACCATTTCTTTTCCTTCCCACTGATCCGGCCACTCAATCGTACTTCCGAAAGGAGTGGAAAAACTGAACCCGATTGACAATTTATCGATCGGTCTATAAGCAATAGCTGCGTAAATAGGCGTTCCCGTCGGATTATTGGTTTCTGTGCTCTGCAGGGTATTCAGATTCTGAAAAGTAACCTTATTGCTTGCTCCGAATCCTCCGGCAACGATACTTAGCTTCGAAGGAATGAATGACATTCCTGCAGGATTGAAGAATGCCACACTCGCATCTTCAGCATGCGCACTGGTATGCGCCATTGCCAATTGCTTTACCCCCTGCAAAGAAACCCTGAAGCCTCCCGCATAAGATAGAACCCCCGCCAGTAATGCAGTTGATACTAATATTTTTTTCATAGACTATTATTATATAAGTCAAATATAAAATTATTTTGGCTATGCCTGTTAATAAATCATAAAATTTTAAACGATATGGAAAAAGAAAATTATGTTTAAAATAGCATTATAATAAATCACGAGTTAATTCATCTAATTATCAAGACTCTAACAAACCTACTTCCGTAAATTTTTATTTTTGTTTAATCCCAAACACCGATGTTTCTGAATATTTGATTATTTTAGACCTTATAAAGATAAAAATCATAAATTTGCAAGATTAAATATATAATATATGAGTTGTGGATGTAAAACATCCGGCGATTCTGCACATTCTTGCGGACCCAAGAAAACCGCGAATGGCTGTGAAAACGTAAATACCTGTGGTAATAGTTATAAATTAAGTGTTTTTGACTGGCTTTCCAACATCAACAATCCTGCACCGAACAGATGCGATTTTGTAGAGGTTAGATTTAAAAATGACAGAAAATCCTTTTATAAAAATATAAATAATATCCCGTTACACATAGGTAGTGTCGTTACAGTAGAATCAAGTCCCGGACATGATGTAGGTGTGGTAAGTCTCACCGGAGAATTGGTGAAAATTCAGATGAAGAAGAAAAGAGCTTCTGAAGAACTAGCCCTTAAAATATACAGACAGGCCAACCAGAAAGATCTTGAGGTATGGCAGGAAGCGCGAAAAAAAGAAGAGAATATAAAAATAGAAGCGCGAAAAATCGCCCATAGAATCGGTCTTGAAATGAAGATTACCGATGTAGAGTACCAGGGAGACGCTTCAAAAGTTACATTTTATTATACCGCAGAAAACCGTGTGGATTTCAGGCAGCTGATTAAAGAATACGCAGGTGCTTTCAGAACGAAAATCGACATGAAGCAGATCGGTTTCAGGCAGGAAGCAGCAAAAGTAGGCGGAATCGGATCGTGTGGAAGAGAGCTTTGCTGTTCAACCTGGCTGACAGATTTCAGATCTGTCAATACCAATGTGGCAAGATACCAGCAGTTGAGTATCAATCCTCAAAAGTTGGCCGGACAATGCGGTAAGCTTAAGTGCTGCCTTAATTACGAACTGGACAGCTATCTTGATGCGCTAAGCCACTTTCCATCTTCTTCAACCACTTTGGATACTGAAAAAGGAAGAGCATTCTGTATTAAAATCGACGTTTTCAAAAAGAAAATGTGGTTTGCTTATGTAGATAGTTCTATGGCATGGTACGACTTTGATATTGATGTGATTAAAAAATTAATCGCCAAAAACAAGCGTGGCGAAAAGACACCTCCTCTTGAAGAACTGAAACAGCCGGATGCGCCATTGGTAAGCATTGACCTGATTCAGGAAAACAGTGTTGACCGGTTTGAAAAGAAAAACAGAGGGAATAATAACAAGAACAGAAGCCAGAACAGGCCAAACAACAATCAGAATAATCCGAATCAGGGACAAAAAAGGAATCAGGCCAGACCTGAGAGACAAGACCGTCCTGAGCGTTCTGACAGAAATGAAAAATCTGAAAGGCCTCAAAGACAGGAGAGACAGCCTAATCCAAATGCCAATGCGGCCGGACAGCCAAGGGCACAGAAGCAACAGCAACAGCAGCCCAAGCCTCAGATAGAGAAAACTGAAGCAGTAACCGGTGGTGATGCTGAGAAGAAGCCTAATCCGAACAAGAAAAAATTTAAAAAGAAGTTTCCTCCAAAAAAAGATAACAATGCGTAAAATTTTAGGATTATTCTCATTTATCCTTTTCTTGAGCTGCCAGTCTTCTTCAGAAGGAGAAGTTATCATGAATCCCGTTGATAACAAATGGAATAAGAAAAGCGAACAAAAATTTAATCTTGAAATTTCAGATCCTGAACATCCTAAAAATATTATATTTGTTGTAAGGAACAACAATGAGTATCCTTACAGCAATATCAGGTTAATTGTTAATTTCACCAATCTTCAGAACAAGAAAAAGGAAACGGACACGTTAAACTATATACTGGCTAAACCAAACGGAGACTGGCTGGGAACAGGATTCGGTGATACAAAAGAAACATTGTTTCAGTATAAACTGAACTACAGATTTCCGGCAAAAGGAACATATGAAATAGGCCTGATCCAGGCTATGAGAAATGATATTTTACCGGGAATTGAAGACATTGGAGTAAAAATAGAAACGGATAAACCGTAATCATCAATGGAAGAAAACAGATCTAATACAGGAAGAAAAGGGAAAACCTTCCCTCTTCCTCCCAAAAAGAAAAATACCGCCTGGAAAAAGTGGGTCAGCATTATCTGGGTAGGGTTAATTGCTATCGTTTTAGGAATTTCAGGACTTTTCTTTGCCGTTTCCCAGGGCTTTCTTGGAGAAATGCCCGATGTAAAAGAGCTTGAAAACCCGGATATCTATGTTGCCTCTGAAATCATCTCTTCAGATGGGGTCTTATTAGGCAAATTTGAAAAGGAAAAAACACAGCCTATTATTTATAAAGACCTTCCTCCTTTTCTGATCTATGCTCTTCAAGCCAAAGAGGATGAACGTTTCAAGGAACATTCGGGGATTGATTTACAGTCGGTGGCTAGGGCCGTTGCTTATGGCGGCGGAAGAGGTGGCGGCTCCACCATTACCCAACAGTTAGCAAAACTTCTTTTCACCAATGGTGCCTCTCGGAATAAAATCGGAAGGGCTTTCCAGAAATTAAAAGAATGGGTTGTTGCAGTAAGTCTTGAAAAAAGATATACCAAAGAAGAGATCGTAACTTTATATTTCAATAAGTTTGACTTCTTATACAATGCCAACGGAATTGAAATGGCTTCCCGGATTTATTTCAATAAAAAAACATCCCAGCTTACCTTACCGGAAGCCGCTATGTTTGTTGCCATGCTGGAAAACCCGGTAAAAAACAATCCGATGAGAAACCCTGAACGGGCAAAAGCCAGAAGGGATGTCGTACTGGACCAGATGCTGAAAACAGGTTATGTTGACCAGGCAACCTTTGAAAAAGCAGTTGCTACCCCTATCACTTTGGACTATCATCCGATTAAAAATATCAACGACGATTATTCAGCTTATTACAAGTTCTATCTTAAAAAGGAAATCGACAATTATCTTAAAGATTACGAAAAAGAAAACGGCAAAAAGCTAAATCTCTATAAAGACGGTCTTAAAATTTTCGTAACGCTCGATTCCAAAATGCAGAAATATGCTGAAGATGCTATTAAAGAGCATTTAATGGATATCCAGAAAAGATTTGATGCTGAACAGAGAGGTAGAAAAAACTGGCCTTTTTATTACCTGAATGACAAGCAGATCAACAGTTTGATGGTGCAGGCCATGAAAAGAACCGGCCGTTATAAACAATTGCAGGCAGCAGGCGTTTCTGAAGATTCCATTATGATGGAATTCAAAAAACCGGTGAAGACCTCCCGTTTCACATGGGCGGGTGAAGAAGAAGTGGAGATGTCACCATGGGATTCGATCAGATGGCACAAAAAAGTGGCTCAGGCCGGATTGATGTCAATGACTCCGGGAACAGGTGAAATTAAAGCCTGGGTTGGCGGTATCGACTGGGAACATTTTCAATACGATCATATTAAACAGGGAAAAAGACAGGTAGGCTCCACATTTAAGCCTTTTGTATATGCAACGGCAATTATGAAACTGGGCATGACCCCTTGCTCCGTAGTTTCCAATGCAAGCTTCAACAAAGGAACATACCATGTTCCGGGAAGAGGCGGCATGCTTACGCTGAAAGATGCTTTGGCACACTCTCAGAACCCTGTTGCCCTGCGTCTCGCTGAGATGACGGGAACACAGAGCGTTATTCAGACCGCAAGGGATCTTGGAGTAACGGAGGACATTTCTACCAGTTTACCGATGGCTTTGGGTTCATCCGACATTACCATTTATGAAATGGTAGGTGCTTACAGTACCTTTGCGAATTACGGAAACTACAACAAACCGGAAATGATCTGGAGAATTGAAGATGCCAACGGAAGGGTAATCAAAGAAGTGAATGTAGAGCCGAAAGAAGTAATGAACCCACTGTATGCATACACCATGATCGAACTGATGAAAGGGGTTGCACAATACGGTACCGCTTCAGGAGAATTGGGAAGAAAAGGAATCTCAAAAGATATAGAAATTGCCGGTAAAACAGGAACCACGCAGAACAATTCTGACGGTTGGTTTATGGGTATCGTTCCCAAACTGGCTACCGGCGCATGGGTCGGATGGGAAGACAGGGCAACCCACTTCTTAGGAACCGGTGAAGGTCAGGGTGCTAAAATGGCATTGCCGATCTGGGCTATTTTCATGAAGAAAGTATGGGCAGACAAAACTTTAGGAGTCTCTCCTGATGATAAGTTTGTCAAACCTTCGGAATGGAAAGACGGATGCTCCAACCTAAAAGGCTTGAGCGGAGGCTATGGAGATGACGGCGGTTTACAGACAATTGATGAGATTAAAAATCCCAGACCTGCAGAACCTTCGGGACCTAAAAATTCAGGTAAAAAAGAAGAGAATGTCAATGAAAACCTGAATACAGGGGAAGATATAGATTTTAATAATAAATAAATTCTCTTTTAGATATACACAAGACCTTTCAGTGATTTGAAAGGTCTTTTCTTTTATAATTAATATCTTTGAAATATGAATATTGAAAACATACAACAACCCTTTATAAAAATATTTCCCGGCGATTTCTCAGGCAATCAGATGCAGAGGAACACGCCGAAAGTCTTATTCTCTGCCACACCACCGGCGGGCTTTGATCATCCGAAGCTTATTGCTTTCAACGAAAAACTTTCAGAAGAAATCGGTTTGGGAAAATTTGAAGAAAAAGACCTTGATTTTCTGGTCGGAAATAATCTTCCCGAAAATATTAAAACCTATTCTACCGCCTATGCAGGACATCAGTTCGGCAACTGGGCAGGACAGCTGGGCGACGGTCGCGCTATCCTTGCAGGAGAAATAACCAGTAATGCCGGACAGAAAAATGAGATCCAGTGGAAAGGTGCCGGAGCAACCCCGTATTCCAGGCATGCTGACGGAAGAGCTGTGTTGAGGTCATCGGTCCGCGAATACCTGATGAGTGAAGCAATGTTCCACCTGGGTATTCCGACAACACGGGCCTTGAGCCTTACTTTTACGGGAGAAGACGTTGTAAGGGATATGATGTACAACGGAAATCCGCAATATGAAAAGGGCGCAGTGGTTATCCGGACAGCGGAAAGCTTTCTCCGTTTCGGACATTTTGAACTGATGTCTGCCCAAAAAGAATACAAAACTTTACAGGACTTGGCAGACTATACCATTAAAAATTATTTTAAAGAAATTACTTCGGAAGGAGAACAGAAATATAAAGATTTTTTTGAAAATGTAGGCAGAAAAACGGCAGATCTTATGGTGGAATGGTACCGGGTCGGGTTCGTTCATGGGGTAATGAATACCGATAACATGTCAATTCTGGGCTTAACGATTGATTATGGACCTTATTCAATGATGGATGAGTACAGTTTAAATTTCACGCCTAATACAACGGACCTTCCCGGCAGAAGATATGCTTTCGGAAAACAGGGCCAGATTGCGCAGTGGAACCTGTGGCAGCTCGCCAATGCCCTTCATCCGTTAATTAAAGACGAAAAGTTTCTGGAAGACATCCTGAATGATTTCGGAAGCTATTTCTGGGAAACCCATGACCGGATGCTCTGCCGGAAATTCGGATTTGATCAGCTGCTGACCCATGATGAAAAGTTTTTCACCGGCTGGCAGGAACTGATGCAGGAACTTCAGCTTGACTACACCCTGTTTTTTAATCAGCTGGAGAAATTTGACATTCAAAAAGATATGAAAAATCAGTTCGAAAATGTTTCCTATACTTTTCTGGATGATGAGAAAATCTTAAAACTCGAAAATTTCATGGCATCCTATCAATCAAGATTAGAAAGAAATATTATTTCCAAGGAACAGTCTTCAGATATAATGAAAAAAACAAACCCCAAGTTTATTCTGAGAAATTATCTTTTATACCAGTGTATCGAAGAAATCAACGAAGGAAAAACGGGCATGCTTTACAGATTAACCAAAGCCCTGGAAAATCCTTATGAAGAAATTTATCCTGAATTTTCAGTAAAAAGACCTTCAAAATATGATGATACCTCAGGATGTTCAACACTTTCCTGCAGTTCTTAACTTAAATGAATTAAAATCAATTGTCAAACTCATCAAAACTGGTGAGTTTTTATTTTATTTTTGCAAAAACTTATCTAAAGTGTCAAAGCTCAGAATAAAATTTACAGATTTTTTTAAACTCTTGTTTCCTTCAACGGGCATTGAACTGGTCGTATTCCTTTTTTTTCTGGTTGTCTACGGATACCTGGGTTCTTACATCGCCATCCATCACAAGATTATTTTTGACAGCCGCATTCCCTGGGATGCCTATTTCAGTTTTGACAATAAATCCATCGTGATGAGCGGCGGAAGCTTTGAGAGACATCCGCTCTCCTATTACTTTTTCAACTGGATCCGTGAACTGGCCCTGCTGTTTTCAGATGGAAAAATGGATGGGAATTTCAGGTTTGCCCTGGCGTGGTTCAGTAATATTGCAGTAAGCCTCAGCATCCTTCAGGTTTTCAAATATCTGAAAAATATCATTCAGCTGCCTCTTATAATCAGTATTTTACTGATCCTGTTTTTCGGATCGTTTTCAACCTTGATCCTGCTTTCATTCACTCCGGAAAATTTTACCTATACCCTGTTTTTACTGACTTTATTTAATCATTATTCAGCCGTAAAATTGAAAAAAGAAGAAAAAATTCCCGCTTTGGCACTGGTCTTTTCAGGGATCACCATCGGAGGATTAACGGTAACGAATATTATCAAAGTTTTTATTCCGGTCCTGTTTGAAAAAGGATTGTTTAAAAACAGGAAAAAATTCGGAAATGCCGTTTTCAGGGTAATATTTACCTGTATTTGCTTTGTACTGCTGTATTTAAACCGTATTGATTTCAAATATCAGAATATCTTCAGCAAAACAAGCGAACAGTATGAAAAATTTTCAAATGTTAAATCCACTCCGCTATGGGATATGATTTCTTCTTATTTTTTCGGCGGAAATATCCTGTTCTCGAACTTTGTCATCCGTGATAAGCACAATATGAAAGGTTTTGAATACAAAGGGATTATTATGGATGTCTATTCATCATGGATTCCTTATATTTTTATTGCCGTTCTGCTTGGACTTATTTTGTGGAGCTATTATAAAAACTTCAACAACAGACTGGTTCAGGTAATCATGATTTCATTTCTGCTGGATGTGGTCATTCACTGTATTATGAAATTCGGGATCCATACTTCTTACATTTACGGCGGGCACTTCGTTTTTATATATCCGATCCTGTTGGGATGGTTATTTTATGCTTACAGAAAATCCCCGAAAATACTGTCTTTCCTGACTGCGGTGCTCTGCATTTTATTTACCTATTTAGCAATAAACAACTATGTAAGGATGACAGAATTTTTCTGGTTTTTAAATAATTATTACTAAAGTCCTTTTAAAAAAGACTTTATAAAACTTATTCCAAAATTCCGTTGCTTATTTTTTTATATTTTAAAGATTTGAATACATATAAAATATTGGTGATCAAGCTACTCTGCGATAAAGTATCTTCTAAAATAATTTAATTCAGATTCTAATACAATCTGAATTAAATGACCCTTTCGGAATTGGTTTTAAGATAAATGACAGCAAGCCATCATACAGAAATGATTTTTTGTAAAATGGCATTAAACCAATACCTGATTTTAAAATAAAAAGCTGAGAATTCATCCTCAGCTTTATGTTTTTATGGCAATAAATTTTATTTGGCTTCCGCACAGAAAATTCTGTATTGTACGGGAATGGCAGATTTAAAATATTCTCTTACTCTTGAAAGGTCAGAAGAGGCGCTCTGTTTGGTAAAATAACTTCCCGCTAAAATTTTATAATTGGGTCTCAACGAGGCATCCGTTTCTACTTTCAGGTTAGGAAACCTCTTTCTGAAATAGGATTTCACTTCATTGGCTTCTTCGTTACTTTTTACCGTAGTAATCTGTATTTTGTACCCCAGAATCCTCGGATTTTTTCTGCAGATTTCTGCATTGCTCATCTCTCTGCTTGGAACATAAATCTTTACAGGCTTGGGAGATACATAGTCATCGTCATCATTCCTTGAAGGTATGGCTACGGCGACTCTCGTACACTTATCTTCAATACTTTCCAGTGTAGCATTTACCTTAGAATCCATAGTCATCGTAAGTTCAGTGCCTGCCAAAGTATCTCTCTTTACAATCTGCTGTGCATCAACAGTATAAAATGCCAATAGAGAGAATATCGAAAATATTTTAATAAAATTTTTCATTTAAACTTGTTTCCGCAAATTTAGGCAAATTAAAAAATTATACCAAACAGAGTTATTTAGAATCAATACAAATTAAACGTAAATGACATTTTCCCCTTTGCATATGCCGTTAAATTGGTGTTAAAAATATTATTTTTGCGGGATTGATTGAATGTTCAATATTTACTAACATAAGATAATTTAAATGATTAGTTGGAGAAAGCATTATAGAAAAACGTTGATTGCAATAGGCTTATTGTTGTCAACCAGTGCTTCAATTTACGGGCAAGAAGGCGATCCGAGCAATGGTGAGAAACTTTTCAAAGCAAATTGTACAGCATGCCACGCACTAGACAAACAAGTTGTAGGACCACCGTTGAAGGGGGTTGTGGAACGCGTAAAGACAGAGGGTGGGGTGGATACAGACTGGCTTCACAAGTGGATCAAGGATAACAAGTCTTTGAGAGCTTCCGGAGATAAGTACGCCAATGAAATTTTCGAAAAATTTAACAAGACTGAGATGCAGGTCTTTCCAAATCTTACCGATAAGGATATTGATGACATCTTAGCCTACACAACTAATCCTCCGGCTGCACCTGCCGCTGATGAAAAGAAAACAACAGCAGATCCTGCCAATGCAACAGCAGCACCGGCAAACAGCTCTACGACAACAAACGTAGTGATTATTTCACTTTTGGCCATTGCCGCTTTATTGGTTTGGATCTTAATAAAACTAAGACAGCTCGTTAAATTAGGACAGTCTGAAGACTTAGCCGGACTTAACGAATCAAGGGTTAAATCTTTCAGTGAGATCTATGAAAAATACCATTATATCGGTAAGGGAATCATTGCTATCCTTGCGCTTCTGGCCGCTTACGGGGTTTGGAACTGGATCATGTGGATCGGGGTTTACAAAGGATACAAGCCGGAACAGCCTATCTATTTCTCTCATAAAATCCACGCCGGGGAACAGAAGATTGACTGTCAACTTTGTCACTCCAGTGCCAAGTATGGAAAAGTATCTGAAATCCCTTCTATGAACGTTTGTATGAACTGCCACAGAACAATTTCTGAGTACAACGCAGAGCATTACATGGAACCAGGAAAAGATAAGGCATTCTACGACGGGGAAATCCAGAAAATTTATGCTGCCACAGGATGGAATTCTGAAAAACAGCAGTATACAGGAAAAACCCAGCCGGTTGAATGGACGAGAATTCACAATATGCCGGACTTCGTTTACTTTAATCACTCACAGCACGTGGTAGCCGGTGAACAAGCAATTATCAATTCTTTCAACAAAAAGAACCCTGACAATAAAATCGACGTTGTTTGTAAAGCGTGTCACGGAAAAATAGATACAATGAATGTTGTTCAGATGGCTAATGACTTCACAATGGGATGGTGTATCGAGTGCCACAGAACGACTGAAGTTGATATGAACAACGGTTATAATAAAGAATACTTCAAGAATCTACATGACAAATTGAAAAAACAATACCCTAAAGATGGTGGTAAGATTACTGTAGATGCTATTGGAGGTCTTGAATGTGGTAAATGTCATTATTAATAACTAAAAATTAGAAGTATAAATGGCTTCAAACAAAATACAATTTAGAAGTATTCACGAACTTAAAGATCCGGCTTTAAACAATAAGCTGGCTCAGAAAGAGTTCCAGGAAGAAATTCCGGTAGAAGATTTCCTTGGAGATGCTGAACAGAACGGTTCTGCTACTTCAAGAAGGGATTTCTTAAAATTATTAGGATTCTCTACAGCTGCGGTAACCCTGGCTGCATGTGAAGCTCCGGTAATTAAAACAATCCCTTATGTGGTAAAACCGCATGATATTATCCCGGGGATCCCGAATTATTACGCTTCAACATATTTCGACGGCTTTGACTTTGCGAGTATTCTGGTAAAGACACGTGAAGGAAGAC
The DNA here is from genome assembly GCF_000430845.1 of Chryseobacterium gregarium DSM 19109. Lineage (GTDB taxonomy): Bacteria > Bacteroidota > Bacteroidia > Flavobacteriales > Weeksellaceae > Chryseobacterium > Chryseobacterium gregarium. The sequence goes on along the minus strand of NZ_AUMU01000008.1, from coordinate 82,282 downwards.
CGATTAAAATCGAACCGAATCCGGCTGCCGGAGATTTGGGAAAAACAAGCGCAAGAGCTCAGGCAAGTGTACTTTCTCTTTATGATAATGATAAAGTAAAGCAGCCGAAATTTGAAGGTAAAGATGAAACTTTTGATAAAGTTGACAGCTTTGTGATCAAAGGACTGGAAGAAGCTAATGCAGCAGGTAAAAGAATCGTATTATTATCACATTCTTTTGCGTCCCCTACTTTCAAAAAATTATTTGCTGAATTTAAAGCTAAATATCCTACAGCAGAATTAGTAACTTATGATGCTTTCCCTTATGCTGCAGCTCTGGATGCTGCGCAGGAAGTTTTTGGAACAAGAGCATTACCGGTATATGACCTTAGAGGGACAGAACTGGTAGTGGCATTCCAGGCTGATTTCTTGGGAGATTACAATGCAGCAAGCCTTGAATCTTCTTATGCAGCAGCAAGAAAACCGGGAGCCAATATGTTAAGACATATCCAGGTAGAATCCAATATGTCTCTGACGGGTGCTAACGCTGACTCAAGAGTAAGATTAAAGCCAAGCCAGGTTAATAAAACCCTGGTGGAAGTATATAACGCCATTGTCGGTGGAGGAACTTCTGATAAAACAGCTTCTGAAATCGCGAAAGAACTTCAGGCAAAAGGAAGCAAGGCAGTAGTTTTTGCTGACAGCTCCAAAGGTGCTCAGGTACTCGCTCATTTAATTAACCAGAAATTAGGATCTGTTGCTTTCACCGGTAAAGCTAACTTCTTAAAAGATTTTGATAAAGCAAGATTCCAGGAATTCCTCGGATGGGTAAATGCAGGTCAGGTTGGGGTATTAATTACCAACAATGTAGACCCTATTTACTCTTATCATAAAGGAGAAGATTTCAAAAAATCTCTATCCAAAGTTCCTTATGTGATCGCTGTGGCTGAGAAGAAAAATGAAATGTACAAAGCTGCGAAAGCGGTAATCCCTGTAGCCAACTGGCTGGAATCCTGGGGAGATATCGAACCTCAGACAGGTGTATATTCATTAATGCAGCCTACCATTCAGAAAATTTACAAATCAAGACAGATCGAAGAATCTTTATTGGTTTGGAAGAACGGTAAAAACAACGCAGCCAATAACTATTACGATTATTTAAAAGCAAGTGCTTCTTCTCTTTTAGGGGCTACTTCTTTCAATAAAGCTTTATATAACGGTATCAACGTTTCCCCGAATGCTACGACCTTGTCTTACGCCGGAGGAAATGCAGCTCAGGCCTTGGCTGAATTAGGAAACTTTAAAACTTCCGACCTGGAATTGGTATTGTATACCAAGACTGCAATGGGAGATGGTACCCAGGCCAATAACCCTTGGCTACAGGAATTACCGGATCCGTTGACAAGAATGTCTTGGGATAATTACCTGACCATTTCTCCTAAAGATGCAGAAAGATTAGGACTTGAAAATGATCTTAATGCAAGGATGCAGCTTGACGGTTCTATTGTGAACCTTACGGTAAACGGAGTAACCGTAAAAGATGTCCCTGTATTTATCCAGCCCGGTCAGGCAGAAGGATCAGTAGGTCTTGCGCTTGGATACGGTAAGAAAAACTCAGGAGCTACCGCTGATACAGGGGTAAATGCTTATCCTTTATTTGACGGTTCCAACCTTGCGGTTTCTAATGTTAAGTTAGAAAAGACAGGAGAAGACCACGAATTTGCAGGAATCCAGCTTCAGAATACTTTAATGGGCCGTTATGAGATCGCTAAAGAAGTTCCTTTGGCTGAATTCTTAAACGTTGCCTTCGATGACGAACATAAAGGATGGAACAGGCCTTTGGAATATCATACCATCAGCGGAGCACTTCCGGCAAGAAAAATTGACCTTTGGGATGCTTTCGATGATACGGACGGACCTCACTTCAACATGTCTGTCGATCTTAACTCCTGTACTGGATGCGGATCTTGTATCATTGCCTGTCAGGCAGAAAACAACGTTCCTGTTGTAGGTAAAGAAGAGATCAGAATGTCCAGAGATATGTATTGGTTAAGAATTGACCGTTACTATTCTTCAAGACAGAAAGTAGAAGTATACGAAGGATTAAAAGAAGGAATGGCCGTACCTGAATTGTACGGTACTGCATTCGGAGACGGAGGGGCCTTGAACCACCCGGCAGACAATCCTGATGTCATCTTCCAGCCCGTAATGTGTCAGCACTGTAACCATGCACCTTGTGAAACAGTATGTCCGGTAGCGGCTACTTCTCACAGTAAGCAGGGACAGAACCATATGGCTTACAACAGATGTATCGGTACGAGATACTGTGCGAACAACTGTCCGTATAAAGTAAGACGTTTCAACTGGTTTACCTATAACTTAAATGACAAGTTTGATTTCAATCAGAATAACGATTTAGGAAGAATGGTACTGAATCCGGATGTCGTGGTAAGAACGAGAGGGGTAATGGAGAAATGTTCATTATGTATCCAGATGACTCAGACTACTATTCTTGAAGCGAAGAAAGAAAACAGAGTGGTACAAGACGGGGAATTCCAGACGGCATGTTCAAAAGCCTGTACTACGGGATCCATCCAGTTCGGAGACATGAATGACAAAGCATCTGAAGTCAGAAAATTATATGCTGATAACAGGAGATATTATTTACTTGAAGAGATCGGGACCAAACCAAATGTGTTCTATCATACCAAAGTAAGAAACAGAGTAGAAAAATAAAGTTTAAATAATAAATAGGTAAAAAATGTCAGGACATTACGAAGCTCCGATAAGGGAACCTCTAATTATTGGTCACAAAACTTATCACGATATCACAGAAGATATTGCACGACCTATCGAAGAAAGAGCAGGTAAATTATGGTGGATTTCACTATATGCAGCCTTGGTTCTATTCATCTATGGATTCGGGTGTATCGCTTATACGATCGGGACAGGTATTGGAGCATGGGGGCTTAACAGAACTATTAACTGGGGTTGGGATATTACCAACTTCGTATGGTGGGTAGGGATCGGTCACGCCGGAACCCTAATCTCAGCAGTATTATTATTATTTAGACAGCGTTGGAGAATGTCTGTAAACCGTTCTGCAGAGGCGATGACGATCTTTGCCGTAGTGCAGGCCGCAATCTTCCCGGTAATCCACATGGGTAGAGTCTGGGTAGGATATTGGGTATTCCCTTTACCGAACCAGTTCGGTTCTCTTTGGGGGAACTTCAACTCTCCCCTGCTTTGGGACGTATTTGCGATCTCTACGTATTTCTCGGTATCAACGGTATTCTGGTTTATGGGATTAATCCCTGACTTTGCAATGATCAGAGACCGCGCAAAAACACCTTGGACAAAGAAAATCTATACATTCCTTGCCTTCGGCTGGGGTGGTAAGGCAAAACACTGGCAGAGATTCGAAGAACTTTCTTTGGTTCTTGCAGGTTTGGCAACACCGCTTGTATTCTCGGTACACACTACCGTATCTTTTGACTTCGCCACTTCGGTTATTAAAGGATGGCACTCTACGATCTATCCTCCATACTTCGTTGCCGGAGCGATCTTCTCTGGATTTGCAATGGTGCAGACACTATTGCTGATCGCCAGAAAAGTATGTCACCTTGAAGACTATATTACGATGTACCATATCGAAATCATGAACATTGTAATCATCTTAACAGGAGGTATGGTAACGGTAGCATATGCCACTGAGTATTTTATCGGATGGTATTCCGGATCAAGATATGAAGACTTTACCTATCTTTCACCAGGTGCCGCTGTCGGACCTTACTGGTGGGCTTTCTGGGCATTGATCACATGTAACCTGATTATCCCTGCCCTATTCTGGTTTAAGAGAATCAGAACCAATATTATCGCAACATTCATTATTGCATTGATCATCAACATCGGGATGTGGTTCGAGCGTTTTGACATTATCGTAATTAACCTTTCCAGAGACTACCTGCCTGGATCTTGGACAATGTTTAAGCCAACAATTATTGATGTAGGTGTATATTTAGGAACAATCGGGTTCTTCTCTGTATTATTCCTGTTATACGCAAGAACATTCCCTGTAATCGCACAGGCTGAATTAAAATCGATTTTGAAAATCTCAGGTGAAACTTATAAAGCAAAAGAAGGAGATGAGCACCACTAAAATTGTATACGGACTTTATGCTGACGACGACGATTTGATGAACGGCGTAAAAGCATTCAACGATAAAGGAATCGCAATAAACGAAGTTTATACTCCGTTTCCGGTTCACGGGCTAGACAAAGCGCTGGGGTTAAAGAAAACCAGAATTTCTGATGCCGCATTCCTTTACGCGCTTTATGGTGTTACAATCGGTTCTACGGTAACCTGGTATGTGATGAACCATGATTGGCCTCAGAATATCGGTGGTAAACCCGCTTTCGACTGGGCGCACAACATGCCGGCATTCGTAGTGCCTATGTTTGAGCTTATGGTATTTTGTGCCGCTCACATGATGTCATTGACTTTCTTGGTAAGAAATAAAATGTATCCAGGAGCTCCCGCACAGAATCCTGACCCGAGAACAACGGATGATAAATTCATGATGGAATTCGTAACTGAAGATGTAGAATCTGTAAAACAGCTGCTTATTGAAACCGGAGTTGAAGAAATAACTGTTAAAGATGCTTAAAATGAAAAAGAATGTACTAAAAATTACAGCAGTTTTAGGTTTAACAATGGTTTTACTTAACTCTTGCGGGCCGAAAGAGAATACACCATTAGTATATTTCCCTGATATGTATTTTCCGGTAGCTTACGATCCGTTGATGAAAGCTCAGGATGCCTATTCAGATCATGAAAATGAAATCCCGGCTTTCGTTAAAAATAACGGAGCGACAGGTCTTTCTCCTGTAGAAGGATCCGTAGCACAAAATAAAGATGGCGTTTTTGAAGAAGGTTTGCTTCCTAAAAATGTTGATGAATATAATGCAGGCTACGATGCATCTAAAAAAATGACAGTTTCTCCTTTGAACGCTGCCAATGCGGCAAAGGATATCGAAAGAGGAAAACAGTTGTTTGATAAAACATGTTCAGCCTGTCATGGGGTCGGAGGTGACGGACAGGGCCCGATTGTACAGACAGGAGCCTTTACAGGTGTTCCTAACTATGCCGACAGGGAACTTACGGTAGCATCCGTTCATTATGTAATAACAAACGGTAGAAATGCAATGGGATCTTATGCGGGACAACTGAACGCAGGAGACCGGTGGAGAGTAGCAATGTATGTGATGAATGCCTTTAAGAAAGGAGCTGCAGCACCTGCTACAGCAACACCGGCAGCATCAGCTACAGCGACGACAGCATCAGCAAAACCTGAAACTACTACCGCAACTAAAAAATAAGAAAAGAAATGTATAGTTTTTCACCAAAATTAAAATCAACTTCTATAATCCTTCTTGTTGTAGGTTTAGTTCTATTTGCTGTCGGTTTCTTTATGAATAAAGGGCTTACTACAGAGAAAATAGAACATATGATGGAAGCGGTTCATGCTTCTGGTCATACGGCTCCTACACATTCCAGTGAAATGATGGGTCCTCAGGATCATGCTGCTCACCTTGAGCACACTGAGCTTCAGGTACACAATCAACCTTTGGCGGCAATACATTTTGTAGCTGTATTTTTCTTTGGAGTAAGCTGCTGCGTATTATTCTTCTATTGTATTCAGCATGCTGCCCACGCAGGATGGCCGATCATTATTACCAGGGTCATGGAAGCCATTGCTTCTTATATCCCTTACGGAGGCGCGATCCTTGTCATTTTAATGATCCTGAATGTCACTCATATCGGGCACCTGTTCCACTGGATGGACCCGGAATTGACAGATCCTGAATCTGCTCATTTTGACGTGATTTTATTTGAAAAAAGAATATTCTTAAATATTCCTTTCTATGCCGTAAGAACATTGATCTATGTATTGGGAGCTTCATTCTTCGCATGGAAATTAAAGGCACAGTCTAAAAAAGTTGACGAAACCAAATCAAGAGCTGAATATCAGATGCTTTACAGATGGGCAGTAGGATATATCGCATTCTTCGGGTTTGCATCTGCAGCATGGGCTTGGGACTGGTTAATGTCTATCGACCCTCACTGGTATTCCACGATGTATATCTGGTATTCAATGGTGAGCTGTCTTTCAAGTGGTATTGCAGTAATCATTCTTTTAAGTGTTTACTTAAAGAAAAACGGATTCCTTCCTCAGTTCAATGACAACCATTTGCATGACCTTGGAGTTTTCCTTTTTGCAACAAGTATGCTTTGGACCTATACTTGGTTTGCTCAGTTCATGTTATATTGGTACGCCAACATTCCGGAAGAGGTAAATTACTTCTTCGGAAGGTTCCAGCACTATTCACCAACATTCTTACCGATGCTGATCGTTAACTTCTTATTGCCTTTATTGGTATTGGTGAGCAGCAGCATTAAGAGGAATTATAAAGTAGTAACGGTAATGGCAATCGTGGTAATCTGCGGACACCTTTTAGATTACTTTAATATGGTAATGCCGGGAACGGTAGGGCCATACTGGAAAACCCCAGAAGTATTCCTGTTAATTTTAGGAGCGGTTCTGTTTGTAGTCGGGTTATTCATGTTTACCGTGCTTTCAGCATTGGCTAAACTTAAATTGATTCCTACAGGAAACCCTTACCTACATGAATCTGAAATTTATGAGTATCCTTTCTAAGGAACTTGAAACAAAATAAAACTTTAAAAGACTGATTATTATAAATAATCAGTCTTTTTTTTTGCAATCAAGGCAACCTTTTAAAAAATCTGTTGTCTTTATAATAAATTAGATTTTAACTTAAAAATTATAAACAATGAAAAAAACGCAATTATTCTTTCTTCTCTTTGTGCTATGGCTAAACTTTTTTAACGCACAAACTACTGCTTTCCTTTCGGAGAAAACAAATCAGCCACTACCCAAAGTTTCTGTTTTCGGGAAAGATGGAAGCATTGTTGCCTATTCTGACATTGATGGGAAAATAGAACGAAAATCATTAAATCCTTCTCAGGAAAAGTTCCAGTTGGTGTATGACAATGTATCGATAGGAACATTTTCTTACGCTGAACTGGATAAAGAGGTCGTAAAATTAAATGACAGAGTAAAAGATATCGAAGCTGTTGTCATTAAGAATAACAAACCAGCAAAATATGCTTTGGTCAAAGGAAATTTCAATGCTTACGTCACTTTAAATAATAAACTGAATTGTTATGTGGATGGTATTGTCACATACGTTTTCGATAACAAAACTAAAAAGGTAAAAAGTACCAATATCGGACAGTACCGTATTTTCAGGTTAGAAAAGGCTTCAAACGAACGAAAGGAAACAGGCGCCTGGGATTACACGGCATTTCTTGATCTTCCAGCCTTAAAAAATGCAGGCAATATCGAAGAATTCAAAAGTAAAAAAGCAACGATAAAAGAACTTAAAGGAAACGGAAAAGACGAAATAGAAATTAGCGGCAGCGCACTTCAGGAAAAAGAACTGGCGCTTTTCGGCTATAGATTATACGATATCAAAACCATCATTAACCATTCCTATGATAAGGATTCAAAAAAGACTTTAAGGGATTTTCTGGAATCAAATGAAGTTGCTTTCATAAAGCTTAAGCACAAAACAGAACCGGATTACAATCAGGTGATTGTTTATAGAAATTTCTATCCTACAGAATTGGATTTCACCGATGATAACGAAGTTGCAGACAAAGTGAAACTCAATAAGAATATCAGTCAATACAATACTGAATATTGGCAGGATGCTTCTTTCCCGAATATGCAGGCTGTTTTCAGTTCTTTCTTTAAAGATGATCTGAAAGAGCAACAAAACAAAAAATAAAATCTGCTATTAATAAAGGTTTTACTAAATTTGTGGCAAACCGAATAAAAATGAAAAAGTTTTCTTTTCTGCTAATTTTCAGCCTGTTGCTTTTCACAGCATGCAAGAAAGACCATGTAGATGCTACCAGTACCCAAACTTTGCAGTCGAGTATCAATGATATGACAGCCAGCCTTCCGACCATTAAACAGATTAAGTTTAATGAAGCACTTTACATCCTGAAAACTTTTGGTGTAGAGGCTGACGGGGATGTTGCGGAGCTAAAAGCACTGGGACAGCTGATCAACGGGAAAAAAGTTCCTGAAATTATGTCAATGGCAGATCAGGTAGCGCAGAAAAACGGTATTGAATGGGCAAGCAATGCGCCGCCATCATTAGGAGAAATGAATATTTTCGGTGACGATAAAGCAAAAGAAAGTGATCCGAATGATATAAAAGCCAGCTCATTAAGTATTCTCATCAATCCTACCGGAGACGATGGAGCCGGAGCACCGACAGCACTTCAGATTGTGCCGAGACTGATTGACAATTCAGGAAAGCCCGTCGCATTTACGGGAGCAGGCCTTGAAGCCACTCTTGAAGTATTCAGCAACGGGGTAAAGCTTTCTACTGCAAAAAACCTGATGCAGGATAATAATTTCAAAGGATTTAATTTAAAATTCTCTTCCATTCCGGCAGCCAAAGTGGTGGATAATAAAATTGACATCACCGTATCCGTAAAAACTACGGCAAAGACCTTCAAAATGACCAAGATCGGTCTGGATGTAAATCCTTCATTACTGAAGGTTCCGGCTCCACAGGTGGTGGATTCAACAGCCATCAACCAGGATCCTGCCGTAATCGATCCGAACAATCCTGAAGCAACCGTACCGTCAACAGTTACAGATCCTGCAGCAACCACACCGGCAACGCCTAAACAACCAGCGGCAGACCCTAAAAATGTAGTATCCGGATTTTTAAATAATGTGAGTTCCCAAAACCTGAAAGCCGCTTATGGCGCTGCGAGCAATCCAAATTGGGGAAGTTATGAGTCATTCTCAAATCCCAGCTCCGGTTTCGGCTCTGTAAAAAATGTAAGTGTAAAGAATATCAGTTCAAATTTGGCCAATGCCAATGCAGCAAGTGTCAATGCAACCTATGATGTCACGGATAAAAGCGGAAGAACCACCTCTTTAAGAGCGACTTTCGGACTTAAAAATGTAAACGGGGAATGGAAAATTTCCAGCTATAAAATCAATCAATAAAGATAATGGCTTCACAGGAACTCATCAACAGGCTCGAAGAAAAAATTGAAAATGTATCTGATTTTCCGGTTCCCGGGATTCAGTTCAAAGATATTTCCCCGATCTTCCTTGACCCGAAGCTATATGAAGACGTAATTACAGACCTGGTTGCATTCAGTAAAGGAAAAATAGATGCAGTATGCGGAATTGAAAGTCGCGGTTATCTCTTCGGGATTGCTATCGCCGTAGCTCTGGAAGTTCCTTTTATTTTAATCAGAAAAGCAGGTAAACTCCCGCCACCGATGATTGCAGAAAAATACGACCTTGAATATGGAAGTGCCGTGATCGAAACCCGTGAAGGACAGATAAAACCGGGTCAGAGAATTCTTGTTCATGATGACCTTCTGGCAACCGGAGGGACTACGGAAGCCGCGGCAAAATTAGTGGAAAAGCAAGGTGCCACCGTTGCACAATTCAGTTTCCTGATTGGCTTAAAAGAATTGAACGGAGCAGAAAAACTGAAAAGATTCAATGCTGAAGTGTATCATATACTAGAATATTAAATCTTTAAAAACATATTTAAAAAGCCTTATGAATTTTTTGATAAGGCCTTTTTTATACCTGATAATTAATAAGGCACGGTACAGCCGGAATATTTGTTTAATTTTTATCAATAATCCTTACAAAGTATTTTGTAAATCACTCAGAAACAATTAAATTTGCATTTCAATTTTTAATAATTTATGGCAAAACTTACAAAGAATGCTCAGGATGAGCAAGAAGGTAAAGAAACAGTGGAGTTTTTTAAAGATCTTGACAGAGAGGCTTTAAACACAGAAAGATTCCTTGAAAGATATTCAAAACCGCTGGGTATTGTTTTCGGAGCACTGATTTTAGGTGTACTGGGATTTTTTGGTTACAAACAATTTGTTGTAGCTCCTAAAAATGTTGAAGCTGTTAAAAGTTTCCTGGCTGCTCAGAAAAATCTTGCTGAAGGCAAAGAAAAAGAAGCACTGGGGGGAAAATCTGCTGCTAATCCGGGCTTCCTGGGAACTTATAATGAATATTCTGCGACAAATGTCGGTAAACTTTCCGCTTATAATGCAGGGATTTTAAAGTTTAAAGAAGGGAAATTCCAGGAAGCATATGATCTTCTGGATAAATTTTCTTCAGATAACAAAACAATGATGGCTATGAAGTTTGGCGCCATGGCAGATTCTCAGTCGGGCCTTAACAAGAATGATGATGCTTTGCAATTATTGGAAAAAGCAGCTTCAGCTTCTGATGATCCTTATACTACCTATTATTTCACAAGAAAGGCAGGGATTTTAGCATTAGGCCTAAATAAAAAAGCAGATGCAAAAAAATATTTTTCTGCTATTGACGAAAAATACCAGGACTACGATAACGGAATGTCCGATTCTTATATTGAAATGACTAAATATTACTAAATAATGGCAACAGTTAATCTTTCTGATTACAAGCCACTTCATATAAACAATGCCGATGAGTTTTCTATCGGCATTGTTTTTTCCGAGTGGAATGATTTTGTAACCTACAATCTTCGTGATGCAGCATTGGAAATCCTTCAAAAAGAAGGCGTGAAATCTGAAAATATTAAACTTTTTCCGGTTCCCGGAGCTTTTGAGCTGAATTACGCCAGTATGCAGCTTTGCAAAGAACGGAAATATGATGCGGTTATTTCAATTGGATGTATCATCCGCGGCGAGACCCCTCATTTTGATTATGTATGCTCAGCCGTTGCCCAGGGAATAAAAGACTGTAATATATTAACCGATACGCCTACCATTTTCTGCGTACTTACCGATGATACAAAAGAACAGTCTATCGCAAGAAGCGGCGGCGACCTCGGAAATAAAGGCGTTGAAGCAGCAGTAACAGCCTTAAGAATGATCAACTTCAAAAAAAGCCTTTCGGATAAAAAAGGAAATATAGGTTTCGGCCATTCTTAACAGAGATATCTTATTAAAAGAAAATCAGGAACTACAATTTGTAGTTCTTTTTTTATTAAAAATAGTTAAAAAGAAGACCAGACTGTCTTATTATAATTTTAATGAAATTTTAAAAATTTATAAATTTTCTAAATAATAGGGTTATTTTAAGATTTTATATTGAATGATTCTGCTTAAAAAGTATATTTGCAAAAATTAATATACAGTTAACCTTATGTTTATTCAGAAAATAAAACCCTTCTTATACCTGGGTATTTTTTACCTTATCATCTCTTTGATCTTAAGAACTGTATTTTTATTTCATCCCATCACGACAGCCAGTTTCGGAATTTTTCAAATACTGAAAATTCTGGCCGTCGGATTTATTAATGATTGCTTTGTTTTCATTTTAACCTGTCCTTTTCTGGCACTTTATTTTCTGTTTTTATCCAATTCAAAATACAGGAAACCATACGGGCAGATCATTTTAGGATTATTGATACTTTTCTTTCTGTATATACTTCTCCTTCCAAATAACATTTTCAAACAGTACGGCGGTTCAATTGCTGAAATCGCATTGGCATTCACCGGCTTAAAGATCATTTTTTTCGGACTGATGTTTTTTTTACCGGAAAAGCGGCTGAAGATCAGGAACATCTTGTATTTCATTACCGTTTTTATCTACGTTTTATTAATTGTCTTTAATTCGGTGAGTGAATATTTTTTTTACACTGAATTCGGCCTGAGGTACAACTTTATTGCAGTAGATTACCTGATCTATACCAATGAAGTGATCGGCAATATCATGGAAAGCTATCCTGTCATTCCGTTATTCCTGGCAATTTTTGCCGTTGCCGCATCAGTCACGATTTTTATTTATAAAAAAACAAAAACGGAACTTCTGACATTGCCGAACCTGAAACAGAAGCTCATTCTGCTTGGATCCTTTTTTGTTCTGACAGGCATCAGTTTACTGGGACTCCACTTTACAACAAAAATAACCGCATGTAATGTTTTTGAAGAAGAAATCCAGGCCAACGGGTTGCCGAAATTTTATTGGGCATTTACCCACAATGAATTGGATTACTTTCAGTTTTATCCGAAAATCGAACAGAAACTGGCAGAAAAAAATTTCTTAAGTCAGTTTTCAGAACCTGTTCTAAAAAGAAACATCACTTCCGAACAGCCTGAATTAAAGAAAAATGTTGTTTTAATTTCCATAGAAAGCCTGTCTGCCGATTTTATGGAACATTATGGAAATAAGGAAAAGCTTACTCCTTTTTTAGACCGCCTGGCAGACCGATCACTGATGTTCACCAATCTTTATGCTACCGGAAACCGGACAGTCCGGGGCCTGGAAGCACTGACCCTTTGCATTCCTCCTACTGCCGGGGAAAGCATTATTAAAAGAGAAAATAATAAAAATAAATTTACCACAGGAAGCGTCTTCCGTTCAAAAGGATATGATGTGAAATTTTTGTACGGAGGTTACAGTTATTTCGATAACATGCAGGATTTCTTTGAAGGAAACGGCTACGGAATTGTTGACCGCAACAATTTTAAACCTGAAGAAATCACATTCGCCAATGTCTGGGGGGTTGCCGATGAAGATATGGCTAAAAAAGCAATCCAGACCATGAATCAGGAAAGCCGGTCGGGAAAACCCTTTTTCAATCACTGGATGACGGTTTCCAACCATCGTCCCTTTACTTATCCGAATGGCAGGATTAATGTTCCCGGCAATGCGAAATCACGTGAAGGCGGCGTAAAATATACGGATTATGCCTTGCGGAAGTTTTTTGAAATGGCTGAAAAGCAGCAATGGTATAAAAATACGGTATTCATTATTATTGCCGATCATTGTGCCTCGAGCGCAGGAAAGATGGAGCTTCCGATGGATAAATACAGGATTCCCGCCATAATTTTTTCTGAAGGCTTTATTCAGCCACAGAAATTCACAAAAACAATGTCACAGATTGATGTGATGCCTACCCTTTTCGGATTACTGAATTTTAACTATCAGTCTGAATTTTTAGGGCAGGATGTATTCACAAAAGAATTCCGGCCGAAAGCCTATATTGCCACCTATGAAGACCTGGGATTAATACAGGATAATTACTTAACCGTACTTTCTCCGGTCAGAAAAGTAAAACAGTATGCTTTATTTCAGCAAAAGAATAACCTCAGTCCCGAATTCAATATGTATTTCGATGAGAAATCTCTAAAAAAAGACAGACGGAATGAGAAGCTTATCGAAGAAACGATTTCTGCATATCAGTCAACCTCGTTCTGGCTTAAAAAAAACAGGCTTAATCGCTAATTAATACTAAAAAAAGTCATCCATCGATGAAACATATGTTTTAAATAATTAAATTTACATATAAATAATAAACTATGAGATGGACAGACGACAGAAGTGGTAATGTGGAAGACCGGCGCGGATTAGGCGGCGGAGCCTTAGTAGGAGGAGGACTGGGAACCCTGATTATTGCAGCCATTGTATTTTTCCTGGGAGGAGACCCTTCTGCTATCCTATCTTCAGGATCAGGATCAGGCTCGCCCAGAACCGAACAGAGGCAGCTCAGTGAAAAAGAGCTGAAAGTAAGGGAATTTGTACAAATGGTTACGGCTGAAAATGAAGAAACATGGACTAAAATTTTTGCTGAAAACGGAATGCAGTATCAGCCGGCAAAGGTAATCCTGTTCGAAGATACTACGGAGTCCGGTTGCGGTACCGCACAGGCTGCAATGGGCCCATTTTACTGTCCGGCAGACCAATCGGTATATATGGATATGAGTTTTTTTAAAGAGCTCCAGTCAAAATTCGGGGCACAGGTTACTGAATTCACCATTGCCTATGTAATGGCGCATGAAATCGGTCATCACGTCCAGACCCTCTTAGGAACCACTCAGAAAGTTGATGAATTGAGAAGAAGCGGCAGTTATTCTGAAGAGCAAATGAACAGAGTTTCTGTAGCCACAGAGCTTCAGGCAGATTTCTATGCCGGAGTCTGGTCAAAACAAACGGATGCCAGGGAAAAAATTCTGGAGCCGGGAGATATTGATGCAGCCATCAGCGCGGCAGAAGCGGTAGGTGATGACAACATTCAGAAAAGATCCCAGGGATATGTGAACCAGGAAAGTTTTACACACGGGTCATCCGCGCAGCGTAAAGAATGGTTTATGAAAGGCTACAATACCGGAGATATCAAGCAGGGTGACACTTTCAATCAGCTTTTGAAATAATTTCAATTTATTTATAAAAAATAACCCTGAAGAAAATGATCTTCAGGGTTTATTATTTTTACTGCAGTTCGATAGGGTTGCTGTTCTTTTTAGCTTCTTCTTTTATCCGTTCTTCCATCCGTTTCCTCATATCGGCGGGGTTCTGGTTTCCGCCACCTCCCATTCTGATCTGTGGGCCACCTCCCTGGCTCATGAAAGCCATAGGATCTTCCTGAAACTTCTTCTGCTGTTTTATATAATCGGCTCGTTTTACTTTAATTGTGTTTCCGAATTGGTTTAGTGCCGGAAGGTCTGTGATTTTATAATTTTTCATCAGATCAAAAGAATAATCTCCCTTATCATCCTCCACTTTTACAATAAGTCCTGGAAGTCCGTTAAATTTATACGGCCCGTCAGGGTAAGGAAGATCGGTGGTAAACCAGGCAGTCCATTTTCTGCCTCCGAAATCTGTTTCTGCCTTTTGTACTTTATACTCCCCTATTTTTCTTGTTTCAGAAGAAATTTTCCAGTTGATCGGCCTTTCTTCTTCATAGATGTACATATCCCGCCCGATCCTGTCTTTAAAAAAAGTTTTCTGATCGGCCTTATCTTTTTCAATAGTATAATTAATATTGGATCTTAAACCCTCCATCTGTTCTCTGTTAAACCCTCTGGCTCCGCCGCTCTTAAAATTGGCCTGCATAACGGAATCTCTTTTAATCCGGTTCTCAGAATAGAAAACCGATTTTTCCGGCGAGATATCCAGATAAGCATTTTCAGTTTTACTTTCATTTTTGTTGGAAGCATCAGGTTTTGTCGTCACCTGGTATACAAACCTGTTGGTTTGTGCAAAAACAGTATGTATGAACAAAACGAAAGCTATAAGTATTGGCTTTTTCATTATAAGGCTAATTTATTGTTTTGATCTTAAAATATTATCGAAGTTAAAGGCATCAATAATAAAAATCGATAAAATAAAATCGCTAATTTTTATATACTGATTATTGTTCGTATTTTTGTAACATTAAATCATTCTAAATAAATACAATGATAAAAGTATCAGACCAAGCAAAGGCCAAAGCCATTCAGCTGATGACAGAGGAAGGCTTCAACCCGGTTGAAGATTATATAAGAGTGGGGGTAAAAAGCGGAGGATGTTCTGGTTTAGAATATGTTTTGAGATTTGACAACCAAAAAACAGACACTGATCAGATGTTTGAAGACAATAATGTTAAAATCATTATTGATAAAAAATCAATTCTTTATCTGGCCGGGACCGTTCTTGAATATTCAGGAGGCTTAAACGGAAAAGGATTTGTATTTAACAATCCGAACGCATCCCGGACCTGCGGATGCGGAGAAAGTTTTTCTTTATAATTAGAAATCAGGGTCAGAAGCATATTGCAGAAACTGACCTCTGATGTCTATAATCTACTAAAATGAGTAAATATACTGAAGACGATCTGAGGGTCGATCTAGAAAATAAAAAATATGAATTCGGCTGGGAAACGAAAATCGATTACGAAGATTTTCCGATCGGCCTGAATGAAGATATTGTCCGTGCTATTTCCGCTAAAAAAGAAGAGCCGGAATGGATGACAGACTGGCGTCTGGAATCTTTCAGAATCTGGAAAAAAATGATTGAGCCGGAATGGGCTAATATCAAATATACAAAACCCGATTTTCAGGCTATAAAATATTATGCTGCTCCGAAATCAAAACCGGAGCTGGACAGCCTTGATGAAGTAGATCCTGAGTTGCTGGCAACTTTCGCTAAATTAGGGATCAATATCGAAGAACAGAAAAGGCTTTCCGGCGTTGCTGTAGATATCGTGATGGATTCAGTTTCCGTGAAAACCACTTTCCAGCATACCCTGGCGGAGAAAGGAATTATTTTCTGTTCAATTTCAGAAGCTATTAAAAATCATCCGGATTTGATAAGAAAATATCTCGGAAAAGTAGTTCCTAGAGGTGATAATTTCTATGCCGCCCTGAATTCTGCCGTTTTTTCTGACGGAAGTTTCTGCTATATTCCGAAAGGCGTGAGATGCCCTATGGAGTTATCCACCTATTTCCGTATCAATCAGGCAGGAACGGGACAGTTTGAAAGAACGCTCGTGATTGCAGATGAAGGAAGCTATGTGTCTTATCTTGAAGGATGTACAGCACCTTCAAGAGATGAGAATCAGCTTCACGCAGCGGTGGTTGAACTGATTGCACTGGATAATGCAGAAATCAAATATTCAACCGTTCAGAACTGGTATCCTGGAAATGAAGAAGGAAAAGGGGGTGTGTTCAATTTTGTAACGAAAAGAGGGCTTTGCGAAACAAAAGCAAAAATCTCCTGGACCCAGGTGGAAACAGGCTCTGCGGTAACTTGGAAATATCCGTCATGCATCCTGAAGGGTGACGGTTCCATCGGTGAGTTCTACTCTATCGCGGTAACCAACAATCACCAGTATGCCGATACAGGAACCAAAATGATCCACATCGGTAAAAATACAAAGTCAACCATTATTTCGAAAGGGATCTCTGCAGGAAAATCCCAGAACTCATACAGGGGCCTGGTAAAAGTAATGCCGTCAGCCAAAGGAGCAAGAAACTTCTCACAATGTGATTCTTTACTGATGGGCAATGAATGCGGAGCGCATACGTTCCCGTATATCGAAATCAAAGACCCTACAGCACAGCTGGAACATGAAGCCACCACTTCAAAAATCGGGGAAGACCAGATTTTCTACTGCAACCAGAGAGGGATTGATACGGAAAGAGCCATTGCTTTGATCGTAAACGGATTCAGTAAGGAAGTTTTAAATAAACTGCCTATGGAATTTGCTATCGAAGCCCAGAAACTGCTGGAGATTTCATTAGAAGGTTCTGTAGGATAAATTATTATTTAGTCTGACATTACTTTGTCATTCCGAATAAAACAAAACGTCGTGAAGGCTTAAATGATTACATCAGATCTTTTTTCTTCACGGAAATAAAAAATAAAGAATATAAAGCGGTAATATAATTTAGATTATCCATTACCAAATGATCATATCAAAACTATGTTAAACATAAAAAACTTACACGCCAGAATCGAAGACGGCGCACAAATTTTAAAAGGGATCAATCTTGAAATAAAGCCGGGCGAAGTTCATGCGATCATGGGACCGAACGGAGCCGGAAAATCTACGCTTTCATCCATCATTGCAGGGAAAGAAGATTACGAAGTAACGGAAGGTGAAATTATCTTTGACGGAGAAAACATTATTGAAGATGCTCCGGAAGAAAGAGCCCATAAAGGGATTTTCCTTTCTTTCCAGTATCCGGTGGAAATTCCGGGTGTTTCCGTAACCAATTTTATCAAAGCGGCCGTAAACGAGAACAGAAAAGCAAACGGATTGGAAGATATGTCAGCCAAAGATATGCTTGGCATGATCCGTGAAAAATCTGAAAAACTGGGCATTAAAAAAGACTTCCTTTCAAGATCACTCAACGAAGGCTTCTCCGGAGGTGAAAAGAAAAGAAATGAGATCTTCCAGATGATGATGCTTAATCCAAAACTGGCTATTCTTGACGAAACAGATTCAGGACTGGATATTGATGCCTTAAGAATCGTTGCAGACGGCGTAAATACTTTTAAAAGCGAAGGAAATGCCGTTCTTCTGATTACCCATTATCAAAGACTGCTTAACTATATTCAGCCTGATTTTGTTCATGTTCTGGCCAACGGTAGAATCATCAAGACCGGTGATAAATCTCTTGCCCTTGAACTGGAAGAAAAAGGATACGACTGGCTTCTAAATTAATTGAAGGATTCAAAAATTGAAAAACAGAAATGTTTTATTAATTGATGTTTAAAACTATTCATTCCACGGAATGACAGATTTCAGCCTAATAAAAAGAAAAAATGGTGCAAACCACATATATACCAGTAATGGCATTAAAAGAACAGATTATAGAAAACCATCATGCGTTTTTGGAGAGCCTTCGTCACAGATTTCTGGATGAGGATAGAAAAACAGCTCTTCAAAGATTTGAAAACATGGGTTTTCCGACTAAAAAAGACGAAGAATTCAAGTATACCAACCTTAAGGAAATTACTGAAAAAGAATATAATTTTTTCCCGAAAGAAAATCATAACATCACCAAAGAGCAGCTGGACCAGCTTCATCTGGGTGAAGAAAATTTTGACTGGATTACTTTTGTAAACGGTAAGCTTCGCAAAGAACTGTCTAAAGTTTCCATAGAAAACGTTGAGTTTCTTTCATTTAATTATGCATTGAATGATGAGAAACATAAAGATGTTTTTGAGCAGTATTTTAATACCATTGCAGCCAAAGATTCTGCTTTTGCCAACCTGAATCAAGCCTACTGCAAATATGGGTTCTTTCTTAAAGTTCCTAAAAATGTAGTGATTGAAAAACCGATTCACATTTTTTATATTTCCCAGAATCAGGAAGAAAATACCTTCTACAATACCCGGAATTTATTAATTGCAGAAGAAGGATCCAAAGTGGAAATCATTGAAAGCCACCACAATTTTGACAGCATCTATGTATTGACAAATTCGGTGACAGAAATTTTCACCCATCCCAATGCAAAAGCAGACTGGCATAAAGTACAGAATGACAATGATACGTCCTATCTTATCGACAGTACTTTTGCCAGGCAGGAAAAAGACAGCTTAACCACGGTGAATACCTTCTCTTTCGGAGGTAAGCTGGTCAGGAACAACCTTGATTTCATCCATAACGGATCGAATATCAATTCATTCATGAACGGAATCACCATCATCGGAAAAGATCAGCTGGTAGACCACCATACGGCGGTTCACCATAAATTTCCGAATTGTGAAAGCTATCAGAATTACAAGGGTATTTTCAACGGAAAATCTCACGGGGTATTTAACGGGAAAGTCTTTGTAGATAAATTGGCCCAGAAAACCAATGCCTACCAGCAAAATAACAATGTTTTATTAAGTGAAGGTGCTGTTATTAATACCAAGCCTCAGCTGGAAATTTTTGCAGATGATGTGAAATGTTCCCACGGCTGTACGGTAGGCCAGCTGAATGAGGATGCCTTATTTTATCTGAGGGCAAGAGGTATTTCTAAAAAGGCAGCCCAGGCACTCCTTTTATATGCTTTTGCCAATGACGCGATGCAGAATATTGACATCGAACCGTTAAAAGAAAAAATTTCAAAGCTTTTGGCTGAGAAACTGGAAGTTGATATAGAATTTTAATTACTATATAGTTGATAAATACATAACGGCTGTTTCAGGAATGAAGCAGCTGTTTTAATTATATTAATGATAAAATACGCCGTCAGATAAAAAATCGATAAGCCATTCACATTGAATGCTTTGTAATTTATTTTCAAATTCATAATTTATTTAGTCAGCTGATTTTTTTAAGAATTATTTAAATTTTATGTAAATACTTTACGGCCAGATCAATAAATAAACGAATATTTTTTTATTGTTTTGGAAATCAGGTGAATTTCAGTAAGAAAAGCAATTATTTATAATTTTTTATTTTTACTGTAAACACCTATCAATGCTGATTAAAATTTACGGAAGTGCCATTCACGGAGTTGCGGCACAGACCATTACCATCGAAGTTAACGTAGATACCGGAGGAATAGGCTACCATTTAGTAGGCCTTCCCGATAATGCCATCAAGGAAAGCAGTTACAGAATTTCTGCCGCTTTAAAGAATGTCGGTTACAAAATCCCCGGAAAAAAAATCACGATCAATATGGCGCCGGCAGATCTCCGTAAAGAAGGAGCTGCCTATGACCTGAGCATCGCCATAGGCATACTTGCAGCCTCTGATCAGATTCTGGCAGAAAATATACAGGATTATATCATTATGGGTGAGCTTTCTCTCGACGGAAACCTGCAGCCGGTCCGTGGCGTTCTACCGATTGCCATTCAGGCCCGTGAAGAAGGCTTTAAAGGAATCATCCTTCCGAGACAGAATACCCGTGAAGCTGCCATTGTAAATAACATCGATGTTTTTGCCGCCGAAAACATCAAAGAAGTGATCGATTTTTTTAATGAAGGGAAACCGCTTCAGAAAGTTGAGATCGACACCCGAAAAGAGTTTCAGGAGAAAGTGAATGATTTTCCTTTTGATTTTTCCGAAGTTAAGGGACAGGAAACGGCAAAGCGGGCCATGGAAGTGGCTGCAGCCGGAGGCCACAATATCATCCTGATCGGCCCTCCGGGAAGCGGGAAAACCATGCTTGCCAAAAGGGTTCCGAGTATCCTGCCACCACTATCATTAAAGGAAGCATTGGAAACCACAAAGATCCATTCTGTTGCCGGGAAAATGGGAACGGAAACTTCTTTGATGACCGTGCGCCCTTTCCGTTCACCGCACCATACGATATCAGATGTGGCCTTGGTAGGCGGCGGCAGTTATCCGCAACCCGGGGAAATATCATTAGCGCATAACGGCGTTTTATTTCTTGATGAAATGCCGGAATTCAAAAGAACGGTTTTGGAAGTCATGCGCCAGCCGCTGGAAGACCGGGAAGTTACCATATCAAGAGCACGGTTTACCGTCAACTATCCTGCAAGCTTTATGCTGGTGGCTTCCATGAATCCAAGCCCTAGCGGATTTTTTCCGGATGATCCTAATAATACCTCTACCTCTTATGAAATGCAGCGGTATATGAGTAAGCTCTCCGGGCCTCTTTTAGACAGGATTGACATTCATATTGAAGTGCAGAAAGTGGAATTCGAACAGCTGACTGAACGGAGGAAAGGTGAAAAAAGCGAAGACATCAGAAAACGTGTACTGACAGCCCGTGAAATCCAGCGGGAACGGTATAAGGAGCTAAAGATAAGTTACAACGCCCAGATTGGACCAAAAGAAATTGAAGAATACTGCAACCTGGATGAATCTTCTTTCAACCTCATCAAAATGGCCATGGAAAAGCTTAACCTTTCTGCAAGAGCTTATGACAGAATTTTAAAAGTAGCTCGAACCATTGCCGATCTTGAAGAATCTAAGCATATCCTTTCCCAGCATGTCTCTGAAGCAATACAGTACCGAAGCTTAGACCGGGAATTCTGGAATGCATGATAACATTATATAATCTGCAATTAATTTAAAGATAAAATTACTTGATTATAAATTTTACGACGACTTTTGTCGCATTGGCTTATGATCTTTGCATTATAAAAACATAAGTAATTAATTTTTAAAGCAAGTATTATGATTTACACAAACGATTTTTTTGCCGTTAACAGCTCTTATCCTAACGATAACCTAGTACATTTAGTAGATAGCTATACCAAAGAAAATGTAAACTTTATTAAAACATCCATCTGGTTAAATGGTTCTACTATGAATGATAATTTGTTAGATGGAATTATCTATAGAAAAAAAGGGAGTGATTATTATGTAAATACCCATATTCTGTCAGGTACAGCATTGAATGCAAAAATATTTGGAGTACAAGCGGATGGCAATACTGACGATTCAGATGCATTACAAAGAGCCTTTGATTTTTGTGGTAAAAACGGATGGAAGTTATTATTGCCAATTGGACAGATTATCATTTCTCGGTCTATTGAATGTAATATGGTTTCTCCCAATATATCCAGAAGATTTCAGCTGATCGGCGCAGGGGTTGATTTAACAATTATCAGCTCAATAGGCTCTACAGGAGGGCTTAGATTTATTTCGGATAATAATTCACCTTATTATTTAACATTATCAGGATTTTCCATCAGACGTCCGGATGTTACACAGTCCTCAGGAGGAGCTGGGATCTACATCAGTAAGCTTATGGAAATCAGCATGAAGGATATTGAAGTTTTTAAATTTAATATAGGAGTACAAGTGATGGAAACTTGTTCATCTTTGTTTGAAAATGTTAAAGCCCACTGGGGAGATACTGGATTCTACAGCGCAGCCTATAATAGCAGCAATAATATCTTACTTACTAACCCTAACTTACTCTCTTTCATCAATTGTCATTTTAATTCAAATTCAGTGAAAGGTGTCGAGTTGTATCATGTTCATAATGTTAAGTTTGATGGATGTGGTTTTGAAGGAAATAAAGGAAATGCATTAGAAGCTATATTTAATGCGGCTAATGGAAAAGTTGGTTTAAACCTTTTAAATAATTATTTTGAAGGAACGTCAAATGGAGTTGATGTATATTATACCTTAAATGCTGGAGGAACGGCTAATTTTATAGGAAATAGTTTTAACAGATTAAATAATTCTATTTACACCTCCCTTTACATAATTTCTAATACCTCAGAAAAAAAATATCTGAATTTCATTGGAAACGGATTTTTAAATGGTAATGAATTTACTCCTGCAGGTGATAAGCCGGCTGTATTAATCGGAGGTAATACTAATAACATTCACTACACTGATAGTAATTATTATGAAACTTCTTCGGATGCACTAGTTGTTCTTTAAAAATTGGAAAAGATAATAATATATTAGTTTTTTAATTTTACAGTATAGCCGAATATGGATTTGTAAATTTGATCCATAAAAAACCTGATATAAATAAAGAGAATATTATCTGAAATCTGCTTTCGTTTTGGGAAGCAGATTTTTTTATTCAATAGATTATAAAGATGAATGGCTGTACTCTCTTATACTTATGGTGCATTTGACATTGCTTTTTGAAATGCTGGAAATTTATTAATGAATTCCTTGTGGAAATTCGAACAACTGACTGAACGGAGGAAAGGTGAAAAAAGCGAGGACATTAGAAAGCGTGCATTGACGTGAAATCCAGCGGGAATGGTATAAGGAGTTAAAGATAAGTTACAACGCCCAGATTGGACCAAAAGAAATTGAAGAATACTGCCACCTGGATGAACCTTCTTTCAACCTCATCAAAATGGCTATGGAAAAGCTTAACCTTTCTGCAAGAGCTTATGACAGAATTTTAAAAGTAGCCCGAACCATTGCCGATCTTGAAGAATCTGAAGATATCCTTTCCCAGCATGTCTCTGAAGCAATACAGTACCGAAGCTTAGACCGGGAATTCTGGAATGCATGATATCAATATCGCCCTTAATATTAATTATTTATGCTAATATAAAAGCCGATAAGAATCAATTATCTGGATTATTTTTTGATTAAAATATTTTACGACACGTTTTGTCGTTTCACATCGCTATGTTTGCAATCAGAACATTAAATCAAATCAGAATACATCTGAAAGTATGGAAATCAATCAAGAACAGCAGGAGCTCACTTCAATCAGTTTATTATCTGATAATTATTTTGCGGCCCATGAAAGCTTAGTGGTCAGCATCAGCGTCAGACCTTCAAAGTTTAAAAAATTAATATTGAAAAACACCGGAGGGCAATCTGCGGAATTTATATGGCAGAAAAATACGGTTTCAGAAGATGAAGACAAAGGCTATTTCAAGGAAACCCTGAATGATCTCGGAGTAAAAATCAATCATATCGGAGATTCTGTCGTCATCATCAACGGAGGAGCAGAACAGCATCTCCAGGCAGAGTTAAAAGTTTAATAACCACAGAAATTCACAGTCGTTCTCTTCTTTTTTTTATTTGGTTTCTGACTTTTAATCATAAAAAACCCGCGAAAGAAAACTTTCGCGGGTTATAAAACAGATCAATAAAGATTATTTTTTCTTGCCTTTAGCAGGTGTTGCCTTAGGCATTTTTGTTTTGGTATCGGCAGGCGTATTTTCGTCTTTTACCAATTGTAATTCGTCAATCAGCCTTCTGGCACCGGCATATTTGTCGATTGTCCAAAGAACAAAACGAACGTCTACGTTAATGGTTTTCTGCCATTCCGGTTCGAAAACGATATCTCCGCTCAATGCTTCACTGTTTCCGTCGAATGCAATACCGATAAGGTTTCCGTCTGCATCAATCACTGGAGAACCTGAGTTACCTCCCGTAATATCATTGTCTGAAAGGAAATTGACAGGCATATATCCTTTCGCATCCGCATACTGTCCGAAATCTTTAAGGTTATACAGGTCGATCACCCTTTGAGGAAGATCAAACTCTTCATCCCCTTTCTTATATTTCCCTACAAGACCGGTCATATCGGTATAGTAGTTATCCGTAACCCCGAAATAGTTTCTGTCTGTTCTTACCGGCAATGTGGTTACAGTACCATAGGTAAGTCTCATGGTAGAGTTGGCATCCGGATAGAATTTCTTCTCAGGCATCGCTTTCATTAAACCGGCTAAAAATAATCTGCTGTTTTTAGCAAAATTATCATCAATTTTCACGAATCTTTCTGCTGAAAGTCTCTGATCAGCTATAATTCCGTTGGCGATTTTCCAAAGCGGGTCTGCATCTAATTTTAAACGGTCCGGATTCAATACAAAATTGGTTGCGGAAGCCTTGTTTGCAAATATTGAAGAATACGCTATATTGGAAAGCGTATTTGCATCCAGTCCCATAATGGTTTCAGAAGCCACGTCTTTATTTACTTTTTGCTGATAAAGGTTAACCATAGAATTCATCATTTCACCTTCAAGTTTGGTATTGATGTTTTCGTAAGCGGACTTCAGCGCTGCCTCCACTTTAGGTTTCATGGCCAGTCTGCCATTCATATCCTGTTCTGCATAGGCTTTAAGAACACCTCCTACCTGTAATGCCAGCATAAAATACTTGGAATTTCTGGAGAGCTGGGACATATAGTTTCTTTCAACATTTCTGTCGGAAGTCTGCTTGTAATAGATGGCTAGATCATCCAGTACGGTTTCATATTCAACCACATTTGCCGGCTGTACCGCCCATGTTTTGAATGTTCCTTCCAGTTTTTGCTTATCTGCAATCGTTCCGTTTTTAATAACGGCATCGATAGTTCCCTGTCTGTTCTTCCAGTAGTTGGCTACAGAGGCATACTGAGAGGCATAATTAAGCTGCGTTGCCTTGTCTTTGTCCATATACTTCTTCATAACGTCCATCGCTAATTTAGAAGCTTCCACCCAGGCCGGATAGTCTTTGTTAACCATTTGCTGGATTCCGTAAGAAGTTAAGTAACGGTTGGTTCTTCCCGGATATCCTAAAATCATAGAGAAATCACCCGGCTTTACGCCTTTAAGAGAAACAGGCAAAAAATGTTTAGGCTTTAATGGAACATTGGTCGGAGCAAATTCTGCAGGGTTTCCTGCGGCATCAGCATACACTCTGAAAACCGTAAAGTCTGCAGTATGTCTCGGCCATTCCCAGTTATCCGTGTCTCCTCCGAATTTCCCTAATGATGAAGGCGGTGCGCCTACCAATCTGATATCTTTATAATCCTGGTATACAAAATAATAAAATTCGTTTCCGTTAAAGAAATCTTTCACTACGACAGTGTATTTTCCGTTTTCGGAGTTTTCAGACTGGATTGCTTTTGTTTCAGCATCAATCACCGCTTTTCTATCTGCAGCAGACATTTTATTGTTAAGTTTAGAATTGATCCTTTGCGTAGCATCATCCATTCTTACCAAAAATCTTACGTACAGATCTTTTGCATTAAATTCATCCTTTTGCTTCATGGCCCAGAAACCATTCTTCAGATAATCTTTTTCAGGTGTTGAAGCCGCAGCAACAGCACCGTATCCGCAATGGTGGTTGGTAAAAATAAGACCCTGTCCGGAAACAATTTCTCCGGTACAAAAACCGCCGAAGCTCACGATCGCGTCTTTTAAGCTTGAGTTATTAACCGAATAAATTTCCTCTGGTGTAAGATGCAAACCTTCTTTTTGCATATCTACACCATTAAGTCTTTTCACGAGCATTAACAGCCACATTCCCTCGTCAGCCCTCATCTGGACAAAACTTAAAAGGAAAGTGAATAGTAGAAGTATTCTTTTCATTTTATAAAATAATTTTTGTGTCGCTAATTTACTAATTTTTTTACGGTTTCATGTCTGTGATGGTATGAAAATGGATCTGAGCATGTTATGAATAAGATAATGCTTACCGTTTTGATTGTTTTATGTACCGGGTTTATGATCAGCTGTTCTTCCCTTATCATTAAAAATCCACAGCTTCAGAGGGAATGGATGCTGGTTTCTTTTAAAGATTACGCCAAACAGGATTTAATGAAACATAAAGCAGGCATCAATCTGACAGCACCTGTTGAACACGGGAAAATCAAAGGAAGTGCTTTTACAGGATGCAACAGGATGTTTTTTTCTGCTGAATTCAAAGATAAGGGTAAGCTGAAAATTTCAGGACTGGGTTCAACAATGATGGCCTGCCCCGACATGAAACTGGAAGATGACTTTTCAAAAAGCTTTAAAAATATGACTGCCTACTCTGTTGAAGGCCATTTTTTAATATTAAAGGATGATCAGGGAAATACCATGAGATTCGTGGCGACAGACTGGGATTAGTTTTATTGGATTAAATTAATATTCTTACTATTTATCATCAAACTCATATTGTTCCTATGACAATAAAAATTCATTTTGGTTTTTTTCATTAAAAATGCTATCTTGTAAATCTTACAATTATAGATAGAACCTAATGCTAGAAAAGAAAGAACATAATTACGAGAAAGCTATTTTGGTGGGTGTTATTACACAGAATCAGGATGAGGAAAAGCTAATTGAATATATGGATGAGCTGGAGTTCCTTGCTTTTACAGCCGGAGCTACAGTAGACAGACGTTTTACCCAGAAATTAACACAGCCTGACTCCAAAACCTTTATAGGAAGCGGAAAAGCTCAGGAAATAAAAGAATACGTAAAGGAAAACGAAATAGGAACCATCATTTTTGATGATGAATTGTCACCTTCCCAACTTAAAAATTTAGAAAAAGAAATAGAGGTAAAAATCCTTGACAGGACTAATCTTATCCTTGATATTTTTGCCCAGAGAGCCCAGACTTCTTATGCCAGAACACAGGTTGAGCTGGCACAGTACCAGTACCTTTTACCGCGACTGACCAGAATGTGGACCCACCTTGAACGCCAGAAAGGGGGAATCGGGATGAGAGGGCCGGGGGAAACGGAAATCGAAACTGACAGGCGTATTATCCGTGACAGGATCTCTTTGCTTAAGGACAAGCTGAAAACCATTGATAAACAAATGGCTACGCAGCGGAACAACAGAGGCAAAGTAGTGCGTGCCGCTTTGGTAGGATATACGAATGTTGGAAAATCCACGTTGATGAATGCCCTTTCAAAATCCGAAGTCTTTGCGGAAAATAAACTGTTTGCTACACTGGACACGACTGTAAGAAAAGTTGTCATCGGGAATCTGCCATTTTTGCTAACGGATACGGTAGGATTCATACGGAAACTGCCGACCCAGCTGGTAGAATCGTTCAAATCAACGTTGGATGAAGTACGTGAAGCAGACCTCCTGATCCATGTCGTGGATATTTCCCATGAAAGTTTTGAAGACCATATTGATTCCGTAAATCAGATTTTAATGGAAATCAATGCGCATCAGAAACCGATGATCATGGTTTTCAATAAAATAGACGATTTCAGCTATGATAAAAAGGATGAAGACGACCTGACCCCGACTACCAGAAAAAATATTTCTCTGGAAGAATGGACGAATACCTGGATGGCAAAATCTAAATATCCTACCGTTTTCATTTCAGCTTTAACGAAAGAAAACTTCCCGGATATGAAAAAAATGATCTATGATGAGGTAATGAAAATCCATATTTCAAGATTCCCATACAATGATTTCCTTTTCGAATACTTCGATAACGACGACGAAGAACACAAAAAAGATTAATGAAACATTACTTTTTTCTTCTGCTGTTTCTGATTTCCGCTCTCAGTTTCGGCCAGCATGCCAATACCAGTTTTAAAGCTATCGAAAAAAACCTTAAAAGTGAAAAATCTCCGTACCATTACGAGAAATTGATTTTTAAGTACAAAGCCTATCCTAAATCTCTGGATACGGTAGAAGCGCAGCATCTTTATTACGGAAGAAATTTCAGAAAAGATCTGGTATCAACCACTGATGATGACTTTAAAACCCTGGCAGAAGCATTTAAAAACGGGAACTTCGATGAGTGCATCAGACAGGGGGAAATTTTATATAACAGGGATCCGACAAATCTTGACATTCTCCTGATCTTAATGCAAGCGTATGACTCAAAAAAAGACGGGAAGAATTTTATCCATCACCTTGACCAGTTCAGGCTACTGACAGATGCTGTAAAAGGTTCCGGTGACGGAAAATCTGAAAAAACCCCTTTCCTGGTAAATTCCGTAGGTGATGAATATATCTTATTAAATATCCTGAATATCGGAAAAGAATATACCAGAGGGTCAAAATCCTTGAAAGACGGAATCCTTGACATCTGGGAAAAAGACATTACCAAAGTGTACATAAAAGTACTGTATATAGATTATTAATTTAAATAAATTTTAAAAACAGCTTAGTGGAATTATATTATTCATTTTCAGCTTTAATCGTTTTAGCATCCATATTCGCATATCTTAATTACAGATTTCTGAAACTTCCCAGTACCATCGGGATTATGGTTATTGCCATAGTGGTTTCTATTATTTTAGTTTCCTTCGGGGAAACATTTTTACCCAGGACATTCAGGCACCTTCACAGCCTGATGAGCAGCATTGATTTTACGGAAGTCCTGATGGGAGCCATGCTTAATTTTCTTCTCTTTGCAGGAGGTATCCATATTAATTTAGACGATCTCAAGGAACAGTTCCGGCCTGTGCTGATTTTTTCCACCCTGGGAGTGGTTATTTCCACTTTTGTGGTAGGATTCGGAATGTTTTATCTTTTGCCATTTCTGGGAATTCATTTACCTTTTATCTACTGTCTCCTTTTCGGAGCCTTAATTTCACCGACTGATCCTGTTGCTGTCCTAAGTATTTTAAAGCAGGCAAATGTTTCAAAATCATTGGAGACAAAAGTAGCGGGAGAATCTCTTTTTAATGACGGTATGGCCGTTGTTATATTTTCGGTCGTATTGCAGCTGGCCATTGGAAAAGAAGTGGATCTGGGGCTTGAAAGCATAGGCTTGCTGCTACTGAAAGAAGCGGGCGGAGGCTTGCTTCTGGGGGTTGTTCTGGGCTGGATCACTTCCAGGCTGATGCGTGAGGTAGATGACTATATTATTTCTGTCCTGGTAACACTGTCTGTAGTCATGGGAGGTTATCTTATTGCAAGACAGATGCATATTTCTGGGCCTCTTACCATGGTTGCGGCAGGATTGTTTATGGGGAATTTCAATGTTAAGTTCAAAATGAAATCCATTACTCAGGATTATCTGATCAAATTCTGGGAGTTGATTGATGAGATCCTGAATGCGGTTCTGTTCCTGTTTATTGGTTTTGAATTATTGATGATCAAGGATTTAAAACATTTTGTTGTTCCGGGCTTAGTTGCTATTGTTATTGTTTTACTGGCCAGGGTAATTTCTATCTGGGGACCCACCAAGTTTATGAAGAGAACCTTCAGTCCGCAGACCGTAAAAGTTTTGGTCTGGGGAGGGATCCGGGGCGGTGTTTCTATTGCTCTGGCGATGTCTATTCCGAAAAATGAATACAGCGAAATTATTTTGAGCATCACATATTGTGTGGTGGTATTTTCGATTATCGTTCAGGGGCTTACCATTGCAAAAGTAGCGAATCCGAATAAAATTGCGAAAGAAGAAGAAGAATTGGAGACTGTTGCTTTAAAAGAAGAGCAATAATTATTTATACATTACATAAAAGTATTTACCTTGAAAAAAATATTTGTTTTACTGCTGGTAATTCATTCGCTGCTGTTTTTTTCTCAGATTAATGTGGAGGAAATAAAGAAGAACGTTATCGAAAACCCCCAGAAATATTTTTACGAATATCTCGAAATCTTTAAAAAAGATCCTTCAAAGCTTACTCAGTAAGAAATGAACCAACTTTATTATGGAAGCCGGTTTGTCAATACAGAATATAGCTTATCTGATTACAATAAAGATTATGATGAAATTTGGAAGATTGCCTCAAGAAAGGGAATATCAAAAGGCAAGGCTCAAAAAATATTAGCAACAACAGAAGCTGCATATAATAAAGGCGCATTAAATAAGGATATATTAGTTTCAATGGTAAATATATATATAATGCGATTGGAGAAAAAACTAAAGCGGAAATATGTGTATTCCAGAATAATAAAATCATTAAAACGATCGATGAAAGCGGAACGGGGAAAACGGAAACCTCACCAATTTGTGTAATTACAGCCGATGATATGATGAGCTTTGCAAAACCTTTCATGATGATGGGGAATGCTTTTAAACAAAAAGATATTAAAACAGATGACAACTGTATTATGACAGAATATTCTAACGGTGGAATAAGCTTATTTGTTAAATGTATTGGTTGTTTTAATTTTTAGTTATGGGAATCTGCAATCAAATTTTTGAAGCACTAAATGATCTGTCAATCCCCGAAAAAGCAGAATTTTTCCCTAAATTTTTTAAAACCGGAAAAGGCGAATATGGTGAAGGAGACCTGTTTCTGGGAGTCACGGTTCCGGACCAGAGGGCGGTAGCGAAAAATTATTATGTTAAAATTTCTTTGGATGAATTGAGTGAACTTCTTTCCTCAAAATATCATGAACACCGGCTGACAGCTTTATTGATGCTGATTTCAAAATTTGAGAAAACAAAGGATAAGGCTATAAAAGATAAAATTGTTGAATTTTATCTGGATCATTTACCGTATATCAATAACTGGGATCTGGTTGACACCAGCTGTTACAAGATATTAGGCCGGTACGCTTTTGAACACGGTAATGAAGATCTTTTGAGAAAACTGTCAGGTTCTGACGAGATGTGGCACAAAAGAATCGCTGTAGTCGGAACACTGTATTACATCAGAAAAGGTTCATTCGAACTCACTAAGGAATTGGTCACGCAGAATTTGGATCATCCGCATGACCTGATGCACAAAGCCAATGGCTGGATGCTTCGGGAAATGGGAAATAAAAATGAAAACGAACTCATCTGTTACCTCAATCGGTATTACAAAGAAATGCCAAGGACCTGTTTGCGGTATTCCATTGAAAAACTGGATGAACAAGTACGAAAGGAGTACTTAAAAGGGAGAATTTAGGAAATAAGATGTATTTTTGTGTCTTAAAGCCAAACTATGAAATTTTTCTTTAAACAGGTTCTTCTGTTTATCCCTCTTATGTTACTGACAAGCTGTTTTGACATTATAGATAAAGCCAGTGTAAAAGCAGATGGCAGCGGTGAGTATACCATTATTCTCAACGCCAGCAAAAGCAGAACCCGGTTGGCCTCTATCTCCAAAATGGAAACCGTTAACGGTAAAAAAGTTCCTAAAAAGGCTGAAATTGAAGCTAAGATCAATGAAGCGGCAAGAATCTTCAAAACAACTCCAGGGATTTCCAATGTAAAAACGTCAATGGATTTTGATAACTACATCATCAAACTGAGCTGTAATTTCAAAAGAATTGAAAACATCAATGCCGGTTTGGAACAGTTAAAGGCCAAAAACATCTTAGGCAGAATGATCCCAACCCAGATTTACAGCCAGAATTCAGCAAAGAAAACCTTTACCAGAAATAAAACCAATACATTCAAAAGCGAATACGACAAGATGAGTAAAGCAGATAAGGAAATCTTTAATGAGGCCAAATATACTTCTGTCTTACAATTTGAAAACACGATAAAGTCTCAGAGCAACAGTTCTTACCTTCTTTCTCCGAACAGAAAAGCGGTAAAATTAGAAGCTAATGTCCTGGATTTTATCCTTCAGAAAAAACAAATCCAAAATAATATTCTATTCCAATAATTTCCTGAAATCATGAAATCTATTTTACAGAAAATACAACTAACCTTCTTATTTTTTGCTTCATTACATATTCTTGCACAGCAGAAAATGAAGCTTCCCAATGATGCCGTTTTCTATATGGAAATCAACGGGAAGCAGCTTAATAAGAAGATTAACTGGCAAAAGCTGAATCCCTTTCTATTAGATGTAGCTAAAGAAAATAAAGAAAAACCGTCATGGAATGATTATTCCAAAACAGGAATAAAATATGATGCTACGCAGGTTCATTATGCAAGTTTCAATGATTCTATAAAGGCCTATACTGCTCATTTTATTTTAGATAATAAAGAAAAATTTCAGGAGTTTATTAATTCAACCAAGAAAAAAGGCTTGGAAATTACCAAGAAAAATAATTATTCTTACGTCAGTCTGGATGATGATATTTTTGTTGCATGGAACGGAAACCATGCTGTCCTGAAAATGTTGAGCTACAGCAAGCCCTATAAATATGATACGGAAGAGGATGTTGTAACAGACAGTGCTGTAGCCGTTAACGATAGTACCGCCACAGTTGCCGTAGATAGTGTTTACGCCGAAGAACAGGAACAGCCTTTCAATTACAAAGACGAAATCAAGATATTGAAAGAAGATATCAAATATCTGAAAGATGACATAAAGGAGCATAATGCGGAAATCGTAAGAATGCAGAAAGACATCAAATATCTTGAAAAGCATCACGAATACCCGAAAGAAAAGAAAGGATCTACAGATAAAAACTATTCTGAAGAGCAGGTTGAAGCTTTACCGCCGCCGGCTCAGGATGAAGGGATGGAAGAAGAAGAAAATATCGGAGACCTGACTTATGAAAAAGAATTTGATTCTTTAAAAATTGAAAGGTTCAAAATGGTTAAAAGGCTGGCCGAAGCTGACTTCGACAGATATTTCAGTTCAAATTTTGAAATTGAAGTTTCTGAAGATGCCCTTTCGGCACGCGATGGTAATTCTGACGTTTTCGTATATACCGATTACGGCAGAATCGTGAATGAAGGAATTTACGGCAGGATGTCAAAGAAATATGAATTCGGGCAGTTTTTCAGTAATTTTTACAATTCAAATTCTTCATACAACCTCTATTTCGATAATGATAAAGTGAGACTGGTCAACAGTTTTCAGCATAAAGACCCGGAAATCCAGAAACAGTTTTCAGCGGTTTACAAAGGTCGGAAAAATAAAAAACTAATGGCTCTGATCAATGATAAAAGCATGGGATATTATGCCATGAATGTTGATGGAAGCAGATATTTTGACCTCATGTACAGTTTACTGAAAAACTCAGGCGAAGGTGAATACCAAAAAGAAATGGACCTGATGATGGAAACCATGAAAATTGTCTTGGATGAAGAAGCCATTGCTAAAATTGCACCCGGAAACGGTATTTTTGTTTTGAATGAATTAAAATCTAAGACCGTAGAATATACAGATTATGATTACGATAATGATTACAATGAAAAAGAAGTAAAGAAAACAAAGGAAGTCATGATGCCGGATTTTACCTTTGCCTTTGCCACAGAAAATGAAGGATACTGGAACCGTGTTTTCAATGTTCTGATTACCAATAAAAATACGGCAAAAAGATTTTCTAAAAAAGGGGAATTTTATCAATTTAAAGAAGAAAAAGCAGCCGGATACCTGGATCATTTGTTCTTCACAGTAAAAGACGGAATCGTTTACATGACCACCTCTACTGATAATATTCTCCCTAAAAATCAGTCTGAGGTCTCTAAAAAATGGGCAAAAGACGCTTCTAAATATGCAATGTCCGGAAGAATGAACATTCAAAAGCTTTTAATTGGCCTGGAGAAAGAATTCAAGAGTACTTCTGAACGGAAAATCATGGATGTCTTCAGGAAAAATATTGGAGAAGTGTATTTTAAAACCGAAGCCAAAGGAAACAGAATAGAGACGGAAGTTAATTATGACACTAACAATTCCTCCGAAAACAGTTTAATGTATTTCTTTGATCTGGGGAACGAAATTTATAAGATCAAAGAATCCGAGAAAAAAACACCGGTTTTATAAATGAAAAAAAAGCTTATTGTTTTATTGATTTTTCTGCTCGCAACCACGATTTATTTTGTGTTTTACCATAAAAAGAATCCTTTCACAATTGTTTCTGCCAATGCAGATGTAATCATCTTAGTCGATGCAAAAAAATTAACGAGACAATATGTTTACAGTCTGTCTACCCATCCTTCGCAATGGTTTGGCAGGAAAAATGAAGATAAAAATTCAATTTCTATACTGAAATCGGGAGTGGAAATTCCCGATTTTTTTCAGGTTTTCCATTTGAAAAATTCTAAATTTTCCGATTGGTACAGCGTCTTTAAATTAAGAGACAGACAAAAATTTATCACATTTTTAAAACAGCAAAAATTTACAGATCGAGGAAACAATATTTTCAGAAAAGATCAGGTTTATATCAAATTGCTAGATAAAAACTGCATTATTGGAACTTCTGATCAGGGGTTTGAAAGGATAGACTATCAACGGCTTCCGTCTTCTGAAATTAACACTCTTAATGCTGAAGAACTTATAACCAATGGTTTGGGAAGTATTTTATTCACATCTGATAAAGCCAGCCAAAATTTTTCTATTGAATTAAATTCTGATGAAATTATAATTGAAAACAATTCAAATTCATACGATCCAGCTCCGGTTATTTCCAAACTACAACAAACAATATCTTTTATTGAAACAGAATTAGATGCTGAAAACATCAAAAATTTCAGTTCTATTTTTGATAAAACTTTTGCCAATTCTTCTCAGATAAATTATTTAAAAGCGGCTGCAGAACTCAAACAGGTAAACGATACGATCATCACTTACGGGTATGACGATAATTTCAATGAGATTGAAAAAAAGACTTTCCAGAAAATCATTCAGCCGAATTATGTGATTGATCTTCAAAGTTCAGATTCAGAAAAAACGAAGCAATATTTTCAAAACAAAAAATGGATCAATGCCCACAGTCAATTTACGGCAATTCCTTTCCAACCGAATTTAGTTAATGCAAAGGGAGACGGTTTTGAAATAAGATCAACCCGAAAACCCGTTTCCTTATCTCCGGTGTCACATGAAAATTATATTTTTGTAAGAAATACCGGTTTATTATCATCTTCTTTCAAATCTTTAACCGCAACCGAAAAGAAAATAATTTCAGGATTAGACTATATTTTTTATGGAAATAAGGATCAGGACTATTATTTGAAATTAAAATTTAAGGAGGAAGAACTGCCTCTGATTTTAAGATGGTAAATACAACATCATGCTTATTTATCAAATGGAATTTTTAGAAGCCGGACTATTAAAAGCAGGAATGCATTATTTTTTACATTTTGTTTTCCCTATTTTCATTGCACTGGTTTTTTATCCTGAAAACTGGAAAAAGGTGTATTTAATTTTACTAGCCACCATGTTGGTGGACCTGGATCATTTATTTGCCGATCCTATTTTTGATCCCGACAGGGCAAGCGTAGGATTTCATTTTTTACATTCTTATTACGCCATTGCGGTGTATTTTTTGATGTTATTCTTCAAAGGAAATATCAGAATCATCGGCATTGGACTATTATTTCATATGCTGACGGATTTACAGGATTTTTATTTCTGGAATCACTAAATTGCATTAATACTTTCTTCTGATATTTTAAATCCCATAGATTTTTTGTATTTTGTAGACACTATGAGAATAAAAGACTTTTTACATTATACGTACGTTTTTCCTGTTCTGGCAGTAGGATATTATTTTTCCGGACTGATGGGAATGGGAATCGTTTCAGATATTGTTGCCGGAATTTTACTGACCGGAAGTGTTTTGTCGGCAGTGCACCATGCGGAAGTAGTCGCTCATAAAGTTGGTGAACCTTTCGGAACTATTATTTTAGCACTTTGTATTACGATTATTGAAGTTGCTTTAATTATTTCCCTGATGGTTGCCGGCGGAGACCAGGCCATTACCCTGGCACGGGACACTGTTTTTGCCGCTGTAATGATTATTCTCAATGGAATTTTAGGAATCTGTATTTTAGTGGGAGGTGTAAAATACCACGAGCAGTTTTTCGCAAGAACTTCCGCTACTACCTATTTGGTGAGTATTGTTTCTATTCTAATTTTAACACTGGTTCTTCCAAATTTTACATCCAGTGTGAATGGCCCTTTTTATAATACGGCCCAGCTTATATTTGTTTCTATTGCCTGCCTTGTGATTTACGGGATATTTTTAATGGTTCAGACCGTAAGGCACCGGAGCTATTTTGTCGTTAAGGGTGAGGATTCTGAAGAACACTATATTCCCTCCACGAACAAGACCTTAATAAGCTTTGCTTTCCTGGTCATTTGCCTTTCGATTGTGGTTATGATGGCAAAAGGCCTTTCCGGGACTATTGAGGACATGGTTCAGAGTTTTGGAGCCCCGAAATCTTTGGTTGGAGTTATTATTGCTGCGGTAGTGCTTCTTCCGGAAGGGGTAGCGGCAATCAGAGCGGCAAGAACCAATCAGATCCAGTCGAGTCTTAATTTGGCTCTCGGTTCTGCGCTGGCGAGTATAGGGCTTTCGATTCCGGCAGTTTCCGTGGTGTGTATCATTTATGATATTCCTTTGGTTTTGGGCTTGGATAAAAAAGATATTATCCTGCTTTCGCTGTCCGTATTTATTGTCATGCTTTCATTAAGCCGGGGCAAGACCAATATTCTTTACGGAACGGTATTGCTGGTTAACCTGGCAGCCTATATTTTTACGGTTATTGTTCCTTAAAAAACCTGCTGCCTGACATCTTACAGCTTTCTTGCCAAATCCATTTTGAAAGCCATTAATTTAGCAATGTTCTCTGCTTTATAAATGGCGGTGTCTGCATTTTCTCCAGTAAATTTTTCTTCAATCGTGGCCGTCCAGAGGTGTAACCAACGATCGAAGTGCTTCTGCTCCATGGCCTGCATTTCATTGATGGGGAAATGCGCACCTATCGGATTTCCTTTATAAGTCATCTGCCCGAAAAGAACAGACTCCCAGAAGGCATACATCTTGGGCAAGTGCTTATCCCAATCAACTTTGGCAACATCATTAAAGAAAAAACCAATCACTTCATCCTTAACGACTTTAGCATAAAATGAATTGATAAGATGCTCAATATCTTCTCGTGATTCCAACTTTTTCATAGATCAAATTTACTGTAAATTAATTGGGAAATTCAATCATGGAATTGATAAATTTCATGAAAACAATATTTTATCTTTGCACCGGGATGAAAAGAGAATATAGAAATAAAACGTTTGAGTATCCTACAAAATTTTTATATTCTAAAATTAAATTGCCTTTGACAAACCAGCAAAAAGCAGTAAAAGATCAATACATAACACATGGCAAGAGGATTCAGGCAAAAGATTGACCAGAAAAATACTGAGAACAGCGGCTTCGGCGACAATGCTTCAGGAAGGTTTATCAATAAAGACGGGCTTCCGAATGTTAACCGTAAAGGCGTTAATATGTTCAACCGCTTCAGCTGGTACCATACCATGCTTGACCTGTCGACTTTTCAGTTTCTGTCATACCTGGTTATCGCCTACATTTTGGTTAATATTTTCTTTGCTCTGATCTATTACCTTATCGGCGTAGAGCATTTAACCGGTATTGATAAAAGCGATCCGATGAATGAATTTATTGATGTGTTTTTTTTCAGTTCACAGACTTTTACTACGGTCGGCTACGGCAGGATTGCCCCGGTAGGTTTTACGGCAAGCCTGGTGGCTACTTTTGAAGCGTTCCTGGGACTGCTTACTTTTGCCATTGCAACGGGACTTTTTTACGGAAGATTTTCCAGGCCAAGAGCCTATCTGAGATTTTCTGAAATTGCCGTGATTGCTCCTTTTAAGGAAAGAACAGCTCTAATGTTCAGACTGGCACCTTATAAAAACAACGCTTTAACAGATGCCGAGGTAATTGTCTCTGCCGCTATCGGCGTAATGGAAAAGAATGTACCGAAAAGCCGTTTTTACACCTTAAAAACCCAACTTAGCAAGATTAATACCCTCGCGCTTAACTGGACGATTGTCCATGTTATCGATGAAGATTCACCGTTTTATGGTTTTGCTGAGGAAGATTTCAGAAATACGGATATTGAAGTTATCATTCATGTTCGCGCTTTTGATGAAGTATTTTCAAACACAGTCGTTCAAAGGTCTTCCTATATTTCCAAAGAGATTATTTACGGAGCCAGGTTTGTCCCGATGTATTATCCCGACAGACAGAATCTTTCTACGGTTCTTGATCTGGATAAAATCAACCACTACCAGAAAGCAGATCTTCCCGCACTGACGCAAGAATAATGATCATGAATTTAGAATTTTACAAAAAACAGGCTTTACAAAAGCAGAAAGAGCATAAAAAATTTTTGGACGGCCTGAAGAAGAAACCACCGAAAAACCTGGATTATTTGGTCCAGGAAACACATGATGAAGTTTTTGAAAGTATTGACTGCCTTCAATGCGCCAACTGCTGTAAAACCACAGGACCTTTGTATACGGAAAAAGATATTGAAAGGATTGCCAGGCACCTTAGGCTGAAGCCTGCTGATTTTGAAGCCAAGTTTTTAAGGGTTGATGAAGACCAGGATAAGGTTCTGCAAAACCTGCCGTGTCATTTTTTAAATGAAGACAATACATGTTCAATTTACGATGTACGTCCGAAAGCCTGCAGGGAATACCCTCATACCGACCGCAAAAAAATTTATCAGATCAATGACCTGATGATTAAAAACACGGTTATATGCCCTGCAGCCTATGAGTTTGTTGAAAAAATTATGAAAAATTTAGAAAAATAGCCTGAAATCAAAATTGCTCTTAAAGAATAATAAACTACGTTAAATAAGAAGTTGCTGTATACGATTCGGTAAAGTATTGCCGTTTCATAGAAACAACCATTAAAAAAAAAGATATTATGAAAAAGTTAGTTTTAACGGCAGCGTTTACAGTATTAAGTTTAGGTGCAGTATCAGCACAGTCTACAACACAACAAAATCCATCACAAGGTACAACCACTCAGAATTCACAATCCGGTTCTGATTTGGGAACCACTACCGCGACAGAAGCCCAGAAAGCAGAAGTTACTACTATGGATACAGCTAAAGTGACTACTGCTGTAGACAACACCACAGCATCGGCGCAATCAGATGGAAATTCTGATGCTACCAAGCCTAAAGATGAAGCGACCAAAAGTAAATCTAAAAAGAAATCGAAGTAGTTATAAATATTCAAAGTAGAAATGATCCTGAAGCATTAGTGTTTCAGGATTTTTTTTAAAATAATAAATTTGCTTTAATAGGTATGTAAAATACAACTCGAGATCAACGTGATTTATTTCTGAATGTCCTATGGATTATGTAGCCTGGACCTTGCAGTCAAATAGACAGAGTAAACTAATCTATTAACGATATCATAAATTCAAGTTGAAAACATCACATCAGGAAGTTCCGTTGGAATTACAACATAATTTTTCTTAAAAAATTATAAATCAAGTTAAAAGATTTTTAGAGGTACCACTTTGTACGATAATTGTATTTAACATAATACAACCATATAACACCAAAATATCAATATTATGAAAAACCTAATTTTAGCAGCAGCATTCGTTGTAGGAGGAATGATCACTGTATCTGCTCAAACAACGCCACAGACAAAAACGGATACTTCAACCTCAACAACCAACAGTACATTAAATAATGGGTCCCTTAACAATGGAACCACTACCAATGGTACTACGGGAACGATGAATAACAGTACTTTGAACAATGGCACTACAAACGGTACAACAGGCACTATGAACAGCACTAACGGTACGACGATGAATCAGAGTAGTGATCTAAGCACACCGAAAACAGATACGGTACGTCCTGATGAGAGAGATGCTACAAAAACCGACCGGAAAATGAAGAAGAAAAACAAATAGAATGTAAATGATAAATCCTGAAAATAATTTCAGGATTCTTTTTATTTATACTTATAAAAAAAGCGTTGAATTTCAACGCTTTCTTCTTTCACTTTTTACTTTTTCCCCATTTATAATCCCGGGAACAGGGTATATTAAGAAAGGCCGGGATTTTTCCCGACCTTTACTTTATTTTATACGACTCCCTGAGCCAGCATAGCTTCTGCAACTTTCACGAATCCGGCGATATTGGCGCCCTTCACATAGTTTACATAACCATCTTCCTCTTTTCCATAGTCTCTGCACGCTTTATGAATTCCGATCATGATCTCTTTCAGCCTTGCATCCACTTCTTCAGAAGTCCAGTTAAGACGGATCGAGTTCTGCGTCATTTCAAGGCCTGAAGTGGCAACACCTCCTGCATTGGAAGCTTTTCCGGGAGAGAATAATACTTTGTTATCCAGGAAATAATTGATCGCATCTAATGTTGAAGGCATATTGGCAGCTTCAGTCACACAAAGACATCCGTTTTCTACCAGCAGTTTAGCATCTTCAAGATCCAGTTCATTCTGGGTAGCAGAAGGGATGGCAACATCACATTTCACTTCCCAAGGGCGTTTCCCTGCATAGAACTCCGCAGAAGGATATTTTTTAGCATAGTCCTCCGCTCTGTTATTTCCTGAAGATCTCAGTTCCAGTAAATAATCAATTTTTTCTCCGTCGATCCCGTCTTTATCATAGATATAGCCGTCCGGTCCGGAAATCGTTACTACCTTTCCTCCAAGTTCAGATATTTTCTTGATCACTCCCCAGGCTACGTTTCCAAAACCTGATACCGTTACCGTTTTATCTTTAAAAGTCTGCCCGATGGTTTTAAGCATCTGCTCAGCGAAATACACAACACCGTAACCTGTAGCTTCAGGACGGATCAGTGAACCTCCGTAAGCAAGGCCTTTACCGGTAAGCACCCCTGTAAATTCATTTCTGATTTTCTTGTACTGGCCGAACAGATATCCGATTTCTCTTGCTCCTACCCCGATGTCTCCTGCAGGAACATCTGTTTCAGGACCGATATGCTTACACAGTTCTGTCATGAAAGCCTGGCAGAAACGCATTACTTCCATATCAGATTTCCCTTGCGGATCAAAATCCGAGCCTCCTTTTCCGCCTCCCATCGGAAGGGTGGTCAAGGAATTTTTAAATACCTGCTCAAAAGCTAAGAATTTCAGCACCGAAAGGTTTACGGTAGGGTGGAAACGGATTCCTCCTTTATAAGGTCCGATGGCAGAGTTCATCTGAATTCTGAAACCTCTGTTTACCTGGATCTCACCTTTATCATCAACCCATGGAACTCTGAAAATGATAATTCTTTCAGCTTCCGCCATTCTTTCAAGAAGTTTCATTCCCGTATATTCCTTCTTGGTCATAATAAACGGAATTACGGTAACAGCAACTTCTTTTACGGCTTGTAAAAACTCGGGCTCATTAGGGTTTTTCGCCTCAATTTTTGCTATAAACTCTTGTATTTTCTGGTCAATATTATATTGTTCCATATATTAGGATTGAATATTATTATCAACAAATTTAATTTTTTTTTCAAGATTCACAACACCTTAATTGATGATTGCTTAAAGTTTAATAAAATATAAACTTAATATTATTAAATCGATAATTTACCCACTAATCTTATTAAATATTAAATGTTATTTGTAAAATAATGCAATATTAAGAAATCATTAATTGTCAGATGGCGATAAATTGCCTCCCCGAAAGTGATTTTACTTTCCCTAAAAGTTCCAATTCTAAAATTACCGGTAAAATTTTATGGGAAGAGAGGTTAATTTTCTCAATCATATCATCCAGAGAAATCTTTGGATGATCGGAAATCACCGATAGTATTGATTTCTGGTTTTCTGTTAATTGGGGCATTACTTCACTCCTCGGAAATAAATCTTCAATTCCTGCCTCAGCTTTATTAAGTCCCAGGTTATCCACGAGATCTTTAACGGTAGAAATTACCGCTGCCTTGTTCTGATAAATCAGATGATTGCAGCCCTGGCTCTGTATGTCCGTAATCTTTCCCGGTAATGCAAAAACTTCCCGGTTATATTGATTGGCAAATGTTGCGGTACTTATTGATCCACCTCCGAATGCAGTCTCCACCACAATGGTAGAAGGTGAAATCCCAGCAATAATCCTGTTTCTCTGAATAAAATTTTCACGGTCCGGTTTCCTTGATGAATTAAACTCTGTCAGTAAAGCTCCGCCTTCCTGCAGGATTTTTTCAGACAGCTTCCTGTTTTTTGCCGGATACAGCAGATGAAAACCGTGTGCCAGCACGGCAACAGTAGGAATGTGATGATGAATAGACTGCTCATGGACTTCTTTATCAACCCCTAAAGCGAGACCGCTTACCGAACTGTAATGGCAGGATTGTGTTTCTTCAAAAAAGTCTTGAATGAACCGGGTCCCGTAAGAAGTCATATTCCGGGTCCCGACAATGCTCACTTTTTCCTTCCGGTCTTCAAAATTCCCTTTTTGGTAAAGGATCGCCGGGGCGTCATCACATTCGTTTAACAGCCGGGGAAGCTCATTAAGGTGCCTGAGGCAAACCTTTATATGATTCTGTTCGCAAAACTTCAGTTCTTGCTCAGCAAATTTCAGGTGTTCCGGATTCCCGATATCAGAAATCAGTTTCCTCCCGAAGCCATCGAGCTTTTTATATTCCTTTCTCGTTTTTTCCCAGGCTTCTCTGGCACCGCCGAAAGTGCGGATAAGTTTGTAAAAATTAATATCACCGATAAGAGCGCATTCGCGCAGGGCGATAGCATAAAGATGTTCTTCAGAGTACATTTGTGTTGTTTTCACAAATGTAGGAAATTCTGTTTTATTTTCCTCTCAATTCATCCAGACGGTCCCAGATGTCATCTTTTTTCTTATAGGGCAGTTCCATGAAATCTTCAGCGTGGTTCTCTTTATATTCCTGCCAGAGCTTGTCATCTTTTTCGCTGTAATAATTCGGAAATTCCCAGATGTATCTTTTCTTTTTGTCCCCCACTTTCTTAAATATGAATGCCAGCGTGACCCCTACTACTGCTCCGGCAAGATGAGCCTGCCAGGAAATCTTACTGGGTTCTTCGAGATTGTTGAACAATTCCTCCGGCAGCATGCCCCAAACCAAACTTCCGTAGTATAAGACCACCAGCAGGGAAATGGTAAGCAAAGTCATATTCCATTTAAAAATA
The DNA here is from genome assembly GCF_000430845.1 of Chryseobacterium gregarium DSM 19109. Taxonomy (GTDB): domain Bacteria; phylum Bacteroidota; class Bacteroidia; order Flavobacteriales; family Weeksellaceae; genus Chryseobacterium; species Chryseobacterium gregarium. The sequence continues at coordinate 39,078 of NZ_AUMU01000008.1, read as the reverse complement.
CCGCTGAAAAACAGGAAAAAAGCCAGCACATAGACTACACCGCTCGCACCGATGGTACAGGTATAAAGGTAATTTCCTGTCATAATATCAATCGGGGGAAGAAGCCATACCAGTAAGCCTGTAGCCAGCCAGCCTATTACAAAAACTTTATTTGCCACTAAAGGGTAAAACTGATACAGCAAAAACATCAACACTGCAATCGGAATGGAATTTCCTATAATGTGATCTATATTTCCATGCAGGAGCGGAGAGGTGACAATGCCCAGCAGCCCTTCCGGCAATAAGGGGATGATGGCTCCGAAGCAACTTCCAAAAAAGCCGTGCAGCTGCAGGAAATAGCCTGACCACATGGCCGCTAGCATCAGCAAAGGATTGACAATTGCTTTTTTGGAAATCACATTGTTTTTTAACATACCGTTTCTACGTCAAATGAAAAGCCAATGATAAATTTCGGAAAAATTGTCGATGAATTGTTTTACTTACAGTCTCTTTCAGCCAAAAAGTAATGATTTTCGTTAATTTCTTGTTTTCCAGTAAGTTTTTGTCATTGAAATATGAAAGAACAGTTTATCCAATGGTATATAGAGCACATGCCGGACAGTTTCATCGTGGCTGATCAAATTTATATTTAATACTTTTGTAAAAGAGTTTTGTAAAATGAAATCTGAATAATGAAGAAGTTTTTATTACTGCTTACTTTTTCTGCGGGGATTTTTGCCAGCGCACAGAAAGAAATAAAAAAAGATTCTATCGTCACCGACACGGTAAAAAGCTGGTCGGTTTTAGGGAAACAGTCTTTAATGATCAATCAGGCAGCCTTTTCAAACTGGGTCGGCGGCGGAGCAAATAATGTAGGCTGGCTTCTCGGAATTGATTACAACATCACCTATGAAAAAGATAAGGACCTGTGGGAAAACCTTATTCTTTTAAATTATGGTCAGAACGATACCAAAGGACTTGGGATAAGAAAAACCCAGGACGTTATCAACATCTCTACCAATTACGGCAGAAAAGTTTCGGAAAGCTGGTATCTTTCCGTAGGAGCAGGCGTGCAGTCTCAGTTTACAGTGGGATATGAAGACGGCAACAATCCCGAAGCTAAAAAAATCTCCAATTTTATGGCGCCTGGCTATCTGAATCTTGGGATGGGGATCACCTACAGGCCCAGTGACAACGTGAATGTGACCCTTCGTCCCAGCAATGCGAGATGGACTTTGGTTTTAGACAGTGACCTGCAGACTGCAGGAACGTATGGCTTAAAAGCTGACGGGGATCAATCCTTGCTGCAGTTCGGTTTCCTGGGAACAGCTTTGTATAAGTTCAAACTGATGGAGAATATCCATGTTACCAATACCGCTTCCGTTTTTTCGAACTATCTCGATCATCCTGAAAGACTGGTTCTGTCATATGGAATGATTTTAAATTTAAAAGTGAATAAATTTATCTCTTCCAATATTACGGTTGATCTTATGTATGACCACAATCAGATTCAAAAAACACAGCTGAAACAGACTTTAGGTGTCGGCTTTTCCTACATATTGAATAACGGTGTAAAAAGATCTGATAGAAAAGACAGCCAATGGTGGATTAAAAAATAGCAAGACAAAAGTCATGATACCATTTCCGGCGCTGCCTTTTAGGATGTATTTACATTATTTCTACAAAATAATTTTTCGCAGATTGTGGTGATCGTACAGAGTTTTATATAAATCTAAAAAATCAGGAAGAGTAGAATTAAAAATTAGACTTTAAAAGTCTCTCATAGGGTATCAAATATTAAATATAAACCCGCTCTTATATTAAATATATGATAGTATAGTTGATCGGTTCAGGAATCTTAAGAGAGCCTTTAGAATCATGTTTGTCGCTTACGGCCCGTAATTTCCGGTTTGAAAATTATGGTAGATTTCATTATTTTAATACATTTGTTAATGACAGGATCAGGTCCTGTAACATTCAGTATTAAAAAAGAAAACCAAAATATATAATTAATCATTCCAATCATGATCATAAAACCTGAAATCTCATGGGCAGATTTTGAAAAAATAGACATCAGGTGCGGGACCATTATCTCGGTAAACGATTTTGAAAAGGCCAGAAATCCTTCTTATCAGCTGGAAATAGATTTCGGGGATCTGGGCATTAAAAAATCTTCTGCACAAATCACTTCCCTGTATGGAAAAGATGATTTAGTGGGAAAACAGATCCTGGCCGTCGTCAATTTCCCTAAGAAACAGATTGCCAACTTTTTCAGTGAATGTTTGGTATTAGGCGTTTATGGTGAAGACAAAACAGAAGTCACTCTGCTTACCCCTTCCCTTCCCTCAAAAAACGGAATGCCGGTCGGCTAATTCCAACTTAATATTCAAAGCTTTATCATTTAGCAACGTACCGTTAAGCCCAAATCATCAAAAAAATTAAAAACCAATGATACAGAATATTCCTTTAGAAAGAATCTTATTCCTTGATATAGAAACCGTTCCGGGCTTCGGATCCTGGGAACATTTATCAGAAGCAGAACAGATGCTCTGGGATAAAAAAACAAGGTTCCAGAGAAAAGATGAAAGCACGGCAGAGGAATTTTATACGGAAAAGGCCGGTATTATGGCTGAGTTCGGAAAGATCATCTGTATCACCATAGGCATGATTGAAAAAAATGACACTTTAAAAATAAAAAGTTTTGCCGGTGATGATGAGAAGAAACTGCTGCTCGAATTCGGAGAGATTTTCAACAGTCCGAGGCTTCGGGACGTGATCCTATGTGCCCACAACGGAAAAGAATTTGATTTCCCGTGGATTGCCCGAAGATTTTTAATCAACGGAGTGATGCCTCCCGTTCCGTTTCAGATGTTTGGAAAAAAGCCCTGGGAAATTCCTCACCTGGATACCATGGAGCTCTGGAAATTCGGGGATTATAAAAGCTTTGTATCCCTGGAGTTGCTGGCCCACCTCTTCGGGATTCCTACCCCTAAAGACGACATTGACGGATCAATGGTTTCATCAATCTACTACATAGAGAAAGACTTGCAGAGAATAGTTGACTATTGTGAAAAAGATGTATTAACTTTGGCAAATATTTTCCGGCGCATGCGTCAGGAAGATTTGTTGAAAAGGTATATCAATTTAGATTAAAAAATGAAATTTACAGACGATCAGATTGCTGACATTGGTGAAGAAATCATCAAGGTCCTGAAAACCGTGTATGACCCTGAAATTCCGGTGGATATTTATGAGCTGGGGCTGGTTTATGATGTTCAGATCTCCGACGATGCGGATGTTAAAATCATAATGACACTAACTACTCCGAACTGCCCTGTTGCTGAGACGCTTCCTCAGGAGGTTAAAGATAAGGTGGCGGAAGTAGAAGAGGTTAAAAGCGTAGATTTGGAACTTACGTTCGAGCCGAGCTGGCATAAAGATATGATGAGCGAAGAAGCAAAGTTTGAATTAGGCATGCTTTAAATTCAGACATAAAAATAAAAACCGCAGAAATCTCTGCGGTTTTTTTATTGATAAATGAAAACCATGGTCTGTACCAAATCAGGATGAAGGCTTTCTGCAACCGGGCAGTGATGCGCCGTTTCTTCTATAAAAGCTTTCTCCTGATCTGAATATTGATTCGAAAAAACAAAATTGCACACAATTTCTGTAATCCTTCTCGGGTTTGAAGCCATAATTTTCTGCAAATTGCAGTAAGCCCCTTCAATATTGATATTTTTATCTTTACCTAAAATAGCAATGGTGGTCAGTGCACATTCGGCCAAAGAAACTGCGCACAGATCGGTAGGAGAAAACTTCTCGCCTTTCCCGTGATTGTCTGTCGGCGCATCGGTTTCAATGATGGTTCCCGACTGTAAATGTTCCGCAGAGCAGCGTAAACCGCCGATATATGTAATTTTTGAAGTCATTTTATTAAAAATTTAAAGTTAAGTTGTTTTCTTTTTACCAAGAAATTTTTCTTAAATTTAGTAAATATAAGCATCTTATGGTAAAATTCTTCATTTTATTACTGTGTTGGTCGGGCACTGCTTTGGGTACCGGTTCCACAGACAAAGAAGTAAAAAATTCTTTTAAAAAGTTTGATCAATGGTACCAGGCCCATAAAGACTACAGGAAAATCCCGCGCGCCATGTTGAGTAAACACCTGCTCTTTTATATTGATTTAGCTGAAAAAAAAGAAAAAGAATCTTCAGAAAATAGTAAAAGAAGCAGTTCTCCCACAGATAAACCCGAAATGATCGAAAGAGATATATTCAGCAGTTTATATGAAGGCTTTAATGAATATAAGATTTTAGGCTGTACCATTAAAAACAATACGGCCCGATTAAAACTGGAATTAAAAAATACGCATGTTAAACCTATTGCCGTTTGGAATGACGACTGTATCCTCATCAAAGAAAACGGAACATGGAAAATTGATAATTTCATTTTCGGTAAAAAAGGCAACGGCTTCAAAAATACTCACGATATTTTTAAATCTTTCCTGCATTTTGAACAGCCTCCGGTAAAATAATTTCCTCCGCCGCTTTTTAAAAATGAAAAATATCTTTCGCCCTGTTATAAGAACTTTCGAAATTCAACAGGTTCAGTGTATGTTCAGCTTTTTCCACACTCATAAAGTTGATGACCTGCTCGGTCGGCATATTTCCTACCAGATCGTCTTTGGCCATAGGACATCCCCCGATTCCTTTGATGGCAGAATCATATCTCCGGCAGCCTTTATCATATGCCGCTTTCAGTTTTGAATAAGAATCTTCATACCGGTTGTGAAAATGTGCACCGAAATCTATTTCAGGGTACTTTGACGGAATTTTATCAAATAAAACAGAGATGGTCTCAGACGTGGCAACTCCCGTAGTATCAGAAAGTAAAATATTTTTAATTCCTATTTCAGAAAAACGGTTTGCCCAATAATCCACCTCTTCCCATTTCCACATTTCACCGTAGGGATTTCCGAATGCCATTGAAAAATAAATATTCAGTTCTTTTTTCTCGCTTTTTGTAAGCTCCAGCATTTTCATAATATCATCAAAAGCTTCCTCCTGATTTTTATTGGTATTCCTATGCTGAAACGTTTCGGAAATAGAAAACGGGAACCCGATGATATCCACCGATTGATGTTTTAAAGCTTTTTCCGCACCTCTGTAGTTGGCTACAATGGCAGAAACTTTTGTATTGGAACGGGATTTATCTATATTTTCAGCTACTTCGGCAGAATCAGCCATCTGGGGAATTGCTTTGGGAGATACGAAGCTAAGACAATCCAGCACATCAAACCCTACATCCATCAGGGAATTGATGTAATCTATTTTTTGACTGGTCGGGATAAATTCTCCCCAACCCTGCATGGCATCTCGCGGACATTCAGTAAGAAACATTTTTACTTTTTGATTTTTTCAAATATAATAAAACTAAACAATTTAGTCTATGTACCAAACAAAGGTAACATTATTTTGATTCTCAACATTTTATATGTGATTTAAAAATTCAATGCCGGATATAGGATACCGGATCCCCTATTCCGGGCACGAAAAGATAAGCCTGAATGAAAATAATCTCACCAATAAAAACCTAACCTTCATGGATATTACACCATAAGAAATCAGAGGGAAATGAAAATACGTCCCGGCAATATAACCTGTTGTGAGCGAATTACGTTGTATATTTGTATAAAATTTATACGAATAATGAGCGCAATAGAGTTTAACCAGATGTGGAAAGAAAAGTTACTGAACCGTTTTCTTACGTATGTAAAAATATATTCAACCAGCGATGCAGAAAGCGAAACAACCCCTTCTACCGAAAGACAGTGGGATATCGCCAGACATATTGTTGAAGAATTAAAAACCATCGGCCTTGAAGACGTTTCGATTGATGACCACGGTTATATCATGGGCTATGTCCCTTCCAACCTTGAAAATAACACCAAGCCTGTAATCGGATTCATTTCACACTATGATACTTCTCCGGATTTCAGCGGAGAAAATGTAAAGCCGCAGGTTTGGGAAAATTATGACGGAAATGACCTGGTTTTGAATCAGACCACAGGATTTACATTGTCGCCTTCAAAATTTGAAAGCTTAAAACAATATACCGGTCAGACTTTAATTACAACGGATGGAAACACGCTTCTTGGGGCAGACGACAAAGCGGGCTGTGCAGAAATTGTGACAGCCACAGAATATCTGATTGCGCACCCTGAAATCAAACACGGAAGAATTGCCGTTGGATTTACCCCTGATGAAGAAATCGGAAGAGGGGCACATAAATTCGATGTCGCCAAATTCGGGGCCGAATTTGCCTATACCATGGACGGAAGCGAAGTGGGAGAACTGGAATATGAAAATTTCAACGCGGCAGGTGCTGTCGTAAAAATCCACGGTTTGAGCGTGCACCCGGGTTATGCTTTCGGAAAAATGGTGAATGCCGCTTTATTGGCTGCTGAATTTGCTCAAATGCTTCCGGCTGATGAAACTCCGGCTACTACGAAAGGTTTTGACGGTTTTTACCATTTAATGGATTTGAATGCAGATATTTCTGAAGCTAAACTTCAGTATATTATCCGTGACCATGATGCTGATAAATTTGAAGCAAGAAAGAAATTCATGGAGGAAAAAGTGGCTGAATTTAACCAGAAACACGGCGCAGGAACAGCTGAAGTTGAAATTAAGGAGCAATACCGAAACATGAAGCAGCAGTTTGAAGGCAAGATGCACATCATTGATATTGCTGCAGAAGCGATGAAAGAAGCCGGGATTGAGCCTAAAATCAAAGCCATCAGAGGCGGAACAGACGGTGCCCAGTTATCCTACATGGGACTTCCCTGTCCGAATATTTTTGCCGGCGGAATGAACTTCCACGGGCCTTATGAATATGTAGCTTTGGAAAGTATGGAGAAAGCTGTTGAAGTGATTGTAAATATCGTGAAAGCATAAATCCTCTGATCAGTCATAAAACTGATTCTACTTATCATACAACAGAAAAGTCCGGCATCCACCGGACTTTTCTCATAAACACCATTCAATAAGTAAATTATTTGTTACAATACATTCTTTTTATTAATAATTTTATTAAATTCAACACTGTAAATCACAAAATTTTAAAAATATGAAAAATACCAAAAAGCTTTTGAGAAAAGATCTATCTGCCATTCTCGGCGGAATAAATGGCTGCCACAGCAACGGAGATTCTGCTTATTGCTGGACAGACTGTGAATGTACTTTTGGAAAAGCATGTGAAATGAATGATGACGGAAACCCCGGCTCCTGTGTTGCTGTAGGAAGTGGCCCGGGCGGTGGCGGCAACTGTCCTCCCGGAGATCCCAGATGTACCGATCAGCCACAGCCTTATTAAAATACAAACCCCTTGTCAGATCGCTGCCAAGGGATTATTTCTTTATGGTAAGCAATATCTATAGCTGCTGATTTCCCAGAAAAGCATCCCAGCCCTGTGCTGTTAAAGCCATCAACTGATTGGAGCCTCTTGCTACCATGAAATTTCCTTCTTCTTTTTCAACCGCATGACCGATAATCGTAAAGTCTGGATGATTTTTAATCTTATCAAAATCATTTGGTGAAATCGTAAATAACAATTCATAATCTTCACCTCCGCTTAGTGCCGTCATCACCGGATTTAAATTAAATTCATCCGCTGTCGTAATCGTCAGATTATCCATCGGAACTTTCTCTTCGTACAGCCTGAATCCAACTTGTGACTGGTCAGAAAGATGAAGGATTTCCGAAGCTAGGCCGTCTGAAATATCAATCATAGAAGTTGGTTTAATATCCAGCTGTTCCAAAATTCCTTTTACATCCGTTCTCGTTTCCGGTTTCAGCTGCCTTTCCAGAATATAATCGTACCCTTCCATCTCAGGCTGCATATTCGGATCCGCTAAGAACACAGCGTGTTCCCTTTCTAAGATCTGAAGCCCCATATATGCTCCGCCTAAATCACCGGTTACCACAAGAAGGTCATTGGGTTTTGCCGTACTTCTTTTGACAATATTTTCGTCATTTTCAAGCCCGATAGCCGTAATGCTCATGACCAGCCCTGCATTGGAACTCGTGGTGTCTCCGCCAATCAAATCCACCTTATATCTTGTGCAGGCTGCCTGGATCCCGGCATAAATCTCTTCCAGCGCTTCCACCGGAAAACGGTTGGAAACCGCCAGGGAAACCAGGATCTGTGTCGGCGTAGCATTCATCGCTGCAATATCACTAAGATTTACTACAACGGCTTTATAGCCCAAATGCTTCAGCGGAACATAGCCTAAATTGAAATGCACCCCTTCTGCCAGAACATCGGTGGTAAGGACCACTTTTTTATTTTCAGGATTGATAACGGCTGCATCATCCCCCACGCCGAGTTCAGAAGATCCGTTGACTAACGGAAAATGTTCTGTCAAATGTTTTATTAAGCCGAATTCTCCTAATTTTGATATCGGTGTCAGTTCCGGTTCTTTATCTTCAAACATATCTTTTAATTATAAGTGATAACTGATAGATGATAAATGATTTTGAGGATGCTTATTCTGTCAATGATCATTTATGTCTTATCATTTATTGGTTAAATTTTGCCGGGTCAATATTTTCCGGGCGGAAAGGAAGTTTTTTAAAATCTTCTCTTGTCAAAACTACGGTTTCCGGAGATTTGTATTTATTCATGGCTTCTACCACATCCTCGGGCGGGGTGGTCATTTTTCTCAGCATGGTATCAATCCATACTCCCGTGGCTTCAGAAGTGGCGCAGTGCTCTCCTTCCGGCGTATAAAACTTATGCACAAAGCGATAAATGGAACAATCTTCCGCACAGGCATCAATTTCCAGACTTACAACAACGGTCTGATCTGCAAATATTTCCTTGAAAAAAGAAAATCTTTCATGCATGATGACAGGACCGATTCCCCATCGGCTCATTTGCGTAACGCCCATTTTTTCCTGCTTCATAAAAGCCATTCTCGTTTGTGCACAGTATTGCACGTAGGATGAATTTGCTAAATGTTTGTTGGCATCAAGATCACTCCAGCGCACTTCGAATGTATGGTAAAAAATCATTTGAAAATCGGTTTTATTATATTCTTCAAAATTACTCAAATAAGATGGTTTATAAAAATTGTAGTTTTGCAAAAATAATCTTGAGCATAAGATTAAAGACTATGAAACAAATGATCATTATCGGAGGCGGGGCGGCCGGGTTTTTCTGTGCGGCCAATCTCGATGCCGCAAAATACAATGTTACTATTCTGGAACAGAATTCCGATGTCCTGCAAAAAGTAAAAATTTCCGGTGGCGGAAGGTGTAATGTCACGCATGCCTGTTTTGATCCCAGGGAGCTCGTTCAGTTCTATCCCCGGGGAAACAAAGAACTGTTAAGCGTGTTCACCAGGTTTCAGCCTGGAGACATGATGGACTGGTGCGAGCAGCGGCATGTTCCATTAAAGATAGAACAGGACAACCGGGTTTTCCCGGAAAGCAATTCTTCGCAGACCATTATCAATACTCTGCTGAATGAAATACAGCAAAAAAACATTGAAGTTAAAACCCAGTGTTCCGTAAAGGAAATCCAGCGGAATGATGAAAAATATGTTATTAAGACCAGTTTAGGAGATTTTGAAGCGGATGCCGTGATTTATACGACGGGAAGCTCCCCGAAATCCCTGAAGATTATTGAAAACCTCGGTCATAAAATCATTGGCCTTGTGCCTTCCCTTTTTACGTTCAATATCAAGGATGATCTGCTAAAAGACTTGGCCGGCACCAGCTTTGAAATGGCTGAAACGTCTATTCCCAGCCTGAAAACGGAAGAGAGCGGCCCCTTATTGATTACCCACTGGGGACTTTCAGGGCCTGCCATCCTGAAACTGTCTGCATGGGAAGCAATCAATCTGGCGAAAGTAAAATACCAGTTTGAAATTGAAGTCAATTTTATTTCAAAAAGCATTGATGAGGCTGAAGAAATGTTTCAAAAGTTTAAATTATCCAATCCTAAGAAAACCATTGGCCAGTCGAAGATCTTTGAAGTAACCAACAGGTTCTGGCAGAAAGTTTTGGATGTCTCGAAAACGGATCTTAATAAGCAGGCCGCAAACATTTCCGGTAAAGAGATGCAAAATATCATTGAAAATTTATGCCGAAAAAAATTCCAGGTAACCGGAAAGTCAACGTTCAAGGATGAATTTGTAACTGCAGGAGGAGTTGATTTAAAAGAGATTAACTTTAAAAATATGTCTTCGAAAATTTTGCCTAACTTTTACATTGCCGGAGAAGTACTGAATATTGATGCCATAACGGGAGGCTTTAATTTCCAGGCATGCTGGAGCGAGGCATGGCTGATTGCACAGGATCTGAATAATTTATAAAAACTACAACATGAAAAAATTACTCGTATTTATTTTATTGGTAAGTTCTATTAGAATTTTTTCACAAGAAATTGCTTCCAAAGAAGTAAATATTGATGTGAACAACATTTATGAAAAGGTTGATAAAATGCCTGAATATCCCGGAGGAATCAATGCTTTCCAAAAAAAGTTTTCCCAAGCTTTTGATAAGAGTAATATATCAGAAACGGGTAATATGAGTACAGAAGCACAATTTGTAGTTTCTAAAGAAGGTTTTATTACTGAAATTGTAGCCTTGGGAAATAGCACGTCTCTCAATCAAGAAGTTGAAAGAGCAATATATACTGTAAAAGAAAAATGGACTCCCGCACAGATCAATGGGAAAACCGTCAATTTTAGATTCAGATTACCTGTTAAAATGAATATACCTTAATTCAAAAATGCTTTCAGCTAAAAAGAATATTTTCAATTTTCTAAAAATCCTTTTCATCATCGGGTTCGGCTATTTCTTTTGGCTGATGCTGAACATTACGCTGGAATATGTTCCTTTAAAAACGGAGGTGAGTTTTTTAATGATCAAGCAGACGGAGGTTACAGACAGGCCGGAATATCTTTACTTTTTCTATACCCATGTGTATACCAGTATTTTTGTTTTGATGACTGGGTTTTTAGCCATTCTCAGAAAAGATTTTGCATTAAAAAATTTCCATAAAAACACGGGGAAAATGTATATTTCCCTCATTCTAATTTTTGCCGCGCCTTCCGGAATATACATGGGGGTTTTTGCCAATGGTGGAATTTTTGCTAAGATTTCTTTCGTTATGCTGGGATGCTTTTGGTGGCTTTCGACGTTTAAAGCTTATCTGCTGGCCCGACAGAAAAGATTTAAAGAGCATCAACAGTGGATGTGGCGGAGTTTTGCATTGACTTTATCTGCCATAACTCTGCGCATGTGGAAAGTAATTATCGTATATTTATTCCATCCGCACCCGATGGATGTCTATCAGATCATTGCATGGCTGGGATGGGTTCCCAACCTATTATTAATTGAATATTTAATCACAAAAAAACAGATATGAAAATTTTAAAATTAATGGCAATCGGTTTATTTACCATCAGCTTAACAGGCTGTAAAAAAGACTCAACAGAAAATAAACCGTCAAAAGAAAGCCTTACGGCAAAAAAAGATTCTGTAGTAGCCCCGGAAATCCATAAGGAATACTATGGAATTTACATGGGCGACTTTGCAGGGAAAGACATGATCACTTCCGAAGACGGCGATCAATATGAAGGGGATATTTATAAGAAAATTTCTTTAAAAATCAACAGGATTACCCAAGACAGCGTTTACGGACAAAGTATTTTAGACGGGAATCAAAGGCCTTTCCGCGGTGTTTTTAATGAAGCGACAAAATCTTTTGTACTGGATGAACCCGGTAATGATAAAACCGACGGAAGGTTTGAAATCAAACTTAACAATGACAGCCTTACGGGAAGCTGGAATGCATTTAATAAAGCCGCTGTTAAAGCGCCTCTGAAAACGGTAAAACTGGTCAGAAAGGAGTTCAGTTACAATCCTAATTTTATGCTAAGCCCTGATAATGATCTGATTGACTGGGAAAATCCCAAAAATTTTGTAGAAAAATATACGGATGAAGAAACCGGGAAAACAGAAAGCTATACCGCTTCCAAGAACAGGATTGCTTCTGATGCCGTATTTAAAATCAATGCCTCTAAGCAGAAGCTGACCGAAAAAGACCTTAAAAATCTTCGTAAGCTGGATATGGAAATTATTAAAAATTCCATTTTTGCAAGACATGGCTATTCGTTCAAAAAGGCAACCTACAGGAATTTCTTTGAGCAGACTGATTGGTACATCCCCGTTTCAAATAACGTCGATAATGATCTTTCCCCGATGGAAAAGGAAAATGTAGCCCTGCTGAACCGCTTTATCAAATATGCGGAAGATAAATATGACAGCTTCGGGAGGTAATTAATGTATCTTTTTACTTTTTACTTTTTACTTTTAATAATAAAAACATCAGTACACATCCTGCTAAATAACACAAAATATCAACCCAGGAAAAGGAATTCCCGATGACAATATACATCAGGCTGCCACGTTGAAAGCCCAACCGTTCTGCAATATTAAAGTATTGGGCAAACTCGATAAGGCAGGAAAAAATAAAGATCCCTGCAATTAGCCTATTATTATTGTGAATAATAAAGACACTTTTGATGAATGTATAGAGCAATATAACAACAATAACATCTCCGAGATAAGCCCTTACAAAGAAAATATCCTTTAACTTTGTAGCGATGAACACCTCAGCGATAAAAAGCCAAAGGGTAAGCAGAAAATAGGTTATATTGAATTTTATTTTGATCATCTGAATATATATCGTAGCCTGAATGCTGTTAAATGAATCACTATTGTTATGGCAGATTTATATTTTTAATTTTTATCCCCCCGGTTCTGTTGTGCATGTATTATACAGGCTTTATCGTGCTTGCAAAATTAAAGATAAAGCAGCCTGATAAAAAGATAAAAACGCACATATTAAGAATTTTTTCCGGGCTTACGGTATTTTCCATACTGACAATGTTTGTTTTACTGGTAAAATGGATTGTCACTTCATCCGGGGTTCAGGCTTTATAACATCAACAGGCCGGGGCCAATGATATAGATACAGGTGGCTCCGGTTCTTTTTACTTTCTTGAAAACCTACTTTATTTTTACAGATATGAAAAAGACAGTAATTTTTTTAACTTTGTATTTCAGCATTTCGATTGCAGCACAGGATTACAGTTCCGTATCACAGCTCCCGGATTATGCGGTTTTGAAAACAAAAATGAAACTCAGTGATGTGGTTACCAAAGCAGATACGCCTGCAGAATTCCCCGGCGGCATGGAAAATTTCAAAAAGCAGTTTGCGGAAAAGATGGATGTTATTGATGTAAAATCAAAACAGATCAATACCCGTGTCTATTTCATCGTGGAGAAAACCGGATATGTAAGGTATGTAACGGCAGTCAGTGATAACAAACAGCACGGACAGGCTGCAGAAGTAGCGGTAAGGAGACTGTTTGTAAGATGGAAGCCTGCCACCGTTAATGGTGAACCTGTACGTTACCTATATACTTTTCCCCTGACTTTGAAAAAATATTAAAGTTTATTTTTTGTAGAAACTTTTATAATAAACCTTTTTAAACTTAATTATAAAAATTGTCACCAGAAGAGATTATCATGATCTCACACCTTATTTCATTAACTATTATTATATCAGTAACTTTAGCACAATTTTATTACTCACTATTTGTTGAATTGACATAAATTATGTACTTTAGCTTAAACCAAATTCAATTATTATGAAAAAGTCAAACATTCAACAAAGAAAGCTCACAAAAAATGAATTAAAAGAAATTAACGGTGGAAAAAGACCAGTATGTCCAAGAGTCGTAAGCTGTATTGATCAGGCAACCGGAGAAGAATTATATGGTGTGTTCGGAGTTCAGGATGGGTATTGCTGTTAAAAGTTTAACTCCATCTTTAAACAGAAAATCATCAAGAAAGAGATAGAAGAAATCAGTGGTGTAGCGGACAAAACTTGTATTACCGCTTGTTTCAGTAATAATGATGGAAAGTTATACATAGGAGCATGCAATACAAACGGAGTTTGTTGCTAATCAAAAAAAATGATTGGATTATTTTCCAATCATTTTTTTTATCGAATTAAGCTTCATTAAAGCTTCAATCGGAGTCAGCGTATTGATATCGATTTTTGTCAGTTCTTCACGGATATTTTCCAGAACTGGATCATCCAGCTGAAAGAAAGAAAGCTGCATATTTTCTTCGGTTACCCTTTTGATGCTTTCAGAAGAGGCGCCCTGCGTACGGCTGGCTTCCAGTGTCTTCAGGATTTCATTGGCCCTGTTGACAACTTTTGAAGGCATTCCCGCCAGTTTGGCGACATGAATCCCGAAACTGTGTTCACTTCCTCCGGGAATCAGTTTCCTTAAGAAAATAATATTGCCTTTATTCTCCTGAATAGAAACATGAAAATTTTTCACCCTTTCAAAGTTTACGGTCATTTCATTCAACTCATGATAATGCGTTGCAAATAAGGTTTTTGCCTGTGTCGGATGCTGATGAAGGTATTCTGCTATGGCCCAGGCTATGGAAACCCCGTCATAGGTAGACGTTCCGCGCCCGATTTCATCCAGCAGAATCAGGCTGCGTTCAGAAATATTATTTAAAATATTTGCAGCTTCATTCATTTCCACCATAAAAGTGGATTCACCGGCAGAGATATTGTCCGAGGCTCCTACCCTGGTAAAGATTTTATCCAGGATACCGATTTCAGCATGTTTTGCCGGGACAAAACTTCCGATCTGCGCCATCAGGCATACAATAGCCGTCTGTCGGAGGATGGCCGATTTACCCGCCATGTTGGGCCCTGTCACCATGATGATCTGCTGGGAATCTTTATCCAGGAAAATATCATTCGGTATATATTTTTCACCCAGCGGAAGTGCATTTTCAATGATCGGGTGCCGGGCTTCTTTAAGATCAATTGAAAAAGTTTCCGTTAAAACCGGTTTGGTATAACTCTCGGAAACGGCCAGTTCTGACAGACCAACCGCAACATCAAGCTGTGCGATGATATTTGAATTTTCCTGAATCCGGTCAATATAGATCATGGTTTCGTTACAGATATTTCTGTACAGCTCATTTTCCAGAACCCCTATTTTTTCTTCCGCGCCGAGAATCTGGCTTTCATATTCCTTCAGTTCCTCCGTAATGTAACGTTCGGCGTTCACCAGGGTCTGTTTCCTGATCCAGTCTGCAGGAACTTTATCTTTATGAGTATTCCTGACCTCAATATAGTACCCGAAAACATTATTAAAATCAATCTTAAGGCTTGAAATTCCCGTCCTCTGAACTTCCCTGTGGCACATCTCGTCCAGAAATCCACGCCCTTTGCTTTGAAGCCCTCTTAACCGGTCCAGTTCCTCTGAAATCCCTTCTTTGATCACATTGCCTTTGGCCAGATTCACCGGAAGCTCCTCATTCAGGTGGTTCTGAAGGCATTTAATAAGTTCATCCTGATCATACAACGGGTCCAGCCACGCCAGAACATCGGCATGCGGATGAAGCAAAGCCTTAATTTTATGAATATTGATCAGGCTCTGACGGAGATATCCCAATTCTTTAGGTGAAATTTTCTCGGCGGCCAGTTTTCCCATCAACCGGTCTAAGTCTGAAATAGACTTTAATAACTGGGAAATTTCATATTTAAGATGGTCGTTTTCATTTAAAAAATCAATTAAAGAAAGCCTTCTTCCGATTTCACTTACAGACTTTAAGGGTAAAATAATTCTTCTTCTCAACAAACGTCCTCCCATCGGAGTCGAGGTTTTATCAATAATGTCCAGCAATGATTTACCCTGCGGACTGCTTGGGCAGACGATTTCCAGGTTTCTTAAAGTAAAATGATCCATCATCAGAAAATCTTCCTGCGGAATAATCTGAA
Source organism: Chryseobacterium gregarium DSM 19109 (assembly GCF_000430845.1). Taxonomy (GTDB): domain Bacteria; phylum Bacteroidota; class Bacteroidia; order Flavobacteriales; family Weeksellaceae; genus Chryseobacterium; species Chryseobacterium gregarium. The sequence continues at coordinate 23,208 of NZ_AUMU01000008.1, read as the reverse complement.
TTCTGGTGATGTGGGCCAGCAAATTATGATGGGTATCTTCTACGAGATAAGCAAAAATAGCTCCCGCTGCCGTAATCGCCAACGGCTGGTTTTCAACTCCGAAGCCTTTTAATGAATTGGTTTTGAAATGATTTGTCAGTTTTTCGTAGGCGAAATTATATTGAAAGGCCCAGTCTTCAAGCTTAAAGGCATTTTTATTTTTAAACTGTTCCGGGATCTGGACGCTTCTCTGATAAATAATTTCACTCGGATCAAAGGTATTGACAATATGAAGCAGCTTTTCAAGGCTTCCTTCACTTACCAGGAACTCACCTGTGGAAATATCCACCAGCGCAATTCCGAACTTTTCTTTTTCTTTATGAAGGGAAAGCAGGAAATTATTCTTTTTTGAATTTAAAACCTGGTCATTGAATGTGACACCGGGGGTCACCAGTTCCGTTACGCCCCTTTTCACAATTCCTTTCACCGTTTTTGGATCTTCAAGCTGGTCGCAGATGGCCACCCTCATTCCTGCCCTTACCAGTTTCGGCAAATAGGAATCTACGGAATGGTGCGGAAATCCCGCCAGTTCAATATGGCCGTCTCCATTGGCCCTTTTGGTAAGGACAATTCCTAAAATCTGAGACGTCTTAACCGCATCCTGCCCGAAAGTTTCATAAAAATCCCCTACCCGAAATAGCAAAAGCGCATCAGGGTATTTGGCCTTGATGGTATTATACTGTGTCATTAAAGGAGTTTCTTTCTTCGTCGCCTTTGCCATTAAAATTGATCTTAAAATTAGGATGGTAAAAGTATGAAATAAAAAAGAAGGATTAAAGTTTTTGAAAAGTATAGCTGCAAACGTACAGATTTTGAACACCTGAACAATCTGTCAGATCTATAAAATAAAATTTAATCTTTATTGCTTAAGATGATCTTCCAAAGCCTTCGCGCTCTTATTATACGCCCATTTCTGTTTATAATCCACCCACTTGACTTTAAATAATTTACGCATTAATTTATCGGTGTATCGCATAATAAAAACATGATACAGCATATTCGCAAAAACACCGGGTTTGCCAGGAAGCGCCCGGAGCGACATGGAAAATCCGGGCTCAAGATACCTGTTGAAGTGCCAGAACGCACCGGGAATGAAAAGCGCATCCCCATGTTCCATAAAAACCTCAAAGCCTCTGGCATGTTTCAGTGCCGGAAACTTTTCGTAATCAGGGTTTTCATAATCCACTTCATAAATAGTGTGCACCGATAGGGGAACTTTGTATAAGAAGGCAGACTGTTTCTGGTCAAATAATAGAATCCTCTTTTTCCCTTCAAAATGGATATGCAGAAAGTCCCCCAGATCCACATCATAATGCATCAGCACATGGGCTTCGCTTCCCCCGAAAAATAAGGTCGGCAGCCTTTTGAAAAACCGTATTCCCAAATCCGGATAGGTAAAGTTTTTCAGCAATTCCGGTAGCCGGTCTGTGATGATGTAAAAGAAAATGCGCAGATCCGAAGGCCTGCTTTTAATTGTATCGATATACTCCTTCATCTTCATATGAGTCACAGGCGCATCTGAGCTTCCGGAAGCATCAGCCGGTTTATTATCATACAAGGGAACTTCCTGATCTCCCGCTTTTTCACGGATAAAATCAAAGTTCCACTGATCAAAAGCTTCCCAACGGCTTGCAAAATTTTTAATCAGAAGCGGCTTCTTCTTTGTGAAATAATTTTTCTGAAAATCTTCTTTGTTGATATCCGTTACGACATCTACGTTTTCGAGAATCATTTTGTGTGGTATTTAAATGCGGAATAAAAATAGTGTTTTTTTGAAATTCAAGAAAATTTTAACATAAATATTAGTCATCATCCGCCATCATAACACCGCATTTAATCTCAAAAGGTACCGTAAGATTGAAATGAGGTCATCAAAATGAAAAATTTTATCTTTGCATCATCAATCCCGCGTATGAGAGTTTACAATACCAAACATTTTCTGAAAATCCTTTTCAGCCTGCATAAAAGCGATACGATGAAGATCCTGTTCCCGACGATGATCCTGGTCGGATTATATTCCTGGGGTATTGAATACCTTGAAGTGGAATACCTTCACTTATCTTCAAAATCGCCCGTCAGCAATGTGAGCATGATTCATTCTTTACTCGGTTTCGTACTGTCTTTATTACTGGTTTTCAGGACCAATACTGCCTATGACCGGTGGTGGGAAGGCAGGAAGCTCTGGGGCAAGCTGGTCAATGACTCCCGGAACTTTGCCGTTAAAATCAAATCTGTTCTTGAAAATGACAGACAGGACCTGGAACAGATCGCAAGATACCTTAAATATTTTCCGCATTTTCTGGCCAAACACCTTTCCAAAGAATCTACAAGACTGGCATTAGACGAGGACTATTCTGAAATCGAAGACCATATCAAGCATCACGGCCCTACAGAAATCGTTATTCTTTTAACCCACAAATTACATCAGCTTAAAAAACAGGGAAAAATTTCAGACTTTGAAATGCTGTATTTAGACACCCAGCTTTCAGGTTTTCTGGACGTTTGCGGAGGCTGCGAGAGAATTAAAAACACACCGATTCCGTATTCCTATTCTTCCTTTGTAAAGAAATTCATCATTCTTTATGTCCTGGCCTTACCGGTGGCGTACGTTATATCTATCGGACTTTTTATGATTCCTCTGACCGTTTTTGTATATTATGTCCTGATGAGCCTTGAAATGATTGCCGAAGAAATTGAAGACCCTTTCAGCAATGATGAAAATGATATTCCCATGGAAGCCATTGCCCAGAACATTGAAAAAAGCGTTCATCAGATCATGGGTTTGCCTAAATAAAAATCTTTATTCCGTTAAAGATCGTACATATATATTGATAACTACATTAAATACAACCAATTGGTACATAAACTAAAACTGGAAGAGCTTAACAGAATCGATGTTGAAACTTTTAAAACCGTGGAAAAGATTCCTCTGGTCGTCGTACTGGATAATATCAGAAGCATGCACAACGTGGGCGCGACGTTCAGGACAGCAGATGCCTTTCTGGTCCAGAAAATCATTCTCTGCGGAATTACGCCTCAGCCGCCACACCGCGAAATCCACAAAGCCGCTTTAGGAGCTACGGAAAGCGTGGACTGGAGCTATGAGGCAGATATTAATGCGGCTATTCATCATCTCAGGTCACAGGATTTTGAAATTGTAGGGATCGAGCAGACCACCAACAGCCAGATGATTACAGACTTTAAAATTGATCCTTCAAAGAAATATGCAGTTATTTTAGGGAATGAAGTGGAAGGAATCAGTGATGAAGCACTGGATAATATCGGTTCTTTTATTGAAATTCCGCAATTGGGAACCAAACATTCTTTAAATGTAAGTGTCTGCGGAGGAATTGTGATGTGGGAATTTGCCAGGATCCTGAAATAAAAAAACTGCAAGTGCCTAATAGACAGTGCAGTTTGAAATAAATCTAATAAAAAGTAAAAATGAAAGGCGACAAAGATACCTATTTTTTCGTCACGGGCAAATTTTAAAATCATTTTTTTGATTTCGAATGAAAAAAAGTTGGTGTTTCGGAAAAAGTTTCATTTAATTTTTTATAAATTAGCACAATGTTTATCAAAGACTATATCTCAAAAGATTTTCCGTGTTTTAATCTGACTGACTCGATAGAATCAGCAAGAGACATGATAGATGCATTTGGATATTCTCATATTTTCATTAAAAAATCCAATCATTTCTACGGTGCGATTGCTGAAGATTTTCTTTATGAAGAAGAAGGAACGCTGAAGGATCTTGAACATCAAATCGAACGCTTTGCAATTCTTGAAGACAACAATATCATGGACAGCATCCGATTGTTTCATACCTTCAATGCCAACGTGATCCCTGTAATCAACAAGAATGAAAAATACCTCGGCTACATAAGCTGTGAAGATATCTTCCAGGACCTGTCAAAGTATCCGCTGTTTTCGGAATCAGGAGCTATTCTTACGGTAGAAACCCCTGCCAGGAAATATTCGATGACGGAGATCGCCAATATCGTTGAAAGCAATAATTCTAAATTTTACGGAGCTTTTATCAGTTTTATGTCAGATGAAGCCATTCATGTGACGATCAAGATCAGCAATGAAAACCTGAGCTCTATTGATGAAACATTTGACCGTTACGATTACAGAATTGTACAGAAATATTATTCTGATGACAAATCCGATCTGTTTCAGGACAGGTTCGGGTTTTTCCAGAAATTCATAGAAATATAACATGATGAAGGCAGCCATATATTCTCAGAAAAAAGATCTTGATACCTTTTTATATTTAAGCAAATTTATTTCCGAGCTGGAAAACAGAGGGATAAAATCCGTTTTATATGATGAGATGGCTGAAGCGCTTCAGTTTTCAAAAATTTTCGAAACCTTCAACTGCAAGCAGGATCTTGTAGACAAGGAAGTTGATCTTTTTTTTACATTCGGAGGCGACGGTACCATCGTTAACTCCTTAACATTCATCGAGGATCTGGAAATACCGATCGTAGGTGTAAACACCGGCAGATTAGGTTTTCTTGCCAGCTTTACCAAAGAAGAAGCCTTTAACGAACTGGATTCTATTTTAAAAGGTGACGTCAAGACAAGCCGACGTTCCGTGATCCAGGTGGTTTCGCCCGAACTGGAAGATTTTTTCCCGTATGCCCTGAATGATGTTACGCTGTCCAGAAAAGAAACAACTTCGATGGTGACGGTGGATTCTTACATCAATAATGAGTTCCTGAACATCTTCTGGGGAGATGGCGTGATCGTTTCCACACCGACAGGTTCTACCGCTTATTCATTAAGCTGCGGCGGGCCAATCATTTCCCCGAACAACGAAAATTTTGTCATTACGCCTATTGCCCCCCATAATCTTAATGTAAGGCCGCTGGTGGTAAATGACAGGGTTGAAATTAAGTTTAAAGTGGAAAGCAGGGTTCCCCAGTATTCACTTTCACTGGACTCCAGACTGATCCATATAGAAACTGACAAGGAAATTATCATCAGGAAAGCCAACTTTCAGATCCTCCTGGTGCAGCCCAACAACCTGAGTTTCTATGAAACCATCCGGCAAAAGCTGCTTTGGGGACGGGACAAAAGAAATTAGCAATTAAGCAAAAATGATTACCTTTACAGGAATTTTACAAATCCGAATAATTTATATTAAAAAGTAAAACATGAGCAGAATTTTCCCGGCAGGAGTTGCCACAGGTCAATTAGTTACTGATATTTTTCAGCATGCTAAAGAAAACAAATTTGCATTACCTGCAGTTAACGTAATTGGTTCCAGCAACGTGAATGCGGTGATGGAAACTGCAGCAAAACTGAACTCGCCTGTTATCATTCAGTTCTCTAACGGAGGTGCTGCTTATAATGCAGGAAAAGGATTAAGCAATGACGGACAGAAAGCAGCTATTTTAGGAGCTGTGGCCGGAGCAAAACATATTCATACGCTGGCAGAAGCTTACGGAGCGACTGTGATTCTTCATACCGACCACTGTGCCAAGAAACTATTGCCCTGGATCGACGGATTGATGGATGCCAACGAAGAATTCTTCAGACAGACCGGGAAATCACTGTACTCTTCTCATATGCTAGACCTTTCTGAGGAATCTTTGGAAGAAAACCTCGAAACATCTGCCCGTTATTTTGAAAGAATGGCTAAAATGCAGATGACTCTGGAAGTGGAAATCGGTGTTACCGGCGGAGAAGAAGACGGTGTTGACAATTCAGATGTTGACAATTCAAAACTGTATACGCAGCCCGAAGATGTAGCCTATACGTATGAAAAACTGAAAGCCATTTCTGAAAACTTTACCATTGCAGCCGCTTTCGGTAATGTACACGGCGTATATAAGCCAGGAAACGTAGTGCTTACCCCGAAAATTCTTGACAATTCTCAGAAATATGTTCAGGAAAAATTCGGAACTGCTGAAAAGCCTGTGAATTTTGTATTCCACGGAGGGTCAGGATCTACATTGGACGAAATCAGGGAAGCGATTGACTACGGAGTGATTAAAATGAATATTGACACTGATCTTCAGTTTGCGTATACAGAAGGAATCAGAGATTATATGGTTGATAATATCGATTATTTAAAGACCCAGATCGGAAATCCGGACGGAGAAGAAAAACCTAACAAAAAATTCTATGACCCGAGAACATGGGTAAGAAAAGGTGAGGAAACATTCTCCAAGAGACTGGTTAAGGCATTTGAAGATTTAAATAACGTAAATACTTTAAAATAATTTTGTAAAAACATAATGTACAAAGTAAGATGTAGTTAATTACATGATACTTTGTACATTATAAATTGTACATTAATACAGACACTATGGCATTCGAGTGGTTTAAAAGAAAAGCACAAAATATTACGACATCGACTGATGAAAAAAAAGACGTTCCCAAAGGTCTTTGGCATCAGACTCCTTCCGGGAAAATTGTTGAGCATGACGAATTAAAGAGAAATAATTATGTTTCTCCTGAAGACGGCTTTCATGTAAGAATAGGAAGTGCAGAATTTTTCGATATCCTTTTTGACGAAGGTAAATTTACTGAGCTGGATGCTAATGTTGAAAGTATTGACATCCTGAACTTTAAAGACACCAAGCCTTATGCAGACCGCCTGAAAGAGGTAAGAGCCAAAACCAAGCTGACGGATTCCATCAGAAATGCCGTAGGAACCGTAAAAGGAACTGAAATGGTTGTTTCGTGTATGGATTTTGCATTTATCGGAGGTTCTTTAGGTTCTGTCATGGGAGAAAAAATAAGGAGAGCTATTGATTACTGTATGGAAAAGAAACTTCCTTACATGATTATCTGCCAGTCCGGTGGCGCGAGGATGCAGGAAGCAACCTATTCCCTAATGCAGCTGGCAAAGGTTCAGGCTAAGCTTGCACAGCTTTCAGAAGCAGGACTTTTATACATTGCCTATCTTTGTGACCCTACGTTTGGGGGAATTACCGCTTCTTTTGCCATGACCGCCGATATCATTATGGCTGAACCTAAGGCACTGATCGGTTTCGCAGGACCAAGGGTAATCCGTGAAACCATTGGAAGAGACCTTCCGGAAGGGTTCCAGACTTCAGAATTCCTTCAGGAAAAAGGATTTGTAGATTTTATTGTAAAAAGGACAGAAATAAAAGACACCGTTGCTAAGACGATCAATTTATTAACGGTAAAAGCTTAAAATTTATAAAAAAAAGATCATCTCTCTCCTATTAGGGAGAGATTTTTATTGATGAGAACTTTCAGAATATTTTTCAATACCATCCGGAGCATGAGCCTTAAAAAGATCATGCGCCTTTTATCGCTTGTTCTTCCCCATCCTGTTTTCTCTGTATTAAGTTTTTATGCTACGCTTAAAGCCTATACCATCGCCCAGAGAAAATTCCCGGAAACAGCCTCTACCAACGGTATCGGAAATTCATTCAGGCATGCGCTGTGGTGCTGTTTTATCCTGATGTACTGCTGTAAGGTTTCTTCTCCTGAAAAAGCCCTGAATTTCTGTAAAAGAATTACCGATCTGCACGAGGAACTCTTCCCCAATAAGCCGCTGGAAACCAAAATGGATCTTCACAACAATAAAATCGGAATGGACTATTTCATGGAAATGCTTGAAGGTGTGCACCGTCAGTTTTTTGAAAAGAACTTCTTCATAGACGGGCTGGAGAAAAAGATGAAAGATGCCAAAGTACTGAAGAGTACGGATGATGATTTTAAAGGCTTTCTCGTCTATCTGGATGAGAAATAGGATTAAGAGAATATCAGCCGGCTTTATGATGATGGTTAAGAGAAGATCTGTTTTGTAATCTGGAGTTTTTTCGATAAGTTTAAACAATTATAATTCAATCGGATGGTCCTCAGCAGAATTTGGTCGGCATTTATCATTATTGCCATTGCCATTGCCAGTATAAAATGCATTTCATCAAGCCATTACCAAACCATTTTCAATGATATGGTCGTAGGAAAAGGCGGTGACACCGTACAGATCGCAACCCAGAACATAAACACCTTACCTCCTGTGGTACGGGACAGCCTGATGAAAAAACCGGATTTTGCAGACAGCCGGATCCATTATAAAGCCGATTCCCTGAGACAGGACGTCAAAGTGTACCGGGTACAGGAAGCAGACGGCGTTATCGGAACTTCTGAAACGGCAGTAAAGATCTGTATCGGCCTCATTGGCATTATGACCCTGTTCATGGGGTTTATGAGCATTGCTGAAAAAGCAGGCGGCATCAATCTTTTAAGCAGGCTGATCCAGCCTTTTTTCTCCAGGTTATTTCCTGATATCCCTAAAAACCATCCTGCTTTCGGGCATATGCTGATGAATTTCAGTGCCAACCTCCTGGGACTGGATAATGCAGCTACTCCGTTTGGACTGAAGGCTATGGAAAGCCTGCAGTCTTTGAACCCGAATAAGGATACCGCGAGCAATTCACAGATCATGTTCCTCTGCCTTCATGCCGGAGGAATGACTTTGATTCCCGTTTCGATTATTGCGATCCGTGCCTCCATGGGTTCAAAAACACCGACCGATATTTTTCTTCCCTGCATGATCGCAACATTTGCCGCGACTTTAGCAGCCATGATCATCGTATCATTATATCAGAAAATCAATCTGTTAAAACCTATTGTTATTGCTTATGTAGGCGGAATCTCTGCAATGATCGCGCTTCTGGTTTTGTATCTGGTACAATTAAATAAAGATGAGCTGGATAATTTCAGCAAAGTATTGAGCAACGGATTGATTCTCTTTATTTTCCTGGCCATTGTGCTGGGTGCGATCTATAAAAAGATCAATGTTTTTGATGCCTTTATCGAAGGGGCAAAAGAAGGGTTCTGGACTTGCGTGAAGATTATTCCTTACCTGGTCGGGATGCTGATTGCCATTTCACTGTTGAGAACTTCCGGGGTTTTTGATGTAATTATCGACGGCATGAAGTGGGTGGCGTATACGGCGAACCTGGATGCAAGATTTGTAGACGGGCTTCCGACTGCTTTAATCAAACCGTTATCAGGTTCCGGCGCACGGGGAATGATGGTGGATACCATGTCAGCTTTCGGGGCAGACAGCTTTCAGGGGAAACTGGCTGCGGTTCTCCAGGGAAGCTCAGATACTACCTTTTACGTAATTGCTGTTTACTTCGGAGCTGTAGCTGTGAAGAATACAAGATATGCGGTGGTTGCCATGCTTCTGGCAGATCTGGTAGGCGTTATTACGGCCATTGCTTTGGCCTATTTATTTTTTGCATAATCAGATACTCTTATGAAAGCCTATATCCAAAGTGATAAAAACGGAGAATTCTATAATGTCAATGCATTTGTAGCGTATGAAGGATTCAGGAATTTTGGTTTTGAAACTGAAAAATTCACGGATGCAGATGAGATTCCAGACTGTAATCCTGAACATATTGTTGTCGGCGGAATCGGAAATGTGAGAAAAAGGCTTAAAAATCTGAATATAATCCACCCTGATAAGGAAATAGATTATCCCGAAGAACTAAAGCTGTTTTTAAGAAGAAAGATCTGGGAATCCATAATCAATACAATATTTAAGGATAAAAAGAGCCGGAACATCTTCATCAAACCCAAAACAGAGACTAAATTATTTGCAGGAAAGATTATCAGCCATGAAATAGATTTCCTGGGATTAATTGATCAGGAAAAAGATACAGAAATCTGGTGCTCCGAACGAATTGACTTTAAAACGGAATGGCGCTGTTTTATCCGGTATAAAGAAATTCTGGATATCAGAAGATACAAAGGCGATTGGGACACAAAATTAGATGTAAAACTGTAGAAAATGCGATTGAGCAGTTTACATCTCAACCTAATTCGTATGCACTTGATTTCGGTATTAATGAAAATAATGAAACTGTTTTGGTAGAAGTGAATGATGGGCATTCATTAGGAACGTACGGGATTTCACCGGTCCATTATGCGAAATTCCTTTCTGCACGATGGAGCGAATTAACCCGTACAGAAGATTACTTAAACTTTTAATTTAATATATATGATCACCGATAAAGAATTCACATTAAGATTAATACGACAGTTATCTCAGGCATTGGAAAAACTGATTTTAGACAAACCTGAAGAAAGCCTGATGCAGAAAGAACTGGATTTCGAATCCTTAATGAAAGATATTTTCAAAATGGACTTCACGGAAATTTCTTCAAAACCGAAAGAAGAAATCATAGGAATCGTCAATGAAAGACAGGAAAGGGATCACAAAGATTATTACGAAATGTTGGGGAATCTCTTTTATTTTAAAGGCAGAGGGGAACATAACAATGACTTTTTAGATAAGGCAAAAACATTCTACGAACGGTACCTGCAGACCAGCGGGATTTTCGCGCTTCCGGTAATCAACAGAATCAATGAAATAAAAAAAGCACTTGAATAAAGTAAAGTGCTTTTATTTTTTAGAAAGTAATTTTATACGTCCCGGTAGAAGATACCGCGGACTTTTCCGCTTTCACGTATTTTTTCACCCATGAGACAGCGTTTGATGTGATACAGGGATCGGCGGTTCCGCCTGATCTTCTTGCAGAAACTACATTGCCTGCTTTATCTACCGTGTAAGCCACCGTAATGGTTCCGCTTGCAGTACAGCTGTTAGCTGGCTGAGAGCCGCCTCTGCCCATAGTCCCGGGAATAAATCTGACCAGTTTACGGTCGATGCCTACTTTACTGTCGCCATTTCCGTCGCCGCCTAGAGGGTCTCCGGCATTTCCGATTCCTTCCCCGTCACCCTGACTTCCGGATTTCGTACCTCTTCCTCTGATCAGATTGCCGATAGCTGCCGTTCCTTTTCCGTCACCGTTCCCGGTCTTTGAATTGGCGGTTGCCGCTCCTGATTTTTTAGTGGTCTTCGCAGCACTTGTACCGGCTGTCGATTTTTTATTATCTTTTGATTCCTCTTTTTTCGGAATCGTCACTTTAGTATTATTTCCGGTAATGATTTTTTCTTTCGCTTCTGATTTTTTAGTTTCCGGCTGAGGCTGGGGTTCAATAACCGTTTTGGTTTCAGGAACAGCAGTTTCTAAAGGGTCGGAAGTAATTTCTTCCGCCGGTGCTGCTAAACTTCCCGGCTGGTCGGCAGGTTCTTCCATTCCGTTTCCGTTCCTGTTGTCACCGAAGTTCACCAGCATGGTGGTCACCACTTCCGGTTCCGGTTCCTGAGGCTTTGGTTTCAATTTATATAAAAAAACAAACAACAGGATGCCAGACCAGATCAGGACAGAAAGCAGTGCGCTTTTTATCCGGTCTCTGTTTTCTTCGTTTTTATTTATAATATTGCTTCTCATCATTACATGATCTTCTTATTTATCTTTAACAGTTGCAATAGCAATGTTAAATTTATGCTTTTCAGCAATTTCCATCGCAAAAACCACGTCTTTATGCATGGTATTTTCGTCCGCTCTTATGGTAAAGGATTTATTGGTCTGGCTGGCAAGTTTATTCACAATCATTTGTTCCAGATCTCCCCTGTTCACAGGATTATCATCCACAAAATAGGATCCGTCAGGCTTAATGCTTACTGTCAGCGGATTTGGTATATTATCATCAACAGCTCCTGTTTTCGGCAGCTTTACGTCAATCGCACTCTGATTGGCGGCAGAGGAAGTGATCATAAAGAAGATCAGCATCAGCAGGATGACGTCTGTCATCGCGGCTAAACTGAATTCCGGACGGGCTTTATTTTTTCTCTGAATTTTCATTGAAATATTATAAAGGTTTGTTGATTAAATCTAAAAATTCACCGGACATATTCTGCGCTTTCAGTACAAACTTATCAATTCTCGTCAAAAGAATATTGTAGAAAAAATTGGCAGGAATAGCTACGGCAAGACCGACTGCCGTCTGCCCCAACGCGGTATAGATCCCTTCTGAAAGTGTTTTCGGGGAAAACGCCCCTTCCATATTGGATAAATCAAAGAATGCAATAATCATCCCGATTACTGTTCCCAAAAGCCCGAGCATCGGAGCAATACTGGGTACTACGGCCAGAAGGTTCAGATTTTTCTCTATATTGGCCACTTCAACCTGTGCCTGGGATTCCATTGCGCTGACGATATCAGAAACCGGACGTCCCAATCTTGAAATTCCTTTCTCCAGAATTCTTCCTTCCGGCGAATTCTGTCTTTTGCAGTAATCTGCCGCGGGTTCAATCTTTCCTTCTTTAATGAAATCTTCAATGTTGTTCATGAAATCGGCATCCGTTTTTGAGGTCAGCCTTTTGATGAAGAAAAACCGCTCAAAGAAAAGATATACGGAGAATATCCCCAGTGACAATACAGTCACCATTACTATTTTTGCGAATATTCCTCCGTGAAACATGATTTCCCAGAATGAAAATACTTTCTTGGGTGCCTCTGCCATTGCAGATGTTGTTACCTGGGCAAATAAAATCTGAGTAAGTTCCGTTAACAGCATTAATATGTATTTTTATAAAAGTTGTAACGACAAATGTAATGGAATATTATGAAATGTTATCTTAAAAATTGCTTAAAAAGCGACTTAAAATCCATCATTTTCCAAAATAACAAATTTCTTTTCAAATCATTTTTGAAAAGAAATTCCTTAATATAAATTATCGGAGATAGATTTCTAGTCTTCGTCTACCACAATCTCATCCTGCTTAAATTCACATTTCATCCTGAAAGGAATCGGGACGTCAGAGCCTGTATAGAAATCATCAATCTTTCCTTTCCAGATTACCTGAAGCACATCTTCTTCGTTTCTTTCGAACTGAAGCTCGTTATCATAGATGAAAGCATCTTCATCGTCGAATAAGTCCACTTCCGTAAAAGTATCTTCCTCAGAATCATTGATCCTGATTGTTTTCCCTTCTATTTCTTCCGACTCAAGAGGAAAATCAAAAACTTCAAGTGAAAGTTGCGGAAAGTTGTACTGCAGAGAATCATCATCTACATGATCCAGGCTGTCATCCGTAAGTATTTCAACCTCTAATAAATGCTGCTGGTTGCTGTAAACCGCTTTACAATAAGTGTGTCTGATATTGTACTTTAGCGTTTCGTCCGGATGGTAAATTTTTAAAATCCCTTTCATTATTTCTTAAAAAAGAGCTGTAATACTATGATTGTTAAACGTTTTCAACAAAGATAAACAATAGATTGAATGTGAAGAATTTTTTGAAAATTATTTTTAAAAAATCCTTTATAATTTATAAGATCACGGATATCTTCCTCTTGCCCTGTTGAATGAATAGCCTGTAAAATGATTATCTGTGCCAACTCTTGCCACTTATATTCTTTTAATATTTACATTTGCTTTAAAAAGAATTCTGAAAAAATGAAAAACATTGTATTGAAAGGTATTTTAGGATTAAGCTTACTGACAGGTCTTACTTCCTGCAAAAAGTCGGATTCCCCTTTAACGAAAGTAACCCCTTCCAATCTGGATTCCATAGCATCCAATTATTATGAGCAGTATTTAAAACTCTACCCTTTGGAGGCTACTTCACAAGGTGATCTGAGATACAATGACCAGCTTCCGATTACCATTGACAAAGATTTTATTTCAGGAGAAGTGGCTTTTTATCATTCGGTGCAGAAACAGCTTGAAAATGTTGATTATAAAAGCCTTTCTGATGAAAATAAAGTGGTTTATGATGTATTGGACTATACGTTAAAAGATAAAATTGAAGCTTATGCCTATCATCCGGAATACATTCCGTTTACACAGTTTGGAGGGCTCCCTCTGAATTTCCCTTTGTACGGGAGCGGACAGGGAAGCCAGCCTTTCAAAACAGAAAAAGATTACAGCGACTGGCTGAAGAGAATGGAGAAATTCCCGGACTGGATGAATACCGCCACAGACAACTTCCGTGAAGGAATAAACAATAAAGTCGTGCTCCCTAAGAAACTGGTTGTTAAAATGATTCCGCAGATGAGGGCGGAAGAGATCATATCAGCCGATCCGGATAAAAATATTTTCTACGGACCCCTTAAAAGCTTCCCGAAAGATTTCACCAAAGAGCAGAAGGAAAGGCTTTCAGCATCTTATAAAGAGGTGATTACCAAAAAAATTATTCCGGCCTACACCCAAATGGGTGATTTCCTGGAAAAAGAATATCTGCCTAAAGCCCGGGATACAGACGGTTATAACAATCTGCCGAACGGAAAGGAAATTTACCAGTACTACGTAAAAAGCTGGACCACCACCAATCAGTCTCCCGAAGCCATCAATAAAACCGGGCTGCAGCAGGTTGCAATGCTCCGAGCAGAAATGGAAAAAGTAAAACAGCAGGTAGGTTTTACCGGTACACTGGAAGAATTTATCAGCTTCGTAAAAACAGATCCGAAAGCAATGCCCTATACCACATCAAAAGAAGTGATAGGTGCATTCAATGGGATTCTGGCTAAAATTACCCCAAAGCTGAAAACCATGTTTTCCGTAGCCCCGAAAACGAAATTTGAGATCCGCCAAACCGAAAAATTCAGAGAAGCAAGTGCCAGCGCAGAATATATTCAGGGAACCCCTGACGGAAAAAGGCCGGGGATCTTTTATGTTCCTCTTCCCGATCCAACGAAATTCAATGTCACTTCAGGAATGGAATCGCTTTTCTTACATGAAGCCATTCCAGGGCATCATTACCAGGTTTCTCTTCAGCAGGAAAATACCAAACTTCCGAAATTCATGAGATTCGGCTGGCTCGGTGCTTATGGTGAAGGCTGGGCGCATTATTGCGAAACGTTAGGCCCTGAATTTGGTTTATACACTGATCCTTATCAGAAAATGGGCTATCTGAGCGACCAGATGCTGAGGGCCGTGAGACTGGTTGTGGATACCGGCCTGCATACCGGAACCATGAAGCGAGAGGAAGCTATTAAATATTTCCTGAGCAATATCTCTTATGACGAAGCCGGCGCAACCGCAGAAGTGGAACGGTATATGGCGATGCCAGGACAGGCTTTGGGCTACAAAATCGGATCTTTAAGAATCCGTGAACTGAGAGAGAAATACCAGAAGGAATTGGGGGGAAAGTTCAGCTTGGCCAGGTTTCATGATGAAGTGCTGAGTCAAGGATGCCTTCCTTTGGATGTGCTGAA
The DNA here is from genome assembly GCF_000430845.1 of Chryseobacterium gregarium DSM 19109. Taxonomy (GTDB): domain Bacteria; phylum Bacteroidota; class Bacteroidia; order Flavobacteriales; family Weeksellaceae; genus Chryseobacterium; species Chryseobacterium gregarium. Next base: position 8,101 of record NZ_AUMU01000008.1, on the reverse strand, counting down.
CAGGAAGATGGAGCTTTGGGCAAAGAAGCAGAAATAATTTCATGAAAGCTATTTTAATTCTTACTCTATTTCTCTTTTTTAACTGTGAAACAGAGAAAAGGGATTTAAATAAGTTTAAAAAAATAACTATTGATAAGAGTTTGGTTGATAATGATACAATCAAACTTTTATCAAAATACCCTGAGTTGAAATTATTTAACAGTGAGAAAGTTGAGAGTACAGCAAGAACCGCTTATATTGTCGAGGAAGCAAGCAATTATGATGCATTTTCTTACAACAGAAGGTCATTTTATTTTGAAAATTATAAATGTAAAGCAGCATACAGCGACGATACCATTAATATTTGGCTGAATAATGACAATGGTTACTTTGGAAATGGCATTTTAGTAAAGGTTTTTAATGATCAATTTTAAGTTAATGATATTGATCCCAAGACCTTAAAAGGTGAAATCAAATTCATTAATTCAAAGCCCGTTTATCAAAAACTAGTTCTTAATAAACGTCAATTAAAAAACATGACAGCATTTATGGTTTTATTGATTATAAGACAGATGTGGATTCATTGGTTAAAAAAAATTTCAGAGGATATTTTAAAACAGTAATAAAATGATCATAGAAAGTTTAAAGTCGCTCTATATAAGAGATTTAAATAAATTAAAAGCAGAAATCGAAGCGTATCAAAATGAGGAAATCCTCTGGAAAACAGATAAAAACATTTCAAATTCTGCGGGAAACCTGTGCCTTCATCTGGTGGGGAACCTCAACACTTATATCGGAGCCCAGCTTGGAAATTCAGGATATGTAAGACAGCGGGATTTAGAATTTTCATTAAAAGATATCCCCCGGCCTGAACTTATTCAACAGATAGAAAAAACGATTGATGTTATCCTTTTTTCACTTGACAAAATCATGGAAGAAGATCTTAAAAAAGACTATCCTACCGAGCCGTTAGGGTATATAATGACCACTGAATACTTCCTTATCCATCTGTTCGGGCATCTGAGTTATCATGTGGGACAAATTAATTATCACAGGAGATTATTGGATGTGGGGTAATTTTTAAATCATTATTCCGACATCCTGTCAAACCTTCTTTGAATTTTAGCCAACTCCATGAAGAAAAATTTTTGCGGCTGTCAATTGAATTTTTATTTTTCAAACAGCATTTTTGTAATAAAGTCTTTTTCGCCTTTTCCCCTTGCCGGAGAATACTCCCTTCCATAGTAAATAATCTGCAGGTGGAGCTTGTTCCAGACACTTTCAGGCCAGATGGATTTTGCATCTTTTTCTGTTTCTATCACATTTTTACCGGATGTCAGCTTCCACTGGGTCATCAGCCTGTGAATATGGGTATCAACGGGAAAAGCGGGAAAGCCAAAGCCCTGGCTCATCACCACAGAGGCGGTTTTATGCCCGACTCCCGGTAAAGCTTCCAGTTCTTCGTAGGTTTGAGGAACTACTCCGTTATGCCTTTCCAGTAAAAGTTCGGCCATTCTTTTCAGGTTCCTGGCTTTGGTATTGGATAATCCGATTTCTTTAATCAGCTCCCTGATTTCCTCTACTTCCAATACAGCCATCTTTTCAGGAGTTCCGGCCACTTTAAAAAGATTGGGTGTTACTTGGTTCACTTTTTTGTCCGTGGTCTGGGCAGAAAGTGCCACCGCTACCATTAAAGCGAAAGGATTGGTATGATCCAGCGGAATAGGAACTTCCGGGTATAATTTCTCCAATTCCTGCTGAACGAGTGCAGCTCTTTGCTTTTTTGTCATATATCCGTTAAATTTGAACAAAATTAAATTATTATGCTGAAAGTCGGAGACAAATTACCAACATTTAAAGGAATAAATCAGGATGGAGAAACCATACAGTCAGAAAACCTGATCGGGAAAAAATCAGTGATTTTCTTTTATCCTCAGGCTAATACGCCTACCTGTACGGTGGAAGCATGTAATTTAAGCGACAATTATGCTCAGCTTGAAAGAGCAGGGTTTCAGCTGTTGGGCATAAGCGGGGATTCTGTTAAAAAGCAGAAAAACTTCCACAGCAAGTTTGCTTTTCGTTATGATTTAATCGCTGATGAAAACCATGATATTATTGAGAAGTTCGGGGTGTGGCAGGAGAAAAAGACCTTCGGAAAAACGTATATGGGAATTGTAAGGACCACTTTTATTTTCGATGAAACAGGAATTTGTACGAGAGTGATTGAAAAAGTGACTTCAAAAACGGCTGCTGAACAGATTTTAGAAGGATAACTTTTATCTCTTATCATTCTGGGAAGCAATTAAAACAAAATCTTAATTTTTAGCGTTTTATCAGATACCGTCTGTCATCCTGAAAGGATCCAAACAAAGTCATTTACACCTTGTGCAGATTATTTGGGATGACAAACCTAATTGTCTTATTTTATTGCGTTTGAGAATTATTCCGTTTCGTAATACATCAACTCTTCCAGGTCATCAGGAATATGAACAAACTTCTGAAATTTCAACCCTAACTTTTCGATCAGTTTCTGAGAAGAAAAATTATCTTTTGTGGTAATGGCAGAAATCTTCTGTAATCCGAAATCATTCATGCCGATGGATTTTATTTTCAATGCCGCCTCGTAAGCATATCCTTTTCCTTCAAATTCATCGAGAAGCGAAAAACCGATGTCAACAATATCCAGACCTTCCCTTTCAAAGATCCCCACTCCACCGATTTTATGATGCCCTTCTTTAGTGATAATCACGTAATTTCCGAAACCCAGCTTCTCAAACTGCGGAAGAAACCTGCTCTTGATATAGTTTTCCGCATCGGAAACCGTTTTTAAATTCCGGTCTCCTATATATTTGATAAATTTAGGCCGGTTGTAAAGGTCAAGGATAAATTCTCCGTCTTCCAATGACATCGGGCGCATGATCAGTCTTTCCGTTTCATAAAATTTATCTGCGCTTTGGGGATCTGGCTGGTTTTTTAGGCTCATCTTTGGGTTCTTCTTTCTTTTCAATTTTTAAGAGCCTTGGATTATTTGTACACTTTTTATTATAAAGCTCGATATAAGGCCCATTGTCTTTTACCCCGGAAATATTTCCGGTTGATTTACTGACGGTTAAAGTAAAATATTTTTTCTGATAAGGACATTCTTTCGAGGTAAGCTTACCCAGATCCAGATAATAATTAGATGGATCTTCATAATAATTTCCTGCGACATCTCTGAAATTTTCATCAATAATATACCCTTGTGTTGCAGCAAAAACGGCAGCATCGTGAATATTGTTTACTTTTCCTACAAATTTCTTCAGTCCCTCCAGATCATTAATATATTCAGTTTTCCCGCCCAGAAAATATACAATATAATAAAACTCGTTTTCTTCTACTATCCCGACATTGAATCCTGATGATTGAGAAGTATAATTCTTATCGGCTGATGATGATTTTATCACGGTGTCTTTTCCGGAATTCTGATGAATCAGACTCCAGGAATCCGTTTTAATCTCAGGGATGATATTCTGCAGGACGCTTGCCACATCATAAAACGGCTTCTTTTCCTGTGAATATAAAAACACACCCAGGAAAATGAAGCTCAACACCCTGACTTTGTATATAAATCTTACCATATTTCAACAACGCAGAAAGCATCCGATTATTTTACATGAATTTGTCTCCTTTCTTCAGGTTTTTCAGATCCAGAACGTAATCCTTGATCAGCTGGTCATGATCTCGGGGACAAATCAGCAATGCTTTATCCGTATCAACGATGATGTAATTTTCCAGTCCGTCAATGATCACTGCCTTATTGGTATTTTTCAGCCGTATTACATTTCCTTTGGCATTGTAGGTAAGGATAGGCTGCTTGGATTTTACCGAATTCTGATTATCATCTTTATCCGCATTTTCATATACTGAAGTCCAGGTTCCCAGATCGCTCCATCCCAGATCAGCAGGAATCACATAGACATTTTTCGCTTTCTCTAAAATACCGTTATCGATGGAAATTTTCTGAACCTTAGGATAAATAATTTCAATACAGCCTTTTTCACTGTCGGTATTGTATTCGCAGGCCATAAAATGCTGGGTCATTTCCGGAAGGTGTTCCTCAAATGCCTGATGAATGCTTTTCACATTCCAGATAAAAATTCCTGCATTCCATAAAAAATCACCACTTTCAAGAAAGCTTTTTGCTATCTCCAGAATAGGTTTTTCAGTAAATGTTTTTACTTTATAATAATCAGAATCATGCTTGTCTACAAATTGGATATACCCATATCCTGTATCAGGCCTTGTAGGGGTGATCCCCAAGGTAACGAGATATTCATTTTCAGCAGCAAGATCAAAGGCAAGCTTTGCTTTTTCCAAAAAAATTTCTTCTTTCAGAATCAGATGATCCGCAGGCAGAACTATCATGGTGGCATCCTGATCAATTTCTGCAATTTTATTGACCATGTAAAGATTGCAGGGTGCCGTATTTTTAAGTAAAGGTTCCCCTACTATATTTTCCTGAGAGATTTCAGGTAATTGCTGATAAGTAAGCTCTACATATTCTTTATTGGTAATGACGAATATGTTTTCATCAGGAATGATTTTGCTGATGCGGTCATAGGTCTGCTGAATCATGGTACGGCCTACTCCTAAAATATCCTGAAACTGTTTCGGAAATTTCTGTGTACTCATAGGCCAGAATCTGCTGCCGATTCCTCCTGCCATAATGACGCAATATCTATTTGATTTTGACATTCTTAAGTGTATTTTTCCACCCTTGCCAAAGGCTTGAAAGAGTACTTCCTTCCTGTAGCCAGGTTCTTACAAAGATAGTTTTTTTTAATAAGACCTTCTAACAAATACTTTTCATTCCGGTATATGAAGAAATCTCCCTTTTCCAGTTTTTCAATAAATATAAGATTATCATCCTGATTTTCAATATGAAAATATTTTACCAGATCGGGACTTGCCATGAAATTGGCTTTCGGAGATTTTGAAAATTTCACCATAATCGGTCTCAGGTTTTCTTCATAAACATTAATGCTTTGCAACAGCATCTGCCTGAAAGTTTCTTTCCATTCATTTCCGTGGGGAGAAATTGTTCTTCCATATTTTTCAAAAGCAATAAGATGGGCCAGCTCATGGGTCAGCACAAAGAAAAAAAGCTGCGGGACCAATGTAGAATTGATGGTGATCTCATGAGAATGATCCGGAAGCTTACGGTAATCTCCCAGTTTGGAATTCCTGTTTCGTGTGACTTTTATATGGATATAATAATCTGCAAACCAATCTTTTAAATACTGAAGCGTATTTTGTGGTAAATATTTTTCTAAAGACTGGACAGACATGCTATAAACTTAAAGGAATTCCTGCGTAGAAGTTCAGCAGTTTAAGGCTGAAAAGATAATTAAATTTAGACTGGGCCACAGAACCCTGCGCATTGGCATAGTTGTTTCTCGCTATATTAACATCATAAATTGTAGACCTCCCTGCCGCATAACTTTTATCAGCAAAATCCAGCGCCAGCTTTGTGCTTTTTTCAGCCTGAACGGCAGATAAATAAATCTCGTAATTGGCATCAACATCAAACTGGGCTTTCTGAACATTCTCCCTCACAATCTGTTTCTGCTGCTGCATCGTTACTTTGGCAATATTTTCATTCAGTTTCGACTGTTCAACCTGAAGCTTTGTAATCCCCTTGTTAAAAATCGGGATATTTAAACTTACACCGCCCTGTTGCCCAAAATTATCTTTGTATTGTGGGAAAAACCCGACATTGCTGTTCGTGTTCAATAAATTATTATAGAAGGTTCCAAAACCGACACTTGCCGTTAACGTTGGCCAGAAAGTTGTTTTCGTCACTTCCGTCTGAGCTTCTGCCGATCTTATCCTGCTTTCCGCCGCTTTAATCTGAGGCTGGTTATCATAAGCCGTCGTCAATACTTCATCAACAGATTTCAGCTGAGGTTCCAGCTGATCCGGAACATCGACATCTTCAACATCAAAATCTTTATATTCCTGAAGCTGCAGCAGCTGGACCAAAGCAAATAAACTTCTTCCTACGTTAATTTCTGCAGTCTTTAGATTTTGTTTTTCCCTTGCCAGTCCTGATTCCGCTTCTGCAAGAATGGTTTGAGCGGTTGTTCCTACACTGGTGGTTATTTTTGCTCTGTCATACTGCTTCTTTGCATTCTCTACGGCAGACTGGGAAATTTTCACAATTTCCTTATTTAAAAGTGTCGTTAAATATTGCTGGGCAATCTGAAGGGAAATATCATTTTTAATGGTTTCAATATCATACTGGCTGGCCTCTACATCAAATTCTGTTTTTCTAATGGTTTTTTCAAGCCGCCCGTTATTGTACACCAGAATATCGGCACTAAGATTGGCATTGTTGCTGAACCTGTCATTCCGGATACTTCCCGTCCCTAAGGAAGCCTGGCCGAAACTCACACTGTTTCCTAAATTTGCGGAAACGGATGGAAGATAGTTTTTCTTTGCAATTCTGAGGTTAAGATCCTGCATTTGTTTTGAATATTCATTTTGGATCACCTGCAGATTATGTGTGGTCGCATAGTCTACACATTCTCTCAAAGACCATTTTTTCTGGGCATTGACAGCCAGGCAAGATAATCCCAAAATAATAGTCAAAACTTTTTTCATGTTACGCTTTTTTATAATTAGACGAACCAAATATAAAAAAGTTACAGTTTCAGAAAATTATTGTTTCATATGTATGAAACTTTTGAGAATTTTGTGGCATGACTATCGAACAATATCAGGAAGCTGTAGACTGGCTTTTCGTACAGGCTCCGAATTACCAGCTTGAAGGACAGAAAGCGTATAAACCAGGATTGGATAATATTATAAGACTATGCGAATTTTTCGGAAACCCACAAGAAAAAATAAAATGCATTCATATCGGCGGCACTAACGGCAAAGGGTCTTCAAGCAATATGCTGGCTTCGGTGCTTCAGGAAGAAGGATATAAAGTAGGCTTATATAATTCACCACATCTTATTGACTTTACAGAAAGGATCAAAGTGAACGGCAAGAACTGTAATAAAGAATTTGTGTATCATTTTATTCAGAAACTGAAAAACCTTCCGGATGATATCCATCCTTCCTTCTTTGAGTTTACTACCATCATGGCCTTTGAATATTTCTGCCAGCAGCAGGTGGATTTCGCTATCATTGAAGTCGGTTTGGGCGGAAGACTGGATTCGACCAACATTATTCACCCGTTGGTTACGGCAATTACTAATGTTCAGTTGGATCATCAGAATATTTTAGGAGATACGCTTGAAGAAATTGCCGGAGAAAAAGCCGGAATTATAAAGAATAACATCCCTGTAGTTTCCGGGGACGAAAACGAAATAATAAAAGCTGTTCTTAAAAAGAAAGCAGAAACGGAGAACTCTCCTTTTATTGACGCCACCCTGTTAAAAACGGATTTAAAATCTGATTTGGAAGGAAATTATCAGAAGAAAAACATTAAAGTGGTTTTGGCTTTAATTCATGAGCTGAAAAAAATGAATTATACCGTTTCCGATCAAAATATTGAAAACGGGCTTTTAAACGTCCATAAAAATACCGGATTTATAGGCCGGTGGTTTGAGTTTTCAAAGAGTCCGCTCACGATCTGCGATACAGGGCATAATCAGGCGGGCCTGAAGTATGTTTTTGATCAGCTGAATTCCATAAACAGGCATAAACATATTATTCTGGGGTTTGTTAATGATAAAAAGATTGATGATGTAATGAAAATTTTGCCTGAAAATTCTGACTTCTATTTTGCAAAACCCTCTATTTTTAGAGGAAGACACCCTGAAGATTATGAAGATCTGTTGCAGCAGGCAAAAATTTCCTATAAAATTTTCAATTCCGTACAGGAAGCATATCTGTCTGCAAAAGAACAATGTAGAAACGGGGAAATGATTTTTATTGGCGGAAGTAATTTTGTTGTCGGAGAATTTTTAGAAAAAAATTTGGAGATTTCTGAATAAGTCGTATATTTGCACCACTCTAATCGAGGAAACAAGATAGTGGGGCTCTTAGCTCAGTTGGTTCAGAGCATCTGGTTTACACCCAGAGGGTCGGGGGTTCGAATCCCTCAGGGCCCACTAAAAAGGATACTGAAGCC